>JABAQR010000004.1 GCA_019187485.1 Lysobacterales bacterium | reverse complement strand
CGCGGACGCGGCGCGCGCGTCGCTCAGGCAGCCGTCCGCCGCCAGCGCATCCAGCGCGGCGGTAATCTCGTCTTCGGGGTATTCGCGCCCGGCCAGCTTGCGCGCCAGCTGTGCGCGCGAGTGCTCGCGCGCGGCCAGCAGGGCCAGCGCCGCAGCCTGGGCGCTGCGGCGCGGCCGGTCGCCGTCAGTCTTCGTCGGCACCGGCGGCCACCGCCGGCAGCTTGAGGTCGAGCAGCTTTTCGCGGATGCGCGCCTCGATCTCCTGCGCCATGTCCTTGTGCTCCTTGAGGTACAGGCGCACGTTGTCCTTGCCCTGGCCGATGCGCTCGCCTTTGTAGCTGTACCAGGCCCCCGACTTCTCGATGAAGTTGTTGGCGACGCCGAGCTCGATGATCTCGCCCTCGCGCGAGATGCCCTCGCCGTAGAGGATCTCGAACTCGGCCTGGCGGAAGGGCGGCGCCATCTTGTTCTTGACCACCTTGACGCGGGTTTCCGCGCCGATCACCTCCTCGCCGCGCTTGACGCTGCCGGTGCGGCGGATGTCCAGGCGCACCGAGGCGTAGAACTTCAGCGCATTGCCGCCGGTGGTGGTCTCCGGATTGCCGAACATCACGCCGATCTTCATGCGGATCTGGTTGATGAAGATGACCAGGCAGTTGGAACGCTTGATGTTGCCGGTCAGCTTGCGCAACGCCTGGCTCATCAGGCGCGCCTGCAGGCCGACGTGCGAATCGCCCATCTCGCCCTCGATCTCGGCCTTCGGCACCAGCGCCGCGACCGAGTCGACCACCACCACGTCGACCGCGTTGCTGCGCACCAGCATGTCGGTGATCTCGAGCGCCTGTTCGCCGGTGTCGGGCTGCGAGACCAGGAGGTCGTCGACCTTGACGCCGAGCTTCTCCGCGTATGTGGGATCGAGCGCGTGTTCGGCATCGACGAAGGCCGCGGTGCCACCTGCGCGCTGCGCGGCTGCGACCACCTGCAGGGTCAGCGTGGTCTTGCCGGAGGATTCCGGTCCGTAGATCTCGATCACGCGACCGCGCGGCAGGCCGCCGATGCCGAGCGCGATGTCGAGGCCCAGCGAGCCCGTCGAGACCGCTTCGATCGCATCGGAAGAGCGATCGCCCATGCGCATCACGGTGCCCTTGCCGAACTGTTTCTCGATCTGCGAGAGCGCAGCCGCGAGCGCACGGCGCTTGTTGTCGTCCATGGTGGTTCCTCGGATTCGATGGATGGTGCGGGCTATATCGGCCAGCGCTGTCTCAAGCGTTGAGACCGGCTGCGATGGATCGATGATGCCATAGCCCCCCGACAGCGCCCTGTCAGAAGGCCTCGTGCGGTGCGGTCAGAATTTTCTGGAGGCCCTCGAAAGCCACCGCGACCGTCTGCCGGCGCACCGATTCGCGGTCTCCCGGCAAGTGCACGACCCGCGTGACCGGCGGGTGGTGGCCGCGTCCCCAGGCGATCCAGACCGTCCCGACCGGCTTGCCGGGCGTGCCACCGCTCGGGCCGGCAATGCCGGTGATCGCGACCGCGACATTCGCGCGGCTGCGCGAGAGCGCGCCGCGCACCATCTCGACGACGGTTTCCTGGCTGACCGCGCCGTGCTCCTCGAGGGTCACGCGCGAAACGCCGAGCATCGATTCCTTGGCCTCGTAGCTGTAGGCGACGAAGCTGCAGTCGAACCAGTCCGAGCAGCCGGCAATCTCGGTGACGACCTTCGACAGCCAGCCGCCGGTGCAGGACTCGGCAGCGGCGAGCTTCATGCGCCGCGCAAGCAGCAGGCGGCCAATCTCGGCACCCGCTGCCTGCAAGATCTGATCGTCTGCCGAGATGGTGTTCACTTCCGGAGTCCGAGGCCGGATGCGGCCTGCCAAATGGACCATAGCATGCGTCCGGCGGGCGATCGGCACGTCTGCTCCCCGGCCCAGCGATCCGGCAGGAGACGGGTCATCTCCGTCATTCTCCCGCACCATCGAATGTGCGCTTCCGCATGTGGCGGTTCATGCAGGACTCTGGATTCGGCGCGTGCCCGCACGCGGTGACGCGGTGACGCGGGGGCCCGACGAACCCGGCAGACCCTCCGGTCGGTCGTATCCATGTGGCTCGGGGCACGCGAGTCGAAGACCCGGCGGACCACCTGCGGGATGTACCGGCAGCCCGGCCTCGATCGCTGGCCAGTGTCGTTGAAGGCGCCGTTCGGCCGCCGCTTCCTCCAGCCGGGCGAGTAGAGGACTTGCAGTTCCGGGCAGGTGCGCCCTGCCGGGCGCAGCAACGAAAAAGGCGCCCAACGGCGCCTTTTCCCGAGGTCGACGCGAATCAGCGCGGCAGGTGCTCCTGAATCGCCTTGACCAACATGCCCTCGTTGACCGGTTTGGTGATGTAACCCTTGGCGCCTTGGCGCAAGCCCCAGACGCGGTCGGTTTCCTGGTCCTTGGTGGTCACCAGGATCACCGGGATGTGGCTGGTGGTCTTCTCGCGCGAGATCGTGCGCGTCGCCTGAAAGCCATTGAGGTTGGGCATCACCACATCCATCAGGATCAGGTCCGGAATGTGCTTCTTGGCCATGTCCACGCCCTGCTGACCATCCTCGGCGGTGATCACCTCGTGACCCTGCCCTTCGACGATGCGTTTCAGCACCAGCAGCTGGGAGGGCGAATCGTCCACGATCAAGATCCGAGCCATAGTCACCCCGAGTCCAAGCTGCTTTTCTACGCCGATTCTACCCATACGCGGGGAGGCGCGGACAAGGGCGACTCCTGTCGGCCGGCACAACGCGGACGGCCGTGCGCGGCTCACGTCACCGATCCGGCGCCAGCTCAGCCCGCGCCGATCCGTACCAGCGTGCGCCCGAGCGCGCGGCCGGCCATCAGGGTCTCGAAAACGCCCGGCAGTTCGTCCAGGGTGGCCTCGCGCCCTGCAATGAGATCCAGGTGTCGCGGTCGCCATTCCTGCGCGAGGCGTTGCCACAGGTCCGTGCGCACCGCATAAGGGGTGCCGGAGGAGTTGATCCCGAGCAGGCTGATGCCGCGGATGATGAATGGCATCACCGTGGTGTGCAGCTCGATGCCGCCGGCGAGACCGCAACTGGCGATCGCGCCCCAGGGCTTGATCATGCGCGTCAGTCCGGACAGCAGTTCGCCGCCGACATTGTCGACCGCACCCGCCCAGGTCGCACTCTCGAGCGGACGCTGCCCCAGGTAGAGCCCGGTGCGGGCCACGCACTGGCGTGCACCCAATGCGATCAATGCCTCGAACTGCCCGGTCTTGCCGGTGATCGCGTGCACCTCGTAGCCGGCGCGGGTGTAGATGTCGATCGCCAGCATGCCGACCCCACCAGTGGCGCCGGTGACCACGATCGGCCCCAGTTCGGGCTTCTGGCCGACCGCCTGCATGCGCCACAGGCACAGTGCGGCGGTGAAGCCGGCGGTGCCGATCGCCATCGCCTCACGCAGCGTCAGTGTCGGCGGCAGCGGCACGGCCCACTCCGACTCCACCCGCGCGTATTCGCTGTAGCCGCCATCACGCGTTTCCGACAATCCGGAGCCGGTGACGATTACCGGATCGCCCTCGCGGAAGCGCGGATCGCGCGATTCGACCACGTGGCCGGCGACGTCGATGCCGCCGACCAGCGGGTACTGCCGCAGGATCTTGCCCCGACCGGTGCCGGCGAGTGCGTCCTTGTAGTTGACCGACGACCACTCGACCTTGAGCGTCAACTCGCCCTCGTTGAGATCGTCGAGCGCGAGGTTCTCGATGCCCGCGCGGTGCGGGCCGGCGTGGATGCGGAAGGCGCGGAAGCGGGCGGGGATGGTCATGTGGCGTCTCGCTGTGGGAGGTTGCTGCCAGCATAGAGGGCTTGCTGCGTACGTGGTCGCGCTGGTGCCATTTGCGCGACCGCCGCAAGCGCGGCGGCGGCTCGGTCGGCCCCCGTCCACGGCGATTCGGATCCGTTGCGCCAGCGGGGAGCCGCGGGCGCGCGCTATCTTCGGGTCGAAGGCGAGGCGCGGCCGCACGGCAAGGCACTGATCGCGGTGCGCGACCGCAGGCAGCGCGATTCGTTTTCCGTGTCTGCGTCGCGGCGGCGCGTTCCGCACGTTTTTTCGGCACCCCGAAGCTGCCCTCATGATTGAGATCTACCGCAGCAGTCGCATCGAGAACCTGGCCTTGTTGCTGGCCGAGCATCTGCATCGGCACCGGCCGACCTCGATCCTGGCACCGCACACGGTGTTGGTGGGAAGCGTAGGCATCAAGCGCTGGCTACAGCAGTTCCTCGCCGGGGTGGACCGGCGTGGCCTGCCGCGCATCGCTGCCAATCTCGACATGCGTTTGCCCAGCGAATGGCTGGACGGGCTGGCGCAGCGCACGCTGGGACAGCATTCGATCGCCATCGGACCCTATCGTCGCCAGGCACTGCGCTGGCGGATCCACGCGCACCTGCAGGATCTGCCGGCACCCGAGGTGCAACGCTATCTGTGCGGCGAAGGCGCGGCGCAGCGGCGCTTCCAACTGGCCGACCGCCTCGCCGGCCTGTACGAGCAGTACCTGGTCTATCGCAAGGATTGGCTGCTCGGCTGGGAGCGTGGGGACGGCGGTCCGGCGCACTGGCAAGGCGAGCTCTGGCGGCGGCTGACGGCAGACATCGGGCTGCCCCATCGCGGCCAGCGCATGAGCGAGCTGGCGCGCCGTCTCCCGGATTGCCCGCCGGATCCGGACGCGCCGGTGCTGCACGTGTTCGGACTCTCGCATCTGCCGCCGGACGCGCTGACCGCGCTGGAAGCGCTGTCCGGCAACCACAGCGTCCAGGTGTATTTCCCGGACCCCTGCCGCGAGCTGTGGGAGGACCTGCGTGAGCGCAGAACGCATTACGCGCCTTCGCTGGCGCCTGCCACCGAGACTGCGGACGGCGTGGACAGCGAGCAACCTTTTCTCGACATCGGCCATCCCCTGCTGGCCTCGCTCGGGCGGCTGGGCCAGCACTTCGCCCTGCGCCTGAACGGTCTGGACACTCGCTGGGATCTGCGCGACGGCAAGGACGAGGGCGACAGCGGCCTGCTGGCGCCCGGACACGACCTGCTGGCGCGGGTACAGCACAGCCTGCGCTGCAATCGCCCCGATTGGGTGCGGGCCGATCCAGCGGACACCGCCGATCCACGCGCGGACGCCTCCTTGCGGGTGCATGCCTGCCACACACGCCTGCGCGAGCTGGAGGTACTCAAGGACGCGCTGCTCGACGTTCTTGCGCGCGATCCAGCGCTGGAACCGCGGCAGATCGTGGTGATGGCGCCGAACATGGCCCGTTACGCGCCGCTGATTCCCGCAGTGTTCGGGCGTGCGGGCGATCCGCAGGCACCACTGCCCTACCGGCTGGCGGACGTGGCACTGGCGCGCAGCCATCCGCTGCTGACGGCCGTCCGCGGGCTGCTGGACCTGCCGACGCAGCGGATCACCCGTTCGCAGGTGCAGGCGCTGCTGGCGGTTCCTGCGGTCGCCCGGCGTTTTGATATGGACGAGCCCGGACGCGCGGCGCTCGACCGCTGGCTGGCGCGCTCGCATGTGCACTGGGGCCTGGACGGCGAGATGAAGGGCAATTTCGGCGCGGCGCGCAGCGACGAGCACAGTTTCGCCTTCGGCTTCGACCGCATGTTCGCCGGCTACCTGATGGGACAAGTGGCCGCGGACACCCTGCTGGACGGGCGCATCCTGCCGGCCGATCCGGTGACCGGGCCAGACGCCGCCTGCCTGGCTGCGCTCTGGCAACTGCTGGCCCTGCTGCGCGAATGGCGCGCGCAGAGCCGGATCCCGCGCTCGCTCGCGCAGTGGGCCGGGCAACTGCGGGACTGGTTCCAGCGCCTGTTCCGCAGCGATTCCGCAGATGAGGACGAACGCCTGGCCGGCGACGCGCTGGCGCGTCTGCTCGCTCGGCTGGACGAGGAGGAGCGCGAATCCGGGGCGCTCGTCGAGCTCCCTTGGGCGGTCGTCCGCGAGGTGCTGGTCCAGGGGCTGGAAGACATTCCGGAGCGCCAGCCATTCCTGACCGGCGGCATCACCTTCTGCGGCATGGTGCCGCAGCGCTCGATTCCCTTCGAGGTGGTCGCCCTGCTCGGATTGAACGATGGCGACTACCCTCGTCCCCGGCCCGGCGCCGGGCTCGACCTGATGCAGCAGCATCCGCGGCTGGGCGACCGCGACAATCGTGCCGACGACCGCTACCTGTTCCTGGAAGCGATCATGAGCGCTCGCCGGATGCTGCACCTCAGCTACCTGGGCGAAGGCGCGCAGGACGGCAAGCCACGCAATCCCGCGCTGCCGCTGGCCGAACTGCTCGACTTCCTCGACCAGCGCATCCCCGCGGACGGTCATCACGACCGCGTGGACAAACACCAGCGCGGGGTGCGACCGTGGCAGGTGCAGCACGCGCTCCAGCCCTTTGACGACCGTTATTTCGATGCCGGCGTCGGCGATCCACGGTTCTACTCCTACTCCCGCAGCCTTGCGCAGGCCACGGCAGATCGCAGCGCCGGCGCGTGGCGTTTCCTCGACGGCGCGACCGGACTGATCGTCGGCACCGCCGCAGCCCGCATCGAGCTGTCCTCGCTTGCATCGTTCTTCAAGGATCCCTCGCGCTGGGTGTGTCGACAGGCCCTGAAGCTGTCGCGCAACGCGCTCGACAGCGAAACACCGGAGGACGACGAGCCGCTGTCCGACGACGTCGAGCCTAGGGACCAGACACCGCGCGAGCTGGTCGAATGGGCCTTGCGCGCAGGACTGCGTGAACTGCCGGAGCAAGCGCCCATCGCCATCGCACGCTCGGGGCGCTACGCCGGTGGCGTCCTGGGACGCAGCACCTGGAACAAGCTTCGCGGAACCGCGCAGCGGCTCCTCGATGTCGCGCGGGAGTTGCCGCCCTTCGCGCACGGCCCGACGCGCCCGCAGACGATTGCCGTCGATCTGAATCTGGGCGACGTCCGCCTGATCGGGAAAGTCGACGGGGTCTATCCGGTCGGCGATACGCTGTGGCTGGTGAAGATCGGCACCAGCCGACCGAGCTTCGGATCCTTGCTGCCGCTGTTCCTGGAGTGGGCGGCCCTGCGGCTGGCGCGGCCGGAAATGCCGTGCGCACTACGCTTCGTCCATCGGGACGCCAGAGAGAAGATCGCGGCGCTGCCGTCCATGCCCATTGCCCACGATCCCGCGCAGATCCGCGCCGGGCTGGAAACGCTGCTGCGATGCTACCGACAGGCGGATCGGGTCGCCGGCCGCTATTTCGCGCGCACCAGCTTTGCGTGGGCGGAGACCGTGATGACCGGGAAGGAATCGGCGCTGGAGAATGCGCGTTCGATCTGGCTGGGCAGGGCGTTTTCCGACCTTTCCGGAGAGCGCGACTACGCCCCGCTGCACAACCGGATGATGGCAGGCGACGAATCCTTCCTGGAGCCGGGCAGCACGGCCAACCGCGACTTCGAAGACATCGCCCGTGCCCTGTGGCGTGCCATCTCGCCAGCGACGGACGGCGAGGCGGCGGCATGAACGCACTCGACTGGCGCACGCTGCCGCTGACCGGAACCTCGCTGGTGGAGGCCAGCGCCGGCACCGGCAAGACCTGGAACGTCGCGATGGTCTACCTGCGACTGGTGCTCGAAACCGGCCTGAAGCCTCGCGAGATCGTGGTCGCCACCTTCACCGACGCCGCCGCGCAGGAACTGCGCGGCCGCATCCGCCAGCGGCTGATCGAGGCCGAACGCGAACTGTGCACGACACCCGACCGGAGCACTGAGATCGGCAGCTTCCTCGCGACGGTCGGTGCGCACGTGGGCGTCGTGCAGGCGCTTGCCCGGCTGCGCATCGCCATCGGCGAGATCGACACGGCGCCGATCTCCACCATTCACGGCTTCTGCAAACGCGTGCTCGGCGACTATCCCTTCGATACGGGCGTGCCCTTCTCGCAAGGCGAGGTGGTGGACGAGCACGGCCTGCTCGTCGAGTGCATGCAGGACTTCTGGCGCGCGCGGTTCCTGGGCGAGGACCCTCCCGCGGATTCGCTGACGGCCCGTGCGAAACTCGGTCGACAGCCCATCAGGGCGCTGGCAACGATCCTCGCGGACATCCGCAATGCGCCGGGCGCGACGGTGCTTCGGCCGTCCCTTCCGGAGCTGCTGCCCGCTTGGCTCGTGAACGCGCAAACCGCGACCGAATTGCGGGCGCTGGCCAGCGACAAGTCGCTATTCGGCCCCAGGAAATCCGCGTTGAGCAATCGTCTGAAAACCCTCGCGGATCAGATCGAGGCCGTCGTCGACGGAAGCTCAACCGATTGCCTGATGGATCTGAAGTCGTTGGCGGATCACTGCCGGAGCCCAACACTCCTGGAACAGGAAAATCCGAATCGTCCCGGAGTTCTGACCGGCAACCCCCTGATCGCGCGCATCGCGAAATGGGCCGACGAACGCCCCTCGCCGGAATGGGTGGCCATCGGAGAGCTGATCGAGGCTGCCCACGCCTTCGCCACCGCCGAGATCCCGCGCCGCCTGCTGGCGCGCAACCAGACCACCTTCACACGCCTGATCGCCGATGTGCATGAGCGCTTGTGCGGGGAGGACGGAGAATCTCTGGCGGCGCGCCTGCGCACAGCCCTGCCGGTGGCTCTGATCGACGAGTTCCAGGACACCGACGGCCGCCAGTGGGAAATCTTCCGGCGCATCTGGGCGCGGGCCGACGACCCACGCTGCGCACTGGTGCTGATCGGCGATCCGAAGCAATCGATCTACGCCTTCCGCGGCGCCGACATCCATGCCTACCTGACCGCTCGCGACCAGCTTCCTGCGCAGCGGCGCTATGCGATCCAGCGCAATTTCCGCGCGCACCCGCGGCTACTCGCGGCGCTGAACGGCCTGTACGCGATGGCTGGCGCGGCGGCCTTCGGCGGAGTCGATATCGAATACCTGCCGGTCGCACCCGGCGATCCACACCGGTGGCCCGATCCGGACAGCGGCCAGCCGCTCTGTCTGCGCCTGCTGGAATCCGAACCGAACGACGAGCTGGCGCTCGCGACCTGCGCCGACGACATCGCCGCGCTGCTCAACGATCCCAACGGCGGTGTGCAGGCCGGCGATGTCGCCGTGCTGCTGAACACGAACCGGCAAGTCGCCGATCTGCGGGCCATGCTGCAACAGCGGCGGGTGCCGGTGGTCGGCGCCGGCCGCTCCAGCGTGCTCGCGACCGAATGGGCCGACGACGTCCAGCTGCTGCTGTACGCGCTGCTGCATCCGAACGACGAGTACGCCGCGCGCGGCGCCCTTGCAACCCGGCTGCTCGGATGCTCCGCCGCCGATCTGGTCCGGCTCGCCGCCGACGCACAGGCGTGGGAGGAAAAACACGACGAACTGCTCCGCTGGCGCCGGTTCTGGAACGAGCGCGGCGTGCTGGCGATGCTGGAGGATGTGATCCTGGGACAGGCATCACGACTGCTTGCCGGCGCCGACGGCGAGCGTTCGATGACGGACCTCCGTCACCTCGCGGAAGTCCTGCAGGAGGCCGCCGCCGACTGCTACGGCCCGCTGGAGCTGTACCAGTGGTTCGTGCGTGAACGAGACGCCGAGACTGCCGGCGAAGATGCCCGGAACGAGCGTCAGTTGCGCATCGAAAGCGAATCCCGATGCGTACAGCTGATGACCCTGCATGCAAGCAAAGGCCTGCAGTTTCCGGTGGTATTCGTGCCGATGGCATGGCGCGGGAAAAACCCATGGAATGACGATCCCAGGCGCTTCCTGGCACGCTTTCACGACCCGCAGGATGGTTTATGCATCAACCTTGCCGGCATGCACTTCGCCGCGCACAAGGCGAGCGAACTGCGCGAGGGTCTGCAGGAGCGCCTGCGCACACTCTACGTGGCCCTGACGCGCGCCGAGCGGATGTGCCAGATCTACGCCTTTGGTCCCCTGGAGCCACAGCCGGAGCTCGGCGCCAACCATCGCGGCAGCCTGGAAGTGCTGCTCGGCGCGGCCCTGGCGAGGGTCGAAGGTGAGAGTTGGCAGGCGCTCGCCGCCGCCGTTCCGGGCATGCGCATCGACCAGCGCTCCTCGCGGTTCACGGCCCTGGAGCGGGCAGCGACGCCTGCCCGGATCCGGGCCGCCCGTGGACCACTGCCGTCGGTTCGCGTGGACTTTCGTCTGCACAGCTACACTTCGCTGACCCGGCGGATCGAGGACAACGCCACCGAAACACCCCGGCACGCCGAAGACGAATCGGACACCGGCCCGCAGCCCGAACCGTTCGACATCGCGCCGCCAGCATCGCCGGATCCGCGCATCGCCGCCCTCGACAAGCTCAGGGGCGCCCGCTTCGGCGATGCGATCCACAAGTTGCTCGAAAGGGATCGCGTGACGGATGCGGCAACGAGTGCGTCTCGCTACGCGGATCAGACCGAACGCATCCGCGCGGCGCTCCAGGCCGAGGGCATCGACCTCGACCCGACCGCAGACGATGCGCAACTGGCCGCCGTCGGCGAGCTGCTCGATCGGACCCTGGACACCGAACTGGTGCCCGGATTGCGGCTGGCCGGGTTGCGCGGGCACCGGCGCCGCGCCGAGTTCGAATTCTCCCTTCCGCTGGAGCGGGCGCACTGGGGTGGGCTGCACCGACTGCTGGACCGGCATGGCCTGGGCGCCTGGTGGCCGGCCGCGGCCGGGCGCGCACCCTTGCGGGGACTGCTCAACGGCTTTGTCGATCTCGTTTTCGAATGGCGAGGGCGCGTGCACATTCTCGACTACAAGACCAACTGGCTCGGTGCGGGGCGCTTGTCCGACTACGCGCGGCCGGTGCTGGACGGCGCGATGCGCGAGCACCGCTACGGATTGCAGGCGCTGATCTACACCGTCGCGGTGCATCGCTATCTCGGGCAGCGAATCGACGGCTACGATCCCGAGCGCCATCTGGGAGACAGTTGGTATCTGTTCGTGCGCGCGCTCGGCCTGGCGCCGGGCATCGGCCTGTGGCGCCAGCGTTTCCCGCACACGCTCATCGAAGGCCTGGACGCCCTCTTGGACGGCGCAGAGGAGTCCGCGTGAACACGACCGGTGCCGACACCACCGCCCTGCCCGCCTCGCTGCGCGCCTGGGTCGAAGGCAGCAGCGGATCCAGACTGCTGGCGAGAGCGCTCGAGGTGGCCGCGCAGGCCGAACGCGACGGGCACGCCTGCGCCCGGCTGGAAGCGGACCCGCAGTCACTCGCCGAGCTGCGCCGGCACCCCTGGATCAGCGACGGCAGCACGCCCGGCGCCGCCGTGATCGACGAGACCGGACGCATCTTTTTCTGGCGCAACTGGGTCCACGAGCAGCGCATCGCCGAGGCGATCCGCGCGCGTGTGGCGTCGGCCGAGATCGCGGTCGACGCACACACCGAAGGCGCGATCGAAGCCCTGTTCAGCGGCGTGCCCGCCGACCTGCGACCACGCGCCCAACGCCAGATCAATGCCGTACGCGGCAGCCTGGGCAAACGCTTCTTCGTCCTCAGCGGCGGTCCCGGCACCGGCAAGACCACCACCGTGTTGCGCATGTTGCTGATCCGCCAGCGCATGGCGATGCGTGCTGGCGGCGTGCCGCTGGCGATGGCGCTGGCGGCACCCACCGGCAAGGCCGCGCAGCGGCTCTCGCAGGCGGTGCGCGACGGCGCCGCCCGGTTGCGCGATGCGCTGGGCGAGCGCGCGGCGGACTGGCAGGCGGCCTTCGAGCACCTCCCGGAAGCGGCCTGCACCCTGCATCGTCTGCTCGGCTCGAATCCCCGCGAGGACCGCCACGCGCACGATGCCGAGCGCCCGCTGGAGCACGACCTGGTCGTCGTGGACGAGGCTTCGATGGTCGACCTGGGACTGATGCGCGCACTGCTCGACGCGCTGCGTCCGGATGCCGCACTGATCCTGGTGGGGGATCCCGACCAACTGGTATCGGTGGGCGAAGGCTCGGTGCTGGCCGACATCGTGGCGGTCGCCGAGGCCGGCGGATTCACCGGCCACCACCTGCGCCTGACCGAGAACTGGCGCACCAGCGAGTTGGGTGGGGTCTACGAAGCGGTACGCCTGGGCGATGCCGCGGCGCTTCGGGCCGCTGTCGACGCCGCGCCAAGGTCGGTCCTCCTGAAGGAGGTGCGTGATCAACGCGCGCTGGCGGAGCTGCTCGAATGCTGGGTCGCCAGACCCGAGTGGGCCGCGCTCGATGCGGCGATCGACGGCGATCCCGATCAGGTGGAGCGCGCCTTCGCGGCCTTGCGCACGCTGCAACTGCTCACCGCGCTGCGCAGCGGACCCTACGGTTCGGAAAGCCTCAATCCCTGGATCGACCAGCGACGTCGGCGCCGCTACGGAGACCGCTTGTGGTACCCCGGCCGCCCGGTCCTGGTGCGCGGCAACGACTACACCCGCCGCCTGTTCAATGGCGATGTCGGCATCGCCCTGCCCGAAGGCGCGCGCATGGCGGTGTGCTTCGAGTACACCGACGAATCGGGCGTCGCCCGCCACCGCTTCCTGTCGACACAGGAACTGCCCGATCACGACCTCGGCTATGCGCTGACCGTCCACAAAAGCCAGGGTTCCGAATACCGCCACGTGGCGCTGCTGCTTCCGCCCCAAACCGAGCACCGCATCCTTTCGCGCCAACTCCTGTACACCGGCGTCTCGCGCGCCAAGGCGGGCCTGGAGATCTGGAGCGACCCGCAAAGCCTGGCGAAGGCACTGGCGCGAGTCACCGAGCGGGCTGGTGGTCTGCGCGAACGGCTGGGATACAGGCCCGCGTAGCGCGCGAGTGAGCGCCGCAGGCCGCCGGGGACGCCGCCGTCCCGGGTCTGCAACCCTCAGGGCATCGCACGATCCATGGCCCGCAAGCCCGGGTCCATCTTGGACTTTCCAGCCCACGCCGGCCATCCATGACCGGCACTTCCTCCCTCGCGGGTCGGGAGCCCCGACGAGAAGCTCACTCCCCGATGTCCTCGTTCCACAACTCCGGCCGCGCCGCCATGAACTCGACCATCAGTTGCCGGCAGCGCGGGTCATCGACCACCGTCAGCTCGACGCCGCGGCTGCGCAGCAGCGCTTCCTCGCCCATGAAGCTCCGGTTCTCGCCGATCACCACGCGCGGGATCCCGTACAGCAGGATCGCGCCCGAGCACATCGGGCACGGCGACAGCGTGGTGTACAGCGTGCACTCGCGGTAGACCCGCGCCGGCAGGCGCCCGGCGTTCTCCAGCGCGTCCATCTCGCCGTGCAACACCGTGCTGCCCTTCTGCACGCGCCGGTTGTGGCCGCGGCCGATGATGCGGCCCTGGTGCACGATCACCGAGCCGATCGGGATCCCGCCCTCGGCGACGCCGAGTTCGGCTTCCTCGATGGCGGCTTGCAGGTAGGGGTCCATGGCGAGTCCCTTCAGGTCGACTGGATCACGATGTTCGGAAACCCGATGGCCTTGTTGCGCGCCTGGCGCGACAGCCTCGCGGCGACCTGGCGGGCGATCTCATGGTAGCTGGCGGCGATGGCCGAATCGGGCTGCGCGATCACCGTGGGATGTCCGGAGTCGGATTCCTCGCGGATGCGGATGTCGAGCGGCAGGCGGCCGAGCAAAGGCACGCCGTACTGCTCCGCCATGCGTTCGCCGCCACCGCTGCCGAAGATCGGCTCCTCGTGGCCGCAGTTCGAACACACATGGGTGCTCATGTTCTCGATCACGCCGAGCACCGGCACCGCGACTTTCTCGAACATCCTGAGTCCCTTGCGCGCGTCCAGCAGGGCGATGTCCTGGGGCGTGGTGACGATCACCGCGCCGGACACCGGCACCCGCTGGCACAAGGTCAACTGGATGTCGCCGGTGCCGGGCGGCAAATCGATGACGAGGTAGTCGAGGCCCTGCCAGTCGGTCTCGTTGAGCAGTTGCTGCAAGGCCTGAGTGACCATCGGACCGCGCCAGATCATCGGCGTGTCCTCCTCGATCATGAAACCGATCGACATCACCTGCACGCCGTGCGCGCTCTTCGGCACGATCAACTTGCCGTCGCGGGTGTCCGGCTTGCCGGAGACGCCGAGCATGCGCGGCTGGCTGGGGCCGTAGATGTCGGCGTCGAGGATGCCGACGGTGGCGCCCTGCGCGCGCAGCGCGAGCGCGAGGTTCGCCGCGGTGGTGCTCTTGCCGACGCCGCCCTTGCCGCTCGCCACCGCGAGGATGTTCTTCACTTCGGGCAGCGGCGTCAGGCCCTGCTGGACCTTGTGCGCGATCACCTGCCAACGCAGGTCGACCACCGCCCTGGCGATGCGCGGATCGGCCTCGAGCGTCTGCTCGATCTGCGCCGCGAACTGGGCTCCCCAACTCCCGACCGGATAACCGAGCACGATCTCGACCGCGACGCGGTCGCCATCGACGCCGACGCCGCGCACGCAGCCGGCCGCGACCAGGTTCTCGCCGTGATTGGGATCGACGATCTGCGCCAGCAAAGCGCGCACCTCGTCGGCAGCAGGTGCGGTCATGGCCTACTCCTTCCGTGCAAAGCCGGGAAGTATGGATGAGTCCCGCATTCGATGCCCCGTCGCGACGGTCGCGCCCGCGCACCGCGCACCGGGTATTGGCGCGCCATTCAGCTTGCAGGCGACGAATCGTTCTGGTTCAACACCAGCCACGCCGCCCGCAGGTATTGCCATGCGGACCACAGCGTCAGGATCGCGGCGATCACCAACAGCGCCAGGCCGATGTCGCGGATCGGCAGGCCCCACAGGGTGTCGTGCCAGATCAGCATGGTCAGCGCGGTCATCTGCACGATGGTTTTGATCTTGCCGATTCCGCCGACGCGCACCGATGCGCGCTGGCCGAGTTCGGCCATCCATTCGCGCAGCGCGGAAATGCTGATTTCGCGACCGATGATGACCGCGCAAACCACTGCGAGCCAGGGCGCCGGACTGCGCTGCAACACCAACACCAGCGCCACCACCACCATCAACTTGTCGGCGACCGGATCGAGGAAGGCGCCGAAGCTGGATGCCTGATCGAAACGGCGGGCCACCCAGCCGTCCAGCCAGTCGGTCAGGGCCGCGGCCAGGAACAGCATCGCCGCCGCCTGATGGGTCCAGGTCCAGGGCGCGTAGAACAGCAACACCAGTACCGGAATCGACGCGATCCGCGCGAGCGTCAGCACGGTCGCCAGATTCATCGGCATCGCCGGTTTGCGTGCGCTTGGCGTCATGCGGTGCTCAATGATCGTGGAAATGGTCGTGGATGCGCTGTGCGAGCGCCCGGTCGATGCCGGCCACCGACATCAAGTCTTCCACAGCTGCGGCCCGGATGCCTTGCAGACCACCGAATGCCTTCAACAAGGCGCTCTTGCGCTTGCCACCGACGCCGGCGATCTCCTCCAGTTGCGAACGCGTGCGCGCCTTGCCACGGCGCGCACGGTGGCCGCCGATCGCGAAGCGATGCGCCTCGTCGCGCACCTGCTGGATCAGGTGCAGGGCACTCGAGTCTGGCCCAGGACGCAATTCACGCCGGTCTGCCAGCACCAGGGTCTCCTCACCGGGACGGCGTTCGGGTCCCTTGGCGACGCCGACGACCATGAGATCGCCGACGCCAAGCTCGCCCAGGACCTCGAGCGCCTGACGCAGCTGGCCCCAGCCGCCATCGATCAGCAGCAGATCGGGGCGAGCGCTCTCGCCACGCGCCAGCCGCGCGAATCGTCGCGTCAGCACCTGGCGCATCGCCGCATAGTCGTCCCCGGCGGCGATGCCATCGATGTTGAAGCGCCGGTATTCGGATTTGACCGCGCCCTCCGGGCCGAAAACCACGCAGGAGGCCACGGCACGCTCGCCCTGGGTGTGGCTGATGTCGTAGCACTCGATGCGCGCCGGTGCCTCAGCCAGGCCAAACAACGCGCGCAACGATTCGCGACGCTCGCCGACCGTGGCGTGCGCGGCGATCTCGGAGCCGAGCGCGGACTCGGCGGTGCGCAGCGCCATCTCGACCCAGCGCGCGCGTTCGCCGCGCGGCTTGTCGATCAGCGCCACACGTCGTCCGGCCCGCGCCGCGAGCACCTCGGCCACCAGATCCTGATCCTCGATCGGGTGACTGAGGAGCAGTTCCGCCGGTGCGGGCTGGCTCGCGTAGTGCTGGAGGACGAAGGCCCGCAACACTTCGGCAGGATCGGCCTCGCCGATGAAACGCGGGAACCAGCTGCGATTGCCC
Organism: Lysobacterales bacterium; assembly: GCA_019187485.1. Classification (GTDB taxonomy): domain Bacteria; phylum Pseudomonadota; class Gammaproteobacteria; order Xanthomonadales; family SZUA-5; genus JADKFD01. The sequence continues at coordinate 56,070 of JABAQR010000004.1, read as the reverse complement.
AAACTCAGGCCGCCACGGAAGAACAACGACTCGACGCAGGCCTTGCCGTGGCGGCTCACGCAGGCGAGCACGTCGAGATCGCCGCGTTCGCCCTGCACGAACTGAGTGGCGAGTACGCGCCGCAACGTCGCGATCCGATCACGCAACCGTGCGGCGCGCTCGAATTCGAGCGCGCGCGCGGCGGCATCCATCTCGGCGCTCAGCTCGTCGACCAGCAACGAACTGCGGCCCTCGAGCAGCAAGCTCGCGTGGCGCACGCTGTCGGCGTATTCGTGCGGATCAACCAGGCCCACGCAGGGCGCGCTGCAACGTCCGATCTGGTGCTGCAGGCAGGGCCTCGTGCGGTGTGCGAACACGCTGTCTTCGCATTGCCGGAGCCCGAAGGCCTTGTGCACCATGTTGAGCGTCTCGCGTACCGCCGAGGCGCTCGGGTAGGGGCCGAAGTAGCGATCGGACGGCGATCTCGCGCCACGATGGAAAGCCACGCGCGGATACTCGTCGGCCGCGGTCAGGCGTATCCACGGGTAACTCTTGTCGTCGCGCAGCTCGATGTTGTAACGCGGCTTCAGGGCCTTGATCAGCTGCCCTTCGAGCAGCAGCGCCTCGGCCTCGGTGCGCGTGACGATGACCTCGATGCGGCGCACCTGCATCAGCATCGCGGCGATGCGCGCAGCCTGCGCTCCACGCGCGAAATAGCTCTCGACGCGCGCGCGCAGGCTGCGCGCCTTGCCGACGTAGAGCACCTGTCCCTCGTCACCGAGCATGCGATAGACGCCTGGCTTCCCGCTCAGAGTGCGCGCAAACGCGCGCCCATCGAAAACGTCGGCCGCAGCGGCAGCGCTCATCCGGACGATGCGTTCAGGTGGAAATCGGCAGCCTCGACAGCTTGCCGGTTTTCAGGTCCAGCTTGAGGATCTCGTGTGCGTCGGTATTGGCGATCCATACCGATTGCTGCGCGACGCACACCCCAGCCGGGGAATGCATCCGGTAGCTGATGTTGACCGTCTTCAGCTCGTTTTTCGCGAGATTGTAGACACGCAGTTTGTGGTTCAGGGCGTCCGTGATCCAGAGCACGCCGCGCGCGGCGTCCGCGTGCAACGCGGTCGGATGACACATCCGCGCGACCATCCCCGGACCATCGCTGCCGCCATCCGAGAACAAACCACCCTGGATCAGCGTGGATACGCGCGCCTCGCCGACGCGCACCGAGCGCAGCGCCGAGGTCGATGCATCCAGCACGTACAGTTGATCGCCCACCACCGCGAGCGCCGTCGGCTGCGCAAAGCTGCTGAAACTGCCGGTACCGTCGACGCCATCCTCGCGGCCGTTGCCGACGAAGAGGTTCAGGGAGCCGCGACCCTGGTCCAGTTGCCAGATCTGGTGCGAACCTGCCATCGCGACATACAGACGGTCGTTGATCACGGCAACGTCGGTCGGCGATGCCAGCGGTGTGGCGCGTGGCGTCGGGATGTCGGCCGCCCCCGGCCGCTCGCACATTCCGTTACCGGCGATGGTCTCGACGTCGCCGCTCAGCAACCGCACGCGCCGCAGCACGTGATTGCCGGTGTCGGCGACGAACAGAAAGTCCTTCCAGAGCGCCAGTCCAATCGGATTGCGAAAGCCCGCTTCGGTGCCACGCGCGTCCCAATGACCCGGATTCCCGGATCCGAACTGTCGATTCAGACGCCCGTCAAAACCCAGTTCGAGGATGCGGTTGTAGCCGGTGTCGGCCACATACAAATGTGCGCTGGTGGCGACGATCCTGGTCGGAAAGCGCAATGCACCGCGCGGCTCTGGTTTGCGCGCCACCGGCGCCGGATCGTAGTTGCGGCCGTCGCCCTCAGCCGCCTGATCCAGCACCTGCTGGATGCGCGCCTCGAGTTCGCTGCGCCGACCTTCCCCGGGGTAGATGCCCAACAGACGCGCGCCGTGGTCGAACAAGGCCACGCTGGGCCAGCACTGGATCCCCAACTGACGCCATATCAGCCATTCGCGGTCGTTGACGACCGGATGACGCAAATGCCAGCGATTCGCGGTCTTGAGGACGACATCGCTCTCGGCTTCGGCCGGATGCCGAGGCGTATGCACCCCGAGGATCGCGAGGCCATCGTGGAACTTCGTCTCGAGTTGTCGAAGCTCCTGGGCCTGCTGCTCGCAGGCGATGCTCGATCCCGTCCAGAAATTGAGGAGCACGGCCTTGCCACGCAAGGCATCCAGCCGCGGCGCCTCATCGACGTTGACCCATTCGACGCCGGGCGGAAACTCGCCCAGATAGATGTCGCCTCCACTCATCGCCCTCGCTCCTCGATCCCTCCCGAATCAGATCCCCCATCGCCAATCGCATCGCCAGATCGTCGACTCCCGCTTGGATCGACGCCGGGGACTACAGGAATTCCGCGAGCGCTGGGCATGGGAAACGGGCGCTCCACGATGCCCGCAGCCGGGTGCGAAGTCCAGCAGCAGCGCCAGGAAGCGAATCGGCACACGCCCGATGACCATCGACCGCCGCTGGGAAACCGTCGGCGGCGTCGACCACCTGATCGCACAGCGTCTGCACGACTGGTCGGAACTGTCGGGACGTCGTCGATGCCGGCGCGGAATTGCCGGCAACCAGGAGATTCCCGCCGCCCCATGCGTCCGCGGAGGAAACCATGCCGCGGAGGGCCGCCGTCCCCGGCGGCCGCTCTGGCGAGATCGGCCGGACAGCAGCAGCAGCGGCGCGAGGAGGTGCAGGCCGCAGTTCTGTGCAGCGGTTCCGCGGCGTTCTGCGAATGCGGCGCCACTCCTGCACCGGCCTGCGAAAGTCGCTTCGGAAAGCTTCGCCAGGCGCGTCCCGCGCACGGGTCGGCCGCCCGCCGAGCGGCTCACCAGAACTTCGGCACCCACCCGGTGAGCCACTGCACCGCTTCCCCGCCCAGGAAGTAGAGGGCGTAGAAGAAGGCCGCGAAGTAGACGATCGTGGCGACGATCCAGAACGCGCTGGCCAGAACCATCAGGCCATCGCGCTCGAGCAGGGCGATCGCGGCGCACAGCATCGCCAGTGCCGGCAGGGTGTTGTTGAAAGGCAGGATCGGTGCCGGCACCACCAGCAACGCGCCGCTGATCGCGATCAGGCCGCCGCACAGGCGTTCGCCGAAGCGGCCATCCACCCAATTCACCAGACGCTCGCGGGTGACCCTGGCGAGGAAAGCGATCAGCCAGCGGCACAGGCCGAGCAGGCGCTCCCACAGTTTCGTGGACGGCTTGATCTCGTAAATGCGTGCCGGCAGCCACATGCGCTCGCGTCCGCGGAACAATTGCCAGCCGAGCGAGGCGAGCACCAGACCGCCCGCACTGGACAGCGGACCGAGCGTCAGCGGTTGCAGGAAAGGCAGGCACAGCAGCACCGTCGACAGCGCGAAGGCCGAGGTTCTGAGGCTGTCCAGGGCCTGCCCGAGGCTGAGCGGTGCGTGCTCGGCGCGATCCACGCATTCGCTGAGCACGCGGATCAGGGTTTCGCGATGTTCCATCGAGGCCTGCCTCGTCCAGGGTGGCGCGGATCATAGGCGCTGCCCCGTGCCGCAGGAGCGAGGCGTACGACGCGATCTTTCGCGCGGAGTGGGCATGCGCGCATTTCGGGTACGCGAACCGACGGTCCACTGGTGGGGATCGTCGATCCTCGAGTTGGCGAATCGAAGGTCCGCGGACTCGATGCAGGTTCGCGGTGCGTCTACCGCAGTTGCGGCGCCAGCCAGGTGTAGACGTGATCGCGGATGCGCGGCTGGGCGGCGGCAGTCGGATGAATCTGGTCTTCCTGGAAGCTGGAGAGGTCCTCGGCGATTCCCTCCAGCAGGAAGGGCAGCAGCGGAATGCCGAACTGCTCCGCGAGATCCGTGTAGACCTGCCGGAACCGGCCGCGATAGGCCTGTCCGTAGTTGCCCGGCAGTTCGATGCCGATCAACGCGACCTTCGCGCCACCATCACGCGAAAGCTCGATCATGCGCATCAGGTTGGCACGCATCTGCGGCAGTTGCAGACCACGCAGACCATCGTTGGCGCCGAGCGCGATCAGCACCAGCGCCGGCCGCTGCGAGGCCAGCGCAGCCGGCAGCCGCGCAAGCCCGCCGGCGGTGGTCTCGCCGCTGACGCTGGCGTTGACCACGCGCCACTGCCCGGCGTGACTTTCGGCGAGCTTGTGATCGAGCAGTTGCACCCAACCCTGCTCGATGGGCATGTTGAAAGCTGCGCTCAGGCTGTCGCCGAACACCAGCACCGTGCGCGGCACGGCCATCGCCGCGCCCACACCGCTCAGCCACAGGAAAGCGAGGAACAGGAATCGTCGCATGAGTGCCACCGAGACCGTCGTCGTCGCCGAACACATTAGCAAACGTGTTGCCACCGCCGTGGGTGAACTGCGGGTGCTCGACGAAATCGACGTTCAGCTCGCGGCCGGGCAATCGCTGGCGATCATCGGCGAGTCTGGTTCGGGCAAGACCACGCTGCTGTCGCTGCTGGCTGGCCTGGAGCAACCGACATCCGGCCAGATCCGTCTGTTCGGCAGCCCGCTCTCGGGTCTCGACGAGGATGGCCGCGCCGCGCTGCGGCTGGGGCGCGTCGGCTTCGTGTTCCAGGCTTTCCACCTGCTGCCGAGCTTCACCGCACTCGAGAACGTCGCCGCGCCGCTGGAACTCGCCGGACTGGACAACCCGCTCGAACGTGCGCGCGTCGCGCTCGAACGGGTGGGACTCGGACAGCGACTGACACACCTGCCGCGGCAGTTGTCCGGCGGCGAGCAGCAGCGCGTCGCACTGGCGCGCGCCTTCGCGATCGGCCCGCGCCTGCTGTTCGCCGACGAGCCCACCGGCAATCTCGATCAGCGCACCGGCGAACGCGTGGCCGAGCTGCTGTTCGAGATCAACCGGAGCTACGGCACGAGCCTCGTTCTGGTCACCCACGATCCGCGCCTGGCGGCGCGCTGCCAGCACCAGATCCATCTGGAAGCCGGTCGTCGCGTCGCATGATGTCCGCAATCCTGTCGACGCTGCTGCGCCACGCACGACGCGAATGGCGTGCCGCCGAGCTCAAGCCGGTACTGGCCGCGCTGCTGGTCGCGGTGGCCGCGGCCACCGGCGTGCTGGCCTTCAGCGAACGCATCGAGCGTGCGCTGGCGCTGCGCAGCGGCGAACTGATCGGCGGCGATGCGGTGCTGTCCTCGCGCCAGCCGTTGCCGCGGCCTTTGCTCGATGAAGCGCTGGCAGCGGGCCTCAGAACCAGCAGCGTCACCGCCTTCCCTACCGTGCTCTTCGCCGGCGAGACGAGCGTACTGGTCGAGATCAAGGCGGTCGCGGCGGACTATCCGCTACGCGGTCGACTGCTGGTGGCGCCTGCCGACGGCGCCCCCGCCGCGCAGGCCGCGGCACCGGCCGAAGGCGAGGTCTACCTCGACGGTCGCGCGCTCGCGGCGCTCGCGGTGCCGGTCGGCAGCGAGATCGAGATCGGCAACGCGATGCTGCGCATCGCCGGCCTGCTCGTCGAGGACCCCGAAGGCGCCGGCAGCTTCCTGACGCTGGCGCCGCGCGCACTGGTGCGCGAGACCGACGTCGCCCGCCTCGGCCTGCTCGGCCCGGCGAGTCGCGCTTTCCATCGCCTGCTGCTGGCCGGCCCCGGCGCTGCGGTGGAGCGCTATGCGGAGTCGGTGCGTCCGCGCCTGCAGGGCCAGCGACTGACGCTGGCACGCGATGCCGAGCAACAACTGGCGCGGGTGGCGCAGCAGGCACGCGCCTTCTTCGGGCTCGCCGCGCTCGCGGTGCTGTGGCTGGCGGCGCTGGCAATCGCGCTGACCGCACGTCGCTACACCGATGGCCGTCGCGAAGTGGTCGCGCAACTGCGCTGCTTCGGGCTCTCGCGCCGCCGCATCCTGCTGCAACTGGGAGCCACCCTCGGCCTCTACGGCCTGCCGGCGATCATCCTCGGCATCGTCGCCGGCTACGGCTTGCAGGCGCTGATCGCGCTCGGCGTCGGGGCGCTGTTCCAGGAGGCGCTGCCGTGGCCGGGCGCCACCCCGGCGCTGCTCGGCGTGCTGGTCGGCATGCTCGCCTACCTGAGCTTCACGCTGCCGGCCTTGTCCAGGCTGGCGGCGACCTCGCCCTCGACGCTGCTGCGGCAAACCGAGGACCGCCTCGGCCCGCGCGAATGGCTGGCGTATCCCCTGGCACTCGGCGTGCTGACGATCGCGGTCTGGCTGCTGACCGGCGAGGGCGAACTCGGGCTGATCGCGCTCGCCGGCATGAGCCTGCTGGCGGCCACCCTCGCCGGCCTGCTGTGGCTGCTGTTGCGGCTGGTGCGGCGGCACCTGCCGGGTCGCAGCTTCGTCGTGCGCCAGGCTTTCCGCCAGTTCGCGGCGCGCCCGGCGACGACACTGCTCTCCGCAGTCTCGCTGGCGCTCGCACTGGCGGCGGTGCTGCTGCTCGGCGTGGTCGCCGGCGACCTCGTGCGCCAATGGCGCAGCGGACTGTCGGCGGACACCCCGAACCGCTTCCTGCTGAACATCCAGCCCGAGCAGGTCGATCTGCTGCGTGCGCAACTGCGCGCGCTCGGAATCGCGACGCCGCGCTTCTATCCCTTTGCGGTCGGGCGCCTGATCGCCGTGAACGGCACGCCCGCGACCGAAGAGCGCTTCCCGGACCCGCGCGCGCAGCGTTTCCTGGATGGCGACCTCAACCTGAGCTGGAGTCGGGAATTGCCGGAGGCGAACCGGCTGGTCGCCGGCCAGTGGTGGGACGAAGGCCCGGAAGTCTCGATCGCCGAGACCTGGGCGCAGATCTTCGGCCTGGCGGTCGGCGATCATCTGACCGTCCGCGTCGGCGAACGCGAGATCGAGGCGCGCATCGCCAGCGTGCGCAAGGTCGATTGGGACTCCTTCCGGGTCAACTTCTTCCTGCTGTTCGAGCCGGAGACGGTGGCAGGCCTGGAAAGTACCTGGGTCACCAGCGTGCGCACCGACGCCGGGCAGGCGCGTCGGCTCGGCCCACTGCTGCGCGCCTATCCGAACGTCACGCCGATCGATGTCGACGCGCTGCTCGCGCGCATCCTCGGCGTGGTCGATGCGGTGGTGCGCAGCCTCAATACGATCTTCTGGTGCGCGCTCATCGCCGCCGTCTGCGTGCTGCTCGCCGCGCTCGCGGTCGGCGTCGGCGCGCGCCGCTTCGAGAGCGCGCTGTGGCGCAGCCTCGGGGCCTCGCGGCGAACCCTGCGGCGCACACTGTGGCTGGAACTCGGCGCCGTCGGCGGGCTCGGCGGCGGATTCGGCGGCCTCGCCGCACTGGCGACCGGGGTCGCACTCGCCGGCCGCGTGTTCCACATCGAGTATTCGACGCCCTGGTGGCTGCTGCCGGTGGGCGCCGCGCTCGGCGCCACACTGTCGCTGCTCGCAGGCTGGGTGGCGCTGCACGGTGTCGATGCGACACCACCGGCAAACACCCTGCGCGCGGGCGCAGGCTGAGCGGGTTCACAACTTCGGAATCGGACGCTTGCCGTGCGGGCAGGCATGCGCCTATGTTGGACTGCAGGCAGGAGACGACGATGGTCCAGGGCCACGAGAAACGCCGACACCCGCGCACCGAGACCAGCGCGGTCGCGGTGCTGGTCGCCACCGCGCGCGGAGGCTACCTGTCCAGCGCCCAGGACATCTCCGGCGGCGGCGCACGCATCGCCCGCCCGCTGGCCTGGAAAGAGACCTCGCAACCGCCCTTCCGATTGTTCTTCATCTTCGACCAGGACACCGTGGTCGATTTGCGCGCCACCCTGGTGCGCGCCGGCGAGGACCATCTCGCCTTCCAGTTCGACGCCGGCCAAACCGACGAAGTCGACCAGTTGCTGTACGAGACCCGCTTCATCGTGCAGGCGGTATGAGGAGAGAGCAGTGAGTGGTGAGTAAGAGCCGGCAAGTGGTACCCCTTGGGCTTGCCGGCTCTTGCTCACCACTCACTCCAGGAACATGAAATACGCCGCCAGTGCGATCAGCGCGAAGGCGACGAAGTGGTTCCAGCGCAGGCTCTCGCCCAGGTAGGTCACCGAGAACACGCAGAACACGCTCAGCGTGATCACTTCCTGGATGGTCTTCAGTTGCGCAGCGCTGTAGTGGCCGTGCCCGAGGCGGTTGGCCGGGACCTGCAGGAGGTACTCCGGCAGCGCGATCAGCCAACTGACCACGATCGCGCTTGCCAGAGTCGTCGTCTTGAATTTCAGGTGGCCGTACCACGCGAAGGTCATGAACACGTTGGAGCCGAGCAGCAGCAGAATCGGCAGCCAGACGGCGGTCGGCCACTGGCTCATGGAAGCGCCGCGACGCTGCGGGACAGCACCCGGCGCGGGCGCTGCACGAGTTCGTCCGGTCCGATCGCCTCGCTCATCCAGAAGCCCTGCGCGAGGTCGCAGCCACGATCGCGCAACAGCGCGAACTGCGCTTCCGACTCGACGCCCTCGGCGATCACCTGCATGCCGAGCGAATGCGCCATCGCGATGATCGCGCTCGCCAGCGCGAGATCCTCGGGGTCGCTCAAGATGTCGGTGATGAAGCTGCGGTCGATCTTGACACCGTCGACGCGCGCGCGCCGCAGGTGGCTGAGACCGGAGAAACCGGTGCCGAAATCGTCCAGCCAGACGCGCACCCCGGTCTGCCGCAACTGACCGAGCGCGGCAAAGGCGAGCTGCTCGTCGTGCAACAGGCTGGACTCGGTGAGTTCCAGGTGCAGCAGACCGGCCGGCAATTGCTGACGTTCGAGGCAGGCGCTGATGCGCTCGGCAAGGTCGTTGCGCTGCAACTGCCGCCCCGACAGATTGACCGCCACCGACATGCCCGGCAACGCGGACTGCCAGCGACGGCAATCGGCGCAGGCACGCTCGATCACCCAGTCGCCGAGTGCGTCGATCAGGCCCGAGGACTCGGCGATCGGCACGAAGATCGAGGGCGGCACGTTGCCGCGACGCGGATGGCGCCAGCGCAATAGCGCTTCGGTGCCGACCAGTTGCCCGCTGGCGAGATCATGGATCGGCTGATAGGCGAGGTCCAACCGACCGCTCTCGAGCGCCTCGCGCAAATCGTGCTCCAGATCCAGACGCTCGGCCGCCGCCTGCGTCAGATGCCCGGCGAAGAAGTGGTAACGGCTCTTGCCGCGCTGCTTGGCCTGATACATCGCCAGATCGCCGTGCTTCAGCAGCAGTTTGGAGGTGTGCGCATCGTCCGGGAACACGGTGATGCCGATGCTGGCGCCGACCAGCAACGAATGGTTGCCAACGACGAAGGGTTGCTTGAGTTGCTCCAGCACCGAGATCGCGGCCCGCTCGCCGTGCGTGCGGCCGTTTCCGCCCGACACCAGGGCCACGAACTCGTCGCCGCCCAGACGTGCCAGCACGGGCTGCGCCGGCGCATCGAGCAGCGCCAGGGCGCGCTTGAAGCGCCCGGCGAACTCGATCAGCACCTCGTCGCCGGCATCGTGGCCGAGGGTATCGTTGATGCGCTTGAAATCGTCGAGGTCAATGAACAGCAAGGCCAGACCGGTGTCCGAGCCGCGGTATTCGCCGATCGCCTCATCCAGCAGCTCGCGGAACATCAAACGGTTGGGCAGTCCGGTCAGGCTGTCGTGGTAGGCGAGCTTGCGGATGTCGTGGTGGTGACGCCGCACCGAATCGCTCATGCGCGCGAAGGCCCGGATCAATTCGCCCAACTCGTCCTTGCGTCCACTCTCCAGCGGCGCCTCGAAGCGTCCACGCTCGATCGCACGCGCGTTGCCGGCGAGTTCGCGGATCGGCCGCACCAGCCCGCGGGCGACCATCCAGCCAGCGAGCACCAGCCACAACGCGAGCAGCAGGAAACCCAGCCCGAGCACATGCGCAGGCCCGGCGAAGGCCTGGCGGAAGCGTTCGCGGGTGCGCGCGCTCTCGAGCGCGATCACGCCCTCGGTGCGCGCCAGCGAGAGCCCGACACGCACCCCGCCCAGGCGCAGATCGCCGATCGCGATCGGCGCGCTTGCATCCAGGCGTTCGGAGCTCCATTGCAGCAAGGGTGCGTGCGCGGCGATCGCAGCGGGCGCCAGCGGATCGTCCATCACCTGACCGAAACGCGGGATATCGCGCGAACCGTCGTGCAGCACCCGGCCCTGGCCGTCATAGACCAGCACGTAATCGACGTCCGGCTGATTGAGCGTCGAACGCGCAGCCTCACGCACGCTCAGCAAGTCGGTGTAGTAGACCGGATTGGTGAGCGTATCGGCGAGCAAAGCCGCCAACTGCTCGCCGCGCTCGGCAAGTGCGGCGCGGCCCTGGGCGCGCAGTGAATCCTCGCTCTCGCGCAGCACTCCCTCACCGGCACGCGAAGCGCTCCAGGCGCCAACCGCGAGTACGGCGAACCACACCAGCGTGGTCGCCAGCAAACTCAGCACGAACTTGGCGCGCAAACCGATCTGCATCACTCGATCTCCGCGCGCACCCGGCGCACTCGTTCGCGCAGTTCTGCCAGTTCTGTCCAGGTGGCAGCGTCGACTTCATCGAAGCGTTCGGTGCGCAGATAGGCATGCAACGCCGGCTGCGCAGCCGGGTCCGCATGGGCGGCAAGCAAGATCTGACGCAGGCGCGCTTCGATCTGCGCGTCCAGGCCGCCCCGCACCAACTCCACCGCGCGCGGAAACTCGCGACTCTCATGAAACACCGCGAGTTCCGCGGCCTGTGCCGGAGCGCCGGCCTGCAACTCCTCCCAGTCCTGACTGCTGAAAGCGGCGGCATCGACCAGCCCTTTCTGCACCCAGGTCACGAGGTTGCCTTCCGAACGCGCGAAAGCGTAGCCCACGAACTCCGGCGGTGGCCGCTCCAGCGGGGAAGACTGGATGGCCATCCGCAGACCGGACTCCAGCAGGATCGCAGCCGGAACGAAGTACGCGCTGGTCGACATCGGATGTTGCAGACCGATCGCACACCCGCCAAGGTCGTCGAGGCTGTCGATGCCGCTGTTCTTGCGCGCGAAGAACACGCTGTGGTAATCGAACAGGCCGCCGCGTCGCGAGCGCAGCACGATTCGCGCCCCGGCGCGCTCGACGAAGCCGAGTGCGGCGCCCGAGGTCTCGGTGATCCAATCGACCTTGCCCTGGCGCAGGTAGCTGACCATCTGCTGGGCGTCGCGCGCCATCAACACGCGACCCTCGCGGATGCCGAGATCGGCCATCTGCGGAACCACGTAATCCAGCATCGGCTTCAGGCGCTCGTAGTGCGCCTTCGGATCGTCGCTGACGCGACCAAGCACCAGCACGGTCTGGGCGGCAAAGGCGGACGGGACGAAGCACAAGGCTGCCATCAGCAGCGCGAGGATTGCCCCCGCCACGCGATCAATTCCAGTCATCCACGCACGGTCATCCAGCCGGGGATCGCAGTATTGCATGCGCCTATCGCGGCTTCATGCATGCCCGGAGGCCAGAGCGGCCACAGGCACGGCGGGTGATCACGGACACGGTGGCGGTCCCTGTGGGGGCGGCGCTCCCGCGCCGCCGCTGCCGCAGCACCGCCGGTCCGCGGCGAAAGGCACTGCCGGCGCACCGGCGAAAGCGGCCGCCGAGAACGGCGGCCCTCCGGCATCGGGTTCTGTCAGCGTTTCAGTACAGCCGCAGTCCGGACAAAGGATGCCGGTAGTAGCGCTTCGGCGCCGCGAAACCGCGCACGTCGCCACCGGCACTGCGGGCGTCCGCTGCAGCGGGCATCGGCCCTTTCGGCGGCCACGCGAGTTCCGGCATCTGGCGTTTTTTCAGCTCGCCATTGAGCTTCGGCAGGGATTTCTCGCACAGGCGGTCGAACTCCGCGGCGATCGCATCCAGTTCACCCTCGAGCACCACGGTGCGCCGGTCGAGCGTGGCCGCCGGCCTGCCTTCGTAGCCCATGATCGCGCTGTAGATCTGGTCGGTGTGTTCGCGCAGGCGCTCCTCGCCGGTGATCGCGCCACCCTCGGTGGTGGCCACGATCTGCTTGCGGATCGCCTCGGCCTCCTCGTTGAACACACCCAGGCGCTTGCGCAAGCCGTCCTTCTCCGGGAGCTGGCCGCCGATGCCGCCGGCCATCTGTTGCAGGTAGCCGATGCGGTCGGTCAACGCGGTCATGCGCCCGAACAGCGCATGCACGCGCATGCTGGCGGCGAACTGCGCCTTGCGATCCTCCACCGTGTACTCGGCGCGGCGGTCCAGGCCGACCTCGAGCTTCGTCTCGTACACCCGCTTGTTCTTGGTCAGACGCACGGTATACGTGCCCGGCAGCACGCGCGGTCCCTGGGTGCCGGCAAAAGCCAGTTGTGCTGCCTTCGGCACCCGCGGCGGCTGCAGTCGCATCGACCAGGTGACGCGATTGATGCCGCGGCGCTTGCTCGCCGGAATGGTGTCGACCACCTTGCCGGCGCTGTCGAGGATCTCGAGCTTGAGTTCGCCGAACAGGTGGCGGGTGCGCTGGTAGTAACTGATCACCGCATCGCCCTGCGGGTTCTGACCGACGAAGCGGGCGTCGCCCTCGGAGGAGCCACCGATGCCGCCAATGCGCTGCTGCACCGGCCGCGAGGGCAGGAAGGCGGCTTCCGAGGCGAGCACCGCGTCGTCGATCGCGCGCAGCGTGGAGATGTCGTCGATGATCCAGATGCCACGTCCGTGGGTAGCAATCACGAGATCGTGCTCGCGCTCCTGGATGGCGATGTCGCGCACCGCCACCGACGGGAAGTTGCCGCCCTTGAACTCGGCCCAGTGCGCGCCACCGTCGATGCTGATCCACAGGCCGAACTCGGTGCCGAGGTAGAGCAGATCCTGGTCGACCGGATCCTGGCGAATCACATGCGCGTGGCCGCGGATGCCCTGGGAGGCGTCGGCGATGCGCTGCCAGTTGCGCCCGTGGTCGTGGGTCACGTAGGCGTAGGGCGCGAAGTCGCTGAAGGCGTGACGATCCACGGTCACGAAGGCAGTCGCGACGTCGTGACGCGAGGCTTCCACCCACGAGATCCAGTTGTCCTTCGGCAGCCCCTTCAGGTTCTTCGCCACATTGCTCCAGTTGCGACCGCCGTCGCGGGTCAGTTGCACGTTGCCGTCGTCGGTGCCGACCCAGATGGTGTTGCGGTCGCGCGGGGATTCGGAGATCGAGTAGATCGTGGTGTGCATCTCCGCCGAGGAGTTGTCGACGGTGATGCCGCCGGATTTCTCCTGTTCCTGCTTGCGCGGGTCATCGGTGGACAAATCGGGCGAGATCTTCTCCCAGGTCTGGCCCTGGTCGCGGGTACGGAACAGGTACTGCGCACCGAGGTAGATGGTGCCGGGGTCGTTCGGGCTCTGGTGGATCGGCGCATTCCAGTTGTAGCGCAGCTTCTCCCCCGCGCGGTCCGACTTCGGCTGGATGTCGCGCGCCTGTTTGGTGCGCCGGTCGATGCGCGCGATGTTGCCGCCCTGGAACTCGGCGTAGACGATGTTCGGGTCGCGCGCATCCGGCAGCACCCAGAAACCATCGCCGCCATAAAGATTTTCCCAGCGCGAATTGCTGATGCCGCCGGGATAAGCCGAATCGCCGACCCAGGAGCTGTTGTCCTGCAGGCCGCCGTAGACCTTGTAGGGGTCCTGGTTGTCCACCGCGACGTGGTAGAACTGGCTGATCGGCAGGTTGTCTCCCTTCCACCAGCGCCCGCCGCCGTCGCGGCTGTACCAGATACCGCCGTCGTCGCCGAGGATCAGGTCTTTCGGATTGGCCGGGTTGATCCACAGGTCGTGCGAATCGGCATGGGTGCCGCCGGCGGCATCCGAGAAACTCTTGCCGCCGTCTTCGGAAACGATCAATCGCAGGTTCATCTTGAACAGGCGGTCCGCATTCGACGGGTCGACCACCAGCTTGGCGAAGTAGAAAGGCCGCCAGACCATCATCTGGCTCTTGTCGCGCTGCTCGAAGGTCTTGCCGCCGTCGGCGGAGCGATACAGCGCGCTGTCCTTGCCGGCCTCGATGAAGGCGTAGACGATCTTCGGGTCGGACGGCGCGATCTCCACCTCGACGCGACCCCAGGGCTTCTTCGGCAGACCCGGTGCGGATGCCATGTCGAGTTCGCGGAAATTCGCACCGCCGTCCTCACTGACATACAGTCCACTGCCGCTGAAGGCGGTCTCGCCCTCGCCGCCGGAGCGGAAGGTCCACGGCTGGCGACGGAAGTCCCAGGTACCGACCAGCAGCCGATCCGGATTGGTGGGGTCGAGGGTCAGGCCCGAGCAGCCGGTGGACGGGTTCGGTCCCTTCAGCAGCAACTTCCAGCTCTTGCCCGCATCGCGGGTCTGGTAGAGGCCACGCTCGGCCGAGTCTCCCCACAGTCGGCCGGGGGCGCACACCCAGGCGATGTTGCCGTCCTTCGGGTGCACGAGAATCTTGCCGATGCGCTCGCTGCCGGCAAGGCCCAGGTGGGTCCAGGTCTCGCCGCCGTCGGTGCTGCGGTAGACGCCATTGCCGAGCGACACCGAGTTGCGCACCCAGGGTTCGCCGGTGCCGACCCAGACGATCTTCGGGTTCGATGGATCGAGGGTGATCGCGCCGATCGACTGCACCGGCTGCTTGTCGAACACCGGCTTGAAACTGGTGCCGCCGTCGATCGACTTCCAGACGCCACCGCTGGCCGCGCCGACGTAGATCGTGGTCTTGCCCTCCTCGACGTGCGCGGCGAGCGCGGCGATGCGCCCGCTCATGGTCGCCGAACCGATGTTGCGCGCCGAAAGGCCGGAGACGGTGCCGGCGTCGAAACGCGGCGCGCCCTGCGCCGCGGCAGCGCTTGCGGCGAGCGTCAGCGCACCGGCCAGGGAGATGCGGGGTTTGCGCATGATGGGCTCCGGCTTCATTTGGCGGCTACGGGGAAAGCGAACAGCGCGTCGTCGATCTCGACATTCGCCTCGACCTTTTCGAGCAGAATCTTCTGTCCACGACGGCCGCCCTTGGGGCCGCTCTCCTGGGCGAAGGGGAGGTACACGCCGGCCACCTTCTCGTAGTTGCCGAGTTCGGTCTCGGTTTCGGTCTCGACCCCGCGACGCATGCTCTGGCTGACCACCAGGATCTCGAGGAAGTAGTCGGGATCGAGGTAGCGGTACTGCACGTCGCCGTTGGCGAGGCTGACCTTGAGCTTGTGCGCTTCGGTGCCGTCGACGTCTTCGGTGCCGAGGTACTCGACGCGGTGTCCCTTGGCCTTCCAGTCCACCAGAGGACCATCGATGTCGGCCTGCACCTGCAGGCTCTTGGCATCCTCGGCGCTCATTCGCTCCGGGTCGCGGCGTCCCTGGAAGGGATTGATCGTCCACGCTTCCCTGCCATCGTAGGCGGTCACCTGGGTGAGCCCCTGGATGCTGGCTTCCATGCGCAGCCTGGCGTCGCGTTCGTTGTAGCTGACGATGCCGAGGTCGACGCTGAAATCGCCGCCGGAGAAGTTCATCCGGCCACTGGCCTTGAGCGACTGGATCGCGCGCAGGGCTTCGATGCCCCCACGCGCCTGGATGTTCTTCGCGACCAGTTCATCGACGGTCTGGGCCTGCGCGGCGGGCAGGCAGGCGCCGGCGAGCAGCGCGGACAGCAGGATTGGACGCATCGTGGGCTCCGCTCGGGCTGGGGTCTGGATCGGCGGGCTGCGCCGATGGGCGGGGCGACGCTACGCCGCCGAAGGGAGCTCGGCACCGGCCAGAAGTCACTTCCGCGTGAAGAAGCACGGGTGGATACTCCGCGCCCTCTCGTCGAACCGGTCCACCTGAATGCGCATGACTCCCGTCGCCTCCGCCCTCCTGCTCGCGCTGGCCGCGTCCGCCCACGCCGCCAAGGCCCCGTTGCTGGCGCCGCTGCAATTGGGCGTCGAGCCGGAAGTGGCGTCCATGACCACCACCGAAGGCCGCTTCGACGCCGCCAGCGGGCGGCCGCTGGCGCTGTACCAGCCGGACTTCGTGGCGGCGCGTGCCGACGCCGAAACCATGGCGCGCGAGTTCCTGCAGGCGCGCGCAGCGGACCTCGGCCTGCAGCGCAGCGCCGACCTCGGCCTCGCCACACGCCTGGTGCGCGATTTCGGCCCGTTCAGCGTGGTCCGCTTCGAGCAGCTGTGGCGCGAGCTGCCGGTCTACGGCAGCGAAGTGGTGGTCGGCGTCACGCCGGCCGGCAAGATCCTGCAGGTGCAGCAGATGCTGGAGCCGCTGGACCACGAGCCGGCGCCGGCGGCAACCATCGACGCCGCCGAAGCGATCCTCGCGGCCGCGCAGTACCTCGGTGCCGGCAGCGAGTTCCACCACGCGCAGTCGCGCCAGATGTGGTGGATCCGCGAATCGGCGCTGCGCGTGTGGCGTCTGCAACTGGAACCGCAGGGCTATCCCGGCGGCAGTTGGGAGGTGCTCGTCGATGCGGTCAGCGGGGAGGTCGTGCGCGTGCAGGACGTCGCGCATCGCTTCGACGGCACTGGCCGCGCCTTCAATCCGGATCCGCTGTCGAGTGCCCAGGTGGCCTACGGCACCACCGGTTACACCGACGGCAACGACGCCAGCACGGCGCAACTGGATGCGCAGATCTTCAGCGTGCCGCTGCGCGACCTCACGCAGACCGGTGGCGTGTGGACCCTGGTCGGCCCCTGGGCCTCCTGCCTGGACTGGGAGTCGCCGAGCGGCACTTGCGCCACCAGCGCCTCCGGCACCTTCAACTACACCCGCGACAACGACAACTTCGAAGGCGTCAATGTGTACCACCACATCGACACCTTCATGCGCTACATCAACAACACGTTGAATGTGGCGATCGCGCCCTACCAGTATGCCGGCGGCGTGCGCTACGACCCGCGCGGCGTCAACGGCGACGACAATTCCTTCTACACGTCCGGATCGGGACGACTGTCCTTCGGCGAAGGCGGGGTCGACGATGCGGAGGACGCCGACGTGGTGGTGCACGAACTCGGCCACGGCATCCACGACTGGCTCACGCACGGCCTGTCGCAGGTCCAGGGCCTGTCCGAGGGCACGGGCGATTACCTCGCCTCCTCCTACAGCCGCAGCTTCAATCACTGGCCCAGCAACCAGCCGGCCTACTTCTGGATGTTCAACTGGGACGGCCACAACGAGTTCTGGAATGGCCGCATCACCAACTACCACCTGTCGGTGACTTACCAGACGATTCCCGGCTCGATCCACACCGCCGGCCAATACTGGGCTTCCTGCAACCTGCTGAACTACAACAGCATCGGCCGTGAGCGTTCGGACCGCGCCTTCCTGCTCGGCCTGGCCATGACCGGCAGCAGCACCAACCAGCAGGATGCCGCCCAGGCCGTGCTCAACGCCGCGGCCGCGGACGGCTACACGCCGACCGAAGTGCAGACGATGTACGACAACTACACCGCGGGCGTCACGGTGCCGGCCAACCGCCGCTGCACCTATGTGCTGACCCTGCCGCAGACCGGCTGGGCGGGCTTCGCGAACGGTTTCGAGTAATCCCCGCACCGTTTCGCAGGGACGTCGTCATGGAGCGCATGCTGTCGCCGGATCACTCGAAGCCATCCTGGAACAATCCGTCGATCAAGCCGACGTAGGCCATGCCTTCGAGCGGGTTCTGTTCGCCGCGACCGGGGGCACCAACGATCAGCGTGCCCCTGCCGACCGCAAGGGCGCGTCCGAATCCATCGCCACCGCGGCCGTCGCGGGCGTGCAGTTCGGCGTTCTGCTTCCAATCCCGCTCGCGCGCCTCGAACTGCAGCACACGACCAATACCGAACTCGCCGTCGCGGTCGAAACCGCTGGCGCCGAGCAGGGCGCGGTCGCCGGCGAGGGCGACCGCGACGGCGAGGCCCTCGCCCGGCTGCGGCTGATTCGCGCGCAGTTCCGCCGCCAGCGCCGCGTCTCCGGCCCGGAACAGATAGGCGGCGCCGCGGGCGTTCTGCTCCTGGAAGGCACCGATCAGCCAGTAGTCCGCGCTCGCATCCAGCGCGAATCCGAAGGCCGCGTTCGCCTGCGGCTGCCCCGATTTCAGGGTAGCCAGCGCGCGCCACTGGCCGCCTTCGCGGAGGTAGGCGAAGGCCGCGCCCGAGGCAGGCGGTCCGTTGGCGAGCGTCGCTCCCGGCGCGCCCACCAGCAGGCGTCCGGCCGCCAACGCCACACTCGCGCCGAAAAAGGCCTGGGAATTGCCCGCCGCGAGGTCGAAGCGCGCTTCGCGTTGCCACACGACACCTGCCCGACGGTACACATGCACCGCACCCTGTTCGAGCCCAAGGTCGGAATCGCCGCGCGCGCCGACGGCGAGCGTGTCGCCATCGAGCGCGAGCGCGAATCCGAAGTAGTCGCCGGGATCGCCGCTGGCGTCGGTCAGTTCCTGCTCGAAGACCCAGCCATCGCCTTCCCGTCGGTAGACGTAGACCGAACCCTGGTCGACATTGCCGTCGACGACGTTCCAGTAGGCGCCGATCGCCATGCGGTCGGCATCGACCGCGACCGCAATGCCGAAGCGGTCCTCGACGTCGGCATCCGGCGCATCGATGCGACCACCGTACTGCCAGTGGCCATCGACCCGTCGATACCAGTGGGCGGCACCCGCATCGGCGCCGGCCAGCGTGTCCTCGACATAGGCGCCGATCAAGGCGATCTCGCCGTCGGTGGCGACCGCAGTTCCATAGCGGTCGTACATGGCGCCATCGCCGTTGTCGAGGCGTGCGCGGAAATCCAGCGTGGCACCGGCCACGACATACCAGTAGGCAGCGCCCTGACCGGAATTCGGCCCGATCCGGTCGAGATCGGAACCCACCAGCAGGCCGTCGTCGACGAGCGCAAGTGCGGAGCCGAAGCGATCACCCAATCCGCCGTCCACGCGGTCGAGCCGCTGCTGCTCGGCCAGCGTCTGTCCGCTGCGCGCGTACACATGCACGCGACCTTCGTTGGCGAGTGCGTCCGAGGCGGCGACCGCGGCGCGCGCCCCGTCCAGCGCGAGTGCGCTGCCGAAGCGATCCCCCGCGGCCAATCCGCTCGGTGCCAGCGTGCCCACCTGCGCCCACCCGCCAAGCTGGTGGGCGAGCACGCGCACCTCGCCAGCTCCGGCCATCGGCGCCCCCACCAGCGCCAGGCCGGCATGCTGCACCACCGCGGCACCAAGGCCGGACTGTGCCTGCGCAAGCAGTGGCAGACGCGTCGGTGGAGTCCATTGCGCACCCACCAGCCCGCTGCGAAACACCGCTCCACCCACATCCATCGCCGGCGCGCCGATCAGCAACTCCGCGCCCTCCAGCGCGAGCGCGGTGCCGAAGCGCGCCTCGCCGCTCGTCGGTGGCGGCGCCAGACTCTGCCGGTACTCGTAGGAGCCGGCCTGGTTGCGTTGGAACAGGTCCACGCGACCGCCTTGCGCGCGCGCGGCGCCGACCGCGAGCCAGTCCTGCCACAGCGCCACCGCGGTCCCGAAGCGCTGGTCGGGATCGGCCACCACCGGCAGCAGCACCTCTTGCAGGACACCACCCTGCGCGGTCAGCGAGTAGATGTGGACGCTGCCGACCTCGGGCGCTTCCCCCATCCAGGTGCGCGGCGCACCGATCGCGAGCGTGCCGGAACGCAATGCCACCGAGAGGCCGAAATTGTCGCCATTGTCGCCGGCCGGCACCGGCGTCAGCTTCTGTCGCGCCAGCCAGTCGCCGCCGACGCGCTCGAACACGGTCACCGAGCCCTGCGAGATGCCGAAGGTCGCACCCGGCGCGACCACGGTGTCGCCGAAAGCCGCGACGACCGCGAGATCGCCGTCGATGGCCAGCGCGTTGCCGAGGTTGTCCCCGGCGGCGCCATCGCCGGCCGTGGGCGGCGGCAGCCGAAGGTCCAGGTACTGCACGGATTGCGCCTGCGCGGCAGCGACGCAAGCGATGTGCGCGAGCAGCAGCAGGCCAGACCAGCGCAACGCCATCCTCAAGACCCGTCCGGAAACCGGATGCGAAGCATCGCACGCGCGGGCCGCCACGATGCAGCCGGGGTGCGGGCGCCGCGCCCGGAGCGGCATCCGGGTTAGCATCCGGCGGCAGCCCTGCCCGTCGTGCCGCGATGTGGTCGCCGGTCGGGGCGCGCGCGCCGACCACAAGGATGAAAATCGCGTCCCTCATGACCGTGGCCAGGGCAGGTCTCCTGCCCGCCCCTCCCGGCCTTCCCGGACATCGGGAAGGTAGCAAGAGTGCTTCCCGAACGACCATCATGGCGACTTCATCCATCCCCTCGCTGCGCGCCGAATTCGCGATCCCGCAACGGGACGGCCGCGACCTCGCCTACTTCTGCGGCAACTCGCTCGGGCTGATGCCGCGGGCCACGCCCGGGGTGCTCGAACGCGTGATCGAGCAATGGCGCACGCATGCGGTGGAGGCGCACTTCACCGACGCCGACGCGTGGATGCCCTATCACGAACTGGTGCGCGAAGGGCTGGCGCGGCTCGCCGGGGCGCAGCCCTCCGAAGTGGTTGCGATGAACTCGCTGACCGCCAACCTGCACCTGATGATGGTCGGCTTCTATCGACCGTCCGCGGCTCGACGGAAGATCCTGATCGAGGCGCGGGCCTTCCCGTCCGACCGTCACGCCGTGGTCTCGCAGATCCGTTTCCATGGCGGCGATCCGGCCGTCGACCTGATCGAGCTGGCGCCGCTGCCGGGCGCCCACTGCATCGCGCAGGAGCAGATCGACGAACTGCTCGCGCGCCAGGGCGAGCAGATCGCACTGGTGCTGTGGCCCGGGGTGCAGTACGCCACCGGCCAGCGCTTCGAGCTCGCCCGCATCGCCGCGCTCGCACACCGCCACGGCTGCACCGTCGGCTTCGACCTGGCGCACGCACTCGGCAATGTGCCGGTGGACCTGCACGCCGCCGACGCCGATTTCGCGGTCTGGTGCAGCTACAAGTACCTGAACGCGGGGCCGGGGGCGATCGCCGGCTGCTTCGTGCACGAACGCCATGCGCGTGCCGACCTGCCGCGATTCGCCGGCTGGTGGGGACACCAGCAAGGCACGCGCTTCCTGATGGGTGCGGAGTTCCAGCCGACGCCGGGCGCAGAGGGCTGGCAGCTCTCGAATCCTTCGATCTTCTCGCTCGCGCCGCTGCGCGCCTCGCTGGCGCTGTTCGACCGCGTCGGCCTGCCCGCGCTGCGCGCGCGCTCGCTGGCGCTGACCGGCTGGCTCGCCGACGCGATCGCGGCCGAGCTGCACGCGCACCTCGAGATCCTGACGCCGGGCGACCCGCAACAGCGTGGTTGCCAGTTGTCGCTGCGCGTGCGCGCCGGTCGCGCGGCGGGGCGCCGCGCCTTCGAGCGACTGTCCGCCCAGGGCATCGTCTGCGACTGGCGCGAACCGGACGTGATCCGCGCCGCGCCGGTGCCGCTGTACAACGAGGTCGAGGACTGCCGGCGCCTGTGCGACGCGCTGCTGGCCCACTTCGAAACCGGGAGCGAATGATGCCGCCGATCCTGATCGCGGGCGCCGGCCTCGCCGGCTCGCTGCTGGCGGCGCAACTGGCGCGGGCCGGTTATCGCATCGCGCTGCACGAACGCCGGGCCGACATGCGCCGCGTGCCGGTGGCCGCCGGCCGCTCGATCAACCTTGCGCTCGCCGCGCGCGGCTGGGAAGGACTGCGGCGCGCGCACGCCACCAACCTGGTGCTGCACCAGGCTTTGCCGATGCGCGGCCGTGCGGTGCACGAGCGCAGTGGCGCGGTGCACATGCAACCCTACGGGATCGACGCCGACGAGGTGATCTGGTCGGTGCATCGCGGCCAGTTGAACCAGACCCTGATCGACGTGGCTGCCGACGCCGGTGCCGAGCTGCACTTCAACTCGCGCCTGGACGGCGTCGATTTCGAGGCGCGCCGGGCGCGCCTGGTCGATGAGAACGATGGCAGCGTGCGCGAACTTAAGTTCGAGGTCCTGATCGGCGCCGACGGCGCGGGATCGGCGGTGCGCGCAGCGATGGAAGCCGAAGCGCCGCTCGGCCAGCACACCGACTTCCTCGACCACGGGTACAAGGAACTGAACATCCCGCCGCGCGGTGATGGTGCGCCCACCCTGGATCCGACCGCGCTGCACATCTGGCCGCGTGGCGGCCACATGCTGATCGCGCTGCCGAACCCGGACGCCACCTTCACCGCAACCCTGTTCCTGCCGCACGCGGGTGCGGTCAGCTTCAGTGCTTGCGCCGATCCAGCGGCAGGCCGCGCGCTGTTCGCGCGCGATTTCCCAGACGTGCTGGCGCTGATCCCGGATTTCGACGCGCAGTACGCGGCGCATCCGGTCGGCGTGCTCGGCACGCTGCGCTGCCCGCGCTGGCATCGCGGGGACCGCGCCCTGCTGATCGGCGACGCCGCCCACGCGATCGTGCCTTTCCACGGCCAGGGCATGAACTGCGCCTTCGAGGACTGCGTGGAACTGCTCGACCTGATCGAGGCCGCACGCAGGGCCGGCGGGACCGACTGGCAACAGGTGTTCGCGCGCTTCGAACAGGCGCGTCGACCGAACGCCCACGCAATCGCCGAAATGGCACTGGAGAACTACGTGGAGATGCGCGACGCCGTCGCCGATCCCGGTTACCAGTTGCGCCGCCGGCTGGAACTGGAACTGGCGCGCAGGTTGCCCGGCCATTTCCTGCCGCGCTACAGCATGGTGATGTTCTCCTCCCTACCCTACGCCTATGCCCGCGAGCGCGGCGAGCGGCAACGCGCACTGTTGCTGGAACTGACGGCGGGCAAGTCCAGCCTGGACGAGATCGACCTCGATGCCGCCGCGGCCAGCGTCGCCGCGCGACTGCCGCCGCTCAACGGATGAGCGCGCGCACCGCGCAGGCGCTGCTGGCGCCGATCGCCACGGTGCTGATGCAGACCTCGCATCCGGGCAACATCGGTTCGGCCGCACGCGCACTGAAGACCATGGGCCTGCGTGGACTGCGGTTGGTGCAACCGGCCAGCTTTCCCGATCCCGAGGCGATCGCGCTCGCTTCCGGTGCCGAGGACCTGCTCGCGGGCGCCAGCGTGCATGCCAATCTCGCCGAGGCGCTCGCGGACGCGCGTGTGGTCTTCGCCAGCAGCAACCGCCGGCGCGGCATCCGCATGCCGGAGCTCGGCCCGCGCGAATTCGCGCGGCTGGCGTTGGCGGCCGCCGAGTCCGGCCCGGTCGCGGTCCTCTACGGCACCGAACGCACCGGCCTGACGAACGAGGAACTGGAGTACTGCCAGTATCTGGTGACGATCCCGGCCAACCCCGAGTACAGCTCGCTGAATCTCGCGAGCGCGGTCCAGGTGCTGAGTTACGAACTGCGCCAGGCAGCACTGGCGCGCATCGATGCCCCACCCCCGACCGAAACACACCTGCCGGCCCCGAACGAGCAACTGGAACGCTACTTCGAGCACCTCCAGCAGGTGCTCGACCTGATCGGTTTTCTCGGCGAGCGCTCGCCGGTCAAGATCATGCGCCGGCTGCGCCGCCTGTATCAGCGCGCACTGCCGGATGAACGCGAGATCGCGATCCTGCGCGGCATCCTCAGCGAGACCGAAGTCTGCGTGCGCGGCCGCCAACCGCGCCGATAGCTCGGGCGGCGGCCCGCGCCCGAGGTCGCGCCACGCGTGACGCTCCGACATACTGCGGCGCACCAAGTCCGAGCCATCGCGCCATGAGCAAACCCATCGTCGCCGAGCTGGTCGACCTGCTGCAGCTCGAACGCATCGAGGAGAACCTGTTTCGTGGCCAGAGCCGCGACATCGGCACCCGTTTCGTGTTCGGCGGCCAGGTGCTCGGGCAGGCGCTCGCAGCCGCCCAGCGCACGGTCGAGGGACGGGCGGTGCATTCGATGCACGCCTACTTCCTGCGCGCCGGCGATGTCGAGGCGCCGATCGTCTACGAAGTGGACCGCAGCCGCGATGGCAAGAGCTTCAGCTCACGCCGGGTGGTTGCGATCCAGCACGGCCAGCCCATCTTCACGATGGCCGCATCCTTCCAGGAGCCGGAGGACGGTCTGACACATCAGTTGTCGATGCCGGACGTGCCGCCACCCGAGGACCTGTCGGAACCGGAGCCGCTGGCGCCGGAGCGACTGGCGAAGATCCCGCCGAAGCTGCAACGCTGGGTCACCAACCGCGGCCCTTTCGAGTTCCGCCACGTCTACCCGCGCGACGAGATCAACCCGCCCAGGCGACCGCCCTTCCAGCACGTCTGGTTCCGCCTGGTCGACCGCGTGTCCGACGATGAACCGCTGCATCGGGCGCTGCTCGCCTACGCCTCGGATTTCCACCTGATCGGCACCGCCACGCTGCCGCACGGAATCAGCTACCTCCTGGGCAATGTGCAGATGGCCAGTCTCGATCATGCAATGTGGTTCCATCGGCCATTCCGTGCCGACCAGTGGCTGCTGTACTCCTGCGACAGCCCGAGCGCCCAGGGTGCGCGCGGACTTTCGCGCGGTCAGATCTACGACCTGCAAGGACGGTTGGTGGCGTCGACCGCGCAGGAAGGTCTGATGCGACTGCTGGCCGTGCCGGCCTGAGGCGCGCCCGATGAGTGGCGAAGGAATCCGGCTGTATCGCACCGTGACGCATTCCTGTGGCTACTTCGGCGATCGCCAGTCGCAGAACCTGGTGCTCG
This sequence comes from Lysobacterales bacterium, assembly GCA_019187485.1. GTDB lineage: Bacteria > Pseudomonadota > Gammaproteobacteria > Xanthomonadales > SZUA-5 > JADKFD01. The sequence goes on along the minus strand of JABAQR010000004.1, from coordinate 31,478 downwards.
ACCCGGAATCTCCGCGGCTCGCCGAGGCCTATGCCAGCGCGCTCGCGCAGGGTTATCGACGCGCCGGCGACATCGTGTACCGGCCCGACTGCGGCGCCTGCCAGGCCTGCGTGCCATATCGCATTCCGGTCGCCCGCTTCCGACCGAACCGGGCGCAACGGCGGGTGCAAACGCGCAACCGCGACCTTGAATGCCGCTGGGTCGACACGCGCGCGCTCGCTGCGAGCCATCCGCTGTATCTGCGCTATCTCGCGACACGCCATCCGGCCGGTGGCATGGACGGTGCCAGCCTCGACGACCAACTGCGCTTCCTGGTCAGCAACTGGGCCCGGACGGACTGCCTGGAGCTGCGCCTGGATCGAGAACTCGTGTGCGTGGCGGTCACCGATTTCGTCGCCGATGCGGCCTCCGCGGTGTACACCTATTACGCACCGGAGCATCGGTCGCGTTCGCTCGGGACCGAGGCGATCCTGCGCCAGCTTGCACACTGCCGCGAACTCGGCCTGCGCCATCTGTACCTCGGTTACTGGATCGCCGAGCACCCGAAAATGCGCTACAAACAGGGTTTCGGGCCGGCAGAAGTGCTGGTCGGCCGTACCTGGGAGGCGTTCGCTCCCGGCAACTGAGACCGCCAGGCTTCCCGACGGTGCCGCTCGTCCGCCCGTTGTTACCTCACGCCCGGTCCGGCTTGCGGCCCACCAGCACGCTCGCTAAGTTTGCGGCCGGCACCCGCAATGGACTTCCAGCACCCATGTTGCCGTTCTCCAGTCGTGTCGCGCGGCTCCGCAGGAAGGCGCAGCGCGGCTTCACCCTGATGGAGCTCATCGTCTCCATCGCCATCCTCTCCATCCTGGCCGCGTTCGCGGCGCCGGCGATGCGCGAGTTTTCGATCCGCGCCAATGTCAACAGCACCACCAACGACATCGTGGTCGCCCTGAATCTGGCGCGCGCCGAAGCGGTCAAACGCGGCGCCAACGTCTCGGTGGTCGCCACCGGCGGCGACTGGAACGACGGCTGGAGCGTGCAGGATGCCGGCGGCGTGGAACTGATCGCACACGGAGCGGTCGCCACCGACTACACGGTGCTCGGCGCTGCCACCGGCGCCGGCGCACCGGCCGATCGTGTGGTGTTCAATCGAGTCGGTGCGCTCGACGTCGCCACCGGCTACGACTTCAGCATCTGCCGACCCAGCAGCGATGCCGACGCCACCCAATCGCGCCGGATCATCGTCTCCGGCACCGGCGTCGTGCGTTCGCGACGCGACACCACCGGCGCGCCGGCCGGCGCCTGCTCCTGAGGCTCTCATGCACAGAACTCGCAGCCAACGCGGTTTCACCCTGATCGAGGTCATGGTCGCCCTGCTGATCTTCAGCGTCGGGCTGATGGGGATGGCCGGCTTGATGGTGCTCTCGGTGAAGACCAACCAGAGCGCCTACCTGCGCACCCAGGCCTCGTTCCTGGCGCAATCGATGGCGGATCGCATCATGGTGAACCGTGCCCTGGTCACCAGTTATGTCGGCACCTACAACGCGAGCACGGCCGCCGCCAGCGACCCTTGCACCTCCGGCGCGACCTGCTCGCCCGCGCAGATGGTGCTGCGCGATCAGGCCCTGTGGAGCCAGCAGATGGTTGCTTTCCTGCCCAACCCGACCGCCCGGGTAGCTTGCAACGGCGCGGTGCTGGGCAACGCCGCACAGGCCGGGGCCTCTCCCTTCAATGGACTATGCACCCTCACCATCGAGTGGGACGAGTCGACGCTGACGCGCGGCACGCTGTCGGCCACACCGGCCGCCGCCACCGCCAATCGGCAGATGTTCGCCTGGGTGTTCCAGCCGTGAGCCACGCACCGATGAGTATCGAAATGCATTTGCGCAGTCCGCAGCGAGGTTTCACCCTGGTAGAACTGATGATCGCGATGGCCATCGGCCTGATCGCGACCATCGGCATCGTCAGTCTGTTCGGCGGCACCAGTCGCACCAACCAGTTGCAGGAAGGTCTCGCCCGCCTGCAGGAAAACGGCCGATATGCGGCGATGCGCATCGAGGACGATCTGCGCATGGCCAGCGCTCTGTATTGCAGCACCACCTCCGGCAATCGCCTCGAAGGTGCGGTGGCCCCGATGTGGTCGGATCTCACCCCCTGGGTGTATGCGGAGAATCTGAACCTGCCCGATTCGGGCGGCATGCGCAGCGTCGACGCGCTCGGCGTGCCGTCCAACTCCAATGCCACCACCTCCTACGGGCTCAGCCCACGCTTTTTCCTGCAGGGCTACACGTGCACCACCGGGACCAGTTGCGCGCCGGCGCTGCGCAGCCCATCGATGTTTCCGGCGGCCGGTCTGGCGGACGGCAACCGTGTCCCCAACAGCGACATCGTGACCATCCGCTATCTGCGCGGCAGCGGCTGGCCGATGACGCGTACCGATGTCGATTGCGCGAGCGGCATCTCGATCACGCTGAATCCGCAAACCGGCGACGATCCCGTCAATTTCCCGTCCGCCAACGGGCTGGCCATGCTCGGCATCTGCGGCAGTCCCGCGATCCTGCCGATCGCATCGGCCAGCGGCAACACCCTCAACGTCGGCACTCTGCTGGCGAATCCCGACGCACGCGAACCGCGCTGCAGCGCGCGCCCGGAACGCGACGTGCGCATCTTCAATTTCGCGACCGACTTCGTGACCGTGACCTACTACCTGGCGTTCCGCGCCAACGACGATCCCGACGCGCGCGACAACTCCGGCGCCGGCGCGCTGATCCCGACGTTGATCCGGCGCGAGAACGGCGTCGAGCAGGAACTGGTGCGCGGCGTCGATCAACTGACGCTGCGTTACGGCGTCCGCGACAGCCTCGGCAACATGCGTTTCCTTACGGCGGAACAGGTGGACAATCAGATGGCCGGCGCGATCGCCTGCCCACCGAAGCCGCAAGGTGTGGCCCCCAATCCGGCCAACGTGAACGCGATGGAGCCCGGCTGTCTGTGGCGATCGGTGCGCCGCATCGAGGCCCACCTGCTGGTCAACCCAGGCAGCGAAGTCGGCGCCCTGGACGACATCGGCCGCAGCTTCCGCTTCATGAACACCACGGTCACCAACCCCGCCGAGACCGCCACGCTGCCCTCCGGCCTGGCGCTCATGAATTTCCCGCGCCGCGAGTTCGTCGCGCACGCCACCCACCGCAACAAGACACCCTGAGCCGGCGCCGAGGCCCGCATCATGCACAAGCGACCCATTCCGATCGCACATCGCCGCCAGCGCGGCGCCGCATTGTTCCTGGCGATGATCTTCCTGGTGCTGCTGGCGGTGCTGGCGCTCGCCGCGAGCAGCACATCGATCATGCAGGAGCGCATGACCGGCGGCCTGCGCAACGACCAGTTGGGGCTGATGGGCGCCGAGTCCGCCGTGCGCGGCGGCGAAGCGCGACTGTGGAACCTGAGCTTCAATTCCGGGCAGCCGTTTCCGCCCTGCGTCGGCGGCTCCACCGGTGCCTGTGTCTACATGGCCGATGCCAACGGCCTGTTCGATGCGCGCGCGCAGGCATTCCGGACCCAGCGAACCTGGATCAACCCGGCTTCCGACGGCGCTTTTGCCTACGACCAGACCCTGACCTCGCTCACCGGCAGCGCGATCACCGCGAGCATCGCCTCGCAGCCTCGCATCCTGATCCAGTATCTCGGACCGGCACGGACGCCCCCGTTTCGCTCCGGCGGCGCAATCCATCCGGCGGGAACCACCGCGCGCGTGGGCGAGCACCACCTGTACCGGGTGACCGCACGCAGCCAGGGTGGCACCAACGCCGTCGTCCGCGTCGTCGAGAGCTACTTCTCGTCGATGAACCTGACCAACACCAACTACAACCCTGGCGATCCGTGATCGCGTCCGCCTGAGGAACCCGCCATGCGCACCTTCCAGTTTCGGCAACGGCCTTCGCGGATCGCGGCGGCCTTCGTCCTGACCTTCGGAACCGGCCTCGTGGTCGGTCCGACCTACGCCGCGCAGCCCGGGGCGGTCGATCTGCTGGCCACCCCCCCGGAGCTGACCGCCTCGGTGGCACCGAACGTGCTCCTGACCTTCGACGATTCGGGCTCGATGGCCTGGCAGTACATGCCCGACCAGCGTCCCTTCGACGGGGTCGCTTGGGGGCAGTCCACCAGCATCAGCACCAGCACGGCGAACCCGTGGTTCTGCGCGGGCCGCATCGATGCCAGCGTGACCGATCCGGACAACCCGCGTTCGAAGCCGATGAACGGCATGTACTACGATCCGAACGTGACCTACCGGCCACCCCTGCTGGCCGACGGCGTCACTCAGATGCCGAACGCCAGCTTCACGGCCGCCTGGCACGAGGGCATTGCACACAACCGGCCCAATGCACCGGTCGTTTCGGGCACGCGCAACCTGCAGGCGTCGCCCTTCTGCCGCACCGCGAGCGCGCTCGCGGACCCCAACTACTTCCAGTTGGAGTTCGACAGCTACGCCCAGGATTGGGACAACACCGGCTTGCTGACCACCGACGATTCCTGGGCCGGTGTGCCGCATCTGGTGGGCTACAGCGTCGACCGCACCCAGGGATTCGACGCCGATCCACGGCTCTTGACCGGCTATGCGACCTCCACGATCGACCTGAAAGCCAATGCGACCGATCCGCTCGTGACCAACGGTGGCGTCTACGAGATCGAAGGCGGAACCCAGATCGCCGGCAACCCGACGCTGGCCCTGCAAGGCAGCGACAATCACGACGCGCCCTACTTCCTGCTGCGCGTCAACACCACGCGTTGCACCGGCATCAATGTCGAGTATCGCCTGCGCGACCTCAACAACCTGTCCACGGCGGCCCAGCAGATCGCGGTGCAGGCGCGCGTCGGCAACAGCGGCGCGTTCACCAACTTCGCCTATCACGCCAATGCCAACACCGGCAGCGACACGCCCGGCACGGCCGCACTGAGCAGCAGTTTCGACGGCCAGCAGCGCATCGAGATCCGCTGGATCACGACCAATGCCACCGGCAGCGACAACATGATCGGCGTCGACGACATCAAGGTCACCGGCAGTTGCACGCCGACCACGGTCGACGACAACGCCGGCTGGTACCGGTTGAAAGACACGGTCACGGTCACCCAGGACTCCTACGGCATCATCACCAGTCCCCTGAGCGACATCTACACGGCCACCAACTGGGAATTCGTGCCCCTGCCCATCGGGCAGCGTCAGAACTTCGCCAACTGGTACAGCTACTACCGCAGCCGCACCAATTCCGCGAAAACCGCGATGTCGCGCGCTTTCGCACCGTTCAACGAAGCGATCCGCGTGGCCTGGCAGAACCTGCACACCTCGCAGATCCAGGACACCGCAGCCACATTCGGTGCGCAGCAGAAGATTTTCCGGTTCATCGACGAGACGGCCACCGCCAACGTCCGCACCCGCTTCTACGACTGGCTGTTCCAGATTCCTGCCAGCGGCGGCACGCCCAACATCGCGGCGACCAACCGCGTGGGCGAGTTCTTCAAGCGCGGCCAGGGCTACGACAACGACACCGACCCCTACTACGACAACACCCTCGGCCGCGAGCTGAGCTGCCGCCAGAACTTCCACATCAACATGTCGGACGGCTTCTGGAATGGCGGCAATCCGGCGCCGACGGCGCCGCAACGCTACCTCGACACCGGCGTCACCCTGCCCGATGGCCGCGCCTACAGCACCGCCGACGCCGAGAGCCGGATCATGCACCGCATGAACGGCACCCAGATCGAACCCACGCTGTCGGACGTGATGTTCCACTACTGGGCGACGGATCTGCGACCGGATTTCACCGGCAATGTCACGACCGCGCTGCGGGTACCGCCTTTCATTCCGGACCGTTCCACCACCCTGTTCGGCACACCGCTCGGCTCCGGCCAGGATCCACGCGACAACAAGGAGATCTACTGGAACCCGGCCAACGATCCGGCCACCTGGGCGCACATGGTCAATTTCAACATCAGCTTCGGCCTCAGCGGCACGCTGCCGCAGACGCAGGAGGTCTACGATTCGCTGCGCGAAGGCACCAGCACGATCTTCCGCTGGCCGTATCCGTCGGTGGGTACCGATGACGGCCGCAAGCTGGACGATTTCTGGCACGCCGCGCTGGTGAGCCGCGGTCGCTTCCTGTCGGCCAAGAATCCGGAGGAACTGATCACCTCCCTGCAGGAAGTCATCGCCAGCATCATCGCCCGTCGCGGAGCCTCCACCGCCGTCTCGGTGTCGCTGCCGATCATCACCGACGGCACCACCGGCTACACCGCCGGATACGACACCACCGACTGGTCCGGTTTCGTCACTCGCAACGAGCTCGACCAGTCCGACGCCAGCATCGTGGGCATCGACTGGGACGCGGCCTGCCTGCTGACGGGCGGCGCCTGCCCGTCGACGGCCCAGACCGGCCTGACGCCGCGGGATCCCAGCAGCCGCGCCATCTACACCTCCAGCGGCACACCGGGTACCGGCGTCGAGTTCCTGTGGGGGAACCTGACCAGTCAGCAGCAGGCACGCCTGAACGTCGACCCATCCACGCTGCGGCTCGACCTCGGCACCTGGACCGCCGACACTTTCGGCGACGAGCGCGTGGCCTATCTGCGGGGCGACCGCACCCACGAGACCACCCCGTCTCCGCGCTTCCGCGTGCGCGGTTCCGTGCTCGGCGCCGTGATCCGCGGTCAGCCGATCTACGTGTCCTCGCCGACCGCCGGCATCCCCGATCTCTCCTACCCGACCAGTTCGCCCGAGTACGTGGCAGCGGCGGGCGGCAATGGCTATCGCGAGTTCCAGAATGCCAATCGCAATCGCCAGCCGATGATCTATGTGGGCGCCAACGACGGCATGCTGCACGCCTTCGACGCCCATTCCGGCACCGAGGAGTTCGCCTACGTTCCGAACACGGTGATCGAGAACTTCCGACTGACCCGCTCCACGCTGTTCGAGGGCGGCCTGACCCCGACCGTCGACGACAAGCCGCTGGTGACCGACGTCTACATCAACAACCAGTGGAAGACGATCCTGCTCGGCTCGATGCGTCTGGGCGGCCGCGGCGTCTATCTGCTCGACATCACCGATCCGACCACCGTCGGCGCCAGCACCCTGCCGCTGTGGGAGTTCAGCAACGTGGCGCCCGCCGGCGATACCTCGAGCGACTGCGCGACGGGTTCCCGGCATTGCTCATCGCTGGGGTACACCTACGATTCGGTCAACGTCGCGCGCATCGGCTACCAGGACAAGTGGGTCGCGCTGGTCTCCAGCGGCTATTTCCCGAAAGATTCGCTGGATCCGGCCAGCAACGAGACCGCCGCCAATCGCACCTCCTTGCTGGTGATCGACCTGGAGACCGGGCAACTGATCCGCGAGATTCTGACCAGTACGGCGCCGCAGGCAGCCATGGCGACGCGCAGCTTCGGACTGTCGCAGCCGGCGGTCATGGATGTCGGGTCCGACTTCATCGACGATGTCGCGATCGCTGGCGATCTGGCCGGAAACCTGTGGCGTTTCGACCTGACCGGCGATCCTGCCGATTGGAGCGTGGACCTGATGTTCCGTACCTACGGGGCCGGCGGCGGCAACGCTCCGGGCGTGGGCGCCAGCGCCGGCGACCTGCCGATTTCCTCGATTTCGGTGGTAATGACCCGCGGTCCCGAAACCAATCTCGCCCCGATCGTGATCTTCGGCAGCGGCAAGTTCCTCGGGATGGAAGACCGCACCGCCGCCATTCCGCAGCAGTCCTTCTACGGCATCCACGACTACGGCACCTGCGGCACCGCCTCGGTCGACCCGGACGCCTGCAGCAACTATCCGGTTGAGCCAAACGAGCTGAAGGTGCAGAAGCTCAGCCAGGCGGGGAACGGGGTGCGCTCGGTGTGCGGCTTCGGCGACACCGGTTGCACTGGAGCAGAGACGCCGCCCGCCGCTGCCGATCTCCGCGGTTGGCGCATCCGCCTCAACATCCCGAGCGAAGCGGGCGAGCGCTCCTTCAGTGGCCCCTTCCCCTTCTTCACGTCCAATGCGGTGTTGCTGCGCTCGATCATCCCGAAGGGCGTGGATCCCTGCGATCCGGGCGCCCGCTACGGCCTGATGGTGGTCGACGCCGCGACCGGCGGCTTGCGCATCGATCCGTCGGATCCGGGTGGTGGGTTCGTGGGCGGCGTGGTGTCCACATCGACCCCGCCGGGCGATCCGATTACGCTGCGCGGAGGCGGTGATGTGGTGATCGCCGGCCTGACCCAGCGCGATGGCTCCGGCGCGGTCATCAACGCCGCGGTGGTCTCGGCAGTCAGGGCAGCGCTCAGCCGTGCCGACGACATCTGGCACCGCAGCTCCTGGCGCGAGATCCTCGACGATTGACGCGTCGTCCGGACCCGGCCGTCGCAGCGGCCGGGTCCACGGGCGAAGCACGGTCATGGCCGGCAGAGCCTCCCCGCGATGAAAGACGAGCGTGTCGAGCACGTTTCCGAGGCAGCCTCCCGTCCGATCATATCCCCGGCCCTCCTCGAACATCGGAATGGAGCGCCTCTTCCCCGCACGACTTTCAAGGCAACCCCTGCTGGAGCAAGCCGACGATGAATCGACGCAACCGAGGCTTCACGCTGATCGAACTGGTGATCGTGGTGGCGATCGTCGCCATCTTGGGTGCGATCGCCTATCCGTCCTATCAGAACTATCTGATGCGCTCGCGGCGCGCGGACGGGCGCGAGATGCTCCAGCGCGTCGCCTCCGCGCAGGAGCGCTTCTACACCAATCGCAACACCTATACCGCCGATCTGCTGACGGCCGCCGGCCTGAATCTGGGCACCAACTCCTCGGAGGCCGGCTACTACACCATCGGGATCGCGGTTGCCGCCGATGGACAGAGCTACACCCTGACGGCCGCTCCGCAAGGCGTGCAAACGAGCGACCGCTGCGCCAACCTGACCATCAACAACGTCGGCGCGCGCGGCTACAGCGGATCGTCGACCAACGGCAGTTGCTGGTGATCGCCCGAGGCCGAACGCCGCCTGCGGGTGAGACGAGGGGTCGCGCCGGGCGCGGATTCCGGGCCACGGCGGCGGCGGAGCGCCCGATGCGAGGGCGCGACGGCCAGCAGGCCCGACGCGCCCGGATGATTCGGAACGGCGTGCGCATGATCGCGAGCGGGTTGGGTACCGGAATCGAGGCGCGAACACGGGAGTGGGCGGATTCGCGCCGCACGCGGCGCGCCTACGCTGCCAACGCCGGCTTTCCCGCGCCCTTGCCTGCGCGCGCGCGCAGCCAGGCCGCGTAATCGTCGAGGTCGCCGTCGAAGGCCGCGACTTCGCCATCGGCGACACGCCAGTAGGTGTTGCAGACCAGACCGGTGAGGTGGCGGTCGTGCGAGACCAGCACGATCGCGCCACCAAAATCGCTGAGCGCCTCGGCGAGCGCCTCGCGGGTTTCCAGATCGAGGTGGTTGGTGGGCTCGTCGAGCAGCAGCACATTCGGCTTGCGCCAGGCGATCAGCGCCAGTGCCAGGCGTGCGCGCTCGCCGCCGGAAAAACCGTCGACCCGCTCGAAGGCGCGGTTGCCGGCGAAGCTCCACTGGCCGAGAAAGTCGCGGAAGACCTGGGTGGGCACACCGGCTGCGATCTCCTTCAGGTGGTCGATCGGGCTGTGGCCCGCGTGCAGGGATTCGACCGTGTGCTGTGCGAAGTAGCCGAGCTGCAAATCCGGGTGCGCGACGCGCTCGCCGGCCAGCAGCGGAAGCTCGCCGACCAGCGACTTCACGAGGGTCGACTTGCCGGCGCCGTTCGGCCCGAGCAGGCCGATGCGATCACCCGCCTCCAGACGGAAGTCGGCGCGGTGCAGCACCGCGCGCGTGCCGTAGCCGGCCTGCGCATGGTTCAGGCGAATCAGCGAGAACGGCAGCTTCGGCGGATCGTCGAAACCGATCCGCACCTCGCGCTCGGCGCGCACAGGCTCGGTACCGGCCAGCTTGGCGAGGCGCTTCACGCGCGACTGCGCCTGCTTGGCGCGCGCCGCCGAGGCCTTGAAGCGGTCGATGAAGGCCTGCAGATGAGCACGCTCGATCTGTTCCTTCTCGTGAGCGATCTGTTGCTGGCGCAGATGTTCCGAGCGCTGCCGCTCGAAGCGGGTGTAGTCCCCCGCGTACAGCTTCGCGCGACCTTCGTTCAAGTGCAGCGTGTGCGTGCACAGGCCGTCGAGGAACTCGCGGTCGTGCGAGATCATCAACAGCATGCCGGGATACTTCAGCAACCACTGCTCGAGCCACAGCACGGCGTCGAGATCGAGATGGTTGGTGGGCTCGTCGAGCAACAGCAAATCGCTCGGCATCATCAACGCTCGCGCCAGGTTCAGGCGCACGCGCCAGCCGCCGGAGAAGGCCGACACCGGCGTCTGGTGCGTGTCCGGCGTGAAACCGAGACCGTGCAGCAGCTTGCCGGCGCGCGCGCTGGCGTCGTAGCCGTTGATCTCGGCGAGCCGCTGGTGCGCGAGTGCGACGGCGTCCCAGTCCTCGACCGCCAGCGCCGCCTGCTCGGACTGCAAGATCGCCCACACCTCGGTATCGCCGGAGAGCACGAAGTCGAGCGCCGGATCCGGCAGCGACGGCGTCTCCTGGGCGACGCTGGCGATGCGCAGCCGTGCCGGCAGATCGACGTCGCCGCGATCGGCTTCGAGCTCGCCCTGGATCGCCGCGAACAGGCTGGACTTGCCGCAGCCGTTGCGACCGATCACGCCAACACGCTGACCGTCGTGCAGAGCGAGATCGACCTCCGAAAGCAACAGGCGTTCGCCACGGCGCAGCGCGAAATTGCGAAAGGCGATCATGGCGGGAACGGTGGCGAATCGAGGGCGCGCAGTCTAAGCGGGTGAAACTGAGCGCCGACACCATGCCACCGCGGACCAGGTATCGGCAGCAAGTCCGGCGGGCCAGCGCTTCGCGCACGACTTGCAGGAGTAAGATCGCCCGGCGGCCATCCCGCGCGACCCGAGGAGTTTCCCGATGAATGCAAGATTCGCCTGCACCGTGCTGCTCGGCTGCACACTCTCCCTGCCGCTGCTCGCCGAAGACACCCCAAAGGCGCCCTCACCCGAGGAACAGGCGATGATGGAGGCCTACGAGAAGATGGGTCGAGTCGGCGATGCGCACAAGAGCATGGCTCGATACGTCGGTCGCTGGACCTATGAAAACACGATGTGGATGGATCCGTCGGCGCCGCCGGTCACCAGTACCGGCACCGCCGAGGCCACGGCGATCTGGGGTGGCCGCTACATCGAGACGGTATTCAAGGGCGACTACCAGGGCCAGCCCTTCGAAGGCCGCTCTTTCGCAGGTTACGACAATCTCAAGGGCAAGTACGTCGCGACCTGGATCGACAGCCTGTCGACCGGGATCTTCATCACCTACGGCGATCACGACGCCGCCACCGACACCACCACCTTCCACGGCGAGATGGACGATCCGATGAAGGCCGGCGGCAAGATTCCGGTGCGCCAGGTGGACCGCTGGATCGATGCCGACCATTACGTCTTCGAGTGGCATGAGAGTCGCGACGGCAAGGAAGCGAAAACCATGGAGATCCGGTACGCGCGGGTGCAGTGAGCCTCGCCGCTGTCCTTCCAGGCGCGGCGGAGTCGCGGACGATGACCACCGCGCCGGGCAGCAACGGCTCGGTGGCACGCGGTGGCAGGAAGGCGGTTCCCGGTGATCGGGATCGATCGGTGCGGCTACCTGGCAAGGCGACGTCGCGCGGGCGCTTCCGCCCGTGCGCACGACGGCCCGCGGCGAGGCCGCTCAGCCCCCGCGCGCCGGTCGCAGGCGCGCCCAGGCGGCCTGTACCTGCTGTTCCACGCGCTCGATGATCGCCGGCGCGAGCTCGCCGTTCAGCTCCAGCGCATACCAACCGGGCAGTCCACCGAGCTTGACGGCGTCCTTCTCGGTGGTGAGACAAGGCAGGCCGTCGTCGAAGGCGGGTACGCCGGCCGCGGCGTAGTCGACATGGTCCGGCAGCGGATACGGCAGCGCCTCGATGCCGAGTTCGCGTACGCTCGCGAATACGCGTTCGGGATTGCCGGTGCCGGCGATCACGTGCGCGCGCCGGCCCTGCCAGCGGGCCGGCGCTTCCACCGGCCCGCCGGCGAGTGGTCGCAAGCCGTGGATGCGCGGGCGCATCGCGAGTTCCCCGGCTTGCGCTTCGCCGCCGTTGCGGACGACGAGGTCGACCGCGCGCAGGCGCGCGAGCGGCGCCCGCAGCGGTCCAGCCGGCAGCAGGCGGCCATTGCCGTGGCCGCGTTGGCCGTCGACCACCACGATCTCGCAACAACGTGGCAGGCGCAGGTGGTCGAGGCCGTCGTCTGCGACCAGCAGGTCCAGCGGCACCGCACCGAGCAGGCGTCCGGCGGCGGCGACACGGTCCTCGCCGACCGCCACCGGCGCGCCGGTGCGGCGCGCGATCAGCAACGGCTCGTCGCCGACCTCGGCAGCGCCGCTGGCGCGATCGACCAGGCGCACGCCGCGGCTGCGCCGACCATAGCCGCGCGAGACCACGCCGACCGCCCAGCCGCGCGCGCGCAGCGCCTCGACCAGTGCGATCACCAGTGGGGTCTTGCCGGTGCCGCCGACGCTGAGGTTGCCGACGACAACGACCGGCACCGGCAGCGCCGCTGGTCGCCGCAGGCGCAGCCGGTACGGCGCGAGCGCCAGCGCGCGCAGGCCGCGGTACAGCAGCGACAGCGGCGCCAGCCACCAGGGCGCGGATGCGCCGGCGTACCAGATCGCCTGCAGCCGCTCAGGGGAAATCGGCGCCATCGGGCTCGCCGCGCGATCGGTACAGTTGCGCGTAGACACCGCCGCGCACGAGCAGCTCGGCGTGCGTGCCCTGCTCGACGATGCGCCCGGCGTCGAGCACGACGATGCGGTCCGCCTGCTCGATGGTGCTCAAGCGGTGCGCGATGACCAGCGTGGTGCGCCCGCGCATCGCCGTGCGCAGCGCCTGCTGCACCAGCCGTTCGGAATCGTTGTCGAGCGCGCTGGTGGCTTCGTCGAGGATCAGGATCGGCGCGTCCTTGAGCAGCGCGCGTGCGATCGCCAGGCGCTGCCGCTGGCCCCCCGACAGGCTCGCGCCGCGCTCGCCGATCGGCGTTTCGTACCCGGCCGGGAGCGCCGCGATGAACTCGTGCGCATGCGCCGCGCGGGCGGCGGCTTCGATCGCCGCCGGGCCGCTGCGGCGCAGGTCGCCATAGGCGATGTTGCGGGCGACGCTGTCGTTGAACAGCACGATCTGCTGGCTGACCAGCGCCAGTTGCCGGCGCAGCGCGACCAGCCGGTAGTCCGCCAGCGGGACGCCATCGAGCTGGATCTCGCCCGCACTCACCTCGACGAAACGTGCCAGCAGCGCCGCGAGCGTGCTCTTGCCGCTGCCCGAGCGCCCGACCAGGGCGACGGTCTCGCCGGCGCGGATGTGCAGGTCGATGCCGCGCAGCGCGTCCTCCTCGCGGCCGGGATAGCGCACGCCGACGCCACGCAGTTGCAGTTCGCCGCGCACGCGCTCGGGTGCGTGCTTGCCCGCGTCGCGCTCGCCGGGCTCATCGAGCACCGCGAACACCGACTCGGCCGCGGCGAGGCCGCGCTGGATCAGCGCCTGGGCCTGGGTGAGCCGCTTCAGCGACGGCAGGATCGCGAGCATCGCGGTCATGAAGGCGGTGAAGGCGCCCGGCGTCAGTCGCTCGAGTTCGCCTGGGCGGGTGGCCACGTAGACCACCAGCGCGAGGCTGCTGGCGGCCAGGATCTGCACCAGCGCCGAGCTCAGCGCATTGGTCGCGGCGACTTTCAGGTGCTGGCGGCGGTTGTGCTCGTTGACGCGTGCGAAGCGCTCGGCTTCATCCTGCTGGCCGCCATAGACCTTGATCTCGCGCTCGCCGAGGACCACGTCCTGGCCGATCTGGGCGACGTCCGCCACCGAGGCCTGGATGCGTCGGCTGATCGCGCGGTAGCGCTTCGAGACCAGGCGCACGACGATCGCAATCAGCGGCCCGGCGAGCAGCACCGACAGCGTCAGCTTGGGGCTGTACCAGGCCATCACACCGAGCAGCGCGGCGATGATCAGCGAGTCCAGCACGAGGATCTTGATGCCCTCGGTGCAGGCCTGGCCGATCTGCTCGACCTGGAAGGACAGCCGCGCGAGCACATCGCCACTGGCGTGCTCGGCGAAGAAGCGCGAAGGCAGCACGAGGTAGCGGCCGAAGACCCGCGCGCGCAGGTCGGCGATGATGCGCCGGCTGATCCAGGCCATGCCGTAGTCGCCGATCCACACGCCGATGCCGCGCAGCACGAACAGGATCACGATCGCCAGCGGCAGCCAGGCGATCACGCTGCCGTCGCGCGCGCCGAGGGCGTCGTCCAGCAAGGGCTGCATCAGCGACGTGAACGCAGCGGCGACGCTGGCTTCGAGCAGCATGCCGGTGAAGGCGCCAAGCGCCACCGGCCAGTGCGGACGCGCGTACGGCAGCAGCCGCCGGTACAGGTGCGCGCTGCCCGCCTCCGCGGTCACGGCGCGTCGGCGCCGCGCACCGTGGCGATCGAGAGATTGCGGTAGCCGGTCTGCGCCAGCGCGTCCATCGCGGTGACCACCGCCTGGTGTTGCGCACGCGCATCGGCGCGCAGCACCACCGGCTGGTCGCCCGGCTCGCCGCCGAGCTGTTCGAGCGCGGCCTTCAAGGTCTCGATGCGCGAGTTGACCACCTCGCTGTTGTTGACGAAGTAGCGCCCCTCGGCGTCGATCTGCACGATCAGCGGAGTCACGTGGTCTTCCTTCGCCTGGCTGGAGGCCTCGGGCAACTGCACCTTGATCCGCGAGTTCTGGTCGAAGGTCGCGGTCGCCATGAAGAAGATCAGCAGCACCAGGATCACGTCGATCAACGGGATCACGGTGATCTCGGGCTCGTCGCCCTCGGGCGACGTGAACTTCATCGCACCGCCCTCACCGGCTGCCCGTGCGCGGCTTCCGGCGGATGCTCCAGGCTGTCGATCAGCATCACCACCTCGCGCTCCATGTCGACCGCGAGATCGGCCACCTTGCCGCGGAAGTAGCGGTGGAAGAGGTAGCCGAGCACCGCGACCACGAGGCCCGCCGCGGTCGCCACCAGCGCCTCGCCGATGCCTCCGGCGAGCGCGTTGGCGTCGCCGATGCCGGCCGTGGTGATGACCAGGAACATGCGGATCAGGCCGGACACGGTACCGAGCAGGCCGAGCAAGGGCGAGATCGTCGCGATCGTGCCGAGCGCGTTGAGGTAACGCCCGAGGCGGTGCACCACCTGGCGGCCGGCGTCCTCGGCATGCTGGCGGATCACATCGCGCGAGCGCTGCCGGTGCGCGACCACCGCCGCGAGGATCGCGCCCAGCGGCGAATTGGTGCGCAGCTTCTCCAGATGCTCGCGCTCGATCTTCGCCGACCGTGCCCACTGTCGCACTTCGGCACCGAGCTTGGGCGGGATCACCGCGCTCCGTCGCAGGCTCCAGAAGCGCTCCAGCGTGATCCCGACCAACGCGATCGACGCCAGCACCAGCGGAACCATCACCCAGCCGCCGGCTTGGAGAATCTCGAACACGCCCACCTCGGAACTGCTGTCAGTCAAGGCGCGCGATCATACAGCGCGTCGTGCGCACAGGTATTCAGGCTGCGAACCGCCAACCCGCGCCACGGGTTAGTGCAGCCCATCGAGTTCACCGGGAGGTTCCCGCCACCAGCGCCGCAGGTGATCGCGCGCGCCGGAGGTCGCCCGACCCGCGCCGATCCGCCTGTGCAAAGCGCCCGCGGTGGCGGTGCTCCATTGTGCCGCGCCCACCGCCCGTGCCCGCTGCAATACTTCCGCACGCGGGAATCGGAAGCGGTTGCGATGGCCGGCGGAGTACCAGATTTCATGCGGCGAGACGGCGGCGAGGAAGGCGGCGCTGCTCGATCCGGCGCTACCGTGGTGGCCGGCGATCAACAAGTCGACGTCCAGTTTTTCCGCTTGTTCGCGCAGCAGCCGGCCTTCGATCACCTCGCCGATGTCGCCCGGAATCAGCGCGCTGCCACCGGGTCCGGCGATGCGCAGCACGCAAGAACTCTCGTTGCCCAGGTAGGGCAGCAGCGGTGGTGGATGCAGGATCTCGAAGTCGATACCGTCCCAGGACCAGCGTTGGCCGGCCAGGCAATGCCGCGCCCCCGCAATCACGGACGGCGCCGAGGACTGGATGCCTGCGACCGGCAGACGCCGGCGCAGGCTGGCGGTGCCGCCTGCGTGATCGAGGTCGTCGTGACTGACGATCAGACCATCCAGTGCACGCACGCCAAGCTGGGCCAGCGTCGGCGCGAGCACGCGATCGCCGAGATCGTCGCCATCGGGAAACTCCGGGCCGGTATCGACCAGCAGCGCGTGCGTCGCGGTGCGCACCAGCGCCGCCTGACCCTGGCCGACGTCCAGCAGCGTCAGTTCGAACACGCCCGGCGGGATCGGGTCGGCCGCAGGCCACAGCAAGGGCAGCAGGCCGAAAATGCCGAGCGCCCTGCCCGGCCAGCCGCGCGGCGCCAGCAGCATCGCCGTACCGAGCAGCGCAAGCACCCAACTGGTCGGAGTCGGTGCCGGCAAGGTCCAGCGGCCGAGTGGCCAGTTGGAGGCGGTCGCCACCAGCGTGTCGAAGGGCAGCAGCAACCAGGCGGCGAGCTGCCACAACAAAGCGGCAAGCCCCGACAGCGGCGCGCACAGCAGTGCCAGCAGCAACACCGGCACCACCACGAAAGTCACCCAGGGCACCGCCAGCAGATTGACCAGCGGCGCGGCGAGGCTGGCCTGCTGGAAAAAGGCAAGACCGAGCGGGCACAACGCCAGGGTCAGTCCCAGTTGTGGCAGCAACCAGCGGCGCCACCAGGCCTGCGGGCGCCAGCCCCGACCGAATGCCAGGATCAACCAGGCGACCGCCCCGAAGGACAACCAAAACCCGGCCGCCAGCACCGCCAGCGGATCGCACAGCAGCACCGCGACCAGCGCCAGCGCATAACGCGTCCACCAGCCAACCTCGCGGCGCACCAGTACTCCCGCCAGCATCGCCGCCAGGGTCAGCCAGGTGCGCAGCGTCGGCAGCGTCGCACCGGCGATGAGCGTGTAGGCGCCAGCACTCAGCAGGGCGGCGACCGCCATCGCCTGCGGACGCGGCACGCGCAGGCAGAGCCGCGGCCACAACCACCACAGCAGCCAGGCGAGACCGGATCCGACCGCGCCGGCAAGGCCCACGTGCAGGCCGCTGATCGCGATCAGATGGGTGGTGCCGGTGGCGCGGAACAAGTCCCAGTCGGCGTCGCCAAGTTCTCGGGTGTCGCCGATCGCCAGACCTTTGACGGTCGCCCGGATGCGACCGGGCTTCAGTCCGGCGTCGATCGAGTCGGCGATCACCGCGCGCAGGCGGTCGATGTCCGGGCGCGGCGCGCAAGCCTGCGCATCCAGCACGCGCAGCACGTAGCCGGTGGCGGCGATCCGCTGCACCAATGCGTAGCGCTCGAAATCGAATCCGGCGGCGTTGACGACCCCACGCGGTCGCTTCAGGCGCAGCACCAGGCGGAGGCAATCGCCCGGCCGGACCGCATCCCCCCGCTCGTACCAGGACAAGCGTGCACGCAGCGGCGAACGGGTGCCGGAGACGATATCGAAGTCGAAACGCAGCGAGCGGACCCCGCGTACCGGCAGGCTGGCGACGAATCCCGTCACCTCCAGGTCCGTGCCTTCCAGGGACGAATTCAGGCGTTCGTCGAGTCTGCGGTGGCCTTCGCCGGCCGCGAGTGCGAATCCGAGGATCGCTGCCAGCGGCCATCCGGCGGCGCGCCGGCGGCACGCCGCCGGCAGCACGGCGCAAACCAACAGTCCGAGCAGCGTGACCGGCGTGGGCAAGGCGGGCAGGACCAGCACGCCCGTCGCACCCAGCGCGAACGCAAAACAGCAGCCTGGCAGGAGGTGTCGCATGCGCCGGGAGGCTGCGCGCACGACGTCCGGCACGCTGTCCGAAAACTCCGATCCCACCGTCGGAGCGGTGCGCGCACCGCAACCTCGCGTCCGATTTTCCCCTCGGGAAGACCCGGTTCGGTGTGGCGGTCAAAATCGCCGCCGAAACCTCACGCCCGTTGAGTCCACGTTCAAGCCACTTCGGCGATGCCGCCGCCGCTGAGTTCGAGCACGCGGTGCATGCGCGCGGCGAGGCGGCGGTCGTGGGTGACAATCACCAGGCTGGTGCCGATCTCGGCGTTCAACTCCAGCATCAGTTCCCACACGCCGGCGGCGGTCTTCTCGTCGAGGTTGCCGGTGGGCTCGTCGCCGAGCACGCAGGCCGGGCGCGTCACCAGCGCGCGCGCCACCGCGGCGCGCTGGCGCTCGCCGCCGGAAAGTTCGCCGGGCTTGTGGCGCAGGCGCGCGCCGAGTCCGACGCGGCCGAGCAAGGCCGCGGCGCGTTCGCTGGCGTCGGCGACGCGCAAGCCGCCGATCAGCAGCGGCATGGCGACGTTCTCCAGCGCGCTGAATTCGGGCAGCAGGTGGTGGAACTGGTAGACGAAGCCGAGCGCCTGGTTGCGCAGCCGGCCGCGCTCGGCATCCGACAGTTGCGACATGCTGCGACCGAGCACCTCCACTTCGCCGCGGCTCGGCAGGTCGAGCCCGCCGAGGATGTGCAGCAGCGTGCTCTTGCCGGCGCCGGAGGCACCGATGATCGCGACACTCTCGCGGCGCGCGACCGCGAGCGAGACATCGCCGAGCACGTCGACGCGCAGATCGCCCTCGGCGTAGGTCTTGCCGATGCCGCGCGCGGCGATCACGGGGTCATTCATAGCGCAGCGCCTGCGCCGGCTGGGTGCGCGCTGCGCGCCAGGCGGGATACAGCGTGGCCACCGCCGAGAACAGCAGCGAGAGCGCGCCGATGCGGCCGACATCGCTCCAGCGCAGTTGCGAGGGCACGCTGCTGATGTAGTAGATGTCGCCCGGCATGGCCTCGAAGCCGAGGGTGCGCTCGAGGAAGGGCACGATCACATGGATGTTGCTGGCGATCAGCACGCCGCCGGCAAGTCCGAGCAGGGTCCCGACCAGTCCGACCGCAAGGCCTTGCACCATGAACACCTTCATGACCAGCCGCGGGCTGGCGCCCAGGGTGCGCAGGATCGCGATGTCGGCCTGCTTGTCGGTGACCACCATCACCAGCGTCGAGACCAGATTGAAGGCGGCCACCGCGACGATCAGCGAGAGGATGATGAACATCACCAGCTTCTCGGTCTGCACGGCGCGGAAGAAATTGCTGTGCTGCTGGGTCCAGTCGCGCACCGCGTAGAGACCGTCGAGGCGCGTCGTCAGGTCCTGGGCGACGCGCCAGGCGGCGAACATGTCGGCCAGTTTCAGGCGCACGCCGGTCACGCCGCCATGCTCGCGGAACAGCTTGCCGGCGTCCTCGATGTGCACGAAGGCGTAGCCGCGGTCGTATTCGTACATGCCGACCTCGAACAGGCCGACCACCTTGAAGCGGCGCAACTGCGGGATCACGCCGACCGGGGTCGCGCGCATCTGCGGCGCCATCAACGTCACCGAGTCGCCGAGGGTCACGCCGAGGGTGTGCGCGAGTTCCGAGCCGAGCACGATATGGTAGCTGCCCGGCGTCAGCGCGTCGAAATTGCCGACATCGGTCTTCAGCCCGACGTCGGACACGCTCGCTTCGAGTTCCGGCACCACGCCGCGGATCATCGCGCCGCTGATGCGACGGCCCTGCAGCATGCCCTCGCGCTCGATGTACGGCGCGGCACCGGTCACACGCCCGTCCGCGCGCGCCTGCTCCACTACCTTCGGCCAATCGCGCACGTTCTCGCCGTAGGCGGTGACCGTGGCGTGCGAGACCATGCCGAGGATGCGCGCGCGCAGTTCCTGCTCGAAGCCGTTCATCACCGAGATCACCACGATCAGCGCGGTGACCCCGAGCGCGATGCCGAGCATCGACACCAGCGAGATGAAGGAAATGAAATGGTTGCGGCGCTTGGCACCGGTGTAGCGCAGGCCGATCGCCAGCGCCAGCGGATGGAACAGCCTCATGCGGCGGCCTCCGCGGCGCCCGGCGCGTGCGTCTGCAGCCACACCCGCAGGCGCTGACGCGTGGCGGCATCGACCCGGTCCGGGAACAGCACGCAGGCCTGCGTGCGCGCACCTGCGATGCGCCACTGCAGGATCGGCAGCCCGAGGAACCAGTGTGCCTGCGCCAGCGCGCAGGGCAGCCATTGCAGTGCGTCGGACGAAGCTGCGACGCCACCATCCGCGTGCAGCCGCAGCGCCACCGGACGCCGTCGCGACACCCGCCAATCGCGCCATGCCAGCGTACCGGCGAGCAGTCCCAGAGCCGACTGCAACGCGGGCCCCAGCGAGGTCAGCGCGATCGCGAGCACGGCGGCCGCGAGCAGCAGCCAGCGCAATGCGACCTCGATGCGTCCGGGCCGCAGATCGAGTTCAACGGGCGCCGCGTATGCGCTGGACGAGTGCATCGAGTTCCGGATCCGGGGAATGGCCGCGGCCGAGCAACCAGCTCCACAACTGGTCGTCCTCGGCTTGCAGAAGGCGCTCGAAGTTATGCCGCTCGCTCGCTGACGCGGCGATGAAGTGCGCGTCCAGCCAGCGCACCAGCAACAGGTCGAGTTCCTTCATGCCGCGCCGGCACTGCCAGCGCAATGCGCGCAGTGAGCCCTCTCCGGCGGTCAATCGTCGCTCCGGAGCAAAGGTCGCCGGAGGGCGGTGGGTACGCCGGAAAATGGCGCCCACAGGGCGAGAACGGACATGGACTGCGACAGCAGCACGAAATCCGCCGCGATCCCACGCACCAGACTCATGGGCTACAGCGAGTGTCGCGCCAGCATCGCTTTCTTGATCTCGGCGATGGCCTTGGCCGGGTTGAGGCCCTTCGGGCAGGTCTTGGTGCAATTCATGATCGTGTGGCAGCGATACAGTCGGAACGGATCCTCGAGGTCGTCGAGGCGTGCGCCGGTGTCCTCGTCGCGGCTGTCGACGATCCAGCGGTAGGCCTGCAACAGGATGGCGGGTCCGAGGTAGCGGTCGCCGTTCCACCAGTAGCTCGGGCAGGAGGTGCTGCAGCAGGCGCACAGGATGCACTCGTAGAGTCCGTCGAGCTGCTTGCGGTCGGCCGGCGACTGCAGGCGCTCCTTGTCCGGCGGCGGCGAGGACTGGGTGCGGATCCACGGGCGGATCGAGGCGTACTGCGCGTAGAAGCGCGAGAGGTCCGGCACCAGGTCCTTGACCACCGGCATGTGTGGCAGCGGGTAGATCTTCACTTCCCCGCCGACGTCCTCGATCGCCTTGGTGCAGGCCAGCGTGTTGGTGCCGCCGATGTTCATCGCGCAGGAGCCGCAGATGCCCTCGCGGCAGGAACGCCGGAAGGTCAGCGTCGGGTCGATCTCGTTCTTGATCTTGATCAGCGCGTCGAGAACCATCGGCCCGCAGGCCGCGAGATCGACCTCGTAGGTGTCGGTGCGCGGGTTCTCGCCGGTGTCCGGATCCCAACGGTAGATCTTGAAGCGACGCACCTTCGCACCCCCGGCCCTGGCCGGGAAGTGCTTGCCCTGGCGGACCTTGGAGTTCTTGGGGAGCGTGAATTCGGCCATCGTCGGTGCCTCGAGTGTTTGTCGCTTTGCATTGGCAGGTGAGTGGTCCGCGCGGCTGCGCCGCGCTCAGTAGTGAGTCGTGAGTGGCAAGAGCCTGCGATCCCACCACTCCGCTTCTGCTACTCACTACTCACTACTCACTACTCACTACTCACCACTCACTGCTCTCAACTCAATACGTCCGCGCCTTCGGCGGCACCGGTTCCACGTCCTGGGTCAACGTGTACAGGTGCACCGGGCGGTATTCGAAACTGACCTTGCCGGTCTCGTCGACGTAGGCCAGCGTGTGTTTCATCCAGCCGGCGTCGTCGCGCTCCTGGTAGTCCTCACGCGCGTGTGCGCCGCGGCTTTCCTTGCGGTTTTCCGCGGAATGGATGGACACCTGGGCGCAGCCGAGCAGGTTCTGCAGTTCCAGGGTCTCGACCAGGTCCGAATTCCACACCAGCGAGCGATCGGAGACGCGCACGTCGGCGAAGCCGGCGTAGACCGCGCTGACCTTGCGGCAGCCCTCCCGCAGCGATTCGCCGGTGCGGAAGACCGCGGCATGATTCTGCATCGCCTTCTGCATGGTGAGCCGGATCTCGGCGGTCGGCGTGCCACCCTTGGCGTGGCGCAGGCGGTCGAAGTTGGCGAGCGCGCGATCGTAGGCGCTGCCCGGCAGGCGCTTGTGCGGCGCCGAGGGTCTGACGACCTCGGCCGCACGATTGGCCGCGGCGCGCCCGAACACGACGAGGTCCAGCAGCGAGTTCGAACCCAGCCGGTTGGCGCCATGCACCGACACGCAGGCGGCCTCGCCGATCGCGAACAGTCCGGGCACCACGCTGTCGGGATTGCCGTTCTTCAGCGTGACCACCTCGCCGTGCACATTGGTCTGGATGCCGCCCATGTTGTAGTGGACCGTGGGCAGCACCGGGATCGGCTGCCTGGTCACGTCGACACCGGCGAAGATGCTGGCGGTCTCGGCGATGCCGGGCAGGCGTTCGTGGATCACTTCGGGGCCGAGGTGCTCGAGGTGCAGGTGGATGTGGTCCGCCTCGGCGCCGACACCGCGGCCCTCGCGGATCTCGACGGTCATCGCGCGGCTGACGACGTCGCGCGAGGCGAGATCCTTGGCGTTCGGCGCGTAGCGCTCCATGAAGCGCTCGCCCTTGGAATTGGTGAGATACCCACCCTCGCCGCGTACGCCTTCGGTGATCAGGCAGCCGGCGCCGTAGATGCCGGTCGGGTGGAACTGGGTGAACTCCATGTCCTGCAACGGCAGCCCGGCGCGCAGCACCATGCCGTTGCCGTCGCCGGTGCAGGTGTGCGCGGAGGTGCACGAGAAGTAGGCACGCCCGTAGCCGCCGGTGGCGAGCACCACCGCGTGCGCATGGAACATGTGCAGCGTGCCTTCGGACAGATCCCAGGCGAGCACGCCCCTGCAGACGCCTTCCTCGTCCATCACCAGATCGAGCGCGAAATACTCGATGTAGAAACGCGCATCGTGCTTCAGCGACTGCTGGTACAGCGTGTGCAGCATCGCGTGACCGGTGCGGTCGGCGGCGGCGCAAGTGCGCTGCGCGGTGCCCTTGCCGTAGTGCGTGGTCATGCCGCCGAAGGGGCGCTGGTAGATGCGGCCATCCTCGGTGCGCGAGAAGGGCACGCCGTAGTGCTCGAGTTCGATGATGGCCGGGATCGCCTCCTTGCACATGTACTCGATGGCGTCCTGGTCACCGAGCCAGTCGGAGCCCTTGATGGTGTCGTAGAAATGGAAGCGCCAGTCGTCCTCACCCATGTTGCCGAGCGCCGCGCTGATGCCGCCTTGCGCCGCGACCGTGTGGCTGCGGGTGGGAAACACCTTGGTCAGGCAGGCGGTCGACAGCCCCTTGGAGGCCATGCCGAAGGTGGCGCGCAGGCCGGCGCCGCCGGCGCCAACGACGACCACGTCGTACTGATGGTGCTGGAGCTTGTAGGACTCGCTCATTGGGGGTCCGCCGCAAGAAAGACCAGTCGCAGGATCGAGACGGTGGCCGTCAGCGCCGCCAGCACGAACAGTAGTCGGGTCGCGATCAGCAGACCGACCTCCGCGACGCGCTCGTGCACATAGTCCTCGATCACCACCTGCACGCCGAGATAGGCGTGGTGCAGGACCGCGCAAACGTAGGCCAGCATCAGCGCGGCAGTCATCGGCTGCCCGATCGCGTAGCGAACGGCAAGGTAGTCGACGCCGCGGATCGCCTCCAGAAAAAAGACGAACCAGATCGACAGCGGCACCAGCGCCACCGCAGTAATCCGCTGCATCCACCAGTGGTGCGTACCCTCGTGCGCGGAGCCAAGGCCGCGGACCTGCTTGAGTTCGGTGCGAAACTCGCTCATCGCCGTCCTCCTACCAGATCCACCACAGGGAAAGCGCGGTCAGCGCCGGCGCCAATGCCACCAGCAGCCAGCCGGTGGCATAGGCGCGCTTCAAGTCCAGTCCCCAGCCGGTGTCCCAGCCCAGATGACGGATGCCATTGAGCAGGTGGTAGACCAGGCAGAACACGAAGATCGCCGTCAGCAGCTTGCCCGGCAGACTGTTGGCACAAGCCCGAAAGTGCTCGAACTCGTCACGACCCAGCGCCAGCGACAGCAGGCCCCACACCAGGCCGAGCGCGGCTGCGCACAGCGCCACGCCGGTGACGCGGTGCAGGATGGAAAGGACCGTGGTCAGTTGCGGCTTGTAGATCTGCAGGTGCGGCGAAAGCGGTCGCGGGTGCGTGGCCATCCTCTATCCCCGGTTGGTCGGGAAGCGCTCTCCGCACATCCCGGAATCTGCTGCGCAGGCGAGCGGTATAGCTCCTGATCCGGCAGTGAACAAGACTCGAAAGGCCACCGACGCCGCAATCAGAAATCGATGCACCGACCGTTCTTCTCCCAGTCGCCGTAACGCGTGGGTTCCGGGCCGGCGCGACCACCGGTCTCGCGCGTGCCCGGCGGCACTTGCTGCGGCGACGGGACCGACGATGGTACCTGCGGGACCGACGGATCGAGGTCGGACATTCGTATGCTCTCGGGCCATGCCAGCGACTGCGGACGCCATGATGACACCTGGATTCGCCGAAATCTCGATCGAAGGCGTGGACGCGCGCGCCTTCCTGCACGCGCAGCTCGCGAGCGACTTGCGCACGCTCGCCGTGGGGAGTTGGCAGTTCAGTTGCTACTGCGGGGTGGACGGCCGCGTGCAGGCCCTGGCATTGCTGACCTGCGCGGACGAACAGCGCTTCTCCCTGCTGCTGCCGCAGGATCTCGCCGACAGCGTGCTCGCGCGGCTGCAACGATTCCGACTGCGTTCGCGTTGCGCCCTGGCACTGCACGCCCTGGCGATCGAGCCTTGGGCAGGTTCCGGGAGGCGCGTGCATGGTTGCGGAATGGACTGGCGCATACGCCGCGACGAAACCGCGTCGCCGCTCTCGCAGTCGCTTTGGGACGCCCAGCTCACGCTCGGCATCCCGTGGCTGCTGGCGGCCACCAGCGAGCGCTGGCTGCCACAGATGCTGACGCTCGATCGCCTGGGCGCTTATTCGCTGCGCAAAGGCTGCTATCCGGGGCAGGAGATCGTCGCGCGCACCCACTACCTCGGGCGCAGCAAGCGTCGGCTCATGCGGTTGCGTGTGGAAGCGCCCGGCGAATGCCCGGCCATTGGCGTCGAACTACTCGACGAGGATGGCAGCGCCGCCGGCAATCTGCTTGCCATCGGCAGCGACGGCCACGGCCTGGCGGTGCTCGCCGAGCGCGCCATCGAAGGCGCGCGGCTGAGCTGCGGAAGGATGCTCATGGTGATCGGAAGCGAGGTTTCCGGCAGTCCGGGCGATGCCGCGCTGAACGAGTATGCGCCGGGCGGTTCGGCGCATGGCGTTTCCGATTCGAAAGTGGTATGACCGGTTCGTCTTCCAGGGGGAGATGCACCATGGTTGCAACGCATGGCGGTGGACTCGGAAATGGGTTCCGGGCGGGCTTGATGGTGGTGGGTCTGGCGGCGGCCATGACCGCCTCGGCGGCGGAGTACAACTTTGCCGTGGAGCCGGTGTACGGACCCGAAAGGGCGCGCGAAGTCTACGAACCGTTGGTTGCCTACCTGGGCACCGCCACTGGCCACACCTTCAAACTCGTGGTGGCGCGCAATTACGCCTTCTACTGGAACGACATCCGCAAGCGCAAGGATTTGCACCTGGTATTCGACGAGGCGCATTTCACCGATTTCCGCATCCAGCGCTACGGCTATGTGCCGCTGGTCAAGTCCTCC
Source organism: Lysobacterales bacterium (assembly GCA_019187485.1). Classification (GTDB taxonomy): domain Bacteria; phylum Pseudomonadota; class Gammaproteobacteria; order Xanthomonadales; family SZUA-5; genus JADKFD01. The sequence goes on along the minus strand of JABAQR010000004.1, from coordinate 5,560 downwards.
ATCCCCACCAGCTATTCGCTGCTGACCCAGGAGGACGTGAAAGAGGGCGATGTGCAGCACTTCGTGGCGCGCAGCCTGGTGACGATGCCGGCGCCGAACCTCGGCTTCGCGCTGCTGCTGGAGTATTTCCCCAATCCGATGCAGCAACCCGATCTGCGCTCACTGGCCACCTCCTGGCGCGACACCGTGGAGATCGTGTTCGCCGGCGAAGCCGATGCGACGCTGGTGCCGACCTGGCTGCGCGACCAGTATCCGAACCTGATCCCGGTGATCACCACCCGCGAGTTCCCGGGTCCGGCCATCAGCGCCTCGCCCGATGTGCCTGCCGATGTCAGGACCGCGGTCACCAACGCCCTGCTGAAGCTGCATGAGGACCAGACGTTGTACGAAGTGTTGAACGAAATCGGCGTGCAGCAGTTCGTCGCGGCGAACGCCGCCGAGTACAAGGGTTCGGAGCAGATGCTCAAGAATTTCTACGGCTACAAACAGCGCTGAGATCCGCCCTGTCCGGGCATCCCGGATGTCGGCGGCGGATCCGGCCGTCCACGACGCGGACTACGGGCAGCGGGGATGCGCTCATGCAGCGCGCGGCGCGATCTGTGCCGGTTGACCGGGATGTCCGCAGCGACGCATCGGAACGAGAGACGGGCAGACCTTTCCCATCCGCATCGCAAAGAGCGGCTTCAGTGGCGTTGCAACAGATACACCGAGGCTGGCGGCAGGTTCATCCAGGTAAAGTCGACACGGCGGGCGCGCAGGTGCAGGCGTCTCAGGGTGCTCTCCCGCACCGGGCATTTCGGGCCGTAGGTGAACTGAATCATCACCCCGCGCGTCGGCAGACAATCGAAAGCCGCCGCGACGATCTGTTCGACCAGGCCGGCTGGCATCGACAGCAGGCCAAGCGAGCTGACCACGGCATCCGCCCGACCGTCGCGGAAACCCTCGGTGGCGGCCAGCAATTGCGGCAAGCGGCGCGCATCGCCGCACACGACCTGACAGTTCGGGAAAGCGATCTTGAGGTCGCGGTGCAGTTCCGGATTCAGCTCGACCATGCACAGGCGTTCGGCGCACACGCGCTCGCGCAGCAGTTCACGGGTGATCGAGCCGGTGCCCGCACCCAGTTCGACCACCCGCGATACCCAGGGCGGCAGCGCCTGCGCCATCGCGCGCCCAAGGCGTGGACTGCTCGGGACCACCGAGGCGGTGGTCAGTGGGGCGCGCAACCACTGTCGGAAAAACACCCAGTTGCGGGAAGCTTCGGCGCGCCAACGCTTCAGCGGGGTTTCCAGAACGGGCTGCATGTAGGCCTCTGCGAAGCGTGCAGCGCGAGGCTAGCAAGCCGCTCCAGTGCTGCCAATGCGACTTCCTTCACTTCTCGACCTTGACCTCGGCGCGCGCCTGTTTGGCGATTTCCTGCGCCCGCTTGCGCTTGACACTGGCCTCCACCGCCTCGCGCACCTGCTCGAAGGGTGGCACATTGAGCGCCCGCCGCGAACGCAGCAGCGCTACGTGCCAGCCGAACTCGCTCTGCACGGCAGCCGGCGTGTAGGCGCCGTCGGCGAGCCCCGCCACCGCTTCGGCGAGCGCCGGCGGCATGGAGTTGCGGCGCACCCAGCCGAGGTCCTTCGCATCGCGTACGCCGGGCTGGCCGGCGAGCGCGCGCATCTGCTCGTCGAAACTGGCGCCACCCTGCAGTGCCGCCAGCAGAGGGGCCGCCAGCTCGGCGCGCTCGAACAGTATGTGCGCCACCAGGAATTCCTCGTTGCCGGCTGCGACGATCTCCTGATCGTAAGCGGCCCGCAGGTCGGCGTCGGTCAGGGTCCCGGTGGCGCGCTCCACCAGCATGCCGCTCAGCCGGTTCAGGCGCTCCAGTTCGAGGTCGGCGCGCACGCTTTCGTCGTCCATCAGTCCCTGCTTGCGCGCGGCCGAGGCCACCGCCAGCAGTTCGGTGAGTTGTTCGTAGACCTGCTCGCGCTGGCCGGGATCGTGCAGGTCCCAGCCGCGCTTGCGCGCGTAGGCATCGACCAGCGCCTCGGGCACAGCCTCGCCGTCGACCTTGAGCGCACTCGCAGGACCGTCGATCTGCACCAGGCGAACCGGGCCGGAGGAGCCCGTGTCCTGCCCGCAGGCGGCCAACGCCAGCAGTATCGGGAGCAGCATCGGGAGTGTCTTCATGGCGATTCCTCGGGACTCAGCGCTTCGATGGCGAGCGCGTGGATGTCGGTCTGCATCAGGTCGCCGAGCGCGGCGTACACGCGCCGGTGCCGCGCCAACGGGCGCTCGCCGCAGAAGGTGGCGGCGACGATGCGCACCCGGAAGTGGCCGCGCCCGTCGCGCGCACCGGCGTGGCCGACGTGCAGGTGGCTCTCGTCGCTTACTTCGAGTTCCAGCGGCGCAAGCGCCATCAGGCGCTCGCGCAGCCGCTGCAGGCGAGCACTCATCGGCGATTCGTGGACAACATGAACGGGGCGGACCGGTGGAATGGGGCGCGCATGGTACGGAATCCGCCCGGTCCGGTACACTCCCCGCCCTTCGCGCCGGCGTGATGCCGCCGCACGGTCCTGTCATCCATGTCGCGCCGCCTCGCCATCCATCCCGTTTCGCCGCAGGCGCGCCTGGTCGACCAGGCGGTCTCCGCGCTGCGCGCCGGCCAACTGCTCGCCTACCCGACCGATTCCGGCTACGCCTTCGGCTTCGCGCTGGACGCGCGCACGGCGCTGGATCGGGTGGCGCGCTTGCGGCAACTGGATACCCGCCACAACTTCACCCTCGCCTGCCGCGATCTCAAGCAGATCGGTCAGTACGCGCGCGTCGACGACGCCGCCTTCCGGTTGATGCGCGCACACCTGCCGGGCGCCTACACCTTCATCCTGCCGGCGAGTGCGCTGGTGCCCAAGCGCATCGCCACCGAGAAGCGTCGTTCGATCGGCGTGCGGGTGCCCGATCACCGCGTCGCCCAGAGTCTGATCGCGGCGCTCGGAGAACCGATCCTGAGCTCCAGCCTGCTGCTGCCGGGGCAAGATCTGCATGGCATGGAGGTCGATGAACTGGCCGAATTGCTGGAGTCGCAGGTCGACGTGTTCGTCGACGGCGGCGCCTGCGGGGTGCACCCGACGACCGTGGTCTCACTGCTCGACCAGCCCTGGAAGGTGCTGCGCGTGGGCAGCGGCGTGGTGGACTGGGAATGAGCGAACGCGCCCCCGATCCGGCGGCCGCGAGTGCGCGCCAGGCGGAGATTCCCTTCGCGGTGGTTCGCGGCGAGCCCTGCTTCGAGCTGCCGAAGGATCTCTACATTCCGCCCGACGCGCTCGAGGTGATCCTGGAGGCATTCGAAGGCCCGCTCGACCTGCTGCTGTACCTGATCCGGCGCCAGAACCTCGACATCCTCGACATCCCGATCGCGGCGATCACCCGCCAGTACATCGGCTACATCGAGATGATGCGGGAGCTGCGCTTCGAGCTCGCCGCCGAGTACCTGGTGATGGCCGCGATCCTCGCCGAGATCAAGTCGCGGCTGCTGCTGCCGCGGCCTCCGGCGAGCGAGGACGAGGAAACCGACCCGCGCGCGGAACTGGTGCGCCGGTTGCAGGAGTACGAGCGCTTCAAGAAAGCCGCCGAAGACCTCGACGCGCTGCCGCGGATGGACCGCGACACCAGCGTCGCCAGCGTGCATCTGTCCGAGCGGCGCGCACGCCCGTTGCTGCCGGACGTGCAGCTCAAGGAGCTGTTGCTGGCCTTTCGCGAAGTGCTGAATCGCGCGGATCTGTACGTCAGCCACCAGGTGCGACGCGAACCGCTGTCGGTACGTCAGCGCATGAGCGAACTGCTGGACGCGCTGTGCGGCGGCGAGTTCCTCGAGTTCACCACCCTGTTGGTGCAGTCCGAGGGCCGCCTGGGAGTGGTCGTCGATTTCCTGGCGATGCTGGAGCTGGCCAAGACCGGTCTGCTCGAGATCGTCCAGGACCGCCCGTTCGCCCCGATTTACCTGCGTTCGCTGACCGTGCACGAAAAAACCGATATCTGATGGACATTTCGACCCTGAAGCCGATCCTCGAAGCCGCGCTGCTGACGGCCGGCCAACCGCTGACCATCGCGCAGCTCGGCGAGCTGTTCGACGAAGGCGCACGTCCTGCGCACACCGAACTGGCGCAAGCGCTGGAAGCGCTCGCAATCGACTGCGTCGGGCGCGGCGTCGAACTGGTCGAGGTCGCCAGCGGCTTCCGCTACCAGGTACGCACCGAAGTCCACGCGCAGATCTCGAGGCTGTGGACGGAGCGCCCGGGCAAGTACTCGCGCGCACTGCTGGAAACCCTGTCGCTGATCGCCTACCGCCAGCCGATCACGCGCGGCGAGATCGAGGCGGTGCGTGGTGTCGCGGTGTCCGCGCAGATCATCAAGACCCTCGAGGAACGCGAGTGGATCCGGGTGCTCGGTCACCGCGACGTACCGGGCCGGCCGGCGCTGTTCGGCACCACCCGCGCCTTCCTCGACTACTTCGGCCTGAAAAGCCTGGACGAGCTGCCGACTCTGGCCGAGATCCGCGACCTCGACGCGATCGAACCGGAGCTCGATTTCACCCGGCGCGAGGCGGCCGTCTCGACCTCCCCGCCTGAAGCCCCCTCCACGGAGACTCGCCAATGAAACGCCGCCCCACCCTGTCGCTGAAGCGCGGCGCCCGCGAGATCGCTCCCGAACGCCTGCAGAAGCTGCTCTCCAAGGCCGGGCTCGGCTCGCGGCGAATGATCGAGGAGCGCGTGCTGCGTGGCGAGATCGAGATCGACGGTCGTCCGGCGACCATCGGCGCGACCCTGGGCGACGGCCAGACGGTGCGCCTGGACGGGCGCGAGTTCGTGGTGCGCGCGGTCACTCACGAGGGGCCGCGGGTGCTCTGTTACAACAAGCCCGAGGGCGAGGTCACCACGACCATCGATCCCGAAGGTCGCCCGACCGTGTTCGACCGCCTGCCGCGGCTCAAGGGGGCGCGCTGGATCGTGGTCGGCCGGCTTGACCTCAACACCGCCGGCCTGTTGCTGTTCACCACCGACGGCGAACTCGCGAACCGGCTGATGCATCCTTCGCGCGAGATCGAACGCGAGTACCTGGTGCGCGTGCACGGCGAGGTCGCCGACGAGTCCTTGCAGCGACTGCGGGCGGGCGTCGAACTGGAAGATGGCCCAGCGCACTTCGAGGAGATCGAGGCGCTCGGCGGCGAAGGCAGCAACCAGTGGTTCAAGGTCCTCATCCGCGAAGGCCGCCAGCGCGAGGTGCGGCGATTGTGGGAAGCGGTCGGCGCCGAGGTCAGCCGATTGAAACGCGTGCGCTACGGCGTCATCGAACTCGGCAAGGATCTGAAACGTGGCTGGTACCGCGAACTCGAGCCCGAGGAGATCGCACGCCTGCTGGAATCGGTGGAACTGCCGATGAGCACGCGCAGCGAGCTGCGCGTGCTGCCGGTGGAGGCGGCGCGCAAGTTCGCGCGCGGGCAGCGCCGCGAGCGCCGCCCGGGCGAACGCCCGAACTGGAAGCGCGAGGCCGCCGAAGCCATCGGCGAGCGCCACGG
>JABAQR010000020.1 GCA_019187485.1 Lysobacterales bacterium | reverse complement strand
CCCTGCGCAACCGCCCGCGCGACCACGCCCGGCGGCGCGCGGCCCGCAGCCGCGCACGCTGGTGCGCAGCGCACTCGCGCTGTTGCTGGCGCGACCGCAATTGGCGCTCGAGATCGCGGTGCCGGCTGGGCTCGAGGGGGTCGACAAACCCGGTGCCGACGTGCTGCGGCGGATGCTCGACGAGGTCCGTCGACGCCCTCGGATCACTACCGCGGAATTGCTCGAATGCTTTGCCGGCGATCCCGCGCACGCCCCGCTGGTCAAACTCTCGCTGCAGGAGTTGCCGGGCGACGAACCCGCCTGGCGCGAGGATCTCGAAAGCGCGCTTTCACGGCTGATCGAACAGAGCGATGGCGACCGTCGCCAGTACCTGCTGGCGCGCCAGAAATCCGGCGACACACTGAGCTCCGCCGAAAAGAACGAACTGCGCGCCCTGCTCGCGCGCCGAACCCAGTAGGAGAGTCGCGTGCGTCGCAACCAGACCCCCGTCCACCCTTCCGACGCACGCCGCGCTCCTACAACAGCGCGACCTGTCGTCCCAACCACTCGTCGCGTTCGCTGAAGCCTTGCAGGCCAACACCGGCCAGGCGATAGAGGGTGCGCGCAGGCAGGTCGACGCGCTCGCGCAGCGACAGTGCGATCCGCGTCAGCTCTGCAGCGGAATCGGGCGACTGCGACGGGGTCAGGCTGCGTGTCAGGATACGGAACTCGGCAGTCTTCAGTTTCAGCACCACGGTGCGCGCGATCCGCGGCTCGACTTGCGCTGCGGCCCAGGTACGCGCGGCGAGCGTGCTGATCGGTTCATCGAGCGCCGCCAGCGGCAGGTCCTGTGCAAAGGTATCCTCGCTGGAGATCGACTGCGTCGGCCTTGCGCTCTCTACCGCGCGCTCGTCGATGCCACGGGAAAGTTCGTGCAGACGCCGGCCCCAGCGCCCAAAGTGCGCCTCCAGCGCAAGCTGTCCGAGTGCCCGCACGTTGCCAACGGTGACGATGCCAAGTTCTTGCAAACGCGCCGCCATGACCTTGCCGACCCCGGGCAGACGCGCCGCTGGCAGCACTTCGAGAAAATCGAGCACCTGCTCCGGTCGGATCACGAACAGCCCATCGGGCTTGCGCCAGTCGGAGGCGATCTTGGCCAGGAACTTGTTCGGCGCGACTCCGGCCGACGCCGTCAGCGCCAGCTCCTCGCGGATGCTCGCGCGGATCGCGCGCGCGACCGCGGTGCCGCTGCCAAGGCCCTGATGGTCGTGGGTTGCATCCAGGTAGGCCTCGTCCAGCGACAACGGTTCGATCAAGTCCGTGTGCCGCTGCATGATCGTCCGCACCGCCTTGCTGACCGCGCGGTAGCGCGTGAAGTCCGGCGGCACGAACACCGCGTCCGGGCACAGCCGCTCCGCGCGCAGCGCCGGCATCGCCGAACGCACCCCGAACTGGCGCGCCTCGTAGCTCGCCGCGCACACCACCGAGCGCAACCCGCGCCAGGCCACCACCACCGGGCGCCCGCGCAGCGCGGGGTCGTCGCGCTGCTCCACCGATGCATAGAAGGCATCCATGTCGATGTGCACGATCTTGCGCATGCGCGGAGTGTCGAGGAGCCGTGGGGCTGAGGGCGATCGATCGGAGAGCTCGCGGCTGTATTCGCTCTCTCCCAACAACGACGATCCATTGAGTTCACGAGAGCAGCTTCGTCCGCAAAGGAGATCAAGAGCGGCAAGACTTCCTGCTTTCTTTGCGTCCTTTACAGACGAGAAACATGGTCGGGAATGGCCGCGAGCCTGGTAGAGCGAAGGAGCATACCGAGACGGTGCGGGTGTAACTTCCACAACGATCGCAAGCCGACACCCAACGTTAAACCCGCGCCAACGCCGCGTCGTGACCGCGCTCGATTCACCACGAATTCAGCGCCCGGACCCAGAATCGATGCCGCCTCCCATCCTGCTGGAAGCTCTCATGCGCCACGCCCGATCCGCCCTCATCGCGACCCTGCTTGCCGCCGCTTCCAACGCTTCCGCCTTCACACCGGAGAACGGCACCTGGTGGAATCCACAGGAGCCCGGCACCGGTTTCCTGTTCGAGATCCAGGACAACTTCTTCTTCCTCGCTGCCTATTACTTCGCGGCGGACGGGCGGCCGATGTTCTACACCTCGCAGGGTCCGCTGAACGGCAACGCGCGCTTCGTCGGCGAACTCAGCACCTTCTCGGGCGGTCAGTGCCTGGGTTGTCCCTGGCGCGCACCGGTGGCGCAGATCGGCGCCGGCGGGCCAGTCGAGATCGTATTCGACACCGAGACCACCGCGCGCATCACGATGGGCGGGCGCACCACCAACATCGAGCGCTTCGACTACTACCTGACGCGCACCCAGGGCGACCTCAAGAACGACATGATGATCGGCGAGTGGCAACTGACCATCGACTTCTCCGCGAACACCTCGATCGGCTATCCCTTCTACGGCGACGTGCTGGTGTTCCAGACCGTCGACCGCGCGCCTAACCCAGACGTCTTCGACGGCTGTCGCGCAGCGAACTCGCTGGACGGTCGTTGCAGCCAGGCGGCGATCCGCGATCACGACGCCTCCGGCTTCTACCAGTCGAGCACCCGTGAGCACTACCTCGTGGTCAACGACGACCCGAACAACTTCGCCTACTACGTGGTCAAAACCGGCACCTACCAGTTCGACGGGATCGTCAAGATCTGCCCGAAATCGCTGTCGAACCCGACCACGCAGTGCCTGCAATCGTCCAGCTACCGGGCCTACCCGGTGCGCGGCCATCGCACCGCCAGTCGCAACTTCGTGCTCAACGGCAGCGGCCCGAACGAGCCGGACAAGCACGCACCCGCAAGCGCCCACTGGTCGCTCGCGAGCGCCGTCGGCGATGGCATCGAAGCGGCCGGCATGGATCACGCTGCCGTCAAGGCGCGCTTCGGCTTCGACCTCGACCAGGTGCCGGTCGAACAATTGCAGGCACTGACCGAGCGTGTCGCGCACTGAGTCGAGCCGGCGCGCGGGCCTCCACGCGCACCGGCCACCCCTCCGCAGCCTGCTCCGCGGGCGCGCAGAACCGGCGCGGTCCGCCGTCGTGACCTGATGCAGCATCCGGGTTAGTCTCCCGCGGCTTCCCAGTCCGGACCGCTAGCGCATGGCACCCAAGCAAGCCCTGATCTGTGGCTCGATGGCCTACGACACCATCATGGTGTTCGAGGACCGTTTCAAGAACCACATCCTCGCCGACAAGGTGCACATGCTGAGCGTGGCCTTTTACGTGCCGACGCTGCGTCGCGAATTCGGCGGCTGCGCCGGCAACATCAGCTACAACCTCAAACTCCTCGGCGGCGATCCGGTGCCTTTCGGCGCCGTCGGGCGCGACTTCGCTCCTTATCGCGCGCACTTCGAAGCGCTCGGTATCGACCTGCGCTGCGTGCGTGAACTGCCCGACCATTACACCGCGCAGGCCTACATCACCACCGATCTCGACGACAACCAGATCACTGCCTTCCACCCTGGCGCGATGACCCAGAGCCACGGCGCGCATGTACGGGACGTGCGTGGCATTGCCTTCGGCATCGTCGCGCCGGACAACCGCGAGGCGATGCTGCAGCACGCCGCCGAATTCAAGGCGATGGGCGTGCCTTTCATCTTCGATCCTGGTCAGGCGATGCCACTATTCAATGGCGAGGAGTTCCGTGCCTTCATCGAGAACGCGACCTACGTTTCGGTCAACGACTACGAATCGCAACTGCTGAGCGAACGCACCGGCTGGAGTGCCGAGCAGATCGCGCAGAGGGTGTCCGCCTACATCGTCACCCGTGGCGGCGAGGGCTCGCGCTGGCACACCCGCGAGGGTGTCATCGAAATCCCCACCGCGAAGGCGGCGGCCGTGGTCGACCCCACCGGTTGCGGCGATGCCTATCGCGCCGGGCTGATCTACGGTCTCATGAACAATCTGGACTTCGAAACCAGCGGACGCATCGCCTCGCTGATGGGCGCGATCAAGATCGAGCAGCCCGGCACCCAGAACCAACGTTTCACGCGCGGGGAGTTTCACGAGCGTTTCCGCACCGAGTTCGGTTACCGCTGCGAATGAGCGCCATGGCCACCGGCACGCAGGCTCTGATCGCCCGCTATTACGCCGCCTTCAACCGCGCCGACTGGGAAGGCATGCTGGAATTGCTCGCCGACGACGTCGTGCACGACCTGAACCAAGGCGAGCGCCAGTACGGTCGGGAGCGTTTCGGCGTCTTCTTGCAACAGATGGCACGCTGTTATCTGGAAGTACTCAGTGAGGTGCGCGTGCTCGTCAGTGAGGACGGCCGACACGCCGCCGCCGAGTACATCGTCAGCGGCCAGTACCTGCAGGCGCACGCGGAACTGCCGAGCGCACGCGGACAACGCTACCGACTGTCGGGCGGCGCCTTCTTCGACGTCGTGGACGGCCGCATCGCGCGCGTCAGCAACCACTACAACCTGAGCGACTGGATCGCCCAAGTGTCGCGGCTGGATTGAGCCCACACGATTGAGCGGTTCCGACGATCATCCTTCCGCCAACGCTCCCGCTCAGGGCGAGGAAACGTCCTTTTCATCCTCGACCGACAGGCACAAGCCCGCGGCCGCAGCGGCGCTCGCCCACCACATGCCCGGCGTGAAGCAGGGCGAGTTGCCAGGCAGCATGAACCGATCTTCCTCGCCTTCACCCACCTCGATCTCGGAGGTGCAGCCGTCGTCGAAGCGGATCACCGCTTTCGAACCCGCCTTGACCAGTACTTCCTGTTCGGCGCGCAGCCGCGTACCCGGACCGACGCTGCGGAATTCGGCGGCTCCCGACTCATCCTCGAAGCTCGCCTGCACATCACCATTCACCGATTCGACCGCCGCCGCGAACTCGCGATATTCGGGCTCACGACCGTGCGCGGCGCCCAGCAATCCCGCACCGACCGCGAGCCCGACCGCAGCCAGATTGCGGGACTTGTCGGACTTATCGGCATGCGCAGCACCGCAGGCCACTCCCGCCGCGGCCGGGCCAGCCCACCACAACATCGCGCACGGCGACAAGCGATTGACCTTGAAGACCTCGCCCTCGTCGAGCTCGATGTCGCAGCCATCGTTCCAGACCACCAGCGCGCTGGCGCCTTCGGTGACCAGAATCTCATCGGCCCTGAACAACAACTGGCCTTCGGTGACTGGCACCGACTGTTCGCCCTGCTTGATCAACACCGTGCCCTGCACATTCTGCAGCCGACCGATTTCCTGGCGCGTCTCGTCTTCGGGCGCGTTCTGGGCAAACACGGCACCCGCGGAGAGCACACCCACGACGAGCACGCTCAACGTCTTGGTCATCAGATTCATGCGCGCGATCCTGGCACTGCTCGGAGATTTGGAGCACAGGTTAGCCCGATCCATCGCCAAGCTCAAGTCTCGGCGTCCACCGTGTGGCTCGAAGGCGGCTACGCTTCAGCGAGTTGTTTCCGCAGACACCGAATCGGGTCGCGCCTCATCGGATTCGATCATCAGTTGGTCGAACCAGGCCTCGCCGGAAATCAGACGCTCGGCATCGATGCGCGCATCCAGTTGCAGTTGCAGCACCTGGCCTCCGCACGCCTGCGGCGGGACTTCGAAAGCGGTCTGCACCACTCGCCACGGACCGTCCCCGAGCAACCGCTCGGTGGTGGCGATCTCGACGTTCGATTCGGCGCAACGCAGGGTCCAACGCAGGCCGAGCGCGCTGCGCAACTGCCGCAGGCGCAGGCTGATCCGCAGGACATAGTGCCCAGGCAAGAGCAGCAATCTTTGCGACACATGCCGAAATGGCACGCGGCGATCCAGAAAGATCAGGCGCAGACCGCGACGCTCGTCCAGTACCGCCCCGAGCAGGATGTCGACGCCGCCGACGCGCCCCACTTCCCATCCGGACCAGGCATCGAGCGCCGGGCCGTCGAAACCTGGGTCGCGCACCCACGCGGTGCCGATCCCGCCTTCGCGACGCCCCAGCCAGGCACGCAGGCGCCGCCAGTCGTGTGCACGCCACAAGCCCTCGGCGACCTGCGCGTGCTCGGCCGGAGCTATCCTGCCGCCGGCGCGCTCGATTGCGCGCAACAGGCGTGCCAAGACCGCATGATTGTCGATCTGGCGCATCAGCGTGGTCATGAACGCGGATCGCCAGGGCGGATCGCCGGCCAGATATCCGGCGATGGCCTGCGCTCCGACCGGGTTGCTGGCGATCGTCCCCAGGATCGGGAACACATCCCGATGCAGTTCCGGCTCGAAGCGCAGCAGGCGGTCGAGCTTGCGCAAGGAGGTGTCCAGGTCGTGGTCGGCGAGCGCGTTGATCGCCAGCCAGAATTGCGTCGCCGAATCGCGCGGGGTCACCAGCGCCGCCGCCCCCATCAGTCCCAGCGCGCGCGCGCGGTCGCCGCGACGCTCGGCCACCGCGCCGAGCACGCGGAGCGCGCGACCTTCGTCCGGACGCGTGGCGAGCGCACGCAACGCGGCCGCCTCGGCCGCCGCGGTGTCGCCGGCGCGCAGGGCACCCTCGGCACGGCGCAGCAAGGCCTCGGGCTGCGCGGCATTCAACGCCAGCGCACGCTCGGGCAAGACGCGCGCGAGATAATCAGCGTAGCCGCGCAGCAACAGCCAGGCGAGCGCGAAGCACAGCAGAAAGAGGCCGGTCCTGCGTCCCGCTCGCCGGTCTGCCGACACGACCGACCACTCAGGGACGCGCATCGAGCGCGAGCACCGAGATTCGCGCCTCGCCGGCGTGGCCCTCGATCACCCATTCGATCACACCCGACTCGGTCACCGCCTTGCGCGAGCCCTTGGGCACGTAAGTGTCGCGGAAGCGTGCCGACGCCTGCGCCCGGACTGCGCCCATCTGCCACTGCAAATGCTGGATTTCGAGAAAGCGCATCTCGGTGCTGCCCAGGCGCGAGCGCATCGATGCGGCGGGACGCTCGCGCACGGCATCGCGGCTGAACAGGCGGTCGAAGCGGCCCAAGTCGCCAGCCGCGTAAGCGGCAACGAATTCACGAACCAGGGCTTCGGCATCGGCACGTCGAGGCGGCGTCGCGGGTGGGTCTGCGGCAACGGCTGCCGATGGCGGTGGTGCGGTAACAATCGCGGCTGACAAGCTCGCATCGTGCACGGACGAAGCCGCTGCCGCATCCACCGACGAGGCGGCGACATCCGCGCCCGCAGGCGGCGCTTGTGAGGCCGCGACGGGTGCGCCCACCGACTGAGGTGACGCAACGGGGTTGGCAATCGCCGCCGCGCTCGAAGGCACTGGCACGGTGCCCGCGACCGTTCCGACCACCGCCCTTGTCGCCGGCACCGGCCGTGGATCGGACGCCACTTCCGGCAGGGTGGGTGCGTGCAGCATGGGGGCCGGAACGGAAGCCACGCGCATCGCTGCCGGCGCGGGGCGCGCGAGCGCAACGGCGGCCTCGGGCAAGCCGACACGCGGCATCGGTGCAGGCGCCGGTTCGGGTGCGGGTACCGCTTCGGTGACCATCACCGGCGCGGTCGCGAGCGCCGGAAGCGCGGTGGCGATCGCGGTTTGCGCCGGTTCCGATATCGTCGCATCCGCGTCGCTCACGGACACCGCCGTGGCCGGACCCTGCGCAGGTTCCGGATCTCCCGGAACCGCCGCAGGTGCGTCGTGCATGGACACGTCGGCAACCGTTGCGACCCCCGGTACCGCCGGAAGAGGTTCGGCGGTATCGGTCGCGACGATGGTCGGGTCCATTGCGAGTGTGGCATCGGTGGAACCGGGTGCGACGATCACGGGTTCGGCGCGTGTCGCCGGTCCGGCAAGATTCGCCGACGACCGGCCCTCGCTCGCCGGTGCGTCCGGCCGATCCCGGCCCGCAGGCTCGACGGCCGGCAGCGGATCGGCGTCCGCGACGGTCGCCGCAGCCTCGGGAACCGGATCACGAGTCGGGCCGCCACGCCGGCGTTCGGCGATCTCCTGCTGCGTGGCGACCTGGGCCCAGTACATGCCCGCGATGAGCAGCACCGCCAGGCCGCCGACGCTGCCGAGCACAATCACCGGCAGCCGTCGCACCAGACTGCCGGACAGCAGCGGTGTGCGCACGCCGGTGGCGACGGGCCTGCGCCGTACGCTTGCGACCGGCACCAGTGGCGCCGGCATCGCTTGCAGGCGGCGGTCGTACTCGGCTCGACGGGCAGGCGTTTTCAGATCCTGCCAGGCCACATTGACGCGGTCGGTGTACACCGCTTCCCAGCCATCCTGATTGCGATCCGGATGCAACCACTTGATCAACCAGCGATAGTGCTCGCGCAACTGATCCTGCGGCGCATCCGGCTGCACGCCCAGCACGCGATAGGAATCCGCCTGCGGCGCGAACAGCAACTGCTGCAGGAAGAACACGCTCGCCTCGATCAACGTTTCGCCGTCGAGGCCAGTCATCTCCTGCGCGGTCAGCAGCGCCGCCGACTCCCCCGCGGCGAGGCGAATCGCCTGGCCGACGTCTTCAGGCAAGGGGCGGTCGCGCAGATCGGCGACCAGGCCCGGGTCCTTGAAAACCGCCAGCACCAGGTCGATCCACGCGGCCACGGACTACGACTCCTTGGCCAGCCGAGGCTGCTGCGAACCACCGTAGGCGTAGTACTGATAGCCACCGTAGTCGCCGCCGTAGCCGTAGCCATAGCCCGCGTTGCGCGCATCGAACTTGGTGATCAACGCGCCGACCACATGAGCGCGCGCGCCGATCAGGCGCTTGAGGGCCTCCTTCGCGGTCGCCACACGGGTGCTGCCGCTCTCGACCACCAACAGCGTGCCTGCGGAGAGATTGGCCAGGATCGGCGAATCGGCAAGGCCCATGATCGGCGGGCCGTCGATGATGACCTGATCGAACTTCTCGGCCGCCAGGCTCAACAGCGTCACCATCTTCGGACCGGCCAGCAGTTCCGCGGGATTCGGTGGCAGCGGACCCGAGGGAATGAAGGTCAGGCGCAATGTCTTGGTCGGCTTGATCGCGGCCGCCGGTTTGATGCCGCCGGCGAGGAAATTGGAGAGCCCGATGGAGTTGTCGCTGCCGAGCACCCGATGCAGCGAAGGGTTGCGCAAATCGCCGTCGATCAGCAGCACGCGGCGGCCGAGCTGGGCGAGGTTGCGGGCCAGGGTCAGCGCGGTGGTGGTCTTGCCCTCGCCCGCCGAGGCACTGGTGACCAGCAGACAGCGTGGAACCCCGGCCTCGGTGGAGAATTGCAGCGACGTTCGCACCGAACGATAGGCCTCGGAGAAGGCCGAACGCTGATCCAGCGAGGCGTCCTCCGGGCTGATGCCATCGAGTTTCGGGATCACGCCCAGCACGCCGATGCCGAGCAGCTTCTCGATCTCGTCCGGACGCTTCAGGGTGTCGTCCAGATACTCGAACAGGAAGGCCAGCAGCACGCCGATCACCAGTCCCGAGACCGCGGCGAGCATCACGCTGCGCATCACGTCCGGCGAGTACGGACCACCCGGCGTCAGTGCGGTGTCGACGATGCTGACGTTGTTGGCGTCCACGTTCGCGGTGATGCCGATTTCCTTGTAGCGCTGCAGCAAGGCGTCGTACAGCTGACGATTGGTCTCGACCTCTCGCTCCAGCAACGTGAGGTTGGTGGTACGACCCTGCATCTCGAGTACATTCTTGGCGGTAGCGTCCGCCTGCTGCTGCAGCATCTGTTCCTTGTCCACCGCGGCCTGGAAGGCCGCCTGCAGACCGGCCTTGATCAGCTTGACCTCCGCCTCGAGCTGTTTGTCGATCTGCTCGATCTGGCTCTTCAACTGCACCATCAGCGGATAACCCGGCTTGTAGATCAGCAGTTTCTCCTGGTACTCGGCCTCGAGCTTGCCGCGCGTGGCGCGCAGCGCCTGGATTCCGGCGTTCTCCAGCATCAACGGGTGCGAATAGGCGGCGACGCCGCTTCCCTGGCGCATGCGCGCCTCGGCCTCGATGCGCTCCTGGCGTGCCAAGGTGAGCGCGGAGTTCAGGGCGGCCAGATCGCCCGACATCAGCGTTTCGCGGCCTTCGAGCTTGATGATCTGTTCGCGCTGGGCGTACTCGGCGAGTGCCTTTTCCGAGTCCTGCAGCTTGAGTTTGACCTGTTCCAGGCGGTCTTCAAGGAACTTGCGCGCATAGGCGTTGTTGTCGACGCGCCGGTCCATGTTGGACTCGATGAAGCGCTCGGCGATGGTGTTCGCGATCTTCGCCGACAGCGCCGCGTCCGGGCTGTCGAAATGGATGCGCACCAGGCGCGAAGCCTTGACGGGCTCCACGCCCAGACCGCCGCGCACCAGCCACACCAGTTGCCGGCGCTTGGCTTCGGGATCGGCCTTTGCTTCCGCGTCGCCGTCGAATCCCAACACCATCTGGATCAGTTTGCCGAGCGGCGACGGAGCGCTCATGACCGCGAACACCGGATCGTCCGGGTCCAGCCCGGCGGCCACCTTCTCGGCCATCGAACGGCTGCGCAGCAGTTCGAACTGGGTCTCGTAGAACTCGTAATCGAGGCCGGAGTCCAGCGGCTGCACACCCGGGACGGTGACCGTACGAATATTGTCGCGCTCGATCTGGATCGTCGCTGTCGCCCGGTACATCGGCGTCTGCAGCATCGTCATCATGATGCCGGTCAGCAGCACGATGACGAACATGCTGAGCACGGTCCACTTGCGCTTGACGATGACGTGCCAGTACTTCAGCAGGTCGAAATCGGATTCCTCGGCGGCCGCGTCGGCACCGCGCACGAGCGTCGACAGCGCCTGCATGCGCGGGTCCAGCGGCGCCAGTTGCTGGGTGCGCGGTCCGATCGGCGTCGGCAGGCCGGCGCCCTTGTCCGCGGGATGTTCTGAAGCCATGTCCTGCATGGGATTCTCCGAAATGGGTACCGCTCAGAACATGCGGAACAGGCCGAGGATCGGCATCGTGTTGAGCAACGACCGCCACGCGGACTTGCGTCCGGATTGATCGACCACGACCAGGTCGTCGCCGTAGACCTGCGGGTCCTCGGCGTTGCCGCCGCGGATCTCGCGCAAATCGAACACCGCCGCCATCCGCTGTCCATCGATGATGCGGAAGATGATGATGCCGCGCGGATTGGCGTATTCGGTCACGCCGCCGGCGACCACGATCGCCTGCAACAGGCTGGTCTTGCCGCTCAGCGGATAGATGCCCGGGCGACCGACGGCGCCTTCGACGGTGATCTTCTGGCTGGTGTACTCGCGCACGTACAGGCTCACCTGCGGGTCCTGCAGGTAGTCCGCCGCCAGCTTGGCGATGATCTCATCCTCCAGTTCCGGCACGGTCTTGCCGGCGGCCTGGATCGCCCCCAGCAGCGGCAGCGTGATCGTGCCGCGCGAACTGACGCGCACGCTGCGCGAGAGCTCTTCCATCTGGTACACCGAGACTTCAATGGTGTCGTTGGGGCCGATGCGGTAATCGGAAACGCCTTCGTAGGCACCGGTCGGCGTGGTGGTGTCGGGCGGTTTGAGCGTGTCGGTGGTCGTCACCATCCGCGCGCGTCCCTGGCGCACGTCGCGCATGGTGTCGCTGGCGCAGGCAGACAGCAGGCACAAGGCGGACAGCCACAGGAGCACGCTACGCACCATCGATGCCCTCTCCATTTCGTTCCGGGCCGGTGATTATCCGCGACGCAGCCAGTTGCGTACAAACGCAAAGGGACCGACGGAGGCCGGCTGTGGCCGTGGCACCGGTGCGGGAATGCGATCCGGCGCGAGGTTCTGCAGCACCGCCGCAGGCCGCTCGCGTACCATTGCCGACGCTTCGACGGCTCCCAGCTGCTGTGCTGCCTGCACTTCGGCCTCGGCCAGCAGGGGGGGGCGCCGGTGCACACTGTGGGCGTCGCTGGCGATGATGTGCACCGGCCCCTCGTCCAGCAGCCTCTGTGCCCAGTAGCGCGGCCGCTTGCCGAAGCGGCCGACCAGCGCGCCGGCGGTGATCTGCAGCCAGGCGCCCGCACGCGCCATGCGCAGGAACATCGGGTAGTGGTCCTCGATCCAGGTCAAGCGCTCGGGATGGGTGATCAGCGGCACATAACCGTTTGCTTGCAGGTTGAACACCTGTTCTTCCAGGCGCGGCGGTGCGACGTGGTGTGGCGGCTCCAGCAACAGATAGCGCGTGCGGTTCAGACAGGGAATGCGATCGGCGCGCAATCCCGCAAGCAGGTCCGGCGTCAGGTGCACATCGGCGCCCTCGCAGAGCTGGAGCGCGATGCCGGCGGCGTCCAGTTCGCGCCGCAGCGCGGCGATTGCACGCCGGATCCCGGCGGCATCGTTCTCGTACAGCCCGGGATAGATGTGCGGTGTGCAGGCGATCGTGTGGATGCCATCGGCGACCGCCACGCGCGCCATTTCCAGGGCCGTGTCGAGGTCCTTGGCGCCGTCGTCGATACCCGGCAGCAGATGGCAGTGCAGGTCGATCATCTCGGACAGCGGCACCGGCGAGGCCCGGAGCTTACTCCAGTTCCGCCGAGCAATCCCGAGCCGCGCTCATCCAGCGCCACCGGGTGTCTCGGTGCGTCGACGGGGTGGGGCATCCGGACGCATCGGCGACAGCCGCGCGACCACCGGCTTCTCCCAGGATCCCGCGACGCTGTAGTGGACGCGCGAGGAGCGTTCGATGTCCTCGCCGCCACCGACCATGCCCTGCGCGAGGAAGCCGGCGGCGGCACCCACCGGCCCGCCAGCGAGTACCCCGATCATCGGCAGCATCCCGGAAACCCGCGGCGAAACCATGACCTGCTGGTCGTAGTCGCGCGAGGCCAGGCCCGTGCGGCCGATGATCAGGATGTCGGCCGCCGGCCCGCGCACGGTCAGGTTCTCGGTCCAGGCATTGCCGTCGGCCAACTGGAAGCGGCCTTCGATGCGGTCGAAGCTCATGCCCGACTGGAACAGATCGCGGAAGTCCAGGGTCAGTCGCCGCGGCAACTCGCGCAGCGACAGCAGCCCGAAAATGCGGCCCGCTCCCGGATCCACGTCGAGGAAGCGTCCCTGGCCGATCGAGACGTCGATCGAACCGGTCAACCGCTCGAGCGCGAAGGCGTGCGGGGCGCCGCGCCAGTGGGCGTCGATCTCGGCCAGAGTTTGCCCACCCGCGATCAGGCCGGCATACCCCAGGCCGGAGAGCATCCTGCCCAGATCCTCGGACAGCATGCGAATGCGCAGCCGCGATTCCTGTCCGTCCCGGGTGCTGCGCCAGTCGCCGCTGGCGTGGATCTCCAGGTGCGGCGAGCGCGCTTCGAGCAGGTCGATGCGCAACCCGCCCGCGCTCGGGAAAGCCTCCAGCCGGGCCTCGCCGAGCCCGGCACCGCCGATGCGCAGATCGCGTGCCCACAGATGCAGGGTCGGTACCAGCGCCGGGGAAATCGACAGCTCGCCAACGCCGGAACCGGGCTCAGGCAAATGCAGCTTCTCGAATTGCGCGACCACCGCCGAGGGTCGCTGGGTGTCGCCGGCTTCGAAACGCACCTGCCCGATCGCGGCCGGCCCGTCCACGCGCAGCACCCAGGGACCTTCGCTGCGGTCCAGACGCAGGCGGTCGCCGCCCACAGTCAGGTCGATGTCGGCGAGGAGCGCGTGGGCCGGGTCGCCGGTGGCGGTGGCGAGCACCCAGCCGGCCCAGCCGGCGATATCGAGCTCGGCGGCGCTGCCGCCAACCCGCAATCCGCGGGCCGGCAGGTCGCGCTCGGTCTCCGGGCCGAACTGCAATTGGCCGCGAAAGTCTCGGCCGCGGTCGCCGAGCTCGGCCAGCAAGCGAGCCTGCGACCCGAGTCGCAGGCGCAACGCCGGCGCGATGGACTCGTCGGCGGAGATCTGCACCTCCAGATCGAGCGGCCGCGCCACCTCGGCGGACTTGCCGACTGGCGCTGGAAAAGCGATCCCGATACCGTTCAGGTCGCTCGCGTACCTCAGCCGCGTGCGCGCGGGAGCCTGCGCGTCGATCCCGCGCCGCACTTCGACATCGATGTCCCAATCGGCGGCCCCGTGGGTCTGCGCGAGGATTGTGGCCAGGTTGGCGTGGTGCCCGAACAATGCGGAGGCCGGCAATCGTCCGTGCGCGCCGACCGTCACCAGCAAATCGGGATCGGGGCTGAAGGAACCGACCGCAATCGCGAGTTCCGCGGGGCAGCCTTGCAGCGCCAGGCTCAGGTGATCGGCGGCGAAGCCGGACTGGGTGAAGTCGACGCGTCCGCGCAACTCGGTCAGATCGAGTTTCCACTTGGCATCGCTGAACTCGACGCCGTCCAGCAAGGCCTCGCCGTCCACGCGGGTATCGCCAAGGTCCTTGCGCAGCGGAATCGTCAGGCGCGCGTCCACGCGCGCCAGGCCGCGCATCGCCATCCCGAACAGCACCTGTGCATGACTGCGCTGGAGCGGAGATGCCTTCAGGAACTGCAACCAGTTGCCGGCATCGCCGACACCGCCGAGATCGAGTTCCAGTACCGGATCCTTCAGGCTGGCGATGCCCCCGCGGGCGCGCACGACGCGGTTGCCGACGAGGATGCCGCGGGCATCGTGGACCTGCATCATCGAGTTCACGAAAGATACTTCGGCCGCGAGCGCGCTGGCCGAAGGCCAGTCGGGATGGTAGTCCAGGCCCGCACCGGAGACCGCGAAGCGCGCCTCGAAGCGACCTTCCGCGGCCGCGAAGGGCCAGTCGCGCAGGGCGCCCCGGAAAAGCACCCGTCCCCAATCGACCCCGCCCTCACCGAGCGCACGGTCCAGCCAGTCGAGCGTGCGCGGTGGCATCGTGTTGACCGGCCAGAACGCCTTCGCGGCCTCGATCCGAGCCCCCGGGACGTGTGCGGAGGCGGTCAGTTGCGGGCCGGTTTGCGGGTCCAGATCCAGGCGCAACGCGACCTCGCTCGCCCATTCCGCGCCGCCGACGCTCAGCATCGGAGCCTCGATCACCCAGCCGCGCTCGCCGACATGCCAACCGGCGAGCAGGTCGAGGCGATGGATCGGGATCGGCGCACGGAACACCCCGGGAATGGCGAACTCGAGGGCGTCGCCGTCTACCCGCAGGGTGCCAGCCTGGCGATCGGCCGAGATCTCGGCGTCGAGACCGACAATCTCCGGCCAGTGTGGACCTGCGGGACGCGCCTCCAGCCCGGCGAGTCGCGCGTGCAACTGCCATTCGC
Organism: Lysobacterales bacterium; assembly: GCA_019187485.1. Lineage (GTDB taxonomy): Bacteria > Pseudomonadota > Gammaproteobacteria > Xanthomonadales > SZUA-5 > JADKFD01. Next base: position 60,389 of record JABAQR010000020.1, on the reverse strand, counting down.
CGCCTGCCTTCGTCGCGTGCAGGCGCTCGACCAGTCCGCGCGGCTGCGCGGCATACAAGCGCGCGCGCGCTGCCTCGGGCAGATCCTCGATCAACAGCGCGGCGCCGGCCAGCAGTTCGACCGGAATCGCCTCGGCAGCCAGATCCAGGCCCGCGGCAAGCCGAAGACTGAAGGCGCCGTCCCGAGACCCGTCGCCTGCCCGACCGTCGATGACGAAGGTGTCGCGTTCGGCGGCGCCGAGCAGTTGCATCCGACCCATCCGCAGGTGCAGGTTCGGAGCGATCCGGCCGCCATCGCTCCAGCCGAAGGCAGGCGCCGACAGCACCAGGTCGACGACCCGCCAGTCGCCCTGCAAGCCCGCCAGCCGGCCATCCTTCCAATCCAGCCACTGGCGGCCGTCGAGCACGCCGGTGCGCACGCCGATGCCGAAGGCGGTGCCCAGTGCGGCAAACTCGTCGAGCGGGAAATGCTCGGCTTCCAGGTAGAGGCGTGCTGCGCCTGGCGCGACGGGTTCCTCCCCGGTCAGTTCCAACAGCACGCGCAGACGGCCCGCATCGTCGGCGGCGTGGCGTTCCAGCCCCACCGTCAGCGTATCGCCCTGCTGACGCAGGCGCAGTTCCACCGCATCGAGCTCGAAGCTGCGCCCGCTGGCGCGATCACGCAGTCCGAGCTTGCCGCCACTCAGCCCCAGATGGCCGACGCGCCCCAGCCAGGACGTCAGCCCTTGCCCGCCGGGAACGCTCCGTCCGAATCCCTCCAGCGTCATCCGGCCATCGACCTCGCGCACCAGGTCGACGCGGGCGTCGACCAGCAGAAAATCGCGGATCGGATGACGGCCCGGCAGGAACCAGGCGTACACATCGGTGTGCACGCGTGCACGCCCGAGGCGGATGGCGGCCGCCTCGCCGGAGGCAGCAGAAATCCGCAGCCCGCTCAGGTCGAGCACCGGACCCGAACCCTCCCAGTACGCGGACACCGCATCGAGTTCGACGCTGCGGCCGATACGCTCGCCCAGCCAGGTTGCTACCGCTTCCGGCGAATCCACCAGCCAGGGCACCAGCAAACGCCCCAGGGCGATCAACGTTGCGGCACCGACCAGCAGACCCGCCACCGCGGCGTTCAGCCAGCGGCGGATCCGCTGCACGCGGCGCCGCGCCGCTTTCACGCGCTCGCGCCCGCGGCGATCGGCGTCGCGTACCGCCGCAGGCTCACAGCACCACCACGTCGTACTGCTCCGGCGAGTACTGCTCCTCCGGCTGGAAGCGGATCGGCTTGCCGATGAAGGTTTCGAGTTCCACCAGCGCCGCCGACTCCTCGTCGAGCACGCGCTGAACGACCGTCGGAGACGCCAGCACCAGCACGCTGCGCGCCTCGAACTGGCGCACCGCACGGGTGATCTCGCGGAAGATCTCGTAGCCCACCGTCTCCGCCGACTTCACCGTGCCGCGACCGGCGCAGGCGGCGCAGGGCTCGCACAACTGCCGTTCCAGGCTCTCGGTGGTGCGCTTGCGGGTCATCTCGACCAGTCCCAGCGGGCTCATCTCGTAGACCGTGGTCTTGGCGTGGTCGCGCGCCAACGACTTCTCGAGCGTGCGCAGCACCTGGCGCTTGTGCTCGTCGTCGATCATGTCGATGAAGTCGATGATGATGATGCCGCCGAGGTTGCGCAGCCGCAGTTGTCGCGCGATCGCCTGGGCCGCCTCGAGGTTGGTCTTGTACACCGTTTCCTCGAGATTGCGGTGGCCGAGGAAGCCGCCGGTGTTGACGTCGATGGTGGTCATCGCCTCGGTCTGGTCGATGATCAGGTAGCCGCCGGACTTCAGCGGCGTTTCCTTGCGCAGGGCGCGCTGGATCTCGTCCTCGACGCCGTAGAGGTCGAAGATCGGACGCTCTCCAGGGTAGTGTTCCAGACGCTCGGTGTACTCGGGGATGAACTCTTCGGTGAAGCGCACCGCGCGATCGTAGGTCTCACGCGAATCGATGCGCACCTTCTCGACGTGCGGCTTGAGGAAATCGCGCAGCGCGCGCAGCGACAGCGGCAGTTCCTCGTAAACCCGCTCGCCGACTTTCGTGCGCGCCATGTCCTCGCCGACCGACAGCCACAGGCGGTCGAGGAAGTCCATGTCCGCGCGCAGGGGCTCGGCGCCCACACCCTCGGCGTTGGTGCGCACGATGTAGCCCTGGCTGCGCTCGCCGTTGCCGGCCTGCATCAGTTCCTTGAGACGCGCGCGCTCGGCCTCATCCTCGATGCGCACCGAAACCCCGAGCGTGCGCGCGTAGGGCAACAGCACCAGGTAGCGCGAGGGGATCGACAGGTGCGTGGTCAGGCGCGCGCCCTTGGACCCGATCGGATCCTTGACCACCTGGACCACGATTTCCTGCCCCTCGCGCACCAGCTCGCTGATCGGCGGCGCCGGCGACGGCGGGCCTTCGCTCGCTTCCGAGTCCTGCGGCATGCGCGCAAGGTCGTTGGCGTGCAGGAAAGCGGTGCGATCAAGACCAATCTCGACGAAGGCCGCCTGCATGCCCGGCATCACCCGCGACACGCGCCCCTTGTAGATGTTGCCCACGTAGCCGCGCCGCCGCGCGCGCTCGATGGTGACCTCCTGCAGCATGCCGTTCTCGACCAGCGCAACACGGGTCTCGCGGGGAGTGACGTTGATCAGGATTTCTTCGGACACGGCGGGATCGGAGTCGGGCGGATGGCTGGCTTATAGCGGATGCCGCCACGTGACCGGGGTCGCGCAGGACGGATGCGGCAGGGTAACCCACGCGCGCTGAACTCCGGTTGTCGGCTTCAACCGAGCGGATCGATGCCGATGCGCTTCAGCAGCAACGAAGTTTCGTGCAAAGGCAGGCCCATCACACCGGAGAAACTGCCTTCGAGGTGCTCGATGAAACAGGCCGCGAATCCTCCGATCGCGTACCCCCCGGCGCGACCTTGCGGTTCGCCGCCGGCCACGTAGGCCGCGAGCGTTGCGGCATCCAGGCACGCGAAACGCACCGTCGACGTCGAGGTCAGCACCGCGTCGATGTCGGCACCGTACACGGCGACGCTGCTGAGCACCATATGCGTGCGTCCGGACAGGGATTCGAGCATGGCGCGCGCCCCGGCAGCATCGCCGGGCTTGCCGTAGACGCGATCATCGAGCACCACTTCGGTGTCGGCACCGAGCGCATGGCGGCGCGGATCGGCGCCAGCGCGCTCCCAGCCGGCGCGCGCCTTTTCCCGGGCGACGCGCTGGTTGTAGGCCAGCGGACTTTCGCCCACGGCGCGCTGCTCGGGCAGGTCGCAGGGCCACACATCGACCTCGATCCCGATCTGCCGCAGCAGATCCACCCGGCGCGGCGAAGCCGAGGCCAGGATCAACCGCATGGCCTGTCCTTCACGAGTGCCCTCATCCAGAGTCCGGTCTGGCAGCACGATGGTAGGGATGGTTGGACAACTGGCTGAGAGCGCGGTAGATCTGTTCCACCAACAGGATACGCACCAGCGCATGCGGCAGCGTCAACGGCCCCAGCGACCATTTCTGATGCGCTGCCATCAAGCACTGCGGCGCCAGCCCATCCGGGCCGCCGATCAGGAAGCACAGATCACGGCCTTCCAGCATCCAGGCGTTGAGCTGGCGCGCCAAGGCCTCGCTGGACCAGGCCTCGCCACGGCCGTCGAGAGCGATCACGCGCGATTGCCGCGGAATCGATGCCTGCATTCGCCGGCCCTCGTCGGCCAACGCACGTTTCAGGTCGGCATTATGGCCGCGCGGACCCAGCGGAAGTTCGACCAGACCAATCGGCAGACGTTGTGCGAGGCGCCGGGCGTACTCGTCGAAGCCCGCGCGCACCCAGGCCGGCGCGCGCTCGGCGATACTCAGCACGTGCGCACGCACGGTATGGGCTGCGCTCAGGCGGACGCACCGACGCGCGCTTCCTCGGCGAGCGTCCACAGGCGCTCCAGGCCGTAGAACTCGCGCGTGCGCGGCAACATCACATGGACCACGGTGTCGCCGAGGTCGACCAGGATCCACTCGGCCTCTTTCTCGCCTTCGACGCCCAGCGGCGCCATGCCGAGCTTCTTCGCCGCGACCACCACCTCGTCGCCCATCGACTTGACATGCCGCGTCGAGGTGCCACTGGCGATCACCAGACAATCGGTCACGCTGGTCTTGCCGCGCACGTCGATGACTTTCAGATCGTTCGCCTTCATGGCGTCCAGTCGCGCAAGCACGGCATCGCGCACACGCAGGTCGATGGCGGGCTCGGCAGCGGATTTCCGCTTCGCGCGACGCGGCCCGATGGCGAGCGGCGCCGCTTCGATCACGGCGTGCGCCAGCTTGCGCTTCGGCTTGGCGGGAGCGGACTCGGCGAGGGCGGTGTTACGAGGTGGGCGCGGTGCCCCGACGGGCGCCGGTCCATCGCTGCCGATTCGCCTGGACGCCACAGTGGTTGCGGTTGCGGGTTCGGAACGGTTGCTTGCGGTCTTGCGGCTACGCGTGGTGTTCAATGCGAGTGGGCCTCCTGCGGTTGCGCCCCGATTATATGACCGCCGCGCCGCTCAGCCCGCAATTCTCGCAGCGCGCGGTCGCCGCCTCAGCAGCCGGACACGCCATACCAACCTTGCGATTCGATCATTGCAAGCACCGCATCCGGTACCAGGAAACGCACCGAGCGCCCCCGACGCAAGCGCTCGCGCACCAGCGTCGACGACAGTGGCAATGGTGGAATCTGCAGGCGCAGCAGGCGCCCGCAAGGTGTGCGTCGCAGGTCGGCGGGATCGGCGGTGCCGACGGTGGCCAGCAGCTCCTCCAGGCGCGGATCGATCAGTCCGTGGGCGTCCGGTCGCGTCAGCACCGCCAGGTGCGCCTGGGCGATCAGTTCCCGCCAGCGATGCCAGTCCGGCAGACCGGCGAAGGCGTCGGCGCCAAGCACCAGCACCAGCGGGCGCGACTCGCCGATCTCGGCGCGCACCGAAACCAGCGTGTCGTAGGTGTAGGACGGGCCGCTGCGGCGCAATTCGCGCTCGTCGGCACGCAGCCCGGGCTGGCCGGCGATCGCGGCCTTCAGCATGCGCAAGCGCTGTTCCGCACCGACTTCTGGCTGCTCCCGATGCGGCGGCAGAGCGCAGGGCAGCAGTCTGATCTCGTCGGCAGCGAGTGCCTCGCGCGCCTCGATCGCGGCACGCAAATGACCGACGTGGATCGGGTCGAAGGTGCCGCCGAACAGCGCCAGCGGGCTCATGCCGCAAAGCGCGCCGCGCGTGCCGACGGCAGTGTCGCGCGCTGAAGCCAGCGTTCCAGCTCCACCCAGGGCTCGCCGCTCTCGCGACCCTTGCACGCCAGGTCCACGCGCTGCGCCTCGGCGAGCCGAAGTACCCAGTTGCCGCGCGCGAGCGCTTGCTCGCTGACGCGCTGGCGCGGCCCAAATACGCCACGCGTGGGCCAGTAGGCGCGCAGCGAACCGCCGCGCTCGCGCAGGGCTTGCGCGCCGGCCAGCGTGATCGCCTGGTTGGCGATGTAGCCGAAAATTTCAGCAGGATGCGTACCCTCGCGACGCAGACCGCCGAGAACCCGGCGAACGCGCTCGCCATCCCCCGCGAGCACCGCGTCCCACAGCGCAAACACGTGGTAGCGCGCACTGTCGGCGATCAGGTCGAGCAGTTGCGCGGCATCGATGCTCGCGCCCGGCGCAAGCAACGCCAGCTTGGCGAGCTCCTGCTGCGCCGCGAGCAGATTGCCCTCGACGCGCGCGGCAAGTTCAGCGACGGCGTCTTCACCGAGCGTCACGCCGAGCCGGCGCGCACGCTCGCACAGCCAGTGGGGCAATTGATCGGGACGCAGCGGCCTGAACAGCACCAGCACGCCGACGCGGTCCAACGCGGCCACCCAGGACTGCGACTCGAGCGCCTTGCTCCACTCGGGTATCTGCACCAGCAGGATGTCGGCCCCAGGATCGGCGAGGAAGGCAGCGATTGCCGTGTCGCCATCGGCAGTCAGACGCGGCGCGGCAAGCCGCAGTTCGATCAGACGCCGACTGGCGAACAGCCCCAGGGATTGGACCTGCATGCGCCATCGGTCCCAGTCGAACCTGGAATCCACGTCGAAAACCAGACGCTCGCCGGTGTGCCGCGATCGTGCCTCGCGACGGATCTCTTCGGCCGCCTCGAGTGCGAGCAACGGTTCGTCGCCGGCGACCAGCCAAGCGGTCGGCGGCGAATCTGCCAGCACCGAGCGCAGGGCCACGGGATCGGTGATCCGCATCGACGCGCTCAGGCGGCCGCGAGTGAGTCGCTGATCAGTTGTTCGATTTGTCCAAGATCGGGAATCACCGCCTGGTCGTCCCGCACCAACACGTTCACCAGCACACCCGGACGGGTCGGCATCGACTCGTTCGACGGCACCAGTACCTCGGTCGAAATCGTCGTCAGACGCGGGAAGCCCTGCGCCAGCATCGCGATGTAGGGCAGGCGTGGATGGCCGCTGAGCGCCTTGAGCACGGTCACGCGGGTTCCCCGGGAACCTTCGTCCAGAGACATGCCGGCGAGCAGGGAGAAGGAGAACAGGGGCAGCCTCCAGCCGCGCCAGTTGATACGGCCCATCAGCCACTCCGGCGCGTTTGGGATCTTCTCTGGCGAGGACAGCGTGATCACCTCGGCGACGCTTGCGTTCGGCAGCAGCACGCGGCCATTGGTGACCGGAATCATCAATCCGCGGATTTCGGTTTGTTCGGCCATGGCGTCTCTTCGTCTATTCGTGCCGCGGCTCTCAGCCGACCAGTTCCAGCACCCGCTCGGCCAGTTGTGCCGGGCTGCCCTCGAAGCGCAACAGGCCCCGCTGCTTCGCCGAGTCGATCATCGTCGCAATCACGCAACTGCCGCGATCCTGTGCCCAGACCTGACCGCCGCGCGCAGTCAGGTAGCGTCCGCCCTCGATCGCATCGGTGCCCATGCCGCTGAACAGAATCAACGTGGCATGGTCGCCGAAGCGATCGGCGGCATCACGCACCAACTGGTCGATCGATGGGTTGTAGGGCGAGTTGCTGGCGCTCGCGCTCATGCGCAGGTAGCCGTGATCGTCCAGTGTCATCTGTTCGTTCGCCGGTGCGACCACCACCTCACCATGACGCAGACGTTCCCCGGCCTTGGGAAAACGCACCGACAATGGCGTCGCTGCATCGAGCTGCGCGGCCATCATTTCGAGGAACTCGCTGCCCATGTGCTGGGCGACGATGAAGGCGGCCTGCACGTTCGCCGGCAGATGCGCAAGGAAAGCCTTGATCGCCTCGGGGCCACCGATCGAAGCACCGAGTACGAACACGCGACCGAGGTCCGCGAGCGCCAGCGCCGGAACGCTCGCGGTTGCCACGGGCTCGAACAGGGCGTCGAGATCGTCGAGCCCGCCGCCCCCGGACGGCACCGACCCCACGCCCGGCGCGGGCGGCGCACCGCCCAGATCGAAATCGAAATCGATATCGGCGATTGCGAGCGCGTCGGCATTGTCGGCGAGCGCCGACGCGCCCGTCGGGCCGGCATCGTCCTGGACGAGTTCCAGGCCCGAGAGGTCGAAGGTCGCCAGTTCCTCGACCGCTGTCGTTGGAGTCGCGGGCGCTGAATGCGCCGGCGCATCCGACGCGAAATCGAGTTCCTCCAGCTGGAAGTCCGCGTAGCCGTCGCTGGCCGGTGCGCTCGGCGCGGGCCTGGGTGCCGGAGGCGCCGGCACCGGGGCCGGGGCGGGCTTGACGATGGGTTTGGCGGGTGCATCCATCCGCGACTCGGCGATCAGCTTGCCGACGTCGACCGCCGACGATGCACTGGACGACTTGTCTTCAATTTCCTCGAGCGCCCAGTCCATAGAGAACTTCGGCGCTTCCACTTTCGGTGTTTCGGACGGTGCGGCTCGCGCAACGGCGGGCGTCGAAACTGGTGCGGATCGACTCGCCTCCTGCTTGCCGGCCTCGAACTCTCGAAACAGCGCATCCAGATCGTTGAGCTCGGACGGGCTCGCGAGCTGCGTTCCCGCCACGGCTTCCGCATCGCTCTGTGGTGGTGCCGCGAACAAGGCGTCGAGGTCTTCGAGCTCCAGTTCTTGCATCGGCGCGGCGACCGGCGTCGATTCCGCCTCCGCTCCCGGCGACACTGCGAACAGTGCGTCCAGATCCGCGAGCTGCGAACCGTCCGGTCCTGTCTGCGGCGCAGGCCGAGCATCCGCTTGCGTCGTGGGCGACATCGCGAACAAGGCGTCCAGCTCGTTCAGCTCCTGCACGCTCGCGGCCTGCACTTCGGGGCCCGCATCGGCACCAGCTGCTTCCGAGAAGAGCACGTCGAGATCGAATTCCGGCGCTTCCGCGGCGACCGGCGGCGGCGCTGCCGACGCTGCAACAGGTTCTTCGACGGTCTCGAGTTCCAGCGTGCCTGCGGACGCGGCAAACAGGGTGTCGAGATCGTCGATGTCCTCGCCCACGGTGAACGCCACGGGCGGAGCGGCCGGCACTGGCGGTGCTTCGGCGGGTTCGAACAGCAGATCGAGATCGGCGAGATTGAGTTCGCCGGCGACTTCCGTCGGTGCTGGCGGCGCCACCGCCTCGACGGCGATGGCCACCGGGGGAGCGACGCTCGCGGCGGCGGCGGGTGGCATCACGGACGCGGGCTCCGGGGCACGCACCGGCACCGGAATCGCCTGCGCGCCCGGTGGTGCCGGTGGTGTCACGTCGGTCTTGCCCTTGAGCTTGGCGGACAGGTGACGCAGCCAGCGCGCACGGTCCCATCCCGAGAGATCGCTGGAGGCCGCCGGATCGTTGAAGATCACCGGCTGGCTGGCACGATCCAGCACCTCGGTGACCTCGTCCAGCAAGTCTTCGAGCTCGGGATCGAGGTTCACGACAATCACGTCGACGTCGCGATCCAGCACATCTTCCGCGGAAAGCTGGCTGGCCTTGCGCTCCTGGACTACCTGGACGCCGGCATTGGCCAGCGCGGTACGCAACGCCTGGCTACCCGTTTCCTGTTCGAATACCAGTGCGACGCGGATCTCAGTGGACATTGGCGTGCCCCGTGGTCAGCGCGTCCTGGACGTTCCTCAGCAGATCCGTCTCCTGGTAGGGCTTGCCGAGGTAACGGTCCACGCCGACTTCGAGTGCGCGCTGGCGGTGCTTCTCGCCGGTGCGCGAGGTGATCATGATGATCGGAATGTGCTTCAGGCGCTGGTCGTTGCGGATGTAGGTGGCGACCTCGTAGCCGTCCATGCGCGGCATCTCGATGTCGAGCAGGATCACGTCCGGCATGCGGTCCTGCAACTGCTCGACCGCGTCGAGGCCGTCCTTGGCGGTGAACACGTCGAAGTTGCTGCGCTCGAGCACGCGCGTGGTGACCTTGCGCATCGTGATCGAGTCGTCGACCACCATCACCAACGGCTGGCGGCGGGTCGCCGGCTCCGGCGTCGGTTCCAGCAGTTCCAGTTCGGCCGCCAGTTCCGGCGCCTGGCGCAACGCCACGCCATGACGGACCAGGGGCGCCAGATCGAGAATGACGACCACCCGGCCATCGCCCATGATGGTCGCACCGAAGATGCCAGGCACCGTACTGAGTTGGGCGCCGACCGGCTTCACCACGACTTCCTTGGATCCGATCACCTGGGTCACGCGGACCGCAGCGCGCTGGTCGCCGGTGCGGCTCATCAGCAGCGGTACCTGGGCCTCGTCGACACCGTGACCGACCGGTGAACGCAGCAGGTCGCCAAGGTCGTAGATCTGGTAGGTCTCGCCGCCGTAGGCGACGTCCAGGTTCTTGGCCTCCAGGCGGCGGTCCAGTTCCTTGCGCGGCATCCGCGTGACCCCGGTGATCGACGACATCGGGATCGCGAAGGTGCCGTCGCCCAGTCGCACCATGACCGCCTGCGCCACCGCCAGGGTAAATGGCAGGCGAATCGTGATGCGCGTGCCCTGGCCAGGCTCGGAATCGAGTTCGAGCGATCCGCCGAGTTGCTTCACCTCGCTGGCGACCACGTCCATGCCGACACCGCGGCCCGCCACCTTGCTGACTTCACTGGCGGTCGAGAAGCCGGATTCGAGCACGAACTGGAAAATGTCGCGGTCGGAGAGCTGCACGTCCGGCGTCATCAGGCCGCGTTCGATCGCCTTGCGGCGGATCGCGTCGCGATTCATGCCACCGCCATCGTCGGTCACCACGATCAGCACTTCGGTCGCTTCGCGCGAGACCCGGATGCTGACCGTGCCTTCTTCGGGCTTGCCGCGCGCGCGCCGCGCGTCCGGCGGCTCGATGCCGTGCGCGAGCGAGTTGCGCAACATGTGCTCGAAGGGCGCGGTCATGCGCTCGAGCACGGTGCGGTCCATTTCGCCCTGGGTACCCTCGACCTTCAGTTGCGCCTTCTTGCCGAGCTCGCCGGCGGTCTGGCGCAGGATGCGGCGCAGGCGCGGCACCAGGCTCTCGAAAGGCACCATGCGCGTGCGCATAAGGCCTTCCTGCAGGTCCGAGCTGACGCGCGACTGCTGCAGCAGCAGGGTTTCCGACTGGCGCGCGATGTCGTCCAGGAGGTTCTGGATCGAGACCAAGTCGGAGACCGACTCGGCCAGTGCACGCGAGAGCTGCTGCAGGGTCGAGAAGCGGTCGAGTTCGAGCGGGTCGAACTCGGTGTTGCCGGACTGTTCGCTTTCGCGCTGGAAGCGCGACAGGATCTGCGCTTCGGTCTCCATTTCGAGCTTGCGCAACTGGTCGCGCAGGCGGCTGACGGTCTGTTCGAACTCGACCAGGTTGAAGCGGAAGCCGCCCATCTGCGCTTCCAGGCGCGAGCGGTAGATCGAGACCTCGCCAGCGAAGTTCACGAGGTTGTCGAGCAGGTCCGCGCGTACGCGGATCAGTTCCTGCTGCGCCGCGCGGGCGGCCGCTTCGTCCTCATCGAGCTGGGTCTTGCGTTGAGCGCCCGAACGGATCGACGGGCGCGCCGGAATCACCTTGCGGGCCGGGGTTTCCGGACTCTCCGGCGCGGCCTCTGCCACGGTTTCGGCCGCCTCGCTCGCCGCGACGGGGACGATTTCGATGGGCGCGACGAGCGCCTGCGCGGGTTCGGATTGGGCGGCTGCCACCGGAACCTCGCCCGCGAGGTATTCCGCCTCGCGGCCTTCGATGATCGCTTCCAGGCGAGCAATCGTTTGCTCGGGCAGGGTGATCGCCTGCCGGCCGCGTACGCGTTGGACCATGCCGTGCAGGCGGTCGAATGCACGCTCGAGCGCCTCGATCGCGGGTCGCGTGACCGCGCGTTCGCCGACCACAATGGACTCGAACAGCGACTCCATCGCGTGGCTCAAGTCGCCAATCGGATACAGGCCGGCCATGCGAGCGCCGCCTTTCAGCGTGTGCAGGTCGCGCTGCAGCGAGGCCACCGATTCGCGATCGTCGGGTGCTTCGCGCAGCCGCGCCATCATGCCGTCGGCGCGATCGAGGATGTCCACCCCCTCCTCGACGAAGATGTCGAGCAGGTCCATGTCGAGATCGGGCAGGTCAAGCGGACCGGGAGGATCCACATCCACCGGACCGCGACTCATGGCCTCCGCCATCACGGCGGGCGCAGCCGCAGCGACTTCCACGGTTGCCGTTGGCGCCGGCTCCGGGATGGCTTCGGCGAGTGCGGTCTCGGGTTCTGGCTGCCCGGCCGCTTCCGGCTCGAACAGCGACTCGATGTCGGCCAGCTGGCTGGCTTCCTCCCTTGCGGCAACTGCTTCCTCGGCGGCCGCGGGCTCCGGGACTTCGGCGAGCGCCTCGATGTCGGACCATGGCGGGATCGCCGCAGCCTCCGGCTCCTCCAGCTCGACCTCCGGGGCGGGCTCGATTTCCGCGCTGTCGACCGGGACCAGTCCGACCATTTCCACCGATTCGGCGAGTTCCACCGGCTCGGTCAGTTCCACCGGCTCGGTCAGTTCCACCGGCTCGGTCAGTTCCACCGGCTCGGTCAGTTCCACCGGCTCGGTCAGTTCCACCGGCTCGGTCAGTTCCACCGGCTCGGTCAGTTCCGCCAGCTCGGGCGGTCCTGTCCGCTCGATCGGTTCCGCCAGTTCCAGCGTGTCGGCCAACTCCGGTTCCACGCCCTCGCTGGCCTCACCGATCGGACCGGATTCTGCGAGCTCGGAAACGGGCGCTTCGATCACGACCGGCTCCGCATCCGCCAGCGCGTCGGCGAATTCGATCGGGACATCCGTCCATTCGCCCAGCTCGTCGCTGCCGAGTGGCTCGGCAACCGGTTCGGCCAAGTCGCCCGCGATGTCGGAAACGGCCTCGACGTCCTCGGTGGTCCCGGCGTCCACGGCCTGCGTGTCGAACCACGGTTCGTCGAGTGGCACATCGGCGACGGCTTCGCCGACTGCGGCGACGGTCTCGACGGATTCTTCCGGGATCGCCTCTGCGGATGCAGCCAGCGCTTCGACGTCGACGCCGGGGGCTTCGTCGTTGACGGCCGCCTCGTCCCCGAACAGCCCGACGATGTCGACGGTGGCGGTGTCCGCAACCAAAACAGCCTCTTCCGTGGCTTCGACTCCGCTCGGCCCGGTGTCGGCCTCCTGCTCGCCCGCGTCGAAAACTTCGGTCAGTTCAACGGTATCAGCGGGTTCTTCCTCTGCTTCGTACCACGGCCGGGCTTCGGCACGAGCTTCGGCAGCGGTGGCCTCACGCTCTTCGCGCACCTCGTCGGCGACCTGGATGTTGAAGCCGTGGAAGGGATGGTCGGGTGCCGGCAAACCGTCGCGCAAGGCAAGCACCTGGTCGGCGAGCGCGGTCGTGTCGGGAGACGGCAGGCGTGCCTGCAACGCGGACATCACGGCCGCGATGCAGCCGGCCGACTCGCTGAGCACCGCCACGCCTTCCGCCGAAGGCTCCAGCCCGCGCGCGCGCAGGCGCTTGAGGTAGCCCTCGAGCGGCGCAACCACGCGGGTCAGGACCAGCAGGTCGACCATCGACAAGGCGCCGTTCAGCGTGTGCACCGCGCGCAGCAGCTCTTCGGTGACCGGCACCGCATGGTCGCCCTCGCAGTCCGCCAGGTAGGCGCGGATGGTGCCGAGGTGGGTGTCCACCTCGCTGCTGAGGATCTCCATCAGCAAGGGATCGACATCCAGCGGCGACAAATCCTCTTCGACGGGAGCCGTGGCGATGGCCTCGGTCACAGCGGCCGGTTCGGCCTCGGGCGCCTCCGCCTCGACCACGGTTTCGAACAGGCTCTCGATGATCCCGGCGTCGACCTCCTCGACCGGCGTCGTAGCCGGCTCGACGTCGTCCTCGGTCGCCAGCACTGCCTCGGCGACTTCTTCGCCCCCTGACGGAGCCTCCACGACTTCCTCGACCGCAGCCGCTTCCGCAACGGCTGCGTCCGTTTCGACGAACGCTTCGTCGACGGATTCCTCGACCGCTGCGGCCGCCGCCTCGGCGGCCTCGACGACTTCCTCGGCTTCCGCAGTTTCAGCGCCCGCCTCGGCAGCCGGCACTTCAGCCGTGACCACCGGGGCGGGCGAGAATTTTGGGAGCCAGACCTCCTGGCCTGTGGCCAATTGTTCGGAGACCCACATGATGGTGCCGATGTTGGCACTTGGCTGGCCCTCACCCTTCAGTGCGAGCAGCATGCCGGGTAGCGCCGCGATCGCGTGGTCGAGCAAATCGAGTACCGCCGGCGTCGGCTGGATCGACTTGTCGAGCACCCGGTTCAGCATGTTCTCGATCTTCCAGGCGTACTCGCCGATCGCGAGCGCGCCGACCAGGCGACCGCTGCCTTTCAGCGTGTGGAAGGAACGACGCACCGGTTTGAGCTTCTCGAGATCACCGAGATCGTTCTTCCAGGCAGGATATTGACGATTGAGGTTGTCGAGTTCGTCCTGGACTTCCTCGACGAAGACCTCGCGGATCTCGTCGTCGATCTCGTCCGACGGCACCGAGTGGAAGCCGACATCGGGCAACTGGATGCCCGGCGGCATCGGGATCGCCGGCGCGACATGCGCCGGTGCTGGTCGCTCGACGACCGGTGGTGCAGCCGGTGCGACGGGCGCTTCCATCTCGACGAGGCTCGGCGCGACCGGTGTCTCGACGGTGACTTCGGCTGCCGGCGGCGCCGCGATCTCCATCGCTGCCTCGATCGACAGATCGACCGCTGCCGGTACCTCCGGCGTCGACGTCAGACCATCCACGACGCCGAGGTCGGTGGTACTCAACTCCGGTTGCGGCTCGGTGGCGACATCGACGACCGGCGCCAATTCCGGGACCGGCGCCTCGATCGCGAGCACGTCGGGTTCGGCGCTGATGCGCAGGCCTTCGAGGTCGTGCACCGATGGCGCAAGCGCCTCGGCGGCAGTCTCACCCACCACCAGCGCCTCGAGTCCGGCACCCGGTGCGATTTCGACCGCACTGCGCATCTCGGCGGGAGCTTCGGCAAGCACGACCGCCGGGGCTTCCAGCGGCGCGGCCTCCTCGGCCTGCGCGAAACTGGAGATCAGCGCGTCGACGGCGCTGGCTTCGGTGACCGGGGCCGACACCGGTGGCGCTTCCGGCGCTTCCGGAGCGGGCGTGCGTTCAGTCGTGAAGCCTTCGGCAAAAGTCGGGAATTGCGAGGCCGCAGATGCCGGCGCAATCTCCACTGGAGCCGCCTCGACGGCCATCTCCGCTCCTTCTGCCGGCAGCGGCCAGTAGCCGAGCGACTCCAGGCTGCGGCGGGTGACGTCGAGGATCTTGTCGCGACTGCGTCGACCTTCCTTGACCGCTTCCAGATAGAACTCGATGGACGCGATCGCGTCGGCCATCAGGTCCAGCTGGTCGCCCGAAGGCACGCGGCGATGCTGCAACAGTTCGACCTCGGCGAAGCGGATCACGCCTTGTAGCAGCGACGCCGGCTCCGGCAGGTTGAGCATGCGCATGGCACCCGCGATTTCCTCCAGCAGTCGCGGGATCTGCTCGATCTTGCTGTGATCCCACGGCGACTCGATGAAGGCGACGATGTCCTGCTTGGCCTGTTGGATGTTGGCCGAGGCTTCCTTGGTGGTGGCGTCCAGAATCTTGCGGACTTCCGCCTGCGGCAATTCAAAGCCGCCGCTGGGCGGCGCCTCGGCACGCTGGTCGGTGCCAAGGCGCTCGATGTGGTCGTCCAGCGAGGACTCGACGTACAGCAGCGAGCCGGCGATGTCCAGCAGAGCACTCTCTTCCGCCGGCTGGCGACCACGCACGATGCGTTCCAGGATGTCCTGCTGGTCCAGCACCACGCGCCGCGGAACGCCCAGCCCGAGCATGCCCAAGGTGTCGGCGACGCGGTGCAGCGCCTCGCCTTGCGGCGCCAGTTCCTCGACGTTTCCGCTACCGGTGCGCAGGTAGAGGTCGAGCGCGTCCTTGACCCGCAGCAGGTCTTCCTTGATCGCGGTGCCGACGGTCTCCAGCAGCGCGCGGTTATGGCCGGAGAGCGCGCCGCGCGCGTGCTCGAGTTCGGCCTCGCTCGGCATCAGCCGGTCGAGCTTGTAGAGCGTGCGCAACTCGGCGATGCGTTCGGAGCTCGCCTTGCTCTGGGCGACGTAGTACAGCAGGCCCTTGCTGAGGTCGTTCGGCGGCTGGCTCGCGAAGCTCGCCTCGCCGGTGTCGATCAGGCGCTTCAGTTCGCGATCGACGCGACCGACCAGCAGCTTCAACGCGACCGAGGCCTCGATGCCCTTGACGAGCACCGCTTCGAGCGCGGCCGCGGCCACCCAGAACAGGCGCCGTGCGTCGACCTGCATCAGCATCGAGCGCGTGCGGTCGAGGATCGCGATCAGACGCGTCAGGTTGCCATCGACATCCTCGCCCTTGAACCACTTCAACAGGCCGAACTGGAAGGCCAGGCGCAGACGTCCGCCATTGGCCGCGATCATCGGCTGCGGCACCGCTGTCTTGCTGCCGGCCGCGGAGGCAGGCAGCGGCACACCCATGTCCGGCGAGAACAGCGAGGTCTCGCTGAGCAGCTTCTCGCCGCGGCAGGCACGCAGATCGTTGAGCAGCGGCAGCAGCACGATCGGAATGTCGCGGTGGCCGCTCTGCAGGCGTTCCAAATAGTCCGGTAGTTGCACCATGCCGCGCATGAGCACGGTGTAGGCGTCTTCGGCCTGCTTGATCTGGCCGTCGAGCAGTCCGAGCGCGAGGCGCTCCATCTCCTCGACCACCATCGCCGCGCCGTACAGCTCCACCATGCGCAAGGTGCCTTGCACCTGGTGCAGGTAGCTGGCGCAGAAACGCATCTGGCTCTTGTCGGAGGCATCCTCGACATAGGCCTCGAGCGCCTGTTGCGCCTGCTTCAGGGTGTCGTCCAGCTCCTGCTTGACCCAGGTCAGCGTGGTGAAGTCGATGTCGTCTTGAAGCCTCATCCGCGGACTCCTTTTTCCCGGCTTCGACGCGCGTCCTGCCTGCGCCTCGCTTCCACGCTACGGCTATCGGCCCGCAGCTTCGCCTTGATGTACAACATCAGCGTCTCAGTTCGGCAGCTTGAAGTCGGCCACCGAGCGTCTGAGGTCGGCGGCGAGCTGGGCCAGGTTGCCGATGGACTCCGCCGTCTGGCTGGCGCCCACCGAGGTCTGGGTGGTGATTTCCTGAATCACGGCCATGGTCGCCGAGATGTTGGTCGCGGCGGCCGACTGCTGGCGTGCGGCCTGCGAGATGTTCTGAATGAGGTCTGCGAGGTCGTTCGACACCTTTTCGATCTCGCCCAGCGCCAGGCCCGCGTCCTCGGCGAGGCGCGCGCCGGCGACCACTTCCGCGGTGGTCTGCTCCATCGAGCTCACCGCTTCGTTGGTGTCGGACTGAATCGTCTGCACCAGTGTTTCGATACGCTTCGTGGCGTTGGCGGAGCGCTCCGCGAGGCGCTGCACCTCGTCCGCGACGACCGCGAATCCGCGCCCGGCCTCACCGGCGGAGGCCGCCTGAATGGCGGCGTTCAGCGCCAGAATGTTGGTCTGCTCGGCGATGTCGTTGATCAGTTCGACGATCGATCCAATTTCCTGCGAGGACTCGCCCAGGCGCTTGATGCGCTTGGAGGTTTCCTGGATCTGGTCGCGGATGTTGTCCATGCCCTGAATGGTCTGGCGCACGATCGCGGCGCCCTTGCCGGCGATCTGCACCGAGCGTTGCGCCACGTCGGCGCTCTCGGCCGAGTTGCGCGACACCTCGTCGATCGAGACCGCGATTTCGTTGATCGCGGCCGAGGCCGATGTGATCTGCTGCGCCTGGTGCTCGGCGGCCTCGGCGAGGTGCATCGCGGTGGCCTGGGTTTCCTGGGCGGCGGCGGCCACCTGCACGGCGGTCTCGTTGATGGTGGTCACCAGGCTGCGCAGTGCTTCCACCGCGAAGTTGATGGAGTCCGCGATTGCGCCGGTGATGTCCTCGGTCACGGTTGCCTTCACCGTGAGGTCGCCTTCTGCGAGCGATCCCATTTCGTCGAGGAGGCGCAGAATGGCTTCCTGGTTACGCTGGTTGAGGTCGGCGGTGATCTTGTAGCGGCGCGCCTGGTCGCGGTAGATCAAGATCGCCAACAGCACCAGGGCGAGTGCCGCCAATGCGCCGGAGGCGATGGCGGCCATCAGCGAAGGGAAGGTGCGTCGTCCGGCCTGTTCGCCGTATTCCACCGACAGTTGTTCGGCGTCCTCGAGCAGCTGCTCGGAATCCAGCGACACCGTATTGGCGGCCTCGCGCACGTCGATCAGATCGATGGCGCCGGTGGTGATGCTCTCCACGTACTGGCCGAGTTCCTGGAAGATCGAGTAGATCTCGCTCAACACATTGCGCGCCTCGGGCACCTGGATCGCGCGGATGCCCTGCTCTTCGGAACCGTTCTGCAGCGCGTCCAGGATCTGGCCGAAGACCGCGGCGTCGCGATTGAAGCCGTCGGCAGCGGTGGAGGCGGTCTGGCCACCCTGCAGCACTTCGTTGAGTCGGCGCAGCATGCGATCGGCGAGCGTCATCTGGCGGCCGGCGACGTAGACCTGGTCCTGAGGGGCGCCGCGGGTGGCGAGCAACTGGGTGATCTCGTCCGAACGCGCCTGCAGCAGCGGGATCTTGTCCTGGAACTCGGTGGCGGTGGCGTTCAGGTCCTCGACGACGTCGCGGCGGGCGAGAATGACATCGGCGGCCTGCTGGATCGGTGCCCAGGTGTCCTTGACGCGAGTGAGCGCGACTTCGACCTCGGGGTTTTTGCGGATCGAGGGCACGCCCTCGGTCGGATCGCCATCCTCCAGCTTGCGCAGATGCGACTGGATGATGCCCTTGATCTCCGACAGTTCGTCGAAGGCCTCAGGCTGACCGCTCGCCGCCTGTGCGGCGAATTTCGCGAGCTGCTGCGAGTACACCCGGATGTCGGTCGAGAGGCCGATCGCGGCGCGGTCCTCGTTGTTGTTGACGTTCGCGAAGAAGAAGTTCGCGATCAGGCCCACGAGGCCCACCAGCAGCACCACCACGAGGATGGCGAGCAAAGTCGAGCTTTCGCGCTGTTGGATTCCGCCGGCTGCCGCACTCATCGCTGTGTAACCCCCAAGTCGTACCGTCAAACCCCGAAGGCGGCCATTAGGCCGCAGCCTGCATGAAATCCGGCGCCCGCATGAGCGCGTTCATGCTGAAAACACCCCAACTCGACTGCCCGTGCCGGTATTCGCTCTCGAGGAAGCGTGAGACCGGTGCATCTGCATAGATCTCGATGTCGCGCATGTTCTCCTCGACGAAGCTGCGCTGGCCGAGCACCTCGTCCACCACCAGGCCCACGGCGCCGGTCGCCTGGCGCACCACGAGGACGCGCGTGCGCTCGTTGACGCGGAAAGGCTCGCCTTCGAGGTAACCGCGCAGATGCACGACGGTGACGAGGTTGCCGCGCACATTGGCGATGCCGAGCAGCCACGCCTTGGTTCCGGGAACCGGCGTGATCTGCGGGAACATCAGGATTTCGTTGACTTCCGAGATGTCGCTGACCAGGAAGGCATCGCCGAGGCGGTAGGCGATGGCACGCCACAGGCCGGGCGCATCGAGCTGCTCGGGCAGGCCGGCGACGTGCGCGAGACTGCGACGTTCGTAGTCGAGCAGGATCTCGAAGGGATTCAGCGCAGCGCTCTCGGGCAGATCGATCATCGAGCGGGTCTCGTCGTCACTTCAGCAGGGACTGGATGCGCGCAATCAGGTCGCGCTCGTTGGGCGGCTTGGTCACGAAGTCCTTGGCACCCTGACGCATGCCCCAGATGCGATCCGTCTCCATGTTCTTGGTGGTGCAGATGATGACCGGGATGTGCGAAGTCGCGGGGTCTCGGCTCAGCGTGCGCGTGGCCTGGAAACCGTTGGTGCCGGGCATGATCACGTCCATCAGAATCAGGTCCGGCAGTTCCTGGCGCGCCTTCGCAATGCCGTCCTCGGCGCTCGCCGCGGAGCTGGTCTGGAAACCGGCGCGCTCGAGCATGCCACTCAGCACGCGGACATCCGTGGGCGAGTCGTCGACGATCAGTATCCGCGCCATGCTGACCTCCCCATCGGACTACGCTCAGTGCTGCGGTACCGCGGTACGGGCGTCGACATAGCGACGGATCGCGCCGAGCAGCTCTTCGCGCGTGAAGGGTTTGGTCAGGTACTGCTCGGAGCCGACGATGCGCCCGCGCGCCTTGTCGAACAGACCGTCCTTGCTCGACAGCATGATCACCGGCGTGCCCTTGAACACCTGGTTGTTCTTGATGAGCGCACAGGTCTGGTAGCCGTCCAGACGCGGCATCATGATGTCCACGAAGATGATGTGCGGCTGGTGATCGGAGATCTTGGCGAGCGCCTCGAACCCATCGGTGGCGGTGACCACGTCACAGCCTTCCTTCTTCAGCAGCGTTTCGGCAGTCCTGCGGATGGTCTTGCTGTCGTCGATCACCATCACTCGCAGCCCGGCGAGGTTTCCCTTGTTCTGCGACTCGTCCACTCCCACCTCCGCCACGTTGGTTCGCGAGACGACCAGGCGCCGCCCCGGGGTCGGCAACAGCCGACGTGATCGCGGCCCCGCGAACCGATGGCCATCGCCGGATCGCCGGGACTCCCCCGGAGGCTCTTTAGCCAAGCCTCCATCGAATGTCAAGTTTGCGTTGCAAGTATTTGTGCTTGCTGGATTCCCGCGGGCAGATCCCCCCTGCGTACGCGGCACCTCGACGGTCACGATACAGGGGATTTTGCACCTGCGCAGGCATAATAGGCGAGCCCCCCCGGAGCGGCCTCGCAAGCCGGGCGGCAAACCCCAAGCTTTCAAGGAGTTGGCGCATGCCCCGTCGGCTGGCCGTGCTGATGGACCCGATCCAGAAGCTGAAAATTCACAAGGACACGACCTTCGCGATGCTGCTCGAGGCGCAGCGCCGCGGCCACGAGTTGCACGTGCTGGAACAACGCGATCTGGGTCTGCGCGATGGTCGCGCCTGGCTGCGCACGCGCAAGACACGCGTCAAGGACGATCCGGCAGGATGGTTCGAACAGGACACCGCGAATCTCCGCGATGCCACGGAGTTCGACTGGATCCTGCTGCGCAAGGATCCGCCCTTCGATGCCGAATACCTCTACGACACCCAGATCCTGGAGCGTGCGGAGGCCTGCGGTGCGAGCGTGGTGAATCGCCCGGCCGCCCTGCGCGACGCCAACGAAAAGCTGTTTACCGCGCTGTTCCCGCAGTGTTGCCCACCCACCCTGGTGTCGCGTCTGCCCGCCGATCTGCGCGCCTTCATCGACGAGCACGGCGAATGCGTGGCCAAAGTGCTCGATTCCATGGGTGGAACGTCGATCTTCCGTGTCGCTGCGGGCGACCCCAATCTCAACGTGATCTTCGAAACCGTCACCGGCGAAGGATCGCGCGCGGCCCTGGTGCAGCGCTACATCCCGCAGATCAGCGAAGGCGACAAGCGCATCCTGATGATCGACGGCGAACCGGTACCCTACGCACTTGCCCGCATCCCTCAGGCCGGCGAGTTCCGCGGCAACCTCGCCAAGGGCGGTCGCGGACGCGGCCAACCACTGTCCGAACGGGACCGCTGGATCTGCGCGCAGGTCGGCCCGGAACTGCGGCGCCGCGGGCTGCTGTTCGTCGGCCTGGACGTGATCGGCGACTATCTCACGGAAGTCAACGTCACCAGCCCGACCTGCGTGCGCGAGCTCGATGCCGCTTTCGGGCTCAACATTGCCGGTGACCTGTTCGACCGGCTGGAGGCGTTGCGCCCGTGAGCCCCGCACTGATCGACAGCAGTGATCGGCTGTCGCTGACGCTGCTGTTCGCCACCGTCGTGCATGCGGTGCTGATCTTCGGCGTTGGCTTCGACGACGAGGACACGCCGGGCTCGGCGCTGCCGGCGCTCGACGTGGTGCTGGTCCAGGCCGCTACCCAGGAAACGCCGGACAAAGCCGATTTCCTGGCCAATGCGGCGCAGGCCGGCGGCGGCACCAGCGAGGAGGCGAAACGGCCCACGCAGGTGTTTTCCTCGCCGATTCCCAAGCCCGACGAGGGCGTCGCGCCAATGCCGGTGCGCGCCGCGGCGCCCGATCCCGCTCCGGCCGAACGCGCGCCGACCCCGGTGCTGACCCAGGATCGCGCCGATCTCAAGGTCAGCTCGGTCGCACCGAAAGAGGAGCGGCGCGCGCGGCCACTGCCGCGTGAGCCGGTGCCGATGGAGCGCAACATGCAAATGGCGCGCCTCGCCTCGGAACTGGACCGTCAGGCGCAGGCCTACGCCAAGCGCCCGAAGCGCAAGTTCATCTCGGCAAACACGCGCGAATATGCCTACGCGAACTACATGGCCGCCTGGGTGGCGCGCGTGGAGCGCGTCGGCAACCTGAACTATCCGGACGAAGCGCGCCGCCGCGGCCTCGAAGGCAGCCTGGTGCTGACCGTGGCGATCAACCAGGACGGCAGCCTGGAGCGGCTCGACATCATCCGCAGTTCCGGCCAGCCGGTACTCGACGACGCCGCCACCCGCATCGTCCAACTGGCCGCCCCGTTTACCCCGATTCCTCACGGCCAGGAAGAGATCGACGTGCTGCACATCACGCGGACCTGGCAGTTCGTGGCGGGAGATGTGACGATGCGGTGATGCGGTGATGCGGTGAGTAGTGAGTAAGAGCCGACCAGACCGGTGTGCGCCGGTTCGCCAGCTCTTCCTCACTACTCACCACTGAGCGCGGCACAGCCGTGCGGACCACTCACCGGGCCGCGCAGCGGCCCGCCCTACATGAACCCGAGATTGCCCGTCGGGAAGTTCCCCAGGTTCGGAAAGATCGTGCTGACCTGGGCCGGCGAGACGCCCATCCAGCTCGCCAGGGTGGCGCCGATCTGGTCCATCGCCGTGGTCGGGATCATCTGCCCGCGCGAGAAGCTGTCGGGACCGTTCAGGGTCATGCTCGGCCAGGTGCCGTAGAGGCGGCCTTGGGTGGCCGCGCCACCGTTGACCGCGCCGCCCATGACCAACTGCACGCCACCCCAGGCGTGGTCGGAGCCGTCGCCGTTGGAGTTCAAGGTGCGCGCGAACTCGCTCATCGTGAAGGTGGTGACGCTGTTTTCGACGCCCATCTCGACGAGTGCGCGATAGAAGGAGCCCAGCGCACGCGAGACGCGCCGCAGCAGACGCGGCTGACCGTCATCCGGCATCTGTCCGGCGTGGGTGTCCCAGCCACCGATCGAGACGAAGAAGATGTTACGGGTCTGACCGAGCTGGGCGCGCATCTTGATGATGCGGGCCACCATCGCCAATTGCTCGGCGAGGCTGTTGTTGCCGTCCGCGGCCAGGTTGTAGCCGGCCACCGCCTGGTCGTCGGCGAGCGCACGGAAAGGCGTGGTCAACAACGAGTTGTTGGGGGTTCCGGCCAGGATGGCCCCCATCTGACCGGCGAGGTCCATCGAGCGGCGCATCGTCGTGGCGTGTTCGGAACCCAGCAGGCCCGATCCCGGCGTGTTCAGCAGTGCACACAGGGCCTGCTCGCGCGCATTCAGCCCGGCGGTCGAGCAGGAACGGAAGCTGGAGATCGCGCTGGTGCCCGAACAGTTGGCAAAATTGGTACCGACGATCGATCCCGGGAAGGGATTGCCGCCGTTCGGGTTGCCGCAGCTCGACATCTGGTAGGGCACCACCTGGGTGCCGACCTGGAAGCGATTGCTGCCGGAGAAAGAGATGTTCATCGGCACCGTCAGCGCCGGGCTGCTGCCCGGGATCGGCTGGTTCTGGGCAAACAGCAGATCGGCGATCTGGCCACCCCAGCCGAAACGGAAATTCGCCGTTTCCCGGCCCTGGAACCAGAGGTTGGTCTGGTCGTTGTGCGAATACAGTTGCGGCGGCTTCGGGAGCAACGGATTGCTGTAGGTGGCCTTGGTCAGCGGCACCACCAGGGTGCCGACGTTGGTGATCCAGGCCACCTTGCCTTGGTTGGTCAGGCTCTGCAGACCCGGCATCGTGGTTTGAGCACCGTTGTCGTCGATGCTGGTCCAGTCGGCACAGGCCGGGTGCAGTCCGTAGAACTGGCCCGCCGGCAGCGCCGCGCCGCCCGGGCCGGTCATGTTGACCGGCAGCAGCACGTTCTGGGCGAGTCCGAGCGGGCCGTTGGCCCCGCTGTACACGCCGCCGCGCGCGGTCGAGTACTCGTTGTAGCGGGTGGTGTCCGAAGGCACCAGCCAGTTGAAGGAGTCGTTGCCGCCATTGAGGAAGACGCACACCAGCGCGCGGTAGTTCGGATCGCCGAGGGGCTCGGCGGCGAGTGCCGATTGCATCAGGCGCAGCTGCGGGATCAGCGACAGTGCCGAGCCGCCGGCCAGGGTGGCGCAGAAGTGTTTCAGGAAGTCGCGGCGCTGTTCGCGGCGGATGCGGGACATGGCTTACTCCTCAGCGCTGCACGGCGAATTCGGGAGACATCACGATGACTCGGATCACGTCGCGGATACGGTCGCGGCGCTGGTCATTGGTGGTCGGCGTCGCCTGCGAGGTCAGCATGGTCAGCAGGGTGCTGCGCATGTTGCTGCTCATCCCGCCATACATCAGGCGCAGGCCGAGCTCGTCGATCAACTGGCCATAGGTGGTCGCGTTGGCGGTCTGGATGATCGTCATGTAGCTGTCGTACTGCACACAGGGCCGGGTGGCCGCGCCGCAGGTGTAGATGCCCGCGACGGTGAACCAGCCGGTGTCGGCCACGCGGTTCTGGATGGTGTTGTTCATCCGCGAGACCGAGGACTCGTTGAGGATCTGGAACTCCGGCGAAAACAGGTTCGCGTTCTGCAGCGGGCCGGGATTCTGGAAGTCCGGCTCGTAGAAGTTGAACACCGTCGGCGAGTTGTAGGGCCGCTGGCCGAAACTGCTGTCGAATCCGAGGGTCATCGAGATGTTGCCGACATCGCTGCTGCCGGCTGGCACCGGCTGGCCCTGAACCACGTCCAGTCCGCGCCAGAGCGCGCTCATGCGCAGCACCGGCTCGCGCAGCTTGCCGAAATTGCCGCTCGGCGAATTGCGCGCCTCACTGTCCATCAGCACCGCGCGGATCACCGCCCCGAGGTCGCCGCGCACACCGGCACCGTTGTTGTTGAAGACCGTGGCGACGCGCTGGATGTAGGCGCCCGACGGATTGCTGGTGACGAAACGCTGGATCAACTGGCGGCTGATGAAGGGCGCCACCGTGGCGTGGTTGAAGATGCGGTCGAGCGCGGCGTTGATGTCCTGATTGCATCCGGCGGCGTTGTTGCCCACCGCGGTCAGGACGATGCCGTCGAAAATGGTCTTGGCGGCGTTGTCGTGGTAGGTCACGCCATTCGCGCTGTAATTGGTGTTGCTGGCACTGACCATCGGGAAGCACATCATCGGCAGCATGAAATCCACGTTGGTGTTGTTGCCGAAGGTGGCGCCGGCGAAATTGGTGCGCCCGTAGGAAAGGCCGGTGAACACCCGCGCGAGCTCGCCGATGATGGTGTTGTCGTAGGTCGGGGTCGGCTGGCCGCCGGTCAATTGCAGCGAGAAATCCAGGTTGCGCTTGACCAGACCAAAGGAGAACAACTGCATGATTTCGCGCGCATAGTTCTCGTCCGGCAACACGATCGAGCCGCCGCTGGCATAGGCGGCGCGGTTGCGCACATAGGTGAGCCACTGGCCCATGGTCGGGCTGAAGGTCACTTGCCCGAGCAGGCTGCGATAGCTGCTGAAGGCGCCACGCGTCAGCAGGTCGGCATACTCGGCGATCATCCGCGTGTCGATGCCGCCGCTGTCGGCGACGACCAGGATCTGGCTCAGCGCGAAGGCCATGCGCTGGCGCAACTGGTCCTGACCAAACACCGCCTGGGTCCAGAAGCGGTCGACGCGGTGGCCGGAATTCAGCGAGAACTCCGGATTGGCCGCCAATTGGTCCAGCCACGGTCGGGTCAGCGTGGCCGGCATGTCCAACTGCTGATCCAGCCACTGGTCGTAGCCGATGCCGCGCAGACGCGCAATCTCGGCGCGCGTCGGCCCGAAGGTGGCCTGGGTCAGGAAGCGTGCGGCTTCGGCGTCGCTCGCCGGCGCATCGGCGACATTCTCGAAATTGCCGCGGAAGACCTGACCGCCTGGAACCTGCGCCAGCATCGGCCAGGACGCCACCCAAGCGAGCGCGGCGACCGCGCAGCGACCCCAACGATTCATTGCGTGCATGCTGCCCCCGGGTTCTGGCCCCTGGCGACGCAGTATGCGCGCGTCTCCCGACGCCGGTTGTGACGGCCGGCACGCCATCCACGCCGCCCGTCGGCACCCGATGAGCGCCAACCAACCTGCTTGCAGCCCGTCATTCCGGGGCCGATGCAGGCTACAATCGAGGTCATGCTGAAACCCACCTACCTCGCCAATCACCTGTTGATCGCGATGCCGGGCCTGGCCGATCCGAACTTCTCGCGTGGCGTCACTTTTCTGTGCCAGCACAGCGCCGAGGGCGCCCTCGGCATCGTCGTCAATCGGCTGTCGAACTTCCGACTCGGCGAAGTGCTCGAGCAGATGCAGATCAGCACCTCGGTTCGCGGCCTTGCCGAGCAGCCGGTCTACGCCGGCGGACCGGTGCAGACCGACCGCGGTTTCGTCGTGCACGCGCCGGGCGACGCCTGGGATTCCACGTTCAAGGTCTCCGACGAGGTGGCGGTGACCACCTCGCGCGATGTGCTCGCGGCGATGGCGCAGGGGCGCGGTCCGCAGCGTGCGCTGGTCGCACTCGGCTACGCCGGCTGGGGCGCTGGTCAGCTCGAGGACGAGATCCGCGGCAACGCCTGGCTGAGCGTGCCGGCCCAGGGCTCGATCTTGTTCGAGACGCCGCTGGAAACGCGCTGGCAGGCGGCGGCGATGCTGGCCGGCGTCGACATGCGCCTGCTCATCGATTACGCCGGGCATGCCTGAGATGACGGGCAGCGGCATCTGGCTGGGCCTGGATGTCGGCACCCGCGATCTCGGCGTCGCCGTAGGCAACGAACTGACCGGCCGTGCAAGACCGCTGCGCACGCTGGCGATGCTGCCGGAACCGCAACTGTGGCGGGCCCTCGATGCGCTCGTGGGCGAGTGGCAGCCGCAGGGTATCGTCGTCGGCCTGCCGCTGACGCGCGACGGCGGCGAGCAGCCAATGACCGCACGCGCGCGCAGCTTCGCGGGGCGCGTGCAGGAGCGCTACCGGCGCCCGGTGGTGCAACAGGACGAGCGCGGATCCACCCAGGTCGCGCGCCGCCAATTCGCCGCCGAACGCGCCGCCGGGAATGCACGGCGCAAACATGCAGTCGAGATCGATGCGCACGCCGCGGCCGTGATTCTCGAAAACTATCTCGGGACATCCTGATGCAATTGCCCGCCATCGAAACTCTGCTGGACGCGCTGGTGGTGAGCACCCGCGCGCATCTGGCCGGGCACGGCATCGCCGAGCCGCTGCTGGTCGGCATCCACTCTGCCGGCGTGTGGCTGGCGCAGCATCTGGCATGCGCGCTCGGCCAGGCGGGCCTGATCGGCGAGCTCGACATCAGCTTCTACCGCGACGACTTCACCCGCGTCGGCATGCACCCGACGGTGCGCCCCTCGCGCATCCCCTTCGAAGTCGAGGGCCGTCACTTGCTGCTGGTGGACGACGTGCTCTACACCGGCCGCACGATCCGCGCCGCACTCAACGAGCTTTTCGACTACGGCCGCCCGGCGAGCGTGACCCTCGCGGTGCTGATCTCGCGCAACGGCCGCGAATTGCCGATCGAAGCCAGCGCCTGCGGTGCGCGCCTGGCGTTGCCGGCGCGGCAGCAGGTCAAGCTGCGCGGCCCCGCGCCGCTGCGGCTGGAATTGGTGGAGCGAGGATGAGTGCCGCGCAGTCTGGAAGACACGAGGGCATGAAGGCACGAGGGCACGCGAAAAGCCCCATTCCCCGCGCTCACGCGCTCCCCATCCACACCTTGCATGCCTGCCCCCAGTGGATCCTGCACGCCGTGGCGCCTTCCCGCCCGCGCGCCCCCGTATCCGCGCACCCACGTGCCCTCGTGCCCTCGTGCCCGCGTGCCCGCATGCCCGCGGAGCGCCGGGCATGAGCCTGCAACTGACCCCCGATGGCCGCTTGCGCCATCTGCTCACCATCGACGGCCTGCCGCGGCGGCTGGTCGAGGAGCTGCTGGACGCCGCCGACTCGCTGCGCGGGGTCGCGCTGCGCGGCAACAAGAAGCTGCCGCTGTTGCGCGGGCGCACCATCATCAACCTGTTCTTCGAGGCGTCGACGCGCACCCGCACCACCTTCGAGCTGGCCGCCGAGCGGCTCAGCGCGGACGTGGTCAACCTCGATGTGGCGTCGTCTTCCACCAGCAAGGGCGAGAGCCTGCTCGACACCCTGGCAACGCTCGAGGCGATGCACTGCGACATGTTCGTCGTACGCCACCCCGACTCCGGCGCCGCGCATTTCATCGCCGAACACGCGGCGCCCGGCACCGCGGTGCTGAACGCGGGCGACGGCCGCCACGCACACCCGACCCAGGCGCTGCTGGACGCCTACACGATCCGCCGCCACAAGCCGCGCTTCGAGGATCTGACCATCGCCGTGGTCGGCGACGTGCTGCACTCGCGCGTGGCGCGCTCGGAGCTGCGCGCCTTCGGCATCCTCGGCGCCGGCGAACTGCGCGTGGTCGGTCCGCGCACGCTGCTGCCGCCGGCCATCGAGGAACTCGGTGTGCAGGTGCACACCGACATCGAGTCCGGCATCACCGGTGCCGACGTGATCGTCATGCTGCGCCTGCAGCGCGAGCGCATGCGCGGCGCCTTCCTGCCGTCGGAGGGCGAGTATTTCCGCCGCTACGGGCTGTCGGCCGAGCGCCTGAAGCTGGCCAAGCCGGATTGCATCGTGATGCACCCGGGACCGATGAACCGCGGCGTCGAGATCGCCAGCGAGGTCGCGGACGGCCCGCGTTCGGTGATCCTGGAGCAGGTTTCGAACGGCCTCGCGGTGCGCATGGCGGTGATGAGCCACATCCTCGGCGCGCAGGTACCGGCATGAGCAAGGTACTGATCCGCGGCGCCACACTGTGCTACCCGCACCTCGGCAGCGAGCGCGCCGTTGATCTGCTGTTCGTGCCAGGTCAGGTGCTCGGCATGGATCCGAAACCCTCCCAAGTGCGCGGCGCCGAGGAAGTCGACGGCCGCGGCCGCTGGCTGATCCCGGGGCTGGTCGACCTCGCCGCGCGCCTGCGCGAGCCCGGCGCCACCCACAAGGCCGATATCCGCTCGGAGGTCACCGCGGCGCTGCTCGGCGGCATCACCCATCTCGTGTTGCCGCCGGATACCCGCCCGGCGGTCGATTCGACCGCAGTCGTCGAACTGATCCTGCGGCGCGCCCGCGAAGGTCGCGGCGCCACCGTGCACGCGATCGGCGCACTGACTCGCGATCTCGGCGAGGAAGCGCTCGCCGAAATGGGCGCGTTGCGCGCCGCCGGCTGCATCGCGGTCGGCAACATCGGACGCCCGCTCGGAAACAGCAACCTGCTGCGGCGCGCACTGCAGTACGCGGCCTCGCTGGACCTGCCGGTGCACCTGCAGGCGATCGACCCGTGGATCGGCGCCGGCGGCGTCGCGCACGAGGGCCGGGTGGCCGCGCTGCAGGGCCTGCCGGGCATCCCCGAGACCACCGAGACGCTGGCGCTGGCGCGCGACCTGATGCTGGTCGAGGAAGCCGGTGTGCGCGCCCACTTCGCGCGCCTCTCCTGCGCACGCAGCGTCGCCCTGATCGCCGACGCGCGCCGACGCGGCCTGCGCGTCAGCGCCGACGTGGCGATGCCGAACCTGTTCCTGAACGAACACGATGTGCTGCCCTTCCGCGCCGACGCGCACCTGCTGCCGCCCTTGCGCACCAGCGCCGACCGCGACGCGCTGCGCGCCGCGCTCGCCGACGGCACCATCGACGCGGTCTGCAGCGACCACCAGCCGCACGATCCGGATGCCAAGCTGCGACCTTTCCCGGCCACCGAGCCCGGCGCCTCCGGCGTCGACAGCTTCCTCGGCCTCGGTTTGAAGCTCGTGCAGGAGGGGGTACTCTCACGCAGCGCCTGGCTGGAGCGCGCGGCATTGGCGCCGCGGCGCATCCTCGGCCTGCCGCTGCCGACGCTGGAAGCGGGCGCGCTGCCGGACTTCGTGCTGGTGGATCCACGCGCCGAATACACGCTGGATGCGGCGACGATGATGAGCCGCGGCAAGAACACGCCCTTCCGGGGCTGGCGACTGCCCGGCCGGGTCGACCTCGCCGTGATCGCCGACCGTTTGTGGATCCGTTGAATCGGTCATCGCGCGCGCTGCACGCGCAAGCATGGATGTCGTGCTTGCCATGACCGGCACGACGGGTACTGGCCTCAGCTTTGCTCCACACACCGTTCCATAACCGCATTCACGGCAACACCAGGTCGATGAACGCCCGCCACTGCCTGCTGCTCCTCACTTCGCTGCTCGCCGGCTGCGCGAGCACGCCGCCGCCGCCACCCGAGCCACCGCCGCCGCCGCGCGACCGCGTCGCCGAATTGCGCCAGGCCGCGGCCAGCACGCGCTCGGCGGTCGAGATCGCGCCGCTGCAGAATCCCGCCGTCGACCACCTGCTGGCAGAAGCGGCGCGCCTGGAGGCGGAAGGCGCGTACCGGCAGGCGCACGCGCGCATCGAGGCAGCCCTGGCGATCGAGCCCGAGAACCCGCGGCTGTGGCAGCTCAAGGCGGAATCGCTGCTGCGTGTCGAGCAGTTCCTCGACGCCGAGAAGCTGGCGATGAAGAGCTACGACCTGGGCTCGCGCATCGGCGAGTGGTGCATGCGCAACTGGCTGCTGATCGCCGAAAGCCGCGACGCGCTCGGCGATCCGAACACGTCGACCGCTGCGCGCGAACGCGCGCAACGCTGCCCGGTGGCGGCGCTGCCGCGGTATTGAAGGGTGGGTATCGCTGCCGACGACCGGCTCTCAAGCCCGTCCCAGCGCCGTCCCCACCGACTGCAGGAATTCGCGTACGCCGAGTGGCTTGCGCTGCACCTGCAACACATGCGCGGCGCGCGCGGCGCGTTGCAACTCGCTGTCGGAATCCGAGGTCAGCAGCATCACCGGCACCGGATGCGCCGAGACCTGCACCCGGCGCGCCAGTTCCAGACCGTCGATGCCCGGCAGATCGGCGTCGGTGATCACGCAGGCGTAATCGCGGGTGGCGGCGGCGTGTTCGAAGCGTTCGGCGCTGACGAAGGACTCGCAGCGGTACCCAGCACGTCGCAGCAAGACCTCGATGAACTCGCGCACGTCGGCATCCGGCTCTACCACGCCGATCAGCGGAAATGGCGATGCGTTGGCCATCGACTCAGTGTCCGCGGCGGTGGGCCGAATCGCCCTGCGGGCGCACGGCCAGACCAGCGAGCCGACGCAACCGGTCCACCTGGCGGATGCGCACACCGCGCTTGACCACCTCGATGACGCCGTCGCGGTGCATTTTCGACAAGGTACGCGAGACCGTCTCCAGCTTGAGTCCAAGGTAGCTGCCGATCTCCTCACGAGTCATCGGCATACCGATCGCGCTGCCGCACTGGGTGTCGCTGTGCACGCGCTCGGAGAGGTCAATCAGGAACTGCGCCAGGCGCTCTTCGGCACGCAACGAACCCAGCAGCAACAGGGTCGATTGTTCGCGGCGGATCTGGCCGGAGAGCATGCGGAACAGCGCCGCCTGGATGCGCGGCACCGACTGGCCGTGGCGTTCGAGTACCGCGAAGGGCAGTTCGCAAACCACAGTGTCGTCGATGGCCGCCGCGGAACTCGCGTGTTGCCGTAGTCCTACCGAATCCAGTCCGACGAGGTCACCGGGGAGGAAAAATCCGGTGATCTGCTCGCGGCCGTCCTCGGTCAGCACCGAGACCTTGAGCATGCCGCTGCGCACCGCGTAGAGCGATTCAAAGGCGCCCGAGGCATGGAACAGATAGTCGCCGCGGGCAAGTTGACGCTCCTTCAGCTCGGGGAATTCGCGCAAATCCAGACGCAGGCCGCATTGCAGGGTTCCGAGCACGCAAGGCTGCTCGCACTGCCCGCACACCGCTGCATCGCACCGCTTCGCCACATGGGTCGCCATCACACTCGCTCCAGAAGATCCTGCCTGGAGGGGATGTTCGACAAGTGGAGTCATGGAAACCCACGCGCTTCGGTCACGCCAGGTAACAACCGGTAACAACGGCCGGGTTTGATCAAGGTTTGCGCAAAATCCTGCCGTGGCACGGACCACGGGCGATGGGTTCCCGGGTGTTGGAAAGACGCAGCGGTCTGGTTCCAGTTGCTTTCGGAAAACCCGCACTTGCGCCGGATGGCATCATCCAGCGTCCGCCGTTCCACCCGCCGCCGCATGTTCGTCCTCGGCATCTCCGCCTATTTCCACGACAGCGCTGCCGTGTTGTTGCGCGACGGCGTGATCGTCGGCGCAGCGCAGGAGGAGCGCTTCAGCCGGGTCAAGCACGACGCGCGCTTCCCTTCGCGAGCCGTGCGCTGGTGTCTGGCACAGGCTGGCGTCGCGCTGGCCGACATCGACCAGGTCGTGTTTTTCGAGAAACCCTTCCTCAAGTTCGAACGTCTGCTGGAAACCTACCTGGGTTTCGCACCGCGTGGATTCGCGAGCTTCGCCACGGCGATGCCGATCTGGCTGCGCGACAAGCTGTTCCAGAAGAAACTGATCGCCGACGAGCTGGCGGCGATTGCCCACGGCACCGCCTTGAAAGCGCCGATCGCATTCTCCGAACACCACCTCTCGCATGCCGCCAGCGCCTTCTATCCCTCGCCCTTCGAGCGTGCGCTGGTGCTGACCATGGACGGCGTCGGCGAGTGGGCGACCACCACCGCGGCCATCGGCGCGGACAACCATCTCGACATCCTGCGCGAGATCCACTTCCCGCATTCGCTCGGCCTGCTGTACTCGGCCTTCACCAGCTACTGCGGTTTCCGCGTCAATTCCGGCGAGTACAAGCTGATGGGCCTGG
Organism: Lysobacterales bacterium; assembly: GCA_019187485.1. Classification (GTDB taxonomy): domain Bacteria; phylum Pseudomonadota; class Gammaproteobacteria; order Xanthomonadales; family SZUA-5; genus JADKFD01. The sequence goes on along the minus strand of JABAQR010000020.1, from coordinate 27,943 downwards.
CGCCCTATGGCGAGCCGAAGTACGCGGCCACAATCCGCAAGCATCTGGTCGACGTCAAGGACGACGGCAGCTTCCGTCTGGACCTGCGCTACTTCGACTACTGCACCGGGCTGACGATGACCAACGCGCGCTTCCACGCGCTGTTCGGCGGCCCGCCGCGCGCCACCGAGGGCGCTATCGAAAAACGTCACCTGGATCTCGCGGCCTCGGTCCAGCAGACCACCGAAGAGATCGTGCTCCAACTCGCGGAGTCGCTGCGACGCGCGACCGGCGAGCGCCACCTGTGCCTGGCCGGTGGCGTCGCGCTCAACTGCGTCGCCAACGGCAGACTGCTGCGCGAAGGCGGTTTCGACGCGATCTGGATCCAGCCGGCGGCGGGCGACGCCGGCGGCGCGCTCGGCGCGGCGCTCGCCTACTGGCATCGCACGCAAGGCCGGCCGCGCACGCCGCCGGGACCTGGCGGCGACGGCATGGCGGGCGCCTTCCTCGGTCCGGCTTTCCCGGACGAGGAGATTGCCGCGACGCTCGACCACCTAGGTGCTGTCTACCGCCGGCTGACCGAGGTCGAACTGATCGACACCGCGGCGCGCGACCTTGCCGACGGCCAGGCGCTGGGCTGGTTCCAGGGCCGCGCCGAGTACGGCCCGCGCGCACTGGGCAATCGTTCCATTCTGGCCGACCCGCGGCGCGCCGACACCCAGTCCCTGCTGAACCTGAAAGTGAAGTTCCGCGAGTCCTTCCGGCCCTTCGCGCCGGCGGTCCTCGCCGAACGCACACGCGAATGTTTCGAACTGGACGCCCCAAGCCCGTACATGCTCATCGTCGCGCCAGTGGCTGCGCATTGCCGTCTGCCCGTCGACCCCTCGGTCTCGGGACTGGAACGCTTGCGGCAGCAGCGCTCGAACATCCCGGCAGTGACCCATGTGGACTACTCGGCCCGCGTGCAGAGCGTGCAGGCCGACAGCAATCCACGTTTCCACGCGCTGCTGTCGCGCTTCCACGAGCTCACCGGCTGCCCGACGCTGGTCAACACCAGTTTCAACGTGCGCGGCGAGCCGGTCGTCGGCTCGCCCGAGGACGCCTTCCGCTGCTTCATGGGCACCCACCTCGATCGCCTCGCGATCGGCAACTGCTACCTGCTCAAATCCGAGCAGCCGGCGGCACTGGCGCGCGAGTACGCGCACCTGCTGCCGGCGGATTGAGGAGCGGGCTGGTGGTTGTCGGCAGCCAAAGCGCGCGAGATCGAGGCGACCCGTCGATCCGGGCGAGCTGCCGACAACTGACAACCAGCAACCGACAACCAGCACGCGCTCCCGTGGACGACGACCCACCGCGCCAGCGAAGTCGCGTCTGTTCGAAAAAGTTCCGCCGCCCGGGTCGGTCTGTAAGCCGGGTTCTGTCGTGAATGGTCATTCCTCTGGGACCGATGTCGCCATCGGCCTCAAGCGGCCTACCCGGGGAAGACGCGGGCCGCGCCATATTCCCCCTATTCGGCCTTGCTGCAGGTGGGGTTTGCCGTGCCGTCGCGCGTTGCCACCGACGCGGTGCGCTCTTGCCGCACCGTTTCACCCTTGCCCGCACCCGTCTCGCGACGGGCCGCTGGCGGTCTGCTCTCTGTTGCACTGTCCGTAGGCTCTCGCCCCCCAGACGTTATCTGGCACCTTGCCCTGTGCAGCCCGGACTTTCCTCGATGCGCACCCTCGCGGGCCACACCGCGACCATTCGACCGACGCCGGATCGGCGGGGTCGTGATTGTAGCGTGGCGCTGCCACGGATGCCGAGCGGAGTGACGGGTCGCGGCCACGCTCACCATGCAACAGCGCTCACACCCCCATCAGCACGTGCTCCCGTTCGACCTGGTCGAGCCGGATCCGGTTGACGAACAGCGAGAAGGACAGATACCCGGCGAGACCGTTGCTGCGGCGCATCCACGGCGGCAGGTACATTGGCGGGTCGATGAAGCCGCTGGCGACATGAGGCTCGAGTTCGACCACGTCCTGCAGGGTCATCTTGCCGGCGAACAGATGCTGTGCGAGATCGAGCCGGCCGCTGCGCAGGGCCCAGCGGAAAAAGGTATGCACGGACAGCAGTCCGTGCAGATAGACGGTGTCCTTGGTGAACGCGGCGCCACCGCTGGTCGGCACGCCGCGGAATACCCGCATCGCCGAAGTGAAGCTCTCGGTCTCGCTCTGGCCCTGTTCGAGAAAGAAGTGGAAGACCTCGATGAAGTTGGCGCCGTGCAGCGCCATGTCGATCGCCAGGATGCGCAGCGAGATGCGCTTCATGCGCATGATGTCGATCGAGCCGGTGACCAGCTCGGAAAACACCGCCAGGCCTTCCTGGGTGGCGGTGATCCGCGGCGAGTTCAGTCCGAGGCTCCCGAGATTGCGCTGGTTGCGCCCGTTCAGCGAGGTCAGCGAGTGCACGAAGGCTTCGTGCTCGAGCAGTTGCGATAGGTCGTACTCCGAAAAGCAGGTGCTCTGACGCAGACGGATGCGGGTGGGGCCGGCAGCGGCCTTGGCGACCAGATCCGGATCGACGACCACACTCACCTTGTGCTGCGTGAACACCTCGGCGAGCCGGTGTTCCATCTCGTGCTTGAGGATTTCGGCCGACAGGCAGTACTCGACCTCGCCGAGCGCATCGTTGCCGAGGATGTCGTCGGCCGCGGCGATGAAGTGCTGCGCTGCTTCGAGGTTGTTGACCGCGGAGCCGGCGATGCGGTCGCCGGGGCGGCCATACAGTTGTACCGAATACTGGGTCATCTGCTTGCTGCCGAGGTGTTCGAGCAGCAGGGTGGCCACCTGCCAGGAGTGCGCGGTCCGCTGCAGATAGTTGCCGATCGGATGCGCAGCGTCGCATTGCTGCGCGATCGCCTTCAACTGCTTGCGACGCTCGGCGAAACCGAACTTCTTGTACTCGATCTGCGGCAACTGCCGCCGGCCAGCCCTCCAGTCGGAGAGGAACTGGTCCTGCACGCGCTTGGGCCAGCTCAGCGTGCTGAGCATCTTGATGTCCTTGACCGCAGCGACCAGTTCCGCATCCAGATCGCGGTAGCGCAGCAGCTCCTCGTCCATCCGTCCCCCGACCGCGTCAGAACCCGGGCGATTTTGCGCGCGCGGTTGCACCGCGGACAATCGGATGCCGGCAGTTCCTCGCCACCACCGTCGCATCGGCCTGCGCAGGGGTCCGTGAGACGCCGGAATTCATCCAATCGCCCCCCCGCGCATCCGCCATCGACTCGCGGAAGCGCCTGCGGGACGCGGGCTGATCAGCTCCCGGACAACGCGTCGGCGCGGTGGCGAGCGGACGCTGATTCGGCCGCGTGCGGCATTGCCCGCGTGCGCCGCCGCGTGAGCGCGCGGAGAGCATCCATCACACGTCCACCAGCGGCTCGAAACCGCCGAAGAACATGCGCTGACCGTCGAAGGGCATCGGCGGGAAATCGCGCAGCCGCGGGTCTTCCATGAAGGCCTTCATGCCGACGTCGCGCACCGCCTTGCTCGGCCATTCGATCCACGAGAACACCGCCGTCTCGTCTTCCTTGCGCTCGGTCGCGATCGTGAACGAGGTCCGCTTGCCCTCGGGCACATCGTCGCCCCAGCTCTCGACCACACGCGTCGCGCCGTGTTCCTTCAGCATCTCCGCGGCCTTTGCGGCGAACTCGCGATAGACCTCACGGTTGGCGTTGGGAACGGCGAGGACGAATCCATCGAGGTATTTCATGAGCAGCTCCTGTCTGTACGGAACGGCGGGGATGCGCCGCGACCGGACCGGCCGTCGCCGACCCGAGCGCGGCGGGTGTTCACTCCGCGTCGGAATCGTGGAAGCGCGGTCGCGGAGCATTATGCTTCGTCGGTGAACTACCGTTTCGCCAATTTTCGCCTCGATCCGATCGCGCGTCGATTGACCCGCGACGAACTCGCGCTCGAGGTACCGCGACGGGTATTCGACTGTCTGGTCTACCTGATCGAACAGCGCGCGCGCGCGGTCGGTCGCGACGAGCTCATCGAATACGTGTGGCGGCGCAGCAACGTCTCCGACAACCAGCTCGCGCAGACCGTGCTGGCTGCGCGCCGACTGCTCGACGACGATGGCGCCCAACAGCGCCTGATTCGCACGGTATCCGGCTTCGGTTATCACTTCGTGGGCGAGGTCCAGGTCGAAGCCGCGCAGACGTCCGCGGCGGAAACCGGCACGGCCCCGCTCGCGACACCCGCGCCGGAGACGATGCCCGCGTCGGAAGCGATGCCGGCGCGAGCAACACCGCCCGCTCCCGCTGCCGCCGCTCCGCGCATCCGGCCAGGGTTGGCCGCGGCGCTCTCCCTGGCCTTGCTCGCCAGCGGCTGGGCCCTGTGGCGGACGCGCGAATGGCCGGCCTCGCTGGAATCACCGGTCCAGCCGGCGCCGGCGCCCGCCCCCGGCTGGGTCTGGGTGCTGCCGGCACGGGTCGCACCGGGTGAGGAAGAATGGGCGCGCATCGGCATCGCCACTCTGATCGCCGAGCGTCTGCGCCATCGCGGTACGGTCGTGGTGCCCATGGAGAACGTGCTGTCGCGCCTGCACGACCGCACGCCCGGAAACGATCTGGGCGCGCTGCAACGCGAGCTCGGCGCCAGTCGTCTGGTGCTGCCCACGGTGCATCGCGAAGGCGAAGGCTGGCGGGTGGAGCTGCGTGTGCAGGGTGCGGGTTGGCCGCTGCATGTGGCCGTCAACGATGCCGACCTGCTGCTCGCCGCGCGCAAGGCCACCGACCAGCTCGACACGCCATCGCCCGACGCCATCGCCGCGTCGGACGAAGGCTTCGACATGATCGAACAGTTGATCCGCAGCCGCGATTTCGAAGCCGCGCTGGGTCAGCTCGCGCAACTGCGCGAACCGCAGTCGCCCGAAGCGGAGCTGCTGCGGATCCGGCTGGACATGGAGCAGGGCCGCCACGCGCAGGCCGAGGAGCGCGCCGCGGGCTTGCGGGCGCGTCTGGATCCGCAACTCGAACCAGTACAGACGGGGCGTCTCGACATGCTCGAAGTCTCCTTGCTGCGGCGTCGAGGCGCGCCCGGCTGGGAGGCCCTCATCGACCAGGCGGTGGTGCTGTTGCAGGCGCATGGGCGGCCGCGCGACCTGGGTCGGGCCCTGATCCTGCGCGGCAGCCGCGCTGCGGCCGCAGGCGAATACGCGGCCGCGAGCATGGACTTCACCCAGGCGCAGCGACATTTCCTCGCCGATGCCGACGAACTCGGTGCGGCCAGTGCGGGCGAGTTGCTGGCGATGATCGCCTCCTTGCAGGGTCGACCGGCGGAGGCGCTGCGTCAGGTGCAGGACAGCGTGGAGACCTTTGCGCGCTACGGCGCGGTCGGCCAACAGTTCCTGGGATTGCGTGGAATGCTCTCGCTGCAGTTCGGCATGCTGCGCTGGGACGACGCGCAAGTCACCCTGGAGCGCATGCGGGCTCTGCAAGCGCAGTCGGCGGACAGCGACGAGCGCACCGACTATCTGCGTGCGCGGATGCTGCTGTTGCTGGGCACCGGCCAGTTGCGCGAGGCGCACGCATTGCTCGAGGAGAGCGAGCGCGAACCCTCGCGCGCGCGGGCGAGCGCCGATGTCCTGCGCACCGCGGATCTGTACCGCATGCAACTGGATCTGGCGCGTGGCCGGCATGCCCAGGTGGCCGTCGACGGCGCCGCCGCCTATGCGCGCGTGTACTCGGAGGATGGGAAGGAGTCCGTCTCGACTTCGCATCGCGACCAGGGCGAACTGGCGCTGTACCTGTGGTTCGAGGCGCGCCGCCGCCTGCGCGCGGAAGCGCCGCTGGCACTGCCGCCGCTGGCCGCGTTGCCGAAAACGCTGCAAGCGCCGGCGACGACCTTCGGTTGGCTGGCCCGCGGCCATCATCTTCGCGAAGGCGGCAACGGTCGCGGGATCGAGGCCGAGGATGCCTATCGCGAGGCTCTGCGCCTGGCTCACGCGCTCAACCGCCAGTCACGGATCGTCGCCGCCAACGAGGCGCTGATCCGGCTGCTGCTGGAGCAGGGCCGTACCGCCGTGGCGGCGCAAGAGCTGACCGATCTGCTCGCCTCCGACCCCGGGTTGCCCGCGCGCGATTTCGACAGCGCCGTGCTGCTGATGCGGGTGCGGCGGGCGGAGGGCGACCTGCCTGGCTGGCGCCGCGCCGCGGCGGATGCCGCGCGCCTGGCAGGAGAACGCCAGATCCCGCCGGAACTGCTGGAGCCGCCACCGGGCTGAAACGACGGCGGTCCCGCCCGCACCACCAATGCCCCCAAAACAAGCGGCGCCCCCACCTGCGCGGGAGCGCCGTCTTTTCTCAGCCGGATCGTGTTTTCAGTTGAACCAGGCGCAGGCGGTCCGATACGCGCCGCCGTTCTGGTCGACGCCGCCGGTCGCGTCGATCTGCACGTCGACGCCGAGGCCCACGCCCTTGGCAGTGGCGTTGAACTTGGCGCCCAGCACAAAGCGGTGCGCGCAGCCGGACTTGCCGACGTACTTGGCGGAGGAACCCGAAGTCCCCTGGTTGTGCGCGAAATCGCACTGCACGCTGTTCGGGTAGACCGCCCAGGCGCTGGACGCATTCGCGTAGCCGTAAGGCTGCGGACGGCAGGAAGCATCGCAGCGCACCCCGGCGCGAATGCTGCCGATGCGCTTTTCGACTACCTTGAGTCCGACCAAACTCTTGTACCACACAGTGTACGCGCCCCAGGTGATCGACGCTGCCGTGGAGTTGGGGAAGTCGGCCAGACCGCAATGGCGCGCCTTGACCGCGGAGCCGGTCAGCGAATCGATGCCGGCCACCGGTTCCAGCTCGAAGCGCGGCGCCCAGCCGGAGGCGCGCCTTTCCCGCAGGTTGTTGACCACCGAGTCGAGGAAGTCGATGTTCGGATCGAAGACCACGCAATGACCCTGCTCGCTCCAGCAGAACTCCGCCGCCGTGTGGGTCTGCGTGGCCTTGCCGAGCGTGGCGCGCACCTCCAGCAGCCGATACTGCCCCGACGCCAGCGGGAAACCGGCCTTCTCGAAGTCCTCCGCCCGCATATCCAGGTCGTCGAGATAGATCTCTTCCAGGTTGACGGGCGCGAACCGCGCGCCGTCCAGCTTGAGCCCGGTCTCCTCGGTCACCAGCGCGTAGCGCGGCGCGCCGGTCAGTTCCATCATGGTGCTGCCGCGCAGGGCCTCGGTCGAGCCCACGCGCAGCGTCTTCAGCTCGAAATTCAGCGCCTGCGTGCTCGCCGCGGCGTAATCGGCGTACACACCCTCCGCGTAGCCACCCGGCGCCGCCAGCACCGGTTGCGCCAGCAGGCCCGCGCCCAGCCCCACCCACAGCATGATCTTGTTCATCGGAACGTCCTCGTGATCGGGATGCCCCCAGGGGGACGGAGGCGATCGCCCCTCGTCCGGCGCGACCCGCATCCCAAAGCGGTCGCGCCGGGATTGAGCCTCCGGCAGACCCGGCCGCTTGCCATTCACGATCGGTGACGAAATCCTTTCGTGCACATGATCGCGGTGATCCCGAATGGTCTTGGAAGGATTTCCGAAGCGTTTCCGAATGCGCCGCCACCGCCGCGCGCCGGACATTGGCGGTGCGCCGGCCTGGTTCCGATCCGCGGGCGGCGCCGTGGGCAGTGCCCGCGTCATCGGGGCGGATCGACTGGGGAGTCGAAACCATGCACACCTTTCTGCGCACCCTCTGCGGTGCGGGTACGCTCATCCTGTGGGCCACCACGGCCACGGCGGCACCTGCCTACCAGATGCCCTTCGCCTGCGGCGAAACCTGGTCGCTGACCACCTTCAGCCATCACAATCCACTGCGCGCGGTCGACATGAACCGCTCCGGCGATCTCGGCGACCCGGTGGTGGCAGCCGCTGCGGGAACCGTCAGCGTGCGCCGCGACCTCGGCAACAGCAGCTATGGAAGGTACCTGGTGGTCAACCACGGCAGCGGCCACGACACCCTGTACGCGCACTTGCAGAGCTTCTCGGTGAGTGTCGGCCAGAGCGTGCGCCAGGGCCAGCGTCTGGGCTACGTCGGCAACACCGGCGGCTCCCAGGGGCCGCACCTGCACTTCGAAGAGCGCTACCAGGGCAGCGCGCAACCCATCCGTTTCGACGGCCGCGCCCTGCCCTACTACGGCACCGTTTCCTGGACCAGCCGCAATTCCTGCGGCGGTGGCAACGTCACCGGCGTGGTCAACACCAACGGTACCCCGCTGAACGTGCGTTCCGGTCCGGGTACCGGCTATTCGGTGGTCGGCACCGTTGCCGACGGCGCCACCGTGACCATCCAGTGCCAGATGCCGGGCACCACCGTCACCGGCCCCTACGGCACCTCGAGCATCTGGGATCGCATCGGCAGCGGCCGCTACATCTCCGACGCCTACGTGCGCACCGGTTCGGACGGCTATGTCGCTCCACGCTGCCCCTGAAGCCCGGCGCTGGCCGGCGCTGCTGCTGGCGCTCGCCTGCGCGGGCGCCGGCGGTGTGATCGGCTATCGGCTGGGTCGTGCGAGCGCCGACGCGACGGCGCAGGCCCCGGCCGTCGCGGCGGCGCCCGCGGTCACCCGCGTCCAACCGACACTGCGCACGCCGCCCGCCGGTGTGCCGGCGACCGACCCGGTGCGCGCCTTCGTCGCCGGCGAGGCCAGTTTCGAGTCGCTCGTCGCGCGTGTCCGCAACGATGCCGCCTGGCGCACGCATCTGGGCACGCGCCTGCGCACCGTCGGCGACCGCGACGAGCGCGCGGCCCTGCTGGCGCTGCTGGAAGCCGCGCCTGCCGACGAAGCGCTGCGCTGGATCGCCGAACTGGCCGCCTCCGGTGAGCCCGCGCGGCGCGCCGAAGCCTGGCGCTGGCTGGCGACCCTGCCGATCGAAGATCCGGGAGTGCGTGCGCTGGTGCAGCAGGCGTTGCATGCGGAACCCGACCCGGCGGCGCTGGCGGTGCTGGTCGCCACCTTGCAACCCGGACTGCTCGCCGAAGAGGACGCCGCGCCCATCGCCGACGCACTGCTGGCCTTTGCGCGCGGCGCCGAGCCGCGGCTGCGTGCGGCTGCGCTGCCCGCGCTCTCGCAATGGATGCATGCCTCCGCCCTCGAAGGGATTTGCCTCGACGCACTGCGCGACGCTGATCACAGCGTGCGCGGTGCCGCGATCGCCGCACTCGACAGCGCGGGCCTGCGCCCAGCGGCCGCGCGCGGCGCCCTGCTCCGGATCGCCGGCGATCGCGACGAGCCCCCTGCCAACCGCCATGCCGCCCTGCTGGCGCTGGCCGGCTACCGCCTCGACCGCGCCGAGATGGCGCTCTACCGCGAGTTGCAACGCGAACTGCCGCTGCATCCAGGCACCGGCTGAGTCCGTCGACGCGAACGGCGCAGGTCGCAAAGGCGCGCAAAAGCTGCGCTCTGTTTCCCCATGCGGTTCCGTCCATGCTCCCTGCGCACCCGGCGGAGTACGCACCGCGGATGATTGGAGCGAAGGCGCGGCGAGGCGCGTGGATCGGACCGGCAAGCGGCGAAGCCAGGAAGAAAGCGATTGGGCCGAATCCATCGCCGACGCGCTGGATTTGCGGGTCGACCATCCATGACCGGCGTTTCCTCCTTCGCGGGTCGGACCCTGCGGTGACGAACTCAACCGAAGCCGCTATAGCCGAACACGCCGAGCCCCCAGGCTGCCAGGACGGCGGCGAGATACACCAGCAATTGCAGCGCGAATCCGAAGTGACTGCCGAAGCTCCAGCGCCGCGGCCGGCTCCAGGCGCGCAGCGCAGCGACCAGGGCGAGAACGCTGAGCGAACCGGCCACGACGAAGCCCCAGCAGGCTCCCGCGTAGTCCCAGCCGGGGTAGGCCCACAAGGCCTGTTCGGATTCGTCGACGAGGAACCGCAACAGTGCTTTCAGCAGCAGCGCCCAGGCGCCCACCCAGGCGAGCGCGGCGAACAACATCCAGGCGCCGAGGGTGCGCTCCGACGGCGTGCTCGGAGCGATCGACCACACCCGCCTCCAGGCACCGCGCAGGCCGAGCAGTGCGGCCACGCCCGCCAACGCCAGCAGCAACATCCACCACCGTGGATCGGCGAGGCCGGTCACGCGCAGGCCGCCGGAGACTCCGGAGGCGGCGTGCAGACGCATGCCATCGACGCCGCGTTCGAAGCGCCACAGCGCTCCGCTTTCCGGATGGCGAAAACCGAGTTCCCCCACCGCTTCCAGGCGCGTCGCCTCACCATCGAGGGCGCTGGCCACCAGGATCGCGCCATCGCCGGCATCGCGCACGCTCAACACGCCGCCGAGCAGGCCCAGCAGGCGTTCCGAGCGCGCGTGCGGGCGGCGGTCGACGAGATAGCTGCCGGCCACCTGCGCCGCCTGCTCGATGGCATCCGCCGGGACCGGAGACGGGCTCGCCACCGTCGGGAAGAACTCCGCCAGCAGCAGGCGCGCGAAGCGGCCGCGCAGACGCGCGCCGCTGGCGCTGTTGGTGCCGATGTAGATGCCGAGGCCGAGTTCGGGCAACAGCAGCATGTCGGCCATGAAGCGCAGCGTGCTGCCGCCGTGGCCGAAGGCCTGCGCATGCCCGGGCTGCGGCGACTCGATGAAACCATGACGGATCGCGGCGATGCCCGGCGCATTGCGGAAAGACACCGCGAACATGCGCTCGCGGGTCGCCGGTTCGAGCACCCGCGCGGCCTGCAGGCGCGCCGGGTCGAGCAGTGCCTGCATCCACGCCGCCATGTCCAGCGCGCTCGCAACCATGCCACCGGCGGGCGCGCCATGACTGACTTTTTCATACTGCGCGCGTTGGTAAAGACCCTCGCTCCAGCGCAGGCCGTCGGCGATTTCGGCGACCACCTCCGGCGGTGGCGGTGCCGGCAAGCCGCGGCGCTGCGCGAGCGCGGCGTCGTAGGGTTCGCGGAAAGTCGCCGTCGCCATCCCCAGCGGACGCAGGATGCGCGCCTCGACGTAATCCTCGAAGGATGCGCCAGACACCTCGGCGACGATCTGACCCAGCAGCGCCACCGAGTAGTTGGAATACACGGCAGCCGACTCCGGCGCGCGCACGCGCCGCGGGCGGTCGCGCACCAGCCAGTCCGGCAGCCGCAACGCCCGCTCCGGATCGACGTAGAACAAATGCCCGGCGAAGCTGTCCTCGAAACCCGCGGTGTGGTTGAGCAGGTGACGCACACGCACCGGCTCGCGCCAGCCATCGTCGGGGATCCGCAGGGCGTCGGGCAGGTAGTCGTTGACCGGCGCATCGAGATCGAGACGGCCGTGCTCGACCAGTTGCATCGCCGCGAGGTACGTGACGGTCTTCGAGATCGAACCAACCCGGAACAGCGTGCGCGGCGTGACCGGACGCTCCGGATCCACGCCGGCGAGACCATAACCCTTGATCAGCAGCAACTCACCACCCTGGACGATCGCCACCGAGATACCACCGACGCGCTCAGCGGCGATCGCGTAGCCGGCCACGGCGTCGGTCCAGGCCTCGATGCGCGCGGCCAGCGCCAGCGATGCGTCGGCGGGATCCACACCGGCGACGGCATCGGTGGCCGCGCCCGGCGCCTGCGGAGCGAGGGCGCCGGCAGCCGTCGGTTGCGCGACGAGCGGGGTCTGCACGCCCTCGACACGCGCCACATCCTGCGCCACAAGCGGCGACGATGCGAACGTCAGCAGCACGGCGATCCACGGCAACCAGATCCGTCGCATGCGGCCTCCGCGACCTCTCATCCACCCCGTAACATACTGCAATCGCAGTCCATGGGCGTGTCGATGCAGGTCGTGTCCCGCCCCGCGGCGCACGCGCGAGAGCAGTTCCGTCGAGCCGACCTCACCGACCGCCCCACGCCTGCGGGCAGTTGACGTCAGTCGGGTGCCGGCCGCAGCTTCGCGGGCTGGCGCCCGTCGGGCGCGCTCGCCGATGCGGACGAATCGCCCGACCATGCTCGCCCCCAATCCAATCGAATTCTTCCGCCGTGAGGGCTATCTCGTGCTGCCGGGCTTCCGCTCGCCACAGGCGGTGGCCGCGCTGCGCGCGCGCGCCGGGACGATCATCGACGCTTTCGATCCCACCGAGTCGCGCAGCGTCTTCACGACTCGCGAACAGGCGCTCGCCAGCGACGACTGGTTCCTCGATTCGGTCGCCCGCATCCGCTGCTTCTTCGAGGAGGAAGCCTTCGCCGCGGACGGAAGCCTGCGCCAGGACAAGCAACTGTCGATCAACAAGATTGGCCATGCGCTGCACGACCTCGATCCGGTCTTCGACGCCTTCTCGCGCGGTCCCGATCTGGCCGCGCTGGCGCGCGATCTAGGGCTGGTGCAGCCGCTGATCTGGCAATCGATGTACATCTTCAAGCAGCCCGGCATCGGCGGCGAGGTCGGCTGGCACCAGGACGCCACCTTCCTGCACACCGAACCGCTGTCGGTGACCACCTTCTGGTTCGCGCTCGAAGACGCCACGCTGGACAACGGCTGCCTGTGGGTGCAGCCCGGCGGCCACCGCGGTCCGCTGCGCGAATTGTTCGTGCGCGCGGGCCGGCGCGTCGACAAGCTGCGCCTGGACGACACGCCCTGGCCCACGCGCGAGCAGGCGATCCCGCTCGAAGTGCCGGCCGGTACGCTCGTGTGTTTCCACGGCCTGCTGCCGCACTACAGCGCGCCCAACCGCTCGCCGGTCTCGCGTCACGCCTACACCTTGCACGCCACCTGCGCGAGCGCGCGCTGGAGCGGCAGCAACTGGCTGCAGCGGGGGCCACAGGATCCGCCGCTGCGCGGCTTCTGAGGCGGTGACGCCGGCCTCACCGCTACGCCGGGATGCGCTCCGGATGCCAGTCCTTGCGCCACTCCTCGCCCATCGTCGGATTCTGGGTGCAGCGGATCGGCGCGTCGAGCATGTCGCCGCTCACGCAGAGGTTGCAGCCGATGCATTCGCGGATCTCGTCCTCGCGGCCCTCGGCCATCTTGCGCGGCAGGAAGGGATCGGCGATCGACGGGCGCGCCGCGCCGATCTGCCCCGGTTCGAACAGCAGGTCGTAGCAGGGGTTGCGCGGCATGCGGTGCTCCGGGGCGCGACCGACGCGCAGCATGTCCCCGCGACGGCGCGGCATACTCGGACGACCCGTCGACACCTGCGTCCGCCATGCGCCTGCTCGTCCTGTTCGCATCCTGCTGCTTGCTGCTGCTGTCCGCGCCGGAAACCGGGTTCGCGAAGGCGCCGGACCAGCGCCAGGACTCGCCGTATGGCGCCCTCGAGTACCGCCTGATCGGGCCCAGCATCGGCGGCCGTTTCACGCGCGTCACCGGCGTGCCGGGCAGTCCGGTGCTGTATGCCGCCGCAGCCCAGGGCGGGGTGTGGAAGAGCGTCAACGACGGCCTCGACTGGGAGCCGGTCTTCGACGGCGAGATCAGCCAGTCGATCGGCGCGATCGCGCTCGCGCCCAGCGACCCGAACGTGGTCTACGTCGGCGGCGGCGAGGCCAATCCGCGCGGCAACGTTGCGATCGGACTCGGCATCTGGAAATCGCTGGACGCCGGCAAGACCTGGAAGCACCTGCTCAAGCTGCGCGGCCAGATCGGCAACCTCGTGGTGCATCCGCGCGACCCGGACGTCGCCTGGGCGGCGGTGCTCGGTTCGCCCTTCGGGCCCGGACCCGAGCGCGGCGTCTACCGCACCCGCGACGGCGGCCGCTCCTGGCAACTGGTGCTGAAGAAGGACGCGGACACCGGCGCTGCCGACGTCGCGCTCGATCCGAACAACCCGAACATCCTGTACGCCAGCCTGTGGCGTTTCCGGCGCACGCCGTGGAGCGCCACCAGCGGCGGTCCCGGCAGCGCGCTCTACCGCTCGGCCGACGGCGGCGAGACCTGGACACAACTGCAGGGCTCGGGCCTGCCGGACGGCGAATGGGGCAAGGTCGGGGTGCGCGTCGCGCCCAGCGATTCGCGGCGCGTGTACGCGATCATCGAAGCCGCCGAGGGCGGCCTGTACCGCTCGGACGATGCCGGCGAGAGCTGGAAGCGCGTCAACGCGCACCGCGCCTTGCGGCAACGCGCCTGGTACTACTGCGCGCTGACCATCGACCCGCGCAACGCCGACATCGTGTGGATCCCGCAGGTGCCGCTGCTGCGCAGCATCGACGGCGGCCGCAGCGTGCAGTCGGTGTCCGGGCCGCACCACGGCGACCACCACGATCTCTGGATCGATCCGGCCGATCCGCGCCGCATCCTGAGCGGCAACGATGGCGGACTCGACCTCAGCCGCGACGGCGGCGAGAGCTGGTACACGCCGCCGCTGCCGCTCGCGCAGTTCTACAACCTCGATGTCGACGACAGCCTGCCCTACCAGGTCGCCGGCACCATCCAGGACTGGGGCACCGCCGTCGGGCCGGTGCGCTCCTGGGTCAACGAGGACAACCCGATCGCCAACTGGCTGTGGGCCGGTGGCGGCGAGGCCGGCGACGTGCTGTTCGATCGCAGCACGCCGGGCGCGATCTACGCCGGGGAGTACGGCGGCTACCTCTCGCATTCGGTGCTCGGCACCGGCCAGCACCGCATGGTCAGCGCCTGGCCGGCCAATCCCTCCGGCCAGACCCCGGCCGGGCTGCGTTACCGCTTCCAGTGGACCGCACCGCTGGCGGGCTCCGAGCACGATCCGAACGTGGTCTACCACGGCGCCAACGTGCTCTTCCGCAGCGTCGACCAGGGCCACAGTTGGAGCGCGATCAGCCCCGACCTGACACGCAACGACCGGAGCAAGCAACAGTGGTCGGGTGGACCGATCACCGGCGACCTCACCGGTGTCGAGACCTACGGCACGATCTTCTCGATCGCCGAATCGCCGCTGCGCGCCGGCGTGCTCTGGGTCGGCAGCGACGATGGCCTGGTGCACCTGAGCCGCGACGGCGGCGCGCACTGGACGAATGTCACGCCGCGCGGCATGCCCGAATGGGGCACGGTCGAATCCATCGAAGCCTCGCGCCGCGACCCCGGGAGTGCGTATGTCGTGGTGCATCGCTACCGGCTCGACGATTTCAGGCCCTACCTGTTCCGCACGCGCGACTACGGCGCGAGCTGGCAGAGCCTGGGCCAGGGACTGCCCGCGGACCTGCTCTTGTGGGTGCTGCGCGAGGATCGCGAGGATCCGGACTGGCTGTACCTCGGCACCGATCGCGGCATCTGGCACTCGCGCGACGCCGGCGCGCATTGGGAAGACCTGACGCTGAACCTGCCGCGGACCACGGTGACCGACCTCGAAGTCCGCCACGGCGACCTCGTCGTCGCCACCCGTGGCCGCTCGCTGTGGGTGCTCGAAGGCCTGGCGGCGCTGCGCGCGCTGCCGCAGGCGCGCAGCCAGGCGCTGGCCCTGCTGCCGGCGATCCCCGGGTATCGTTTCCGCGAGCAGTCGCGCTGGGATTTCCTGGTCCGCGGCGGCCAGCCGAATCCGCCCTACGGCGCCGTGATCCACTACTGGCTGGGCGCGCAGGCCAAGGGTGAACTCAGCCTCGAGATCCTCGACGCGCAGGGCCGCACGCTGCGCACGCTGTCCTCGCTGGCGCGTCCGCCGAAGTACCCGGAGGACGATCCCGACGAGCCCGAAGAGGCACCCGAGCCGGCGCTCGCGAAGGAAGCCGGCTTGCGGCGCGCGGTCTGGGACCTGCGCCTCGAAGGCGCCCGGCGGCTGGCCGCCAAGTACGACGCCGGCGCGCCCGAGGCCGGTCCGCTCGCGCTGCCCGGCCGCTACACGCTGCGCCTGCGCGTGGATGGCCAGAGCGTCGACGGCGAGGTCGAGGTGCGCGCCGATCCGCGCGCGCCGGACAGCGACGCGCTCGCCGCCAACCTCGCCTTCGCACTGTCGCTGCGCGAGGCGCTGGATCGCTGCGCGGGCCTCGTCGAGGCGCTGCGGGCGGTCAAGGAACAAGCCGCCGATCGCCGCGAACGCCACGCCGGCGAGGGCGCGATCGTGGCCGCCGCCGATGCCCTGCTGGCCGCCGTGAAGCAGCTCGAGGGGCGCGCGCACAACCCCGAGGCCGAAGTGGTCTACGACGTGCTGGCCGGCCGCGACGGCGGCTCGATGCTGTACTCGCAGCTCGCACCGCTGTACTCGTGGGCGCAGGAGAGCGACCACGCGCCGACCCAGGGCATGCTCGACCGCCGCGCGCAGCTGCTGGCCGAGCTCGGCGAACTCGAAACCCGCTTCGCGGCGATCCGCGAGGGCGAGCTCAGGCAACTCGAACAGGCCCTCGACGCCGCCCACGCGCCGCGCATCGTCGTGCCGGGAACATGAGCCCGGGCCCGGCCGTCGCGTAGGTCACGTTGCCCGCAACGCGGGGTACCGAACGCCAACCCAGTCGCTCACATCGCCCGACGCACCAGCCCTCAGTCCCAGCGTGCCGACAGCTCGAAACCCCACATCCGCGGCAGCGTCAGCGTGCCGATCGGCGTGCCGAGCACGCTCTGCGCCTGGCCGCCGATGCTGCGCACGTTCTGCTCGTCGAAGACGTTGTTGACGTAGAGCGCGGCGCCCCAGCGGTAGTCCGGGCTGGTCCAGCCCACGCGCACATTGGTCAGGTGCAACTCGTCGCCGACCTGGAAGCCGGTGTACTCCCCGCACAGGCCCTGGAACTCGGAGTCGGCGTTGCAGCGGGTCTCGCCGCGGTAGGAATGCTGCAGGTTGAACTCCAGCTCGCCGTTCTCGCCCAGCCGCCAGACATAGTTGGCGCCGGCCGCGAAGGACCATTCGGGCTCGCCGGTGGGCTGGCCGGAGAGGTCCTCGCCACCGGCGGTGGTCGAGCCGTTGTCGAAGGTCGAGTCGATGTAGGCCGCGGCGAGGTTGAAGCTCAAGTCATCGGTGGCCCGCCAGGACCATTCGACATCGAAGCCCTCGGCGCTCTGGTCGAAGCTCTGTACCAGGTACTGCGGGATGCCGGCCGGGCTGCTCGCCGGCACCAGCAGCAGCGACTGGCGGTCGGTGTAGTCGTAGCGGTAGACCGCCGCGTTCAGCACCATGCGCAGCGAGGGGAAACTGTTCTTGATGCCGAGTTCGTAATTGCGCACGTTCTCCGGCGCGTATTCGGAGTCGATCTGCACACCGTCGAAACCGCCCGCCTTGTAGCCCTCGCTGGCGGACAGGTAGAGCATGCTGTCGTCGGCGACGCGGAAGTCCAGCACCACGCGCGGGCTGACATCGCTCCAGTCGTTCTCGCGCTCCACCTCGACACCGACCGCGTTCGCGAACACCAGGTTGTTGCGCAGCAGGAACAGCAGTTGCGGCGGGATCTGGCTCAACAGCCCGAAGGGCGCGATGTCGCGCAGCGTGGCGTCGATGCCGGGCGACACGCGCAGCGGGTTGAACCACGCGAACTCCTTGTCGTCGCGGGTGTAGCGCAGGCCGCCGGTGAGGTTGATGCGATCGGTCACATGCCAGATCACGTCGCCGAAGACCGCGGTCGAAGTGCTGCGCATCTCGTTGTTGATGCGCTCGCCGTAGTCGTGGCCGAGGAAGCGCTGCGGGAAGCCGTTCGCGGCCAGCAGCAAGTCGATGCAGGCGAGCGGGCCGCCGCAGGGCAGTTGCGCGCCCTGGTTGAAGAACAGCGTGTCGATCGCGTTGGTGGTGCTGTTGACGATGTTCGACTGCTCGCCTTCCTCGCGGTACCAGCTGAGGCCGGCGACCCAGTCGATGCTGTCGTTGGCGCCGGCGAACTTGAATTCCTGGTAGCGCGTGCTGCCCGACTGGGTCACGCCGGAATCCAGGCGCACGGTCGGGTTGTTGGTGCCGTCCTGGTCTTCGTTGTGGGCGATGTCGGATTCGGAGAAGGCGGTCACCGAGGTCAGCGTGCCCCAGTCGAAACTGCCGGTCAGTTTCAGCGAAGCGCCGTCGTAGCCCTTGAGCTGCTTGCCGTCGACCACGTCCTGGTAGATGTCGACATCGCGCGGATCGCGGTAGCTCGCCGGGTCCGGCGGGAAAGGCGCGCGCGCGGTGCTGTTGTTGAGGAAGGGCAGCGCCGAGATGCCCAGGCGCTGCGGCTGCTTGATGCGTTCGTGGTCCCAGGCGAGCTGCAGGTTCCAGGTCTCGGTGAGATCGCCGCCGAAGGCCGCGCGCGCGCCGAACTGGCGGTCCACTTCGTAGCGGCGACCGGTGCCGGTGTCCTGCTGCCAGCCGTCGTCGCGGTTGTTGATCGCACTCATGCGCAGGCCGAAGCGCTCGCCGACCGGCAGGTTGACCAGCGCATCGCTGTAGCGGCGGTTCTCGCTGCCGACGCGCACGCGCCCGCGCGCCTCGAAATCCAGGCCCGGTTCGTTGCTGACGATCGAGATCGCGCCGGCCGCGGTGTTGCGCCCGAACAGCGTGCCCTGCGGGCCCTTCAGCACTTCCACGCGCTGGATGTCGTTGAAGGCCAGCAGCGAGCCGCCGCCGTTGGTCTGGTAGACGCCGTTGACGTAGATGCCGACCGCGCTGTCGATGCCGATGCTGAAGGTGTCGGTGCGGATGCCGCGCAGCGCGAAGCTCGGCTGGGTCTGGTCCCAGGCGTCGACGACCAGTCCCGGCAGGTAGTTCGCGATCTGGCTCATGTCGGTCGCCGCGAGGCGTTCGACCTGCACGTCGTCGATCACCGACACCGAGATCGGCACTTCCTGCACCGACTGCGAACGGCTCTGCGCGGTGACGGTGACGGCCTCGAGTTCGGTGCTTTCCGTCGCCTCGTCGGCGCTCGTCGTTGCCTCCTGCGCGGACAGCGGCGTCGAGGCGAGTGCGAGCAGGATCGCGCTGGTCAGCAGACAGCGTTGGGTGATCGTCGACATGGTGTTCCCCCGGTTGCCACGGGGCGCCTTCGGCCGGGCGCCAATGCCCGCGAATATGCCGGCTTGCACGGGCAGCTGCCAGCGGCGGACGTGCGCCGCTGCGCCACCCCGCGCGCACCTTCCCGTGTCCCGCTCCCGCTACGCCGAAATCGCCAGGTGCTCGCGGTGGTACAGCCGCGCGGCGACCAGGGCGATGACGACGCCGATGGCGAGGGTGGCGGCCACCGAAGCGGCAACCTGCCAGGCCACCAGCGATTCGCCACGCACGGTCTGTTCGATCAGCAACTGATGGCTGAGCAGCGGCAGGCTGTACATCCAGTCGGCCGGCTTGACCGGGTTCAGCGCCATCAGCATCGACGGGATCGCCGGCAGGATGATCAGCAGGGTGTTGTAGGTCTGCGCCTCGCGGAAGCCCTTGGCGAAGGCGGACACGCTGGTCAGCAGGCCGGCGCCGATGAGGCCGAGCGGAGCGACCACCAGGAACAGCAGCAGGCACTGCTTCGGGCCGAACTCGATGACCATGCCGATCTTCTGCACCGGCAGCATCGGCGCGGTGATCGAGAAGGCGAACAGCGAAATCGCCAGCGAAGCGACCGCAAAGGCGAAGGTGGCCATCAGCTTGCCGCCCATGATCTGACCGCGCGACACCGGGTTGATCAGCAGCGGCTCCAGCGACTGGCGCTCGCGCTCGCCGGCGGTGGCGTCGGTGGCGAGGTAGTTACCGCCGGCGAACACGGTCAGGATCAGCAAGTAAGGCAGCATCGCCAGCAGCATGCCGCTGCGGCTCTGCGGGGTGGACTGGTCGACATCCGCGATCAGCACCGGCTGCACCACTTCCGGGCTGATTCCGCGCACCAGCAGGCGCTGCGAGGCGGTCATTCCGACGTACTCGGCGATGAGCCTTTCCGCACGGCTGACCGCCTGCTCGGCCTTCTGCTGCGAGCGATCGACGATCAGTTCCAGCGTGGCCGGGCGGCCCTCGCGCCATTGCTGTGCGTACTCGGCCGGGATCCGCAGCACGACATCGTGGTCGCGCTTGCGGATCGCCGCCTCGGGATCGGCCGGGGCTTCCTCCACCTCGACCCCGCGCGCCTTCAGCCAGGCGATCAGGTTCGGCGCCTGCGCGGCGCCGGCGACCGGCAGCTTGAGCGGCTTCTCGGCGCGTTCGAGCGTGACCGAGATCATCAACCCGATCAAACCGGCGAACAGCACCGGGCCCATCAGGGTACCGAGCACGAAGGTGCTGAACATGGTGCGGCGGTCGCGAAAGTTCTCGCGCACCTCTTTCCAGAACACGATTTTCCAGGGGCTCACAGCGAGAGTCCTTCTTCGGAACCGATGACCTTGACGAAGGCGTCCTCGAGGTTCGCCTCTCCCGTCTGCGCGCGCAGCTCTTCGGCCGCGCCCTGCGCGACCACGCGGCCCTTGGCGATCACCACGATGCGATCGCAGAGCGCCGCCACCTCCTGCATGATGTGGCTGCTGAACAGCACGCAGCGGCCTTCCTCGCGCAGCTTCTGCATGAACTTGCGCAAGGCGCGCGTGGCCATCACGTCGAGTCCGTTGGTGGGCTCGTCGAGCAGCACATTGCGCGGGTCGTGGACCAGCGCGCGCGCGATCGCGGTCTTGACCCGCTGACCGTTCGAGAAGCCCTCGGTGCGCCGGCCCGCGATGTCGCCGATGTCGAGCGCGCCGATCAGCGCGTCGGTGCGCGCCTTCAGGGTGGCCTCGTCGAGCCCGTGCAAGCGCCCGAAATACTCGATGTTCTCGCGCGCGGTCAGGCGCTTGTACAGGCCGCGCGCATCCGGGAGCACGCCAAGCTTGCGGCGCGCGCCGTCCGGGTCGACGCTGATGTCGGTGCCATCGACGCGGATGCTGCCGGTCTCCGGGCGCATCAGCGTGTACAGCATGCGCAGCGTGGTGGTCTTGCCGGCGCCGTTCGGCCCCAGCAGGCCGGTGATCTCGCCGTCGCGGGCGCTGAAGCTGACGCCATCGACGGCCTTCACCGCGCCGAAGGTCTTGCGCAAATCGTTGATCTCGATCACGGCGCGCTCCCGGAGAAGTTCAGGAAGAAGGGGGCGGGCGTCAGCTGTTTCAGACAGTCCGTATCCAGCGCCTTGGCATCCGCCTTGGCGATGAACTGGGCGAGCAGCTTCGGGCCGCAGCCGCGGCCGAGCACGCTGTGGCCCTGGCCAGGGACGATCAGGTGGCGGCCGTTCGGCAGGTTCCTGACCACCTGGTCGCCGTAGCGCGGCGGGGTGACTGGATCGAACTCGCCGGAAACCAGCAGCACCGGCCAGTCGCCGGCGATCGGCGCGTGGAAATCCTCCGGCACGCTGCGTCGCGGCCACTGCGCGCACCAGCCGGTGACCGCATCGATGAAGTCCTGGCCGAACAGCGTGCCCTCGTCCTGCGGGCGCGGCGCGTAGCCGGCGGCGTCTTCGGCGCACAGCACGCTCCAGTGCATGCCGCTGGCGATCTGGCTGCCGAGGTCGTCGGACATCATGCTCGCCTGCGCGAGCAGCGGCTCGAAGCGGCCTGCCTGCGCTTCCGCGAGGGTCAAGGGCAGCAGCGCCGCGGTCTCGCCGCCGTACATGTACATGCGGGCCACCGTGTTCAGGGTGGCCACCGTCAGCGCGCGCTCGCCGGATTCGCCGGAGCGTGGGTCGCGCGCCGCGATCATGCGCGGCTGCGCACGCAGTTGCGCGGCGAGCGCCTGCAGGGTGGCGTAGGGATCGCCGAAGCGCTCGCCGCACTCGGCGTCGTCGCGGCAACGGCCGAGTTGGGCCTTGAGGGTCGCCTCCAGGTTGATCGCGTGCTCGGTGCCGAGATACAGCTCGTTCGGAACCACGCTGTCGAGGACGATGCTGCGCACCTGCTGCGGGTAGCGCTTGGCGTAGATCTGGCCCATGCGGGTGCCGTAGGAGACGCCCACCAGGTTGATCTTTTCCGCCCCGATCGCGGCGCGCACGGCATCCAGATCCTGGGCCGCGTCCTCGGTGCCGTACCAGCGGGCGTCGTGGCTGTCCTTGTTCGCGTCCAGGCAATCGCGGGCACCTTGCGCGGCGAGCGCAGGCTCGATCTCGATCGCGAGTGGATCGAGATCCTTCGGCGCCGGGCAGTCGAAGCGGTTGGAGGCGCCGGTGCCGCGCTGGTCGAGCAGGATCACGTGGCGCTCGGACAGCACCTCGCGGAAGCCGCCGGCCATGCCGCGCCAGACTTCGCGCGCGGATTGCCCCGGTCCGCCGGCGAGGATGAACACCGGATCCGGCAGCGGCCGCGGTGCGCGCGCAGGCACCAGGGCGATCGCGAGCTCGATCTCGCGCCCGCCGCTCTCGCTGCGGTTTTCCGGCACCTTGAGCGTGGTGCACTCGGCGTTCACCGGATTGCTCGGGCGGATGCCGACCACCGGCAACTCGCATTTCTCGAAGTTCAGCTGGCCGAGCTGGCGCGCGTGCACGCCGGGCATCGTCGCCAGCCCGGCCAGCAGGGCCAGGGTCGTTCTCAAGCCTCTCATGCGGGGTCCTCGTCGGGCATGAAGATGGATTCGATGCTCGTCGCGAACAGTTGCGCGAGCTTGAAGGCGAGCGGCAGGCTCGGGTCGTACTTGCCGGTCTCGATGGCGTTGATCGTCTGCCGGGAAACGCCCAGCGCATCCGCGAGTTCGGCCTGCGACCAGTTGCGCTCGGCGCGCAGCACGCGCAGGCGGTTGTTCATGCCCTCGCTCCGGTGAAGGCGGCGTCGATCACGCGTACTTCCGGGTGGCTGCCCATACCGCAAGGCCGTAGATCAGGCAGAACAACGGCAACACCATCACCACCCGCAATTGCGGCAGGCCGGCGATCTCGAGCAGTCCCCAGGCAAAGGTGACCAGGCAGGTCAGGATCAAGGCCGCGCTGACGGCCTCGAACTGCACGCGGCGCTCGAGTTCGTCGAGGCTCGCGACGAAGCGCAGCATCTCGCTGATGGCGACCACGATCGGCACCAGCGGCACCAGGGCGAGCACGACCTTGGCCCACATCGGCTCGATGCGCTTGACCAGCGGCAGCAACAGCACGACCAGCACCGCGTACACCGACATCGACGCGATGAAACGGGTGCGGTAGCGGCGGCGGGCGGCGCGGCGGTCCACGGCCATCACGGCGGTCTCCGGGTGACGATGGCCGCAGACTAGTCAAGGATCCTTGTCATGTCAAGTAACCTTGACGTATCGCCAAGGACACTTGACTGGTCGCGCAGAAGCTGTCGTGCCCGTCTGCATCGGGATCGTCGCATCGCCACGCATGAAGTCCCCACGCCGGCGGCTCCTGTTAGCCTTCGCGTCCATGCACGACGAAGCCGACCGCGCCGACCAGCCCCCCAGCCGCAGCCAGGTCCGCCGCGAAGCGCTGGATGTGCTCGCGCTCGCCGAACGGCTGGTGGCGCTGACGCCCTCGCAACTCGCCCAGGTGCCGCTCGAGGAGCATGTGCTCGACGCCGTGCACCTTGCGCAGAAGATCCGCTCGCACATCGCGCACAAGCGCCAGGTGCACTTTCTGGCCAAGCTGATGCGCAAGGTCGAGGACCTGGAGCCGATCCGGCTGGCGGTCGACAAGCCACTCGAAGTACGTCGTCGCGAAACCGCGCAACTGCATCGGATCGAGCGCTGGCGCGAACGCCTGATCGAGGACGGCGACGCGGCCCTGGGCGAATTCCTCGGCGACTTTCCGCAGGCCGAGCGTCATCGCCTGCGCCAATTGCAGCGGCAGGCGCTGGCCGAGCGTCGCGAGAACCGCGTTCCCACGGCGCAACGCGCCCTGTTCCAGGTGATCAAGGCATTGGTACGCGGCGCGGGGGCAGCGTCATCCGACGCAACCGATGGCGAGCTTGCCGAAGAGGGCTGACGGTGGGCCGCAGGCGAATCCGCGCGCACGGGCCCCGCCCCGGCGGTTTCATGAAACAGCCGGACTACCGCCCCTCGCGCACCCTCGCCACCCGCGCCGGCACTGCGGCGAAGCGCTGTCCGATGTGCACATCGTCTAGGCTCATCCCGGCGCTGAGTTTGAGCGGCACCAGCAGCGCGGCGACACAGCCGGCCGGCGCCGCGCTGCAGTCGCGCAGCGTGCGGCCGTAGGCGGCGATCACGCCCTCCGGGTTGTCTTCGAGCGGATAGGCGGCCAGGTAGTAGTCGGCGCCGGCGAGATCGTCGATGCGGAAGCGGCGTATCCGCGGCGGCAGTTCGACGCAGCGCAGCGGCAAGGACTCGTCGACCGGGATGGCGCACACCCGCGTGGACACACGCCCCGCGCCTTCGTAGGTCAGCCGGCCGATGATCGCCGCGTTCAGCACCGCGGCGGCCTCACCCGGAACCTCGCAGGCGAACTGGGTCGCGCCATCGTCGCGTTCGAGCACGCGAAAGCGCCGCTGCACGTCGTCCTCGGCGATCGCCAACCAGCCACCGATGTCGCGCTCGAAGACGACGCCGAGAACCTGTTCCACGGCCTTGCGCACGCGCGCTTCGCCCACCTTGAACACCAGGGTCAGTCGGCGCGTGCCGCCCGCCTGCACGCTCGCCGAGACTTCCAGCGCGGACAGCCCGAAGGCCACGCGCGGACGCGCCAGTTCGCAGTTCAGGGTGTCCACGCCGCGCACATTGCTGCGCCGGCAGCGCGCGGCGTCGGCGCCCAGCGCCTGTTCGAGCGCCTCGGGTCCGCGCGCGATCGCCACCGGATCGGTGCACTGCCAGTAGTCGGAAGCGTGCAGCGGGGGGCAGGCGAACGCCGCCAGCAGACACCACGTCCAAGGCTTCATCGGCTGCTCCTCGGGGGACGGTCGGACATCATGAGCCGCAGCGACCGGCCCGAGGCTTAACCGATTCGTCGCGCGAACTCAGTTGCGCGACTTGCCCTTCGCGGGCGGTTCCTTGGGCTCGGCCTTCGGTGGCTGGTCGCCAATGATCGACTTCGCCGGGCAGATCGCAAACACCGGGCATTTGCGGCAACCCACCGCGAGGGCAACGGGACACAGCGTCATGGCCTGCTCCGGGTGGTTGCGAGGGGCACAGCTTAGGCCTCGCCGGGCGTCGGGTCCATCACGGAGAGTCGCGGTGCGGGGGTCGCTGCCGCGTCTGGTCACAGTGCCCGTGAGGCCGCTACGGCAAGCCCGGGAGCCACAGGCGCACGCGGTGCAGATGCCCTTCGACGCTGTATTCGAGGCGTCCACCGTGCGACCGCGCGATGTGCCGGCACAAGGCCAGGCCGAAGCCGCGGTGCGGCGCCACCGGGCCGTCTCCGGATTCGTCCGCCGCGCGCATGCCGTTGACGAGGTCCAGGCGCCAGTCGCCAGCGTCCGCCGCCAGGCGCGCGGCGAAGGGCGGCGCGCCGTGCTGCTCGGCGTTGTCGACGAGGTTGTCGAGCAGGCGCGCGAGCACGCCGGGCTGACCGCGCACGCGCGCGGCGGGAGGCGCCTCCAGGATCCAGTCGTAGCCGCGCGCACGGCTGGATGTGATCGCCGCGCACAGCAGCGCCGCGAGGTCCAGGATCACCAACGGCTCCTCGGCCCCGGTGCGGGCGTGCTCGATGAAACGGTCGATGCGGCGGTCGAGTTCGCCAATGTCGGCGTGCAGCGCCTCGCGCTCGCCCTCGGGCAAGTCCTCGAGCAAATCGACGCGCAACAGCAGCCGCATCAGCGGCGTGCGCAAGTCGTGGCTCAAGCCGGCCAGCAGCAAATCGTGCTCGCGACGCTGGGTGTCGATGCGACCCAGCGCCTGCGCCAGGCGCGCACCGAGCAGGCGGATCTCGCGCGGCCCGCTGACGCGGAACTCCTGCGCATCCACCGGCTCCGGCAGGCGCGCCGCGATCGCCGCCAGACGCTCCACCGGCGCCGCCAGCCGGCGCGCCAGCCACCAGGCCGCGAGTGTGGCCAGCAGCAGTGCCAGCACCATGATCGCCAGCGCGAAGCGCGCGACCAGGCTGCGCAGCGGCTCCACCGGGATGCCCAGCCAGTCGCCGTGCGCGCTCGCGATCCACAGGCGGATGCTGCCGTCGGCGGCGCGCTCGATCTCGACCCGACGTCCGCTCTGCGCGCGCAGCCAGTCGGCCAGCGCTTCCAGGAAGGGCACCGGCAGGCGGCTCGCGGACGCCACCGGCGCGGCCGCGCGCACCACCTGCCGGCGTTTCAGCGCGGTCACGAGCAAGTGCGGATCGCCGGCATCGCTGGCGTCGACGAGGTCGACGATCGCCAGCAGCGGCGCGCCGAGTTGGCGCACCGAGGGCATCATCGCCGACTGCTGCAGCAGCAGCACCGCGATCGTCGTCAGCACCGCGAGGAAGCCGAGCAGCGCCGCCAGCAGCAGGTGCACGGTGCGCCAGCCACGGCGCTCGCCGGGCTCAGTCGGGGACGAAGACATAGCCATGTCCCCACACCGTCTGGATGTGCCGCGGCGCCTTCGGATCGTCCTCGATCAGCCGCCGCAGCTTGGAGATCGCGACATCCACCGAGCGCTCGAAGGGATCGCTGTCGCGGCCGCGCGCCAGGCTGATCAGGCGGTCGCGCGTCAGCGGCACCCGCGGATGCCGCACCAGCGCCGACAGCAGCGCGAACTCGCCGCTGGTCAGCCGATGCACCTGACCATCGCGGGCGAGCGTGCGCGCCACCGGATCGAGCTCGCAGCGACCGAAGCGCAGGGTCTGCTCGGGCACGCCGGGCACCGCGGGCACCGGCGTGGCCTGCGCGCGCCGCAGCACCGCGCGGATGCGCGCCAGCAGCTCGCGCGGGTTGCAGGGCTTGGGCAGGTAGTCGTCGGCGCCGAGTTCGAGGCCGACGATGCGGTCGACCTCGTCGCCCTTCGCGGTCAGCATGATCACCGGCGTCGGCACGCCCTCGGCGCGCCAGCGTTTCAGCAGCGACAGCCCGTCCTCGCCGGGCAGCATCAGGTCGAGCACGATCAGGTCGTAATGGCCCTGGTCGAGCGCGCGCTTGCCGGCCACGCCCTCGGCCACCGCCTTGACGCTGTAACCCTCACGACCGAGGTAACGCGACAGCAGCTCGCGCAGGCCAGGGTCGTCGTCCACCAGCAGGATGCGTTCGTCGTTCATGGCCGCTTTGTAGCCGTGCCCGGCCCCGCGCGGCAAGCGCTCCGGTCAGCGACTGTGTGCCGGCATCGTCGCGGAAACATCCGCTTACAGAAGCGCCCGCAGCGCTCGCAAGGCGCTTACCACTGCACGCCATCCTGACCCTGCCGCCAATCGGGCGGCGCAGACGGAAACCACCCATGATCCGCAAGACGCTGCTGGCCCTGGCACTGATCGCAAGCCTCGCCGGCACCGGCCACGCCGTTGCCGGTTCCTTCCTCGACCGCCCCACTCCGCCGACCGCCGCCGAGCTCGGCCTCAGCCCCGCGCAGGCCGCCGAATGGCAGGCGATCCAGGCCGACGCGAAGGCGCTGCGCAGCGCCACGCTGGAACAGGTCAAGACCGAACTCGACCGCACCCAGGCCGCACTCGCCGAGCCGGATGCCGATCTCGCGGCGATTGGGCAGGAGTACCAGTCCATTGCATTCGCCGCGCTACTGGAACAACGCCAGCTGCGCAACCGCCGACTCGCCTTCTACGAGTCGCTGAACCCCGATCAGCAGGCCCGGGTGCGCGCCTTCCTGATCGAAGTCAGCGAGCGCGCCGAGCGCGCGATCCGCGCCTTCGAAGTGCTGCAAGGTGGCTGAGCTGAAATGGCGTAGCCCGGAGTACCGCGCAGCGGTTCTCCGGGTGCTTGCCGCAAATGCCCGGTGAACACGCTCCGCGCGCACATCGGGCTACATCCCACCCCATTTGTCGTCCTGAAACCAACCCAAACCCAGGAACCCACACCATGAACAAGCTGATCCAGACCGCCCTGCTCACCCTCGCCACCGCCACCGCACTCACTCTGGCGCTGCCGGCCGACGCCCAGCCCGGCCGCGTCAAGGCACGCGGTGCGGTGCCGAACGCCGCCGGCGGGACCACCGCAGGCAGCGCCAGCGCAGGTGCCGGCCCGAACGGCGGCCGCTTCATCCGTGGCGCCGGGGTCACCACCGACGGCCAGGGCAATGTCACGGCCACGCTGGGCGATGTGACGCTCTCGGCGGCCGGCCCGGTGAACTTGGTGTTGCCCGACGCCTGCTCCGGGGCCATGTA
>JABAQR010000002.1 GCA_019187485.1 Lysobacterales bacterium | reverse complement strand
GCGCGATCGGCTGCGGCCGGGTCTCGCGGTGGAAGCGCTCGATGCGTCGCCGCGAATCGTCGATCGCGCGCTTGAGCTCGGCGTCGAGTGCGCCCTCGGCCGCGGCGAATTCCTCCGCCGACACCGCGAACTCGCCGAGCTCGCAGCCGTCGTGCCGGCGCGTCAGCGCGCGCAGCGCCTCGTCGCCGTCGGCGCGCACCTGCTCGACGATGCGCGCGACCGCGGCCAGCAGTTCGCCACTGCGGGTGGCCGGCGGGCGCGCCAGGGCCGCCGCGCGCGCGCCTTCGTCGAGCGCGCGCCAGTTCAGTCGCTTCAGGCCAACGATCGCCTCGCTTGCACTCATGTCAGCATCTTCTCCACCGGCAGCACCAGCAGTTGCGTGGCGCCCGCGCGCTTCAGTTCCTCCAGGTGCGCCCAGCCGATCGCCTCATGGCAGACCACCTGCACCGACAGCCTGCCGGCCGGGCGGTCGAGTGCGCCCACGGTGGCCGGGTCGCCCTTCGGCAGCGCCGCCAGCACGCTCGCCAGCCGGGACGGATCCGCCTGCAGCAGCAGCAGTTTCGACTCGCGCACGCGGATCACGCCATCGATCCGCCGCAGCAGCAGTTCACGCAACTCGGCGCGCTCGTCAGCATAGTCTTGGCGCGCGCCGATCAGCACCGCCTGGCTGTCGAGGATGGACGCCACCTCGCGCAACTGGTTCGCCGCGAGCGTCGCCCCGGAGGACACCAGGTCGCAGATCAGGTCGGCGGTGCCCAGCCGCGGCGCGATCTCGACCGAACCGTTGAGCACCACGATCTCGGCCGCGACGTGCTGCCGGCGCAGCCAGTCGCCCAGCAGGTGCGGATAGCTGGTCGCGATGCGCTTGCCGCCGAGGTCCTGCGGGCCGGCATAGCTGTCCTCGTCGGCGACCGCGATCGCCAGCCGGCAGCGGCCGAACCCGAGTTCGCGCACCTCGACGAAAGGCGGCTCGGCGCGCGCCGGATCGAGCGCCTGCTCCTGCGCGACGTTGCGGCCGACGATGCCGAGCTCGCAAACACCCTGGCCGATCAGCCCGGGGATATCGTCGTCGCGCACCAGCAGCAGGTCGATCGGCAAGGCCTCGCCGAAGCAGAACAGCTTGTCGCGGCTCTGCCGGAACTTCAGCCCGCAGCGCGCGAGCAGGTCCTGGGAGGCCTCCGAGAGGCGTCCGGATTTCTGCACGGCGATGCGCAGACGGTCGCGCGGTTTGCTCATGGGGGACAGTGAGTGGTGAGTAGTGAGTGGTGAGTGGCAGGAGCCGGCAAGAGGACACTCCAGGACGTAGCTGGCCGCGGCACGACGCGAGTCGCAGCCTTTGCCTCCGTCAAGCGTCAATGATGCTGCGGATGCGGCCAGTGGCCCTTGCGGCGCAGGCGACGGGCGGTGAGCGCGTAACCGCCCTCTTCCCCGGCGAGGAAGCGCGCGACCCGGCCGATGGTGGTCACGCTGACCGCCGTGCGCTCGTGGATCTCGCGGTAGGCCAGCCCCTGCAGCAGATAGGGCACCACCCGCCAGCGATCGCACAGCGCCTCCAGCTCGGCGGGCGTGGTCAGGTCGCGCAGGAAGGCGCGCATCTCCTCCAGGGTGCGCAGCGCCAGCAGGCCCGCGCACAGGAAGTCCAGCGGCGTCTCCTCCATCGCTTCCGGCTGCAGCATCCGACGCTTCATAGCGTAATAGCGCATTATTACGATGTTGAGGACGATAGGCACGACGGAAGCCGCCGGTCAAGCGGGAATGTGCGGCCGCGTGCCGGGCACCACGACCCGACCGGGCCACGCCGGATGCGCGGCGTCGGCGGTGCCGCGCTCAGTCCGCGACGTCGAAGGATTCGAGCACCGGCGGCGCCTCCACGGCGGCGGCGATCCGACCGAGGAAGGCCTGGGTATGCGGCGCCGCCAGATGGCGGTCCATGTCCGCGCGACTGGCCCATTTCTCGACGAACACGATGGTCTGCGGATCGTCGATCCGCTGGTGGCCGTGGTAATCGATGCAACCGGTTTCGGAGGGGGTGCGCGCGATCATTTCGCGACAGGCGGCGAGCACCGCGTCGAGCGCGTCTGCGCGCACGCGCGCCTTGCCGTGGAAGATGACCATGGTGCCTCCCTGTCGCTGCGAAGGACTTGCAGGTATACGCCAGCCGGAGCCTGTGCGGGTACGGCGCTGGAAAGGAATCGCACCGGGCGGATCGATCACCGGCCACTCGATCCGTGGGGCCGCCGCCTCGTCCATCGTGGGCGCGGCGTTCCCGGTGTGCAGGCCGCTCGTCGATAATCGCGAGCTCCCTCGGAATGAAAGCCACATGACCGCCCAGCGTCCTCGCCTGATCGTCGTCGGTGGTGGTTTCGCCGGTCTGTGGTGCGTGCGCGCGCTGGCGGGCGAGGCCATCGACATCACCCTGCTCGACCGCAGCAACCACCACCTGTTCCAGCCCCTGCTGTACCAGGTGGCCACCGGCGGGCTGTCGGCTCCGGCGATCGCCGCGCCGCTGCGACACATCCTGCGCCGGCAGCGGAACGTGCGCGTGCTGATGGCGGAGGTGGTCGGCATCGACGCCACTGCCCGCCGCGTGCGCCTGGCGGATGGGCAGGAGCTGGACGGCGACTGGCTGCTGGTCGCGAGCGGCAGCACCCACGCCTACTTCGGCAATGAACATTGGGCGCCACACGCGCACGGCCTGAAGACGCTCGACGACGCGATGCGCATCCGGGCGCAAGTGCTCGGCGCCTTCGAGCATGCCGAACTCAGCAGCGATCCCGCCGAGCGCGCCGCCTGGCTGAATTTCGTGGTGGTCGGCGCCGGACCGACCGGCGTCGAACTCGCCGGCACCCTCGCCGAGATCGCCCGGCACACGCTCAGGAGCGAGTTCCGCAGCATCGATCCGACCCGCGCGCGGGTGCTGCTGGTGGAGGGCGGGTCGCGCGTGCTGTCCGCCTTCGAACCGGCGATGAGCGCGAGGGCGCAGCGACAACTGGAACGTCTGGGCGTCGAAGTCCGCACCAACGCAGCGGTCACCGCGGTCGCCGCCGACCACGCGATCATCGCCGGCGAGCGCATCGCCACGCACACGGTGCTGTGGGCGGCCGGCGTCGCCGCCTCGCCGCTCGGCGCCCTGCTCGGCGCACCGCTCGACCGCGCCGGGCGCGTGCTGGTGCAGCCCGATCTGTCGCTGCCCGGCCATCCGCGGATTTTCGTCGCCGGCGACCTTGCCTGTTTGCGCGACCGCGAACGCCAGATCCCGGGCGTGGCGCCGGCCGCCAAGCAAATGGGCACGCACGTCGCCGCCGCGATCCGGGCGCAGCTGCGCAAGCGTCGAGTCCCGAGCTTCCGCTACCGGGACTACGGCGCGCTCGCCACCATCGGCCGCATGGCCGCGGTGATCCAGATGGGCAGACTGCGGCTCTCCGGACTGCCCGCCTGGTGGTTCTGGCTGGCAGCCCACGTGTTCTTCCTGATCGGCTTTCGCAACCGCCTGGTCGTGCTGATCGACTGGGCCTGGGCGTACTGGACCCACCAGCGTCACGCCAGAATCATGACGCGCTGAGGTGCGGCGGCCTAAGTGGCCGCGGCGCAGAGCGCGATGGCCACGGCTGCGGCCAGGCGTGCATTGTTTCGCACCAGGGCGACGTTGCTGGCGAGCGCACGGCCACCGGTCAGCTCGTGGATGCGCCGCAGCAGGAAGGGCGTCACCGCCTTGGCGGCGATGCCTTCGGCCGCGGCATCCGCAAGCGCGACGGCGATGATCGGCTCGATCTGCGCGCGCGGGATCTCATCCGGCACCGGCACCGGATTGGCGATCAGCTGACCACCGGGCAGACCGAGTGCGCGGCGCATGCGGTGGGCGGCGGCAAGTTCGGTCGGCGTATCGAGCCGCAACGGCGCGCGCAGGCCGGAGTCGCGCGACCAGAACGCCGGGAAGGCATCCTGACCGACCGCGATCACCGGTACGCCGAGCGTCTCCAACACCTCCAGAGTCTTGCCCAGATCCAGGATCGCCTTGGCACCGGCGGCGACCACGCTGACCGGGGTCTGCGCCAGTTCCGACAAGTCCGCCGAGACGTCGAAGCTGGATTCCGCCCCGCGATGCACCCCACCGATCCCGCCGGTGGCGAACACCGCGATGCCGGCGAGCTGCGCGCAGATCATGGTCGCCGCGACCGTGGTCGCGCCGATTCCACGCCGCACCAAGCAGACCGCCAGATCGGCGCGCGAGAGCTTGGCCACGTCGCGCGCATGCACCAGACGGTCCAACGTGGGCGCGTCCAGTCCCACCTGGATGCATCCGTCGAGCACGGCGATGGTCGCCGGCACCGCGCCGGCCGCGCGCACCTCGGCCTCGACGGCGAGCGCGACCTCGTGGTTCCGCGGGAAGGGCAGCCCGTGGGTGATGAGGGTGGATTCGAGAGCGACCACCGCGGTGCCGGCATCCAGCGCGGCGCGCACTTCCGGAGCGAAGCGGAGCGGAGCGGAGTGCGAGCGGTCGCGTCCGGGCGAGTGCTCGCCGGGCCGCGCCGGGCCCGCCACGCGCCCGGATTCGATGCGCCCCTTTGCAGACCGGGTCATCACGGCGCGCCGCTCATGCATCACCGCCGGCCACATGCCGTGCCGCGGCCTGCAAAGCGTGCTCGAAGGCTTCGATGCGCCCGGCTCCGCGCAACTGGGCGGCCACGTGCGCCGCCAGCAGCGTATCGCCGGCACCGGTGACCCGCCGCGCCAGCACTTCGGGTGGAGCGCGCACGATCACGGATTCCTCGTTGGCGTCCGCCGCCGCGCGCGGGCCATCGCTGACCAGGGCGCGACGGACGCCACGGGCGAGCAGCGCGATCGCCGCTTCGCGGGCATCGTCGAAGCGGCGCGCGCACAGGGCTTCGGCTTCGGCCAGGTTCGCGTACAGCGTCACCCGCGGCAGCTCCAGCAGCGGACGCAGGCGCGGTGCCTTGCTTGGACTCGCCGGAATCACGCGCAGATCCACGGCCGAGAACTCCGGACGCGCGCAGATCTCGCCGAACTGCGCCGCCGACAGATTGCCGTCCAGCACCAGCGTGCCAGCCCACGGCCGCGCGGCGCTGCCGAGACGGCCATCCCGCAAGGGTGCGAACACATCGCCGCCGGCCGCTTCCAGCGATTGCGCATCGGCGATGCCAGCGACCAGGCCCTGCGGACACTCGATGGCGAGGTACTGGTCGGTGGGGAACCGGCCGCGGTGCAGAAAACCAGGGGCGACGCCACCGGCGCGCAATGCGGCGACCAGTGCCTCGCCGTCTTCATCCAGCCCCACCGCCGAAAGCATCACCGGACGCATGCCCCGCCGTGCGAGCGCCAGCGCGATGTTGAGTGCCACCCCGCCGGGTTGCCGGCAAACGCGCCCGGGCAGATCGGCGCCGCGCGGCACCGGAAGGTCGGTGCGGGCGATGTGATCCCACAGCGCGGAACCGGCGCAGAGGATGTCCGGGCCGGGATCAGGCACGACGGCTCGAGACCATGATCCGGAGCCGATGGCCGGATGCGAAAGCGCACGCTCCCGTGGAGGCCGGTGGCGGCATGTGGCAGCGATCGGTGCCAGGCATGCGGCATGCGCTCATGGCTTGGCCTCGGTCGCCGTAAGCAAGGCCGCCAGGGAGGCGTCCACGCCCGGGATCCGCGCCCAGTCGATGTGGTCGATCTGGCGCGGATCCAGGAAGCGTCGCGAGTACTCGAGGTACACGCGTTCGCGCAGGAACACGTCGAACAGGTCCGGGTCGATGTGGCCATCGACCTTCATCCGGCCGAGGATGGTGAGCGATTCCGACAGCGACTTGGCATTCTTGTACGGTCGGTCGGGCGCGGTCAGCGCCTCGAAGACATCGGCGATGCCCATCACCCGTGCGGGCACGCTCATCTGCTCGCGCTTCAGACCGCGTGGATAACCCTTGCCGTCCATGCGCTCGTGGTGCCCGCCGGCGTATTCGGGCACCTTGCGCAGATGCGCGGGCCAGGGCAGGGCCTCCAGCATGCGCAAGGTCATCACGATGTGGTTGTTGATGATCTCGCGCTCGGCGGCGTTGAGCGTGCCGCGGCGGATCTTGAGGTTCATCGCTTCCTCCTCGCCGAGGAAGGATTGCTCCTTTCCATCCGGGCCGCACCAGCGGTACGCCGCGATGCGCTCGATCTCGGCGACGTCCTCGTCGCGCATGAACTCGCCGCCGATGTTGGCGCGGCGCAGAAACTCGCGGTCGGCGCGCAGTTGCGCGCAGCGCGCAGCCCGCGTCGCGGCGTCGATCTCGCCCTTCAGGTGGGCGATCTCGACATCCCGCAACAGCACCTCGAAGCGGGTGTCGACCAGATGGATGCGGTCGAACAGGGTTTCGAGCTTGGTCGCCTTGTCGACCACATGCACTGGCGTGGTGATCTTGCCGCAGTCGTGCAGCAGGCCGGCGATCTTGAGCTCGTAGCGGTCAGCCTCGCTCATGGAGAAGCCGGCGAGCGGCCCCTGGCCGGTGTTCGCCGCCGCTTCCGCCAGCATCATCGTCAGCTCGGGCACGCGTTCGCAATGGCCGCCGGTATACGGCGATTTCTCGTCCAGCGCAGTGTTGATCAGCTTGATCAAGGACTCGAACAACTCGGCCATCTGGTCGATCAGGCGCCGGTTGTTCAGCGCGATCGCGGCCTGCGAGGCGAGCGATTCGACCAGCTCGCGATCGGCATCGGTGAAGGCGCGGCTGCGCCCGCCCGGCCCCTGCGCGTTCAGCAGTTGCAGCACGCCGATCACCTCGCCGGCGTGGTCTTTCATCGGCACCGTCAGGAAGGAGCGCGAGCGGTAACCGGTGCGCTTGTCGAAAGCGCGCGTTCCCGAGAAATCGAAGCCGGGCTCGCTGTAGGCGTCGGCCACATTGACGGTCTGTCCGGTCAGCGCCGCGTGCGCCACCACCAGCGAGTGGTTCTCGCGGCCATCCTTCAGATGCAGCGGGATGCGCGGCAGGTCCACGCGCTCGCTCGCGCTGCCGCCCTGGTGCATCCCGAGCGAGAGGTTGCGCAGCAGGTCGAAGCTGAGTTCGTCGCCGTCCTTGCGGTAGAAGGTCACGCCATCGGCCTGCGTGAAGGCGCGTGCGGCTTCGGCGATGCGCTCCATGAGTCCGTCGAAGTCGCGCTGCGAGGTCAGCGCCTGGCCGATCTCGTTGAGCGTTTCCAGCCGGATGCGGATATCGTGCTGTCTGGCCATCGGCTCGGTGGTCCTCGCTGGCTCGGAAACGACTCTACGCGCTGGCGGGTCGCTGTGGACGCCGCCTCTCGTGACGGAAACGCAAGCTCATCCGGCCACGCGCCGGATCGCCCCGAAAAGCGCCGGAGCACCGCGGCTATAATGCCGCGCCTCGCGACGACTGAGGCAGTTCCCATGCGTATTGTGGCCGAGGCGCTCACTTTCGATGACGTCTCGCTGGTTCCCGCGTACTCCACGATCCTGCCGCACGAGGTCGATCTGTCGACGCGCTGCGCCCGCGCACTCGGCCTCAACATCCCGATCCTTTCGGCGGCGATGGACACGGTGACCGAAGCACGCCTGGCGATCACGATGGCACAGATGGGCGGTCTCGGCATCGTCCACCGGAACATGAGCATCGCGCAGCAGGCCGCTGAGGTTCGCAACGTCAAGAAGTTCGAATCCGGCGTGATCCGCGACCCGATCACGGTACGTCCGGACGCATCGGTCCGCGAGGTCATGCAACTGACCCGCAAACATCAGATCTCGGGCGTGCCGGTGGTCGACGGCGCCGACCTCCTCGGCATCGTCACCAGCCGCGATCTGCGCTTCGAGACCCGCCTGGATCAGCCGGTCGGCCAGATCATGACGCCGAAGAGCCGGCTGGTGACGGTGCGCGAGGGCGCCAGCGACGACGAGGTGCTGGCGCTGCTGCACGAGTTCCGCATCGAGAAGGTGATGGTGGTCAACGAGCACTTCCAGTTGCGCGGCATGATCACCGTCAAGGACATCCAGAAGGCGCGCGACAACCCGAACGCCTGCAAGGACGCGCAGGAACGCCTGCGCGTCGGCGCTGCGGTCGGCGTCGGCGGCGACACCGAGGCGCGCGTCGATGCGCTGGTCGAGGCCGGCGTCGACGTGATCGTGGTCGACACCGCGCACGGGCACAGCCAGGGCGTGATCGACCGCGTGCACTGGGTCAAGCGGCGCCATCCGGCGATTCCGGTAATCGGCGGCAACATCACCACCGGCGACGCCGCGAAGGCCCTCGCCGATGCCGGGGCTGATGGTGTCAAGGTCGGCGTCGGCCCCGGCTCCATCTGCACCACGCGCATGATCGCCGGCGTCGGCGTACCGCAGATCACCGCGGTATCGATGGTGCACCAGGCGATCGCCGACAGCGGCGTCGCGATCATCGCCGACGGCGGCATCCGCTATTCGGGCGACGTCGCCAAGGCGCTCGTCGCCGGCGCCGATTGCGTGATGATCGGCGGCCTGTTCGCCGGCACCGAGGAAGCGCCCGGCGATGTCGAGCTCTACCAGGGACGCTCCTACAAGTCCTACCGCGGCATGGGTTCGCTCGCCGCGATGCAGCGCGGCTCCAAGGACCGCTACTTCCAGGGCCATTCCGACGACGACAAGCTGGTGCCCGAGGGCATCGAGGGCCGCGTGCCCTACCGCGGACCGCTGCGCAACATCGTCCACCAACTGGTCGGCGGACTGCGCGCGAGCATGGGCTACGTCGGCTGCGCCACCGTCGACGAGATGCGCACGCGCCCGGTGTTCGTGCGCGTGACCAACGCCGGCGTGCGCGAAAGCCACGTGCACGATGTGCAGATCACGAAGGAAGCACCGAACTACCGGCTGGACTGAATGGACAAGGTGCCGCAGTCCCTCGAATCCGGCCCTTTCCTGGCCGACCGCGCCGGCGTGTACACACGCGAGCGCGGGGCAGAACGGTGGCTGCTGGTCGGCGCCTGCGCGATCACCGTCGCGCTGATCGCGCTGCTGCCGCTGTCGCTGCAGGATCGCATGCACGTGTCGCTGGCACTGGTGGTGGGCTGCGGCATCGGCAGCAGCGTCGCCACCTGGTGGCGTCGTCGCCACCCGCTGCCGCTGGTGATCGAGCGCGAGGGTGTGCTGCTGTGCTTCGCGCCACGGATCGTGCCCAAGCTGCTGGCGCGTTTCCCGGTGGAAGCGGTCGCCAGCGTCGCCCTGGCGCCGAGCGCGGCCGGCATGCAGATCGAGTGGCTGTTCCGCGGCGGCGAACAGGGCCGCTTCACCTTGTGTCGCGACGCGCGCATCGCGCAGCCGCTGGCCTTCTTCCTGACGCACCGATTCGGCGCCCGTTTCAAGGACCGCAGCACATGAGCCCGAACATCCATCGCGACCGCATCCTGATCCTCGATTTCGGCTCGCAGTACACGCAGTTGATCGCGCGCCGCATTCGCGAGATCGGGGTGTATTGCGAAATCTGGGCCTGGGACCACGATCCCGCCGAAATCACCCGCTACGCGGCACGCGGGATCATCCTCTCCGGCGGCCCGGAATCGGTGCTCGAGGCCGACACGCCGCGCATTCCCCCGGCCGTGTTCGAACTCGGCGTGCCGATCCTCGGCATCTGCTACGGCATGCAGGCGATGGCCGCCCAGTTGGGTGGCGCGGTGAGCGCGGGCCGCGAACGCGAGTTCGGCTACGCCGCGGCGCTCCCGACCGGCCGCTGCGCCCTGCTCGACGGCCTCGCCGGCGACAACGAGGATCCTGCGCTCGACGTCTGGATGAGCCATGGCGACCGCGTCGATGTGGTACCGCCGGGCTTCGCCGTGGTCGCCGCCACCCAGGCAGTGCCGGTGGCGGCGATGGCCGACGAATCGCGCCGCTGGTACGGCCTGCAATTCCACCCGGAAGTCACCCACACGCGCATGGGCGATGCGATCCTGCGCCGATTCGTGGTCCAGGTCTGCCGTTGCGCCACGCTGTGGACGGCGGAACTCATCATCGACGACACGGTGGCGCGCGTGCGTGCCGAGGTGGGCAGCGAGCAGGTGCTGCTCGGCCTCTCCGGCGGAGTCGATTCCTCGGTGGTCGCCGCACTGCTGCACAAGGCCATCGGCAGGCAACTGCTGTGCATCTTCGTCGACACCGGCCTGCTGCGTCACCGCGAGGGCGCCGAGGTCATGGGCCTGTTCGCCGAGCACATGCGCGTCAACGTCGTGCGCGTGGACGCGCGCGAACGCTTCCTCGGCGCGCTCGCCGGGGTTGTGGATCCGGAGCAGAAACGCAAGATCATCGGCGCGCAGTTCATCGAAGTCTTCGAAGAAGCGGCCCGCCGCCACGGCGACATCCGCTGGCTCGCCCAGGGCACGATCTACCCGGACGTCATCGAGTCGGCCGGCAGCAAGACCGGCAAGGCGCACGTGATCAAGTCGCACCACAATGTCGGTGGCCTGCCCGAGCGCATGCGCATGCAACTGGTCGAACCGCTGCGCGAGCTGTTCAAGGACGAGGTGCGCCGGCTCGGCATGGCGCTCGGCCTGCCGCACACGATGGTCTACCGGCATCCCTTCCCGGGCCCTGGCCTCGGCGTGCGCGTGCTCGGCGAGGTCACGCCGGCCGCGGTCGACGTGCTCGCACGCGCCGATCACATCTACATCGAGGAATTGCGCCGCGCCGGCCTCTACGACAAGGTCAGCCAGGCCTTTGCGGTCTACCTGCCCTGCCGCTCGGTGGGCGTGGTCGGCGACGCGCGCGCCTACGAACCGGTAATCGCGCTGCGCGCGGTCGAGACCATCGACTTCATGACCGCCCACTGGGCCCATCTGCCCTACGAATTCCTGGACCTCGTCGCACGGCGCATCGTCAACGAAGTGCACGGAGTCTCGCGGGTGGTCTACGACATCTCGGGCAAGCCGCCGGCGACGATCGAGTGGGAGTAGCGGCGTCCGGAGCCCGGATCAATGCGCGCCGCGTAGCTGTTCGGTGGTGAACGGCCAGTCCAGTTCGCGCCCGTCGGCGAAGCGCAGTACCGGGACGCGCAGACCGTAGTCGACGCCAAGCTCGGGGTCGTCGTCGATGTCGACCAGCTCCAACCCGTCCGCGAGCCCCTCGGCGTGCAGCAGGGCCAGCGCTTGCTCGCACAGATGACAGCCATCACGCAGGTACAGGGTGAAGGTCATGGGCGGCCCCGAAGCGGAAGCGCGCAAGCATAATCGCCCACCCCTGCCCACGCCGACCGGAGCGCCACCATGGCCGTCAGTGTCTTCGATTTGTTCAAGATCGGCATCGGGCCTTCGTCCTCGCACACCGTCGGGCCAATGCGCGCGGGCTGCCGCTTCGTGCACCGGCTGGAGGAGCGCGGCGTGCTGACACGCACGCTGCGCCTGCGCGGTGAACTGTTCGGCTCGCTCGCGCACACCGGCCGTGGCCACGGCACCGACAAGGCGGTGTTGCTCGGCTTCGAGGGCAATGAGCCGGATCGCTGCGACCCGGACGCGATCCCGGCCACACTGGAGCGCATTCGCGCGAGCAAGCGCCTGCGTGTGCTCGGCCGCCTCGAGATCGGCTTCGACGAGAAGACCGACCT
Organism: Lysobacterales bacterium; assembly: GCA_019187485.1. Lineage (GTDB taxonomy): Bacteria > Pseudomonadota > Gammaproteobacteria > Xanthomonadales > SZUA-5 > JADKFD01. The sequence goes on along the minus strand of JABAQR010000002.1, from coordinate 65,814 downwards.
GGTGTTCAACAAGCGCCAGAAGCTGCCCTACCACTCGAACGGCATGCGCTTTTCCGCCTACGACGAGCGCGACGAAGTGCTGTTCACGCGCGACTACTACTCGGTTGGCGGTGGTTTCGTGGTCAACCACGACGAGGCGGCGGCGGACCGCATCGTGCCCGATGCGACGCCGCTGCCATTCCCCTACGGCACCGGCGATGAGTTGCTCGGGATATGCGCCGCGTCGAACCTGTCGATCGCCGGCGTGATGCGGGCGAACGAGCGCTGCTGGCGCGATGAGGACGAGATCCGCGCCGGCCTGTTGCGCATCTGGCAGGCGATGCAGGATTGCGTGACCCGCGGCCTGCGCGAGGACGGCGTGCTGCCGGGCGGACTCAAGGTGGCGCGGCGCGCGCCGGCGATGCACCGCGAGTTGCTCGCCCGGCCGGAGGCCGCGCTGCGCGATCCATTGACCATCCTCGACTGGGTCAACCTGTACGCACTGGCGGTCAACGAGGAAAACGCCGCCGGCGGCCGCGTGGTCACCGCGCCGACCAATGGCGCGGCCGGCATCGTGCCGGCGGTGCTGCATTACTACGCGCGCTTCTGCCCGGGCGCAAACGACGAGGGTGTACTCGATTTCCTGCTGACCGCCGGCGCGATCGGCATTCTGTACAAGGAAAATGCGTCGATCTCGGGCGCCGAGGTGGGCTGCCAGGGCGAAGTCGGTGTGGCCTGCTCGATGGCCGCGGGCGGGCTCACGGCAGCGCTCGGCGGCTCCATCTACCAGGTGGAGAACGCCGCCGAGATCGGCATGGAACACAACCTTGGCCTCACCTGCGATCCGATCGGTGGCCTCGTGCAGATCCCCTGCATCGAACGCAACGCGATGGGCGCGGTCAAGGCGATCAATGCCTCGCGGATGGCGTTGCGCAGCGACGGCAAGCACCACGTCTCGCTCGACAAGGTGATCAAGACCATGCGCGATACCGGCCGCGACATGCAGGACAAGTACAAGGAGACCAGCCGCGGCGGGCTGGCGGTGAACGTGATCGAATGCTGAGCAAGCTGCTGCGCGGTCTCACCCAGGCCTGGCTGATCCTCGGACTGACGCTGCTGCTGTTGCTGGTGGTCGACCAGGCGCTGCGCGCGCTGCTGCCGGAACCGCAGGCCGCGGCGCCCTTCGATCCGGCGGCGACGATGCCGGACCGCGAGCGCGCGGCCGCGGTCGCCGGGGACACGTGGATCGGCGACTACTGGCGCGAGCACGCGGCGGCGCGGCACACCGCGTGGCGCAGTTGGGTCTACTGGCGGCGCGAGGCCCATGCCGGCAGCCTCATCCAGGTCGACACGCACGGCTTCCGGGCCACGCCGCCCCCGGCACAGCCGGCGCAGCGCACCCTCTGGCTGTTCGGCGGCTCCACCGCCTGGGGCACCGGCAACCGCGATGGCGGCACCCTCGCCGCGCAGTTGCAGCAGGTTTACGCCGAACGCTCGCCGGAACTCGGCGTGCGCGTGCTCAATTTCGCCGAGTCCGGCTATGTCTCGCGGCAGAGCCTGGCGGCCTTCCAGTCGGCGCTTGCCTGTGCGAGCCCGGCGGCCGACCTCGCGGTCTTCCTCGACGGTGCCAACGACGTCTACGCGAGCTGGCAGGCGCGCCGTGCGGGACTGCCGCAGAACGAGGACAACCGGCGGCTCGAGTTCAACACGGCGCGCCGTTTCAGCTTGCAGTTGCGCGCATGGGCGACGCGGCTGGAAGGCATCGGCCGGCTGGTGGCGACGCCGCCGCCGGCGCTGGACGAGGTCGCGTTGCAGGCGCTGGCCGAGGACACGGCCGCGCACTGGGCGCTGCAGGCGCGCCAGGCGGCGGCGATCGGCGCGCTCGCCGATGTGCCGGTGCTCGCGCTGTGGCAGCCGACCGTGTTCGACCGCGCGTCGCCGCGCGCCGACGAGGCGGCAATCATCGGCGCCTCTCCAGCCGAACATGTGCGCCTGCAGCGCGCCACGCGCGCAGCCGTGCGCGCGCGCCTGCAAGCGCTGCCGCATGCGCGCGACACCGGCGACGTCTTCGATGCCGATGCACGCCCCTTCTTCTTCGACTTTGTCCACCTCTCGGAGGCCGGCCAGCGCCTGCTCGCCGAGCGCATCCACGCGTACAGCGTCGAGCTGCTGCGTACCCGGCCGGCGCGTACCTTCGCACTGGAAGGCTGCAGCGATCGTCCGCTAGGCTAGCCCGATGATCCAGTCGTCACTCCGTCTGTGCGTTCTGCTGTCGCTGGCAATGTCCGCGTTCAGCGCCGCCGAGGCCAAGCGCATCTATTCCTATCGCGACGAGCAGGGCGTGGTGCATTTCAGCGACCGTCCGCCGACCGACGCCCGCGGTGAGGTCAGCGAACAACTGGTCGAGGTCGATCCCAGGCAGTTGATCCACCTGCGCGAGGATGGTCCCCAGGATGATCGCCGCTACACGCTGTGGAACGGCTATGGCGGGCCGGTCGAGGTGCTGCTCGCCTTCCAGAACCAGAGCAACATCGTCAGCGAACCGGCGCTGCCGGCGAGCGTCGTGATCCCCGCGCAGCAACACACCCAGGTGCTGCAAGTGCAGCCCTTTGATCGCCGCCAGTCCTGGCGCTACCAGTGGACCTATCGCTACCTGCCGGGGTCACCGCAGGCACGCCACGACGACAGCGCCGAATACCTGCTGCCATTCCCGGATGGCCTGCGCGTGCGCGTGGACCAGGGCTTCGGCGGCAGCTACAGCCACTCCGAAGCGCACAGCCGGCACGCGGTCGATCTCTCGCTGGAACTCGGCACGCCGGTACGTGCCGCCCGCGGCGGCGTCGTGATGGCGGTCGAGAGCGATTTTCACGGCGCCGGCACCGATTTGTCCAAATACGGCGACCGCGCCAATCACATCCGCCTGCTGCACCCGGACGGCACGATGGCGGTCTATGCCCACCTCGAACTCGAGAGCGTGCTCGTCGCCATCGGCGACCGCGTGCGCGCCGGCGAGGTGATCGCGAAGAGCGGCAACACCGGCTTCTCCTCCGGTCCGCACCTGCACTTCGTGATTCAGCGCAACCGCGGCGGCGAACTGGTCTCGGTGCCCTTCCAGTTCACGGTGCACGGCGAGAAGATCAGGCCGGAGACAGGGGTGATCCTGGGCGGTCCGTAGGACGCGACGAAGCGCACCACTACCTGCCGAGCTCCGCCGCATGCGCGGCCAGACGCATCCAGGTCTCGACCACGGTGTCGGGATTCAGCGAGACGCTTTCGATGCCCTGGTCGAGCAGCCACTCGGCGAGGTCGGGGTGGTCGGAAGGGCCCTGGCCGCAGATGCCGATGTACTTGCCGCGCTCGCGGCAGGCGCGGATCGCCATCGCCAGCAGCGCCTTGACCGCGTCGTTGCGCTCGTCGAACAGACCGGCGACGATCGCCGAATCGCGGTCCAGGCCGAGCGTCAACTGGGTGAGGTCGTTGGAGCCGATCGAGAAGCCGTCGAAGTGATCGAGGAACTGACCGGCAAGCAGCGCGTTCGACGGCAGCTCGCACATCATGATCACCTTGAGCCCCTTCTCGCCGCGCTTCAGGCCGAAGTCGGCGAGGGTGTGGATCACGCGCTGCGCCTCGTCGACCGTGCGCACGAAAGGAATCATCGCCCAGGCATTGGTCAGGCCCATGGTCTCGCGCACCTTGCGCAGCGCGCGGCACTCGAGCTCGAAGCAGTCGCGGAAACTCGCGTCCACGTAGCGTGAGGCGCCGCGGAAGCCGAGCATCGGGTTCTCTTCCTGCGGCTCGTAGCGCGCGCCGCCGAGCAGGTTCGCGTACTCGTTCGACTTGAAGTCCGACAGGCGCACGATCACCGGGTTTGGCGCGAAAGCGGCGGTGATGGTGGCGATGCCCTCGGCGAGGCGGTTGACGTAGAAATCGACCGGGTTGTCGTAGCCGGCGATGCGTTCGTCGATCTTCGCCCGGGTCTGCGCATCCTGCTGCGCATACTCGAGCAGCGCGCGCGGGTGCACGCCGATGTGCGCGGCGATGATCATCTCGAGCCGCGCGAGGCCGACACCGGCGTTCGGCAGCATCGCGAAGTCGAAGGCGCGCTCGGGGTTGGCGACGTTCATCATGATCTTCAGCGGCGCCGGCGGCATCGCGCCCAGGCGCGCCTCGTGGCGCTCGTAGCGCAGCGCGCCGGCGTAGATGAAGCCGGTGTCGCCCTCTGCGCAGGACACGGTGACCGACTGGCCGTCGCCGATGTTGCGGGTGGCGTCGCCGCAGCCGACCACCGCCGGGATGCCGAGTTCGCGCGCGATGATCGCGGCGTGGCAGGTGCGCCCGCCGCGGTTGGTGACGATCGCGCTGGCGCGCTTCATGATCGGCTCCCAGTCGGGATCGGTCATGTCGGTGACCAGCACGTCGCCGGCGCGCACGCGTTCCATCTCGTCGATCGACTTCACCACGCGCGCGGCGCCGGCGCCGATCTTCTGGCCGATCGCACGGCCTTCGGCGAGCACGTTGCCGCGCTGCATCAGCTTGAACTTCTCCTGCACCTGCGCATGGCCGCGGCTCTTCACCGTCTCCGGGCGCGCCTGCACGATGTAGAGCTTGCCGGTGAGCCCGTCCTTGGCCCATTCGACGTCCATCGGCCGCTGGTAGTGCTGCTCGATGACGAGCGCCTGGCGTGCGAGTTCGTGCAGGTCATGGTCCGACAGCGCGAAGCGGCGACGTTCCTCCGCGCTGGTCTCGACGATGCGCACGCGCTCTTCCGGCGTGTCGCCGTAGACCATCTTCTGCTGCTTGGAACCGAGGTTGCGACGCAGCAGCGCATAGCGGTTGGCGCGCAGGCCGGGTTTGTAGACGTAGTACTCGTCCGGATTGACCGCGCCCTGCACCACCATCTCGCCGAGGCCGTGGCTGGCGGTGATGAAGACCACGTCCGGGAAGCCGGATTCGGTGTCGAGCGTGAACAGCACGCCCGAGGCGCCAACATCCGAGCGCACCATCTGCTGCACGCCGGCCGACAGGTAGACGTCCTCGTGCTTGAAGCCGTGGTGGACGCGGTAGGCGATCGCGCGGTCGTTGTACAGCGAGGCGAACACCGCCCGGATCTTCGCGAGGACGGCGTCGATGCCGCAGACGTTGAGGTAGGTCTCCTGCTGGCCGGCGAAGGAGGCATCCGGCAGGTCCTCGGCGGTCGCCGAGGAGCGCACCGCGACCGCCGCATCCGGCGTGCCGATGCGCTCGCAGAGCTGCGCATAGCCGGCGCGGATCGATTGCTCGAAGGCCGGCGGGTACACGCCCTCCGCAACCCAGCCGCGGATCTCGCGCCCGACCCGGGCAAGTTCCACCACGTCCTCGATGTCGAGCGACTGCAGGCGCTCGAAGATGCGCTCGGACAGGCGGTTGGCCTCGATGAACTCGCGGAAGGCATCCGCGGTGGTCGCGAATCCGCCGGGCACGCTGACCCCGAGGTGCGCGAGCTGGCCGATCATCTCGCCGAGCGAGGCGTTCTTGCCGCCGACCTGGTGCAGGTCGGCGATGCCGAGCTGGTCGAGCCAGAGGATGTGCGCGTTCACGGGATCTCCTGCAGCGAGGGCGCGCGGATGATGCGTGGCAGCGATCGAGTGATCCAGTGGCGGCGGGTGCGAGCCGAGTCCCGACGCTCGCCAGCGGCGGGTCGCTGCGACTATCGTCGGCACATGCCGATTTCGATCCGATCCACCCGCGCTCTTGCCTGTGCGCTGACGTTGGCGGTCGCCGGCGCGGCGGCCGCGGCGCCGGTCGAGTACCGCTTCGATCCGGTGCACTCGACCTTGCTGTTCCACGCCGACCACATGGGTTTCTCGACCTCGGTCGGCCGCTTCGCGCGCTGGCACGGCGGCTTCACCTACGACCCGGACGACCCTGGCGCCAACCGTGCCGACGTGCGCATCGAGATCGCCTCGCTGGACCTCGGCGATGCCGGCTGGAACCGCACGATGCTGTCGCGCAAGTGGTTCGACGCCGCGAATTTCCCCGAGGCGCGCTTCCTCGGCACCCGCTGGGAACCGCTGGGCGAAGGCCGCGCGCGCCTGCATGGCGAACTGACGCTGAAAGGACGCAGCGCGCCGCTGGTGCTGGAAGTCCGCGTCAATCGCATCGGCACCCATCCGTACACGCTCAAGGCCACCGCGGGCTTCTCCGCGCAGGCCACCCTGAGCCGCGCCGCGCTCGGGCTGGACGCGCTGGCAGGCACGCTCGCGGACGCGGTCGAGCTGCGCATCGAAGTCGAGGGCCAGTGGGCGCAGCCGCGCGAGCGCCGGCCGGGCAAGCGCTGATGACCGGCGACACCCAGCAGCGACACCTCACGCAGACGGTCGACAGCCTGCGCGCGCTGATCGAGGACCCGGCGCTGCCCGCCGAAGTGCGACGCGCGCTGGAACCGGAGTTCGCCGAAGTCGAGCGCCTGATCGCCAAGCTCGAACAGGGCGAGCTGCACGTCGCGGTGTTCGGCCGCGTCAGCGTCGGCAAGTCGGCGCTGCTGAACGCCTTGACCGGCAGCGCGCGCTTCAGCGTCGGCGTGCTGCACGGCACCACCACGACCCGCGAGAGCGCGCAGTGGCAGCGCATCGGCGACAGCGGCGTGCACCTGATCGACACCCCCGGCATCAACGAGATCGATGGCGCCGAGCGCGAGCGCCTGGCGCGGCATGTGGCGGCGCGCTCGGACCTGGTGATCTTCGTCGTCGACGGCGATCTCACCGCATCCGAGGCGCAGGCGCTGCGCGAGCTGACGCAGACCCGCCGGCCGCTGCTGCTGGTGCTGAACAAGGCCGACCGCTACACCCGCGGCGAGCGCGATGCGCTCCTCGCGCGCCTGCGCGAGCACACCGCGGGGCTGTTGCGCGCCGACCAGGTGCTGGCGGCGAGCGCATTGCCGGCGCAGCGGCGGGTGATCCGGATCGCCGCCGACGGCAGCGAGAGCGAGACCCTGGAGACGCCCGCGAGCGACGTGGCCGAACTGCGCAGCCGCATGTACGAGTTGCTGGCCAGCGAGGGCAAGACGCTGGCCGCGCTCAATGCCGGGCTGTTCGCCGGACGCCTGTCGGACGAAGTCGGGCGGCGCCTGACCGAGGTGCGCGCCGACGTCGCCGACCAGCTGATCCGCAACTATGCGCTGGGCAAGGGTGTGGCGGTCGGCATGAACCCGCTGCCGCTCGCCGACCTCGCCGCCGCCGCCGGGCTCGACGTCGCCCTCGTGATGCACCTGGGGCACGTCTACGGCCTGCCGCTGACCAAGGCCGAGGCCGGCGAACTGGTGCTGCGGATCGCCGCCCAGATCGCACTGCTGATGGGCGCGATCTGGGGCGTCAACGTGCTCGCGAGCGCGCTCAAGGGCATCAGCGTCGGCCTGTCGACCGCGCTCACCGCGGGCGCCCAGGGCGCGCTCGCCTATTTCTCCACCTACCTCACCGGACGCGCCGCGCAAGCCTACCTGGCGAACGGCAAGAGCTGGGGCGAGAAGGGACCCAAACGCGTGGTCGAGGAGATCCTCGGCAGCCTGGACCGCGACTCGATCCTCAAGGACGCGCGCGCCGAGATCCTGGCGCGGCTCAAGGCCTGAGCCAGAACGATGGACTTCGAACATGTCATCCAGATCAACGATCCGCGTCTGCCGGACGCGGTGGTGGTCGATGCCGCTGCGCTGTGGACGGCGCTGCTGCGGGCCGCGCGCGAGCCCTGGCGGGTGCGACCGGAGCTCGATACCGTCGAAGTGCGCCCGATCAGCGAACTGTGCTGGCGACGCACACTCGGTTTCGGAGCCCTTGAGGTGATCGACGAAATCAGCGCCGACGTCGCCTCGGCAAGGATCACGCAACGTATCCTCGCACCGCCCACGCTCGCCGGCGGCAGCCGCACCGTCGCGATCGAATCGCCCGCCCCCGGTCACCTGATCCTGCGCTTCCGCTACCACAGCCCGCACGTCGACGCCGATCCGCAAATCGGCGAAGACCATCGGAGCGCCTTCCGCTCGGCCTATCTGCAGTCCGACCTCGCCCAGGTGCGTCTGCTGCGGGGGATCATCGAGGGAACGCTCCCCCACCGGTGACGGGAATTCCGGGCGCGCGCATCACTGCTGGTGCGCCCGCGCGTACCGCACACCCGGCAGCGATTTCACGAACTCCGCTCCCATCAGCAGCGAGGGTGTGTAGTAGCCGGCGTGGGGGCCGGGATCCGTGGCGAGGTACCGCGTGATCCGCAAGGCGGCCTCGGCGGTCAGCTCGTAACCGTTCGGAGTGGTCAGCGTGGCGGCGCGCACTTCGCCGCGTGAGTTGCGAACTTCGCCGTAGACATAGGCGTGACTGTCGCCTCGGCGTTTCTCCGACGGCCCGGCGACGCTCGCCTCAACCCGTCGCTTCAACAGCCACTGTACCGGCGGGAGGCCCAGCAGCGGCGTCAGCCAGCGCATCCGGCGCAGGCCGGCGATGGTGCGTGGCGGCAAGGCCATGTACACCTCGGTATTCGGAATGCCAGTGCTGACGAAGGCGGTGTAGACATCTCCCCAGGGAATGGTCACGGTCTGCCGGTTGCCGCGCGGAAACGCGAACTCGCGCACCTTGTATCCGAGCGGCACGCGCCTGAGCTCGCCGTCGCGGCGCACGCGACCGCCCTTGCCGAGCCCCTCGACGCTGGTCAGCGCGGTGCCGCGGCTGGGGCCGCCCTCGGCATCGAAGGCAAGCACCAGTTCGGTGGCGTCCGGCAGGTCCTGCTTCAACATCGCCGCCAGACAGTCGGTGGGCACGACGTCGAAACCCACGCCTGGAAGCAGCGCGATGCCGCGCCTGCGCGCTGCGCCGTCGTTGGCGTGTGCGTAGGCGAACACATCGATCTCGCCGGTGATGTCCAGATAGTGGCAGCCGACCTGCAAGCAGGCGGCGATCATCGGCGCCGCGGTCGTCGAGAACGGGCCGGCGCAATGCAACAACGCGCGCATGCCATCGAGTCCGCGGCGAAGACCCTCGGTGTTTTCGAGCGCGAAACTGCGGTGCGGCAGCCCGAACTCGAGCGCCACGGATTCGGTACGCGCCCCGTTGCGGCCAGCCACCACCGGCTTCAACCCCGCAGCGACCGCCTTCTGCAAGACCAGGCGCCCGGTGTAGCCATAGGCACCGTAGACCATCCACGCCTCTGTCACGCCGCCTCCCCGCCGCGTTCCCAAGCGAGGGCTATGGTAGCCCCTGCGCCGCGCGATCGCGCACCCACGGGCGGGAGGCTGAGACCGCGGCCGCAGCACGCGGCAAGCACCCGGACTACGCGGCGAAGCCACCGTCAAGCATCATCATTTGCGGATATGTGTACAGATTCGGCAGGCATTGCAGCGTTCCCGGCCCGGGGGATGCGAGTAGCGGTCCCGCCAGTCCACGGGGCCGTCTACGCTGCTTTCGCCCCGCCCGACTCCTCGCCCGAGACGACCACGCGGTCGCGTCCCGCGCGTTTGGCGGCGTACAGTGCCGCGTCGGCGCGGGCCAGCCAGCGCGACCAGTCTTCGCCGGCACGCGCCTCGGCGAGACCGATCGAGACGCTGACCGGTCCGCCCGGGCTGCGCAACTGCGCGCGTACCGTCGATTGCAACCGCGCCATCAGCGCCTGCGCGCCGACCACGCTGCAACCCGGCATCAGTAGCACGAACTCCTCGCCACCATACCGATACAGTCGATCTTGGCGACGCATGGTCTGCAACACCAGTGCCGAGAACTGCACCAGCACCCGGTCGCCCGCCTCGTGTCCGTGACGGTCGTTGACCTCCTTGAAGTGATCGAGGTCCAGCATCGCCAGCGTCGACTCGGAGCGGGCGCGCTCGGTGCTGACTTCGTCGAGTTCGACCTCGAGCAGGCGTCGGTTTCCGGTGTTCGTCAGCGGATCGCGCGAGGCGAGGATCTGCAGTCGCGCCTGCTGGGTTCCGGTGCGCCAGGCGAACAGACAGGTGTAAAGCACCACCAGCGCACCGGTGACCATGAAGGACACCAGTTCCAGTCTGCTCACGTAGCTGCGCGCATCGAAGGCGCAGATCGCGATCAGGCAGGCGCCGAGCAGCACCGCATACACACGCCGCGTCAGGAAGAAACTGATGACGATCACCGGATACACCCACATCAGACCGTGACGACCGAACATCAGGGTCACCACGATGCAACCGACGTTGATCACGATCGCCATGAAGAAGCCGGCGCGTTGGGTGTTGCCGCTGCGCACGGCATGCACGACCGCTGCGCCGATGGCGGCGACGATCGCGAGGTCGACCAGTCCCAGCAGGTACTGGCCGTTGGCGAAGCGGAAAAACGAGAAGGGGGTGATCGCGAGTCCGGCGCAGCCGCCGAAAATGACCAGTATCGCGAGATCGAAGTCGCCCTTGAGTCGCGTCCACATGGCCGTCCGCCCCCTGCGGATTCCAGCCGTGCGCGCATTTTCGCGCATTCCGGCATCGTCCATGTCAACGGTCCGGCGCGCCGGGCGGGGTCAATCGCGCGGGGCGGCGGCAGCTACCGGATCGACAGATCCTGGTGCGGAGCGGACGTGTCACCCGGCGAGCGGATATCACCTCGCGTGCCCTGCCCCGACGCCAACGGTCAATACTTGTGTGATGCAAAATATTTATAATCAATAAGATACCATATTCTCTTGATGAGAAATCTCACCAGCTTGACGAAACCTCAACACGGCGTCATACAAGTTTTTCGACTGGGGCGCGATCTCGTGGCATCCTGCGCGGTGCGCTGGCCAATGGGTGATGGCCGTGGTCGGCGCCTCCGCTTTCAAGTGCACTCCCCAGCGGATGACCTTCGCAACCGCGACGGTGGCGACACCGTCGCGGTTTTTTGTGCGCGATGGAACCCGACTTCGAGGCGTCGTTTGACCTCCTTGCAGGCCGACCCACCGCACGATGTGAGCGCTGGCTACGGTTCTGCTTGCAGGCCCGCGCAGCCTGGCGGGCGCGACGCATTGCGTGGCGACCGCGTTCGATGGGCGGGCGCTCAGGCCGCGCTGCGCAAAGCTGGCCGACCGCTCTCGGCGCGCCTGCCGGCAACCAGGTCGGCCGTCTCGAAGTCGTCGACCGCGATGATCTCGGCGATCTCCGCGCGGGTACGTTGCAACAATGCAAGCTCGGCTTCGTCGATCACGCCGTACTGCACAGCCTCGATCAGTTGCGCGTCCGCCGTCGGCGCGCCGATGGTGCCGGCGCGGATCGCCTTTGCGACCTTTCGCTCGACCGGCTCGGCCTCGATGACCGCCGCCAGCGCCGCGTTCATCTGCCCGATCGGGTTGAAGGCGGTCGGCGTCAGAAAGCAGAACTCGGCGAGGCGATCGCGCGCCTCGTTCGGATACATCAGCAGGGTCGCGACGCGATGACCCAGACGGTCGCCCGGCGTGGTCTCGCGTCGGCCGATCGGGAACACCAGCGCGCGCAGCAGCCAGGAGACCGGTCGCACCGGGAAGTTGCGCAGCACGCCGTCGAGCGCCTGCTGCATGCGGTACACGCACTCGTACATCGCCCAGGCGAGCAGCGGGCGATCGAGTTCCGGACGCCCCTGATCCTCGAAGCGCTTGAGCATCGCCGAGCCGATGTACAGATAGGCGAGCACGTCGCCCAAACGCGCCGACAACCTTTCCTTCTGTTTCAATTTGCCGCCCAGTAGCAGCATCGAGATGTCCGCAACCAGCGCCAGTGCCGCGCTGTAGCGCGAGAGCTTGCGATAGAACTTGCGGGTGTAGGGATCGGCGGGAGCGCTGCCCACGCGGCTGTGGGTGATGCCGTAGACGAAGGCGCGGCAGGCATTGGAGACCGCGAAGCCGACATGGCCGAACACGGTGCGATCGAATTCATCGATGCGGCGCTGTGGATCCGCCAACGCCGCCGCCCGCATCAGCTTGAGCACGTAGGGATGGCAGCGCACCGCACCCTGACCGAAGACGATCATGTTACGGGTCAGGATGTTGGCGCCTTCGACGGTGATGCCGACCGGTGCTCCCTGCCAGGCGCGGCCGAGATAGTTCCTCGGGCCCAGGATCGCTGCCTTGCCGCCGTGCACGTCCATCGCATCCTGAATGATCGCGCGGCCGAGTTCGGTGGCGTGGTATTTGGCGATCGCCGATGGCACGGCAGGCTTCTCACCCTGATCGACCGCTGTGGCGGTCATCCGCGATACCGCGCTGACCGCGTAGGAGAGACCACCGATGCGCGCGAGCGCTTCCTCCACGCCCTCGAAGCGGCCGATCGACATGCCGAACTGCTTGCGGATGCGCGCGTAGGCACCGGTCGCGATCGCGGCCATGCGTACGCTGCCGGTGGCGCTCGAAGGCAGGGAGATGGCGCGTCCCACCGACAGACATTCGACCAGCATCCGCCAGCCCTGGCCGGCATAGGCCCGACCGCCGATCAGGCAGTCGAGCGGCACGAACATGTCCTTGCCGCTGACCGGGCCATTCTGGAAGGGGATATTCAGCGGCAGGTGGCGGCGCCCAATCTCCAGACCCGGCGTCGCGCGCGGCACCAACGCCAGCGTGATGCCGATGTCTTCCTGGTCGCCGAGCAAGCGCTCGGGATCGAGCATGCGAAAGGCGAGGCCGATCACGGTGGCCACCGGCGCCAGCGTGATGTAGCGCTTCTCGAAGCTGAGGCGCAGGCCGAGCACTTCCTTGCCGTCGACCAGCTGCCGGCAGACCACGCCGAAGTCCGGGATCGAGGTGGCGTCCGAGCCGGCCCAGGGATTGGTCAGCCCGAAGCAGGGGATTTCGCGGCCGTCGGCCAGCCGCGGCAGGTAGTGGTTCTTCTGCTCTTCGGTGCCGTAATGCAGCAGCAATTCGGCCGGACCGAGCGAGTTCGGCACCGCCACCGTCGAACTTGCGGTGGTGCTGATGCCGGCCAGGCGTTGCAGCACCGCCGAGTGCGCGTGCGCCGAGAAGCCCAGGCCACCATACTGCTTCGGGATGATCATGCCGAAGAAGCGGTGGCGCTTGAGGAAATCCCAGACCTGCGGCGGCAGGTCATTGCGCTCATGGGTGATCTCCCAGTCATTCAGCAGCGCGCAGACTTCGGCGACCGGACCTTCGAGGAAGGCCTTCTCCTCACTCGACAACTGCGGCGCCGGCTGCGCCAGCAACTTGCCCCAGCGTGGCGCGCCGGAGAACAACTCTCCTTCCCAGCCGACCGTCCCTGCTTCGAGCGCGACCCGCTCCGTCTCCGAGAGTTGCGGTGCGATGCGCTGGTAGGTCTCGAGCATCGGCTGGCTCAACAGGCGCATGCGCAGGGGGCGGTGGTTGAGCACCACGGCGATCGCGCCGAAAGCCAGCCAGGTCAGGCCAAGCGTCACCCAGGACGCACCGCCGTAGAGCGTCGCCAGCAGAAGCGCGACGGTACTCGCCGCAGTCCAGGCGCGCAGCGGGGCGCGCAGGAAGCCGCATGCGAGGCCGACCGTGAGCAGCGCCAGCAGGGGAATCAGACCGGTCATCGGAACTCCTTGGGTCGCCGGATTCAGGCGAAGCGTTTCAGAAAGCGGGAGATTTCCCGCGTGAAGACATCGTTGCGATCGCCCACCACCATGTGCGTGGCGTCCTCGATGCAGATGTGCTCGGCCTGCGGCACCGCGTGCAGGAACTCGTCGATGGTGTGCGCCGACACCACGTCGCTGCGGCCGCCGCTGAGCAACAGCAGCGGGATGCGCACGCGCCGCGCGGCCGCTTGCAGGCGCGGGATGTAACCCTCCGCCTGCTGCGCGACGCGTCCGAGCAGGCGTGGATCCCAGTGCCAGCGCCAGCGCCCGTCGGCGTGTTCGCGCAACTGGCTGCGCAATCGCTCCGGGTCCTTGCGCTCGCGGTGCGGCAGGTAGCGCGCGACCTCGTCCGCTGCGTGCTGCAGGCTGTCGAAACCCTGCGGATGCGCCGCCATGAAATCGAGGATGCGACCGACGCCCTCGGTCTCCCAGCGCGGCGTCACGTCGACCAGCACCATCGCGCGGAACACCGGCGATGGGCTCTCGCCTTCGATCAGCAGACCGAGCAGGCCGCCCATCGAGGCCCCGATCAGGATCGGCAGTTCGTCCCGGGTGCGGGCGATCGCCGCAAGGTCCTCGGCGAAGTGGTCGAACTCGTAGTCGCCGGCGGCGACCCAGTCGGAGTCGCCGTGGCCGCGACCGTCGATCGCCAGCCCGTGCCAGCCTTCGTCCCCGAGCTGGGTCGCGGTGCTCCGCCAGGCGTGCCGGTTCTGCCCGAATCCGTGCGCGAACAGCAGCGCTGGCGCGTCCTCGGGTCCATAGTGCTCGACTGCCAGCGCGAGGCCCCCGCACCCGGCGTACCGACGCAGGCGCGGCGCCGGAATCTCGGTGACGACGGATGCGGCGGATGACTCCATGCGGTCGAGTATGTTGACGGGTGGCAGAGCAGTCAATACGCTTGCGTATGGATACCGTTCGCCTCTCTGCTACGCGCCCCATGCTCCCGGCGAGGCGGCATCCCGAATCGACGTCGCACGGGCTTCGATCCGTCGGCGGCCGCGCTCGCGACCAGCTCCGGGCGCATCGCACCAGACCGTCTCCTCGACACCGAAAGGCTGCACAATCGCTCCGGCCATGACGATCTGCATCGACCCGTTTGAATCGAGGAGTCTTGCCATTTCCGCCCTGCATCCCATCCCCGAGCGTAGCGAAAAACAACGTCTGTCCGCCCAGGACTGGGAACTCGCCGCGCTCGAACTGATGGCCGAGGAGGGTGTCGCCGCGGTCGCGGTGGAGTCGCTGGCGCGCCGGCTCGGGGTTACCAAAGGCAGTTTCTACTGGCATTTCAGCCATCGCGATGCGCTCATCGAGGCCGCGCTCAAGCGCTGGGAAGAGTCGGACACCCACAACATCGTCGCCCGCGTCGAGTCCATCGAGAACCCGCGCAAGCGCCTGCGCGAGCTGTTCCGCCTGACCAGTCGCGAGATGCGTTCGCACAAGATCTACGCGGCCCTGCTGAAAGCTGCCGACCATCCGGTGGTGGCGCCGGTGATGGATCGCGTCTCGCAGGAGCGCATGTCCTACCTCGCGCGCGTGTTCCAGCAGGCGGGCATGGATGTCGAAGCCTCCATGCACCGCGCGCGACTGGCCTACTCGGCCTACGTGGGATTGCTGCAACTGACCTTGCAGCTCCGTTCCTCACGACTGGCCTCCTCCGAAGCCTTCGACGCCTACGTCGGGCACATGATCGACACGCTGATCCCGGCGGAGTGACGGAAGATTGCGGAGGATCGCCGTCGCGATGACCGCCACACGCAAGAGTGATGGCACCGGCGCGCCGCTCTCCCCGACAAGGCTGCACAAGTACGCCGCCCTTCATTGAAATTCCGCCCACCGCCCGCTATGTTCGCGACCTCGGCGCCACGAGTGCGCACATAAGTAATTGAAAATACAGGATTTACCCATGACATCTCGGTTGGACGTGCTGAATTCGTGGGTACAGGAAGTCGCGCAACTGACGAAACCGGACGCGATCCACTGGTGCGAGGGCAGCGAAGCCGAGCGCCGCGAACTGGAAGCGCTGATGGTCGAACGCGGCGAACTGTTGCCGCTGAATCCGCAGACCCACCCCGACTGCTTCCTGCACCGATCGCATCCGTCGGATGTGGCGCGTGTCGAGCACCTGACCTTCGTCTGCACCCGTCACGCCGACGACGCCGGCCCGAACAACCACTGGATGGAGCCGGCGCAGGCGCACGCGAAGATGGACGCGCTGTTCGCCGGCTGCATGCGTGGGCGCACGATGTACGTGGTGCCCTACTGCATGGGGCCGATCGATTCGCCGTATTCGCGCTGCGGCGTCGAGATCACCGACAGCCCGTACGTGGTGGCCAACATGCGCATCATGACCCGCATGGGCAGCCCGGCACTGGCGCGCATCGAGCGCGAGGGACGCTTCGTGCGTGGTCTGCACTCGATCGGCGAACTCGACCCCGAGCGCCGCTTCATCATGCACTTCCCGGAGGAATTGCTGATCCAGAGCTATGGCTCCGGCTACGGCGGCAATGCGCTGCTCGGCAAGAAGTGCCACGCGCTGCGCATCGCCAGTTGGCAGGCGCGCGAGGAGGGCTGGCTGGCCGAACACATGCTGATCGTCGGCATCCAGAACCCGGAAGGACAGACACACTATGTAGCCGCCGCTTTCCCGTCGGCCTGCGGCAAGACCAACCTTGCCATGCTGATCCCGCCGGAGACCCATCCGGGCTGGAAGGTGTGGACGGTCGGCGACGACATCTGCTGGCTGCACCCGGGCCCCGATGGCCGCCTGTACGCGATCAATCCGGAATCGGGCTTCTTCGGTGTGGCCCCGGGCACCAGCCGCAAGACCAACCGCAACGCCATCGACACTCTGGGCCACGACGCGATCTTCACCAATGTCGCGGTCACCGCCGACAACCGCCCGTGGTGGGAAGGCCTGTCCGACGAACATCCGGCGAAGGACTGGCAGGGACGCGACTTCGATCCGGCGAACGGCCCGGCGGCGCACCCGAATTCGCGTTTCACCGTGTCGATGCGTCAATGCCCGAGCTTCACCCCGGAAGCCGACAACCCGCGTGGCGTGCCGATCTCCGCGATCATCTTCGGCGGCCGCCGCGAGTCGCTGGTGCCACTGGTGTTCGAGGCGCGCGACTGGAAGCACGGCGTGCTCGTCGGTGCCTCCATGGCCTCGGAAACCACCGCCGCGGCGACCGGTGCGGTCGGCGTGGTACGGCGCGATTCCATGGCGATGAAGCCTTTCTGCGGCTACAACTTCGCCGACTACTTCGGCCACTGGTTGTCCTTCGGCGAGCGTCTGACCCGGTTGCCACGGATCTTCCACGTCAACTGGTTCCGCAAGGACGCCGACGGCAAGTTCCTGTGGCCAGGCTTCGGCGACAACCTGCGCGTGCTGCAATGGATCATCGCTCGCTGCAAACACGAGGTCGGCGCGGTCGAGACGCCAATCGGCCATCTGCCGCGACACGAGGACCTGGACCTGCGCGGACTGGAACATCTCGGTGAGGCAGTGGGGAAGTTGCTGGCGGTCGACACCAAGGGCTGGCGCCGCGAGGCCGACGAGATTGGCGAGTACCTCGCGGGTTTCGGTGATCGGGTACCGTCCGAGCTGCGCGAGGAGCACTCCCGGCTGCGCGCGCGCCTGTGCTGATCCGCACGCGCCGAAGGTGTGCGTGGCGAGAAATGTCACGAAAGTATTCCTCCGATGGATGGACGGTGTCCGTCCCGCGGCGTACCCTCGCGCGCTCCTGACCATGCTTGGGGTGTGTGATGTCTCCTGCGGTTGTGTGGGTGCGTGGACTCCTCCTTTCGATTTTGCTGCTGGGACCGGCGGCCTTTGCGGCGGCCGATCCGAATTTCCAACCGAACCAGGCGCTCGGCGCCGATCCTTCGCTCGACTACGCCAAGCTGCTCAGCTTCGGTCCCTGGGATGACCGCAACTACGCGCTGACGCGCGCGGACGTCGCGGTCCTGCCCGCGAATGATCGCTACCTCCCGACCGTTCCCGCCTTCTTCAAGATCCTCAAGCGCCGCGAGATGCAGGCCCAGGGCTTTCCGCTGGAATCGGACGTCTATCCGCGCGAGATCGACAAGGAATTCCAATACCGTTTCGGCGGCCTGATTCAGGGCGGCGTGCATCACCTGACCGAGCGCGGCAAGTACCACTACGCGGCGAATCCGCCGCCGCAGCGCTTCGCCACCGATCCGGTTGCGCGCAACCGCGCGACGATCCTGACCGAAGGACCTTTCGACGGCACGCTCAGCGACAACGAAACCACGATCGAGCACCATCCGACCGACGGCAACATCGTCATCGCCGGATCCAATGGTTCGGGCGGCCAGCGCATGTCCTATTCCACGGACGGTGGCATCACCTGGGGCAATTCCGGGGCCTTGCCGGGCACCTGCTGCGACCCCGCCATCGAGTTCACCTCCAACGGCGCGATCGCCTTTGCCGCCACCCTCGGACAGGCGGCCAGCGGCTGCGGTTTCAGTCTGTGCTCGACGGTCTACTGGTCCTTCAACAACGGCCAGACCTGGCTGGGCCCGGTGCACACCTCCACGGCCAGCTCCGACAAGGAGTTCATCCACATCGACAAGTCTTCCAGTTCGCTGTTCAAGGACCGCGTCTACCTGACCTGGCACCAAGGCAACGTCATGCAATTTGCGCGTTCGACCGCGCTGCCGGTGCAAGGCGGGTCGCCGTTGACCTTCGCGCCGACCATTTCCTTCAGTGCCGACGAACGCGGCATCGGCAGCGACATCTCGACCGATCGCCAGGGCCGGGTCTACTACGTGTACCCGAGCATCACCACTGGATCAGCCGAGATGTATCTGCTGCGTTCGGACGATGGTGGCGCCACCTTCCAGGATCTGAACGGCGCCACCGCCGGCCTCGCACGGCAGATCTACGACCTGCACGGACGCTTCGACTTCGCGATCCCGGCGATGGAAAGCCGCCGGGTGTTCATCTACGCGGTCGTCGACGTCGACAACAGCGGCGGTCCGCGCGATGGTCGCGTCTACGTGGCGTTCACCGACGAGAACGCGGCCGCCGGCAGCCCCGGCAACGGCGGTGGTTCGGCGGCTGCCAGCCACGCCTGGATCCAGGTTGTGTATTCCGACGATCAAGGCATGACCTGGACCGTCGCCACCACACCGCACTCGACCGCCGACCAGACCACCGTCGACCGTTTCCAGCCGTGGATGGATGTCGACGGCCTCGGCAATGTGCACGTCGGCTGGCAGGACACGCGCAATTCGGGCGCGGGCGTGCGCCACAAGGCGGACTGGTACTACGCGACTTCCACCGACGGCGGCGCGACCTGGATCGACGAGACTCGCGTTTCTTCGGTGGTGTCGGAGAACATCAATGATGGTCAGGAGTGGGGCGACTACAACGGCCTGTCGGTGTCGCCGGACAACAACATCATCGGCATGACCTGGACCGATAACCGCATCGTCACACCGCCGTCGACCACCTCGCAGCGCTCTTTTGCGGCGCGTGCGCAGAGCAATGTGGCGGGCCCGAGCTACCAGATGGGCACGAGCGACGGTCCGTTCAGTCTGTGCGCCGGCGACCCGGTGCCCGACGTCGACCTGCAACTGACGGCGCTCAACGGTTTCTCCGATCCAGTCACGCTGAGCACCCCCGGGCTGAACAGCGCGGTGTTCCCGAGCGCGAGCTTCGCCCCGAATCCGGTAACGCCGACCGCCGGGGGTGTCAGCAGCACGCTGACCATGACCACGGCCGCAGGCGCCGCGACCGGAGACTACACCGTCAACCTCCAGGGCAGCGGCGGCAGCGGGACTCCGGTGGTCCGCAGCGACGCCTTCGACGTGTTCATCGCCAGCACCGGCGCGGGTGGCTCGACCTTGGTTTCGCCGCCGGACGCTGCGGTGAACCAGCCGGCGACGATCACCTTCAACTGGAATGCGGCCGCACACGCCTACGACTACCAGGTGGAGGTGGCGACCGACCCGGCCTTCGCCGACATCGTGGCCAGCACCACGACGCGCACGACTTCCTGGACGCCGCCGGCCTTCGACACCGGCACCACCTACTACTGGCGGGTGACCGCGCGCAATGCCTGCCCCTCGGGCGACGGCCTGTTCGCGAACGGCTTCGACAACGGCGCCAACGGCGCGCTACCGACCTCCGCCACCTTCAGCTTCACCACGCAGACCGCCCCGGGCGATTGCCCCGCCGGATCCACCATCGTGCTCAACGAGGACTTCGAGGGAGCGGCAACCGGCTGGGGCCCCGAGGGCGGCAGCGGTAATGCGAGCTGGGCGATCACCACGGCCTTCCCCTTTGCCGGAACCAAGGCACTTCAGGGCCTGACGCCGGCCGCTGCCGCAGTGGATCATCGCTACCTGAGCCCGGCGGTGAACCTACCCACGGTCGGCAATGGCCTCTTCCTGTCCTTCCAGAGCCGGCAGATGATGGAGGATCGCACCGGGGGCTGTTACGACGGCGGCTTCATCGAGGTTTCGGTCAACGGCGGTGCGTACACGCAAATCACGACCGGCCTGCAAACCGATCCCTACGACGGCCCGCTCGGCAGCGGCAACCCGGCCGCGCCGAAGTCGGCTTGGTGCGGCGATCCGCAGGCCTATCTGAAGTCGGTCATCGACCTGGCGCAGTTCGCAGGCCAGTCGAACGTGCGCTTCCGCTTCCACGTCACTTCTGATGCCTCGGTTGGACGCGCCGAGGGCTGGAACATCGACAACGTCGAGATCAAGCGCTGCGACTGAGCAGTCGAGTGCGATTCGATCAGGGCGGCGGGGTAACCCGTCGCCCTTTTTCGTGATGCGTCTCTCACCGGGAACGCGACCGAAGCGGACACCGAGTCCCTTGCGGAAGGCGCGGGGTCTCCGAACGACCGACCACCTGAGGAGCCATCCCTCACCCGGCGCCGGAAGCACCCCCTTCTCCCCTTGAGTAGCGCGGGGGAACCTCAGGCCTGAGCCCCAACGACGCCCACAACCGCTCAGGAACGCGGTGTTCGCCTGCCGGCCGCAGCAGCGGTTCCAGCTCCAGCCCGCCGGCATCGATCCGCGGCAACACCTCGTCGACGAAACGCCGCACCAGCGCGTCCTCGCGCCAGTCGGCGCGCGCCGACAGCGCGAGCAGCGCGGCGCGCGATTCGCGGCCTTCGCCGACGCACTCGAAAGGCTTGACCGCGCCGAATTCCAGCAGTGCGTCGAAGCCTTCCATCTGTTCGGGCTCGTCGAGCAGGTTGCGGCCGAAGATCGCCAGCAGCGCCGGCTTGCTCATGAAGGGTGCGAGCGCGAGGAACACGAAACGGCATTTCGGGCATTCGCCGCACCAGCGCGACGACGGGCGCTCGCCGAGGATGCGGAAGTTGCGGTTGCAGCTCGAGAACAGCGGGTGGTAGCGGGTCAGCGCCGCGAAGCGCTCGGTCACGGCGAGTTCGGAGAATGGCCGCAGCAGCGAGTAGTAGCGCAGGTCGGGCGCGATCGCCTCGCTTACGTAGCCGGCGAACAGGGCCTCGAAGCGCAGCCCCTTGCTCCACTGGTGGTTGATGTCGAGTTCGCCGACGACGAGATTGCCGGCGCTCGCCGAGGCCTCGTTCGAGAACACGATCTCGTCGTAGCCGTACAGCAGCGCGGCCAGCACCAGGATCGCCGAGTTGATCGCGGTGACCGGGATGTGGCCGTTCCACGCACCGCGGCGGTTCAGCTCGAACAGCTCCGGCGCGATCTCGCGCTCGATGTTCAGCAGCGGCTGGCCGGTTGCCTGGGCGCAGGCGCGGATCAGGTCGCTGCGTCCGATCCAGACCACGGCGACCGGTTCCTCTGCCCGCTTCAGGGTTTCGATGCTGACCAGCGAGTCCTTGCCGCCGCCGATCGGCACCAGCGCGCGCCGTTGCAGGCCGAGCGCGGTCGCGGCGGGCGCCGACTGGTCCGCGTGCGGAAAGCGGATGCGTCCGCGCAGGTCGAGCCCGTTCGCGTGCGCAAACTCGCCGAGGCCGTGCAGCCAGACCTCGTCGAGCAGCGCGGCGAGCGCGGGATCGAAAGGCTCGCCGTCGACGACGATGCGCTCCGGCACCAGCGCTTTCCAGTAGCTGACCCCGGCGATGCCGTGCAGCAAGGCCAGCGCACGCGCAAAGGCCGCCTCGCGACCGGACGGCACCGCGGCCGGCGCGCCCGGGAAGCGGATGCGCTCGACCATCGTCGCGCCCTCGTCGAAGGCGTAGCCCAAGCGGACTTCGCCGTCGGCGTAACTGGCCTCGGTCAGGCGGAAGGTGGTGGCGGTGGGGCGGGAGGTCATGGCTCTAATCGCCGCGCCAGACCGCAAGTGCGGAGCTGGGGTCTGGGGCTGGGGCGCGCAGACGCAAGGTCGTGAGTTCCCGGTGGCACCCGAGAAGAGGGCGCACGGGTTCCCGCGACGCTGTGACGGTGCGCCCCAGCCCCCAGTCCCCAGCCCCGCTACTCCGTTCACAACTCATCCGCCCACACCTCCCTGACCGCTTCGCGCAGGTTATAGCGCGAGGCCATGGCTGCGCCGTAGGCGCCGGCGTGGGCGACCAGCAGGATCTCGTCTTCCTGCGGCGCCGGCAGCGCGCGGTCGCGGCCGAGCACGTCGCCGGATTCGCAGATCGGCCCGACCACCTGCCAGCGGCCTTCGGCGGGTGCGTCGATGCGGCTCAGGTTGGCGATCTCGTGGAAGGCCTCGTACAGCGCCGGGCGCAGCAGCGTGTGCATGCCGGCGTCGACGCCGACGAAGTTCACGCCGGCCTTGTGCTTGACCTGGGTGACGCGCGCGAGCAGCACACCGGACTCGGCGACGAGGTAACGCCCGGGCTCGATCCACAGCTCGAAGCGCGGGTACATCGCCTTGACCTCGGCCAGCGCGGCATCCAGTTCCGCCATCGCCAGCGGGGTCTCGCCGCGTTCGTGCGGCACGCCGAGGCCGCCGCCGATGTCGAGCACGCGCACGCTGGGGATGCGCTCGGCGAGCGCGGCGAGTTCGGCATACACCGCCTTCCAGTGGGCGACGTCGAGGATGCCGCTGCCGAGGTGCGCGTGCAGGCCGACGACCTCGGCGCCGCAGGCCGCGCTGGCCGCGAGCGCGGCGTCGAGGTCGGACAGGCCGATGCCGAACTTGCTGCGTTCGCCGCCGGTGCGCACCTTGTCGTGGTGGCCGAGGCCGCGGCCGAGGTCCAGCCGCAGCAGGATCTCGCGACCGGCGAGCAATTCGCCCCAGCGCTGCAGGATCGTCAGGTTGTCGATGGTCACGCGCGCGCCGAGCGCGAAGGCCGCCGCGTATTCGCGGCGCGCCGCGAAGTTCGGCGTGAACAGAATGCGCTCGGCCGGCAGCTCCGGCAGCACCGCGCGCACATGCTCGAGTTCGCCTTGCGAGACGCACTCCATGCCGAATCCCTGCGCCGCAAGTGCGCGCAGCACGCCGGCGTGCGGGTTGGCCTTCAGCGCGTACCAGCGGCGATCGACCGCGCGCAGCGCCCTGAGGTCGCTGGCGCGCTCGCGCACCACGCTCGCGGCATAGACGTAGACCGGCGTCGCCGCTTCGGCGAGCGTCCGCAGCGCCGGACGCTGCGACTCCCACCAGGCGGGTGGCGGCGCCGCCCGCGGCGCGACGATCTCGCGCCAGGAGGGGCCGAACACCGGATCGCCATCGGCGCCGGTGAGGCCGGCGCGCACCAGGTGCGCGTGCAGCGCCGGGACCACGCCGTCGGCGTCGGCGGCATCGATCACGAAGGTCAGGTTGAGGTTGTTGGAGGACTGCGAGACCAGGTGCACGCGGCGCGCGCCGATCTCGGCGAGGATTTCGGACAGCCGGTGCATCATGCCGCGCATGCCGCGCCCGACCAGCGTGACCGCGGCGCAGGGCGCGATCACGCGCACCCGGCAGACGCGCGCGAGGTCGCGGCAGAGCGCGTCGAGCGTGCCGGCGTCGAGCAGGTTGTCGGAGGGATCCAGCGAGACCGTGACATTGGTTTCGGCCGAGCCGATCAGGTCCACCGACAGCCCATGCTGCTTGAAGCAGGCGAACACGTCGGCGAGGAAGCCGACCTGCTGCCACATGCCGATCGATTCCATCGACACCAGCGTGATGCCGCTGCGCATCGAGATCGCCTTGACGCTGGGCGCGCCGCCGGCGGCTTCGCCGGCGATCTGCGTGCCCGCCAGTTCGGGGCGTTCGGTGTCCTTGATCCACAGCGGCACGCGCACTTCGCGCACCGGGCCGATCGCGCGCGGATGCAGCACCTTGGCGCCGGTGGTGGCGATTTCCTGGGCCTCGTCGTAATCGAGCCGACGCAGCAGGCGCGCGTCCGGCACCTGCTTCGGATTGGCGCTGAACATGCCCGGCACGTCGGTCCAGATCTCGACGCGTTCGGCACCCAGCAGCGCGCCGAAGTAGCTGGCCGAGGTGTCGGAGCCGCCGCGCCCGAGGATCACGCTGTCGCCACCGGGATGGCGGGCGATGAAGCCCTGGGTCAGGAACAGTGCGCCGCGCCCGGTGAGTTCTTCGCGCACCGCCGCGCTCGGCCGCGGTTCGCAGATCGCGCTCTGGTAGCGCGCCCACTCGGTCTGCAGCGGCTGCTCGCGGCTGGTCAGGAAGTCGCGCGCATCCAGCCATTGCACCGGCAAGCCGAGGGAGGCCAGGAAATGCGCGCCGAGCGTGCTCGACCACAGTTCGCCCTGCGCCTGCAGCTCGGCCTGCCAGGCGTGGCCGCCGGCGGCGGCGCGCACGTCGCCGACCAGGCGCCGCAGCTCGGCGACGCGCTCGTTCAGCACCTCCGGTGCGACGTCGAGTTCGCGCGCGAACTCGAGATGGCGCTCGATCAGCGCCTCGGCAGCGGCGGTCATCGCGGCGGGATCGCCATGCAGCGCGATCAGCGCCTTCAGCGCGTCGGTGACACCGGACAGCGCCGAGACCACCGTCAGCACCCGCGCGCCTTCCTGCCGACGCGCGCGCATCAACGCGCCGATGTTCTCCCAACGGTGCCGTCGCGACACGCTGGTGCCGCCGAACTTCAGGACTATCCAGCGCATGACGACCGCGTCGACCTCGCTCGCTCCCGGAAAGGGGCGCCAACCTTAACGCACTGCAGCAAGAGCTTGCGAGCGGGATTGTGGCGTTGCGGTGGCGCATCGTCCGGCACGTGTGCGGCGGTGCAGCAGGGGGCATGCGGGGTTGGGGCTGGGGCGTGTGCGCGGCAAAGCGCGGGATCACGGGGAGCCGCGCGTGCGCAGGGTCAAAAACCTCTGCGATCTCGCGAACTCCATTCCTGCGCCCCAGCCCCGCTCCTGCCCCACAGCACTTGCGCCCGACAGTCCATCGCGCGAGCCTGAACGGCCGTATCCGAGTTTGCCGCCATGCTGCGTCCCTTCGTCCAGGTCGATGTGTTCACGGCGACGCCGATGCTCGGCAATCCGCTGGCGGTGGTACTGGATGCCAATGGCCTCGACGAGGACACGATGCAGCGCTTCGCGCGCTGGACCAACCTGTCGGAAACCACCTTCGTGCTGCGCGCCGACGCGCCGGGGGCGAGTTACCGGGTGCGCATCTACACGCCGATGGAGGAACTGCCCTTCGCCGGCCATCCCTCGGTCGGAACCGCCTGGGCGCTGCTCGACGCCGGCCTGGTGCGGCCGCAGGGCCGGCGCCTGGTCCAGCAGTGCGGCGCCGGCCTGCTCGAAGTCGAAGTGGATGGCGACGGTCCGCAGCGACTGGTGTCGGTGCAGGCGCCGGTGCCCAGGCGCAGCGCGCTGGCGCCGGAGGTGATCGAGGCGCTGCCGCGCGCGATCGGCCTCGTCGGCGCCAGCGTCGGCGAGCGGCCGATCCTCTCCGACGTCGGCGCACGCTGGATGCTGATGGAGCTCGGCAGCCGCGCCCAGGTGCGCGCCAGCGTGCCGGACCTGGAACTGATCACGCGCCTGAGCCGTGCCACCGCGGCCACCGGCCTTGCGGTGTTCTCCTTCGAGCCCGCGCAGGCGGTGCCGCTGGAGTTGCGCGCCTTCGGACCGGCCTCCGGCGTACCGGAGGATCCGGTCACCGGCAGTGCGCAGGCGGCGGTCGGCGAGTGGCTGGCGGCGCAAGGCCGGCTCGCCGCGCTCGGCGGGCGCTACGACGCCAGCCAGGGCCATGCGGTCGGTCGCGCCGGCGAAGTGCGCGTCGCGAGCCCGGGTCCGGGGCGCGTGCAGATCGGCGGTCGCTGCTGCGCGCTGATCCGGGGCGCGGTGAATCTCGCAGAAAGCGGAACCTGAACGGCACGGGTACCGCGGGGAACATGCGCGGCCGGCTGTGGTCCGACGCGTCCACTGCCTCCGATCCCGAGCCAAAGCCGATGTCCCGATCCGCGATCCGCCTGCTGCTGCCTTTCGCCCTGAGCGTCCTGCTCGTCGCCTGCGGTGGCGAGGAAGAGGTCGCCGAGACCCCGGAAAGCTCGGCGAACACCGTCGCCGACAGCGCGCCGAAGGCGCCGCCACCGCCGCAACTGGCCGCGGTGAAGACGCCCTACGAGCGCGCGCTGCGCGCACTGACCAGCGGCGGCAGCGTGCGCTTCGAAGCCGAGATCACGCTGCCCGACGGCAGCCAGCAGTTCGCGACCGGCGCCAGCGAATCCCAGGACTATGCCTTCGGCCTGCGCACCCTGCCGAAGCCCGGCGAGGCCGACGGCAACTGGCTGCTCCACGGCGGCCGCTACTTCCGCGAATCGCCGAGCGGCTACGATGTCGCCGGCCAGGCCGCGACCGCCGTCGCGCTGCTGGTGGAGGCGCTGACCGCGCTGCCGCAGGACGAGGCTACGCTGGTGGTGGACGCCAGCCCCGCCGCCGGCGAGTGCCGCACCCGCAGCGTGGATCTCGCGCAGCGGCCACACTTGCTGACGCGCTTCCGCAAGCTCGATGCCTGCGTCGACGAGGCCAATGCGCACCTGCTGCGCATCGATGCGGAGTTGCAGACCGGCGAGAAGCTGCTGGCGCGCCTGAGCGCGCACGGCCAGCCGGTGCAGATCCCGAAAGTGTCCGTTCCGGATTGGTCGCAGGAGTTTCCGCGCCGCTGAGGCCGGGAACAGCGCAGCCGGAAACGACGAAGGCCCGCTCACGCGGGCCTTCGTGCGTCTTACCGTGCGATCGCTCAGGGACCGCGCTTCAGCTCGCGGTCGATCTCGTACTTGCTGCTGGTGACGTAGGCCTCCATCGCGCGCAGCCGCTCTTCCATCTCGCGGATGCGGGTACGCAGCTCGCTCGCGCCGACGTGGGCCGGCGGCGCCGGCTGCCAGTCGCTTGCGGCGGGCTGCGGTGGCGGCGGCGGCGATTCAACGGCGTGGTCGCTGCGCGGCGGCAGGAACATCGCGCACAGCACATAGCCGATCACGATGACCGGCACGATCGGCGTCATGCAGGCGATGATCGCGACCGTTCGCAGCGCGCACAGGTTCCACCCGAAATGACGCGCTGCACCGGCGAGCACGCCGGCGATCCAGCGGCGGTCGACGTCCCGGTAGAGACGCGGGCCGGGGCTGAAGCGGTGATTCATGTAAGCAGCTCCCGCAAAAGGACGATCTCCGGCGTACTGGTATCCGAATCGGTGACAACGGCTCATGTGCGACCTCGCCAGTTGGGGGTATCAGCGTCCAGGATGCGCTCCAGCGTGCGGATGCGCTCTTCCATGCGCCGCGCCGTCTGCCACAGCTCGGCGAGTTCGCCGACCGGCTGCGCCGGCGGCGGCGAACCCGCTTCCGGTGCCGACTGGCGCTTGCTGCGGTAGTGCAGCACCAGCCAGATCGGCACCACGACAACCAGGAATACGACCAGCGGTGCTTCCAGTGCCGCCCACATTGGACTCACCCCTTCGGCTGGTGGATACGGGCCTTGAGCGCCTCCAGCTCGGCCTTGATGCGCTCTTCGGACTCGAGATCCGCGAAGGCCTGGTTGAGGTTCTTGGCACGTCCGAGCCCGAGAGCTTCCGCCTGGGCCTCGACCGCGTCAATGCGCCGTTCGGCATGGTCGAAACGGTTCAGCATGTCGTCGATCTTGGCCGAGTGGATGTGCGTGCGCGCCTTCAACGAGGTCTGTGCGTTCTGCGCGCGCAGCACGATCGTGCGCTGGCGGGCCTTCGCGTCCTGCAGTTTCGCCTGCAGCTTGGCGATGTCGTCGTTGAGCTTGGTCAGGTTCTCGGCGAGCACTCCGAGGTCGCCGGCGACCGTCTTGGCCTGGTCGGCGAGTGCGGCGCGGTGCGCGAGCGCGGCCTTCGCGAGGTCCTCGCGGTCCTTGCGCAAGGCGAGCTCGGCCTTGTGTTCCCAGTCTCGCTGTTCCTGGTCGAGCACGCCGAGCTGACGCTCGCGTTCCTTGCGCTCGGCGATCACCTTGGCAGCGGCCGAACGGACTTCCACCAGCGTGTCCTCCATCTCCTGGATCATGAGACGGACGATCTTCTCCGGATCCTCAGCCTTGTCCAGCAGCGAGTTCAGATTCGCGTTGACGATGTCGGAAAGGCGGGAAAAGACACCCATGTTGCGTTCTCCTGTGCGATTGCACCCGTGCGGGTACACCCACTGTTCCAAGACCTGTGCCAACTCGACAAGTGATTGATTCTGATACAGTCGGTGTCACTGGCGCCAGCCTCCGGCACAGCCCGGATGGCGAACTGCGCCAGGGATGGGTGGAATTCGCCGCAGGGCATTCGACAACGCGGGAAGAGCCTTGGATCCGCAAAGGACGCAAAGGACGCCAAGAAGAGCCAGAGAACGAACCAGGCGAACGGTCACCGTCGGCCCCATGCGCTTGCTTGCCCCTGCTTCCCTTCGCGTCCTTTGCGGACACGAAAGAGCCTTTCGACTTCCTCGCCAACTCGCGCCGTACCCGACGAACGGCTTTCCTGAATGAGGATTGCATCGTGCCGCTGCGGGCGTGACGTCGGCGCGAGCATGCCCTTAGAATCCGCCCGCCCCTTCATGGCGCAACCGTCGCGGCTCCCGCGACGCGCTGCGTATCCCGCTCCAGATCGGAGGTTCCAAATGAAAATCACCGGGTTGGCGGCGCTTGCCGCCGCAATGTTGTCGTTGTCCGCCTTCGCGCAGACGCCCGCCTCGAGCGCCGCCCCGGCGACCACGGCGCCGGCTGCGACGATCGACCGCACCAAGATGAGTTATGCGGTCGGCTACCAGTTCGGCGCCGACCTCAAGGAGCGCGGCGTCGAGATCGACCTCGAAGGCGTGATTCGCGCGTTGCGGGATGGCTTCGCCGGCAAGGAAGTCGCCTATCCACGCGAGGAACTCGGGGCGCAAATGGAACTGCTGGAAAACAAGCTGCGCACCGAGGCCGAGGCCAAGTTCCGCAAGCTGGCCGCCGACAACAAGGCCGCCAGCGACAAGTTCATGGCCGAGAACCGCGCCAAGAAGGGCATCGTCGCCCTGCCCTCCGGTATCCAGTATCGCGTGATCGAGGAAGGCAACGGTGCGCGCCCGACCGCCACCAGCGAGGTCACCGTGCACTACCGCGGATCGCTGACCAACGGCTTCGAGTTCGACAGCTCCTTCGCCCGCGGCGTGCCGGCCAAGTTCCAGGTCGACCAGGTGCTCAAGGGCTGGCAGGAAGTGCTGCCGCTGATGCGTGTGGGCGACCACTGGCAGATCTTCCTGCCACCGGACCTGGCCTACGGCGAGCGCGGCCCGCGTCCGATCGGCCCGAATTCGGCCCTGATCTTCGACATCAAACTGATCGAAGTGAAGTAAGGTTGCGGTCCGCGCGGCGATGCCGCGCCCGCCCGGGGGCGAGCTTCTTGCCGGGCGGTCCGGCCGCGAGGGACGAAACGCCGGCCATGGATGGCTGATCAGCGAATCGAGCGCACGAGCGCTCGATTGGGCGAAGTTTCAATCTGGCAATGACCGCCCGCAACTTGCGGTGTCCCGCCTCATCACTCGCCACCCGCTGCGTTTCAGCGCAGCATCGATGGCGCCCGCTCCAGCGGCAATCCGGCCGCCTGGCAGGCCTGCACCAGCGCCTGCTCCATTTCCAACTTGATGCGGTTGAGCACGCGCAGCGCGTCCAGTGCCTGCGGCGACTGCGGTGTCTGCCCGGCATCCAGTGCGAGTGCGTCGAGCTGCGCCTGGCCCTCTGCCACACGTTCGGCCTCGGCATCATCAACGAATTGGCGCAGGAACACGAAGCCGCGGATCAAGGCATCGCGCAGCGTCTCATCGGCCGGATCCAGGCGCTTCAGCACGCTGATCGTCGCCTCGTGGATGCGCGTCCGCGGATGCGGCAGGAAGGACTCCGGCAACGCGCAGCAGCCGGGCTCGATCTCGCCGAGGACACGGCCATAGTCGCGCAGGATCTTGCCGGCGATGGCTAGCACCCCGGATCTCCATGCGGATCGGCGAATGCGTCTGCGTCCGGCATTTGCATGGCGCGGATGCTTCCACGCACTCGCGGGCGGTGGCAAGCGATACACTCCGCGAATGGATTGGAATGCGAACTGGCGCCCGGCTCCGCCGCAGGCCCTGAGTCCCTGCATCGGCGTGTGCACCCTGGACGCGAACGGTTTGTGCGAAGGCTGCCTGCGCACGAGCGCCGAGATCGGCGCCTGGGGCAGCCTGCCCGACCACGAGCGACGGCGGATCATGAGCGAG
Organism: Lysobacterales bacterium; assembly: GCA_019187485.1. Lineage (GTDB taxonomy): Bacteria > Pseudomonadota > Gammaproteobacteria > Xanthomonadales > SZUA-5 > JADKFD01. The sequence goes on along the minus strand of JABAQR010000002.1, from coordinate 35,684 downwards.
GTGTTGCCGCTGCGGGAGCGTCGCCGTGATTGAGCGTCTGCCCGTGTGGCTGGATCGACTGGCGATTGCGTTGCGGCCGCTCGACTCCGCCACCGACGCACCGAGCAATCTTGCGGAACTCGACGGTCTGTTGCCGGCCGACCAGCCGCTGCGACCGGCGGCCGTGCTGGTGCCCCTGATTCGCCGCGCGCAGGGCTGGCAGGTATTGCTGACCAGACGCACGGCGCAGATGCCCACCCACGCCGGTCAGATCAGCTTCCCCGGTGGTCGCATCGACGCCAGCGACCCGGACGCGGTCGCCGGGGCACTGCGCGAAACCCACGAAGAACTCGGCATCGATCCGGCACGGGTGCGCCCACTCGGCCTGCTCGATGTCTACGGCACGATCAGCGCCTACGCGGTGACTCCGGTGGTCGGAGTGGTCGATCCGGCCGCGTCCACATGCCCGAATGAACGCGAAGTCGACGAAGTTTTCGAAGTGCCGCTGAGCTTCCTGCTCGACCGCCGCAACCTCAAACGCGAGGAACGCCACTTCCGCGGCCGCTTGCGCGGATACTATGCCTACCCCTACGGCGAGCGTTACATCTGGGGCGCCACCGCGGGAATGCTGGTCAATCTGCTGGAGCGTCTGGATCGACATGGCTTCGACCCCGCTGATCTCGACCGCTGACCTCGTCCCCCGGCTGGCGGACCGTCCGCTGCGCATCGTCGACTGCCGTTTCGAGCTGTCCGATCCGCAGGCCGGTGCCCGCGCCTATGCGATTTCGCGCATCCCGCACGCGCGCCATGCCGACCTCAACCGGGATCTCTCCGATCTCGGCCGTTCCGCCGTCCATGGCCGCCACCCGCTGCCCGACATGACCCGCCTGGCGGCCTCGCTGGCGCGTCTGGACCTGACCCGCGACGCCCACATCGTGGCCTACGACCAGGACAGCGGCGTGTATGCCGCCCGCCTGTGGTGGCTTCTGCGCTGCCTCGGCTTCAGCCACGTCAAGGTGCTGGACGGTGGCTTCGCGGCCTGGCAGTCCGAGGGTCTGCCGGTGGAGACCGGCCCGCCACCGCTCCGGCCCGCCTCGCGTCTGCCGGCCCATCTGCATCTGGCTGCGACCGCCTGGTTGGACGCCGATGCAGTTCAGCGCGGGCTGGCGGACCGCGCGATCCTGTTGCTGGACGCACGCGGCGCGCAACGCTTTCGCGGCGAGGTCGAACCGATCGACCCGGTCGCAGGACACGTGCCTGGCGCGATCAACCGCCCTTTCACCGAAAACCTGAAACCCGACGGCCGTTTCAAGGATGCGAGCCAGTTGCGCGCCGAGTTCGGCGAGTTGCTGGGCGGGTATGCGCCAACGCAGGTCGTGCACATGTGCGGCTCCGGCGTGACCGCCTGCCACAACCGTCTGGCGATGGACCACGCCGGCTTGCGCGGCTCGCGGCTGTATCCCGACTCATGGAGCGGCTGGATCTGCGATCCGGCGAGGCCGGTGGCGGTGGGCGTCTGAGCGCGGACGCTCGCTTGTCGGTCGTCGGCAACCAACGAGCGGTCGCAACCGCGTCCGTGCTCATGTCCCCCGTGCTCGCCATCACACCCCGGATCACCCGCCATGCCCAGCATCCAGTTCCTCGGCGCCGCCGGTGAGGTCACCGGTTCCTGTCATCTGCTGCGCGCGGCGGGCAAGAAGATCCTGCTCGACTGCGGAATGATCCAGGGCGGGCGCGAGGAAGATGCGCGCAACCGCGAGCACTTCCCCTTCGATCCCGCCGACCTCGACGCGGTGATCCTCAGTCACGCGCACATCGACCACTGCGGGCGCCTGCCGCTGCTGGTCAAGCGCGGATTCGCCGGCCGCATCCACACGCAGACGGCGACCGCGGACCTGGTGCGGGTGATGCTCGAGGACGCGGCGCGCCTGGCCGAGCAGGATGTCGAGCACGCCAACCGCCTGCGCGACCGACGCGGACTGAAGCACCTGGAGCCGCTGTACGGTCTGGCCGACGTGCAGGCCGCGATCGGCCGCCTGCAGGCGCACGAATACGACTCGCGCTTCGAACTCTTCCCGGGTGTCCACCTGCGCCTGCTCGATGCCGGCCACATCCTCGGCGCGGCGATCGTCGAGGTCTGGGTCGACGAGGGCGCCGGCGAGCGCAAGCTGGTGTTCAGCGGCGACATCGGCCCGGACGGCACACCGATCATGCGCGACGCGACGCCGGTGCACGAGGCGGACCTGGTACTGATGGAGAGCACCTATGGCGACCGCCTGCACCGCCCGCGGCCACAGACCATTGTCGAGATCGGTGAAGTATTGGAAGCGGCGCGCTCGAGCGGCGGCAACGTGATCATCCCGGCCTTTGCCGTCGGGCGAACGCAGGAACTGCTCTACTGGTTCCGCAAGTACTACGACGAGTGGCAGGTCAAGCGCTGGCGCATCTACCTCGACAGCCCGATGGCGTCCAAGGTGGTCGATGTCTACCGTCGCCACACGCACCTGTTCGACCGTGAAGGCAAGGCCCAGTGGAGCAATGGCGACGATCCCTTCACCTTGCCCGGATTGCGCTTCGTCGATTCGGTCGAAGAGTCGCGCGAGCTCAACAAGCATCCGCGCGGCTGCATCTTCATTGCCGGCTCCGGCATGTGCAACGGCGGCCGCATCCGCCACCACCTCAAGCACAACCTGTGGCGGCCCGGCGCGCACGTGATGATCGTCGGCTACCAGGCGCAGAACACGCTCGGGCGGCAACTGGTCGACGGCCATTCGAGCGTGCGCATCTTCCACGAGACGATCCGCGTCAACGCGCATATCCACACCGTCGGCGGCCTGTCGGCGCACGCCGACCAGCAAGGCCTGCTCGCCTGGTACGGACATTTCGACCAGCGCCCGCCGGCGTACCTGGTGCACGGCGAGGACAGCGCGCGCGAAGCGCTGGCGCGCGAACTGCGCGCGCGCTACGGCTGCGAGGCGACGCTCGCGCGACCGGGCATGGAACGCGCGATCTGAGCGGCGAGCGCACGCAGTGTTTCGATGCGCACGCGTTCCTCGGCCTCGGCGGGCACGGGCACGCGGCACCCCCAGACCGGTTGCGGCCAGGCCGGATCGTCGCGGTGCCGCGCAACCACATGCACATGCAGCTGGGACACGATGTTGCCGAGCGCGCCAAGGTTGATCTTGTCGGCGCCGGTGGCCGTCTTCAGCGCCGCGCCGGTCTCCAGCGTCAGCTGCCACAATCGGTTGCGCATCCGCACGTCCAGATCGAACGGTTCGACGGCGCCGTCCGCCCGCGGCACCAGCAGCAGCCAGGGCCAGGGCACACGCAGCATCATGCGCACTTCGATGGCGTCGATCACCTCCAGCAGTTCGCTGTCCCTGGCCAGACGAGAGTCGAGCACAAACCCGCTCATGTCAGTGCGGTTTCGAAAAACGCCAGCGTGCGTGCGCGTGCCAGCGCGGCGCATTCCGGATCGCCGTGCGCTTCTCCGATCCGGTTGAAGGCGTGCCCGGCCGGGTAGCGATGCAACGGGACCTGCGGGTAGCGCACGGCGACGCGGTCGACGATCTCCTTCGGAATCAATTCATCGCGCTCGCCGAAATGGAAGATCAACGGCGCCTGCGGACGCTCGTGCAGGAACAGCGGGATCAGGCGGCCGTAGTAGCTCGCCGCCGGCAGGCCCAGCCGCGTCGCCGCGAGGAATGCGAGCACACCGCCCCAGCAGTAACCGACCACGCCAACCGCGCGACAGCCACGCGCCAGCAGCCAGTCGGCGGCGGCACGCACATCGCGCAGCGGTGCGTCGAAACCGAGCTGAGCGACCAGTTCGCGAGCGCGTGCCAGACCCTCCACGTCGCAGTCCAGCTGCACATCGGCCTGGATGCGGTCGAAGACGCGCGGCGCGAGCACCTCGAAGCCGTCGCCGGCATAGCCTTCGGCGACCGCGCGGATGTGCGGCGTGACTCCGAAAATCTCCTGGACCACGACCAGACCCAGGCCATTTGCCCGCAACGGCGTGCAATGGTGCGCCCATGGACGGGCGCCGTCGTGGGCGGATAGCTCGACCAGCGCCATGCGCAGTCCTCCGGCAGCGGTTCCGCATTGTGCAGGAGCGCCGCTTGCGACGCGACCGCGGATCGCGGATGGCATCGTGTCGCCCGGCAGAGCCGCAGCGGCGGACGAACTTCGGACCGGCAAATGCGCGGATCGTCGCCGATGGCCATTGACCACGGCCGCGGGCAGGCCATCATCGGATCGTCCGGGCCCGAATCTGGCAACGATGACATCGAAGGACCACCGGCGTGCGCGCCGCACGAATCTGACCGAGATCCTCGCGCACGTATCGCGCCAGGCGGTCCAGGGCGATTCGCTGCAGCCGGTGCTGCGTGGCATCGTCGAGGGCATCGTCGAACGGCTGCCGGTCGCGGTCGCGAGCATCATCCTGCTGAACGAGGCCGGCAGTCATTTCACGACCGAGGTGCTGGCCGGCGATCTCGATCTCAGTCCGCCCGATGGCGGGCTGCCGTGGCCGGTCACGGTGGGCGCGGCCGGCCGCTGCGCGCGCCTGGGCCGGGCGCAGTGGATCCCCGATGTCGGCGCCGATCCGGACTATGTCGCCGGCAACCGCGAGGTGCGCGCGGAATATCTCGTGCCCATCCACCACCGTGGAAGCCTGCTCGGGGTACTCAACCTCGAAAGCACCGACCGGTCCGTGTTCAGCGCGGAAGTGCGCACGGTTTTCGATGCGATCGCCGCGCAGGTGGCGGGCGTGATCCACCTCGCGCGGGTGATCGCCGAACTCGAATCCGCCAATCGTCGCCTGCGGGACTGGGCGATGTGCGACGGTCTCACCGGCATCGCCAACCGCCGCTGCTTCGACGCACGCCTGTGCGAGGAATGGCGGCGCCACGGGAGCGAGCGCGCACCGCTGGCGCTCGCGCTGGTCGATGCCGACTGCTTCAAGCGCCTCAACGACAGCCGTGGCCATCTCTATGGCGACGACTGCCTGCGCGAATTGGCGCACGTTTGCGCCGCCGCCTGTCCCGCGCCCTGCCTTGCCGCCCGCCTCGGCGGCGAGGAGTTGGCGATGCTGATGCCGAACACGGGTCTGCGCCCGGCCCGCGCGCTGGCCGAGAAGACGCGCCGCGCATTCGCGGCCTTGGCGTTGCGGCATCCGGACTCGCCGGTCGCACCGGTGGTCACGATCAGCGTCGGCGTGGCCGCACTGGTGCCGACGACCGAAGCGCCGCCACAACGATTGCTCGACCTCGCCGACCGCGCGCTCTACCGCGCCAAGCGGACCGGCCGCAACCGCGTCGTCGCACGAACCGGCTGAACCCGCGCCGCGCGGTCATGGAGCCGCCCCGACCGCCACTCGCAACGCCGACGCGATCATCGCCGGCGGCAGGCCCGGCGTGCCGGGACCCGCGACTACCCGTTCGCTGGCATACGGCATGCGACGAAACCGCGACACGCACGCCGTCAACGCGCGCAACCGCCATGCGTTGTAACCGCCGGGGTTCATTCGGGTCATGGAGAAAGCGCATGCGCCGCATCATGGCGTGGTTGTGGTTGGTCCTGGCCGGGCCGCTTCTCGCCGCGGAACGCGCCGAAGATGGTTTGTGGTGGAATCCAGACGCCTCCGGCTCCGGCTTCCAGATCGAACGTCAGGGCGATGTCTACACGCTCACCTTCTATCTGTACGAAGCCGATGGCAGCCCACTGTGGCTGATCGCCACGGCCACCTGGGAGGCGCTGCCGGATCGCGACGACCGCATCGGCCAGTTGCGCGGTACGCTGTACCACGCCAGTGGCGGTCAGTGCCTGGGCTGTAGCTACCAGGCACCCACGGTGAGCGCACATGCCGCCGGCAGCTTCGCGCTGGAGTTCGACTCGCCGGTGAGCGGCGTGTTGCGCTGGGGCGGTGCCAGCATGCCGGTAGAGCGCTTCCTGTTTGCCTGGCCGGATCGGCTCGATCGTCTGGTCGGGCGCTGGCTGGTGACCGAACGCGTGGGCGAAGCACCGGCCACGACTCTGGCCTTGCGTGGCGAACTGGACAGCGACGGGAGTGCGCTCGGTCTGCGCGATGCCACCGGCACGCGCGTGGCCGGCGTGCGCCGCGATGGTCTGCGCCTGCGGTTCGAGTTCACCGCGACGCCCGGGATCTCGCTGCCGCTGACGGTTGCCGAGCGCGATCGTTTCGTCGCCGGCGACGGCGTCACGCGCAGCGTGATCGGCGTGCGCACCGACGATATCGCGCAATCCGAGGGATTGACGGCACCGGCCGGAGAGTACGCGGTGCGCATCGATGCCGCGCTCGCGCGCGGTCCGGTCCGGCGCTTGCTCGGCGTCAACAAGGGGCCTGTGCATGCGGGTCGGCGCGCACCCAACTACCGGTACGACATGAGCGCCGGCTACCGCGCCTTCGGCGTGCAGAGCGTGCGTCTGCACGATGTCGGCGTCGATCTGTGTGAGATCTATCGCGACGCGCGCATCGAGAACCTGGCGCTGCAACCGCCGACCACGCTCAACACCTGCGTCAACACACCCACCGGACCGGGCGCGCGCGTGGCCTGGACGGTGAACGACGCGGCCACCATCGACCTTGCCGCGAACTACGATTTCAGCGGCATGGATGCGCGGGTGCGCGAAGTGCTCGCAGCGGGAGCGCGCGTCTACCTGCGCCTCGGCGAGAGCTACAACGGACCCAACGACAGCCGCGACGTGGCGGCGTGGGCACGGGTCGCGGGCAACCTCTACCGACACCTGGTCGGCGATTTCGCGGCGACCGCCGACGCGCGCGCCGATCCCGAGTTCGTCGAGGTTCACAACGAGCCCGACGGCATGTTCTGGAACGGCGCTGATGGCGACTTCCATCGCCTGTTTCGCGACAGCGTCGACCAGGTGAATGGCCATGCCGCGGCCACCGGCCGTCCCATCGCGGTCGGCGGTCCCGGCTTCACCCACAACGTGGTGCGCGGCATGGCCGAGCCGGGATCGCTGACCCAGAGTTTCGTCGCGGAAGTCGGCAGCGCGCGGCTGGACTTCTTCTCGGCGCACTACTACGGCGATTGCGCCGCCGCCACCCTGACACGGATGCGCGACTGGCTGCGCACGCTGCGCGGGCAGATGGCAAACCAGGGTCTGGCAGCGACGCCGCTGCACATCAGCGAATGGAACATCGGCCTCGGCCAGGCTTGCGGCGAGGCGTTGTTCGATGATCGCCGCATGGCCAGCTTCGTCGCCGGCGCGCTGGTGCTGCTGCACGAGGACGAGTTCGGAGTCGAAGCCGCGCACTACTACGCCGGGACCACGACGATGTCGCTGTTCAAGGCCGACGATGGCAACCCCGCCATCGACCTGCGTCCCGGCGCCTGGGGCTTCTGGGCCTACCGACAACTCGCCGCCGGCACGCGTCTGCACACCGAGACCTGTCGTCAAGGGCTGTGCGGCGACTTTGCCGACCACCCCGATGCGCCGGCCGTGCTTGCCGCGCGTGCCGGCGGTGGCCTGCATCTGCTGGTCAGCAACGATGCCGGCAGCAGCCGCAGCCTGCGCATGCAGGTTCACAACATCGAGCCGGTGGCGAGCGCGCGCGTGCTGAGCGCGCCATCGCAGTCCAGCCTGCGCCTGGCCACCCAGTTCGACGCCGGCACCGTGCGCATCGCCGACGCCGGCATCGCCGACGCTCTCGCCCGGGTCGAGAGCGCCAGCGTCCCCGTGCAGCTCCTCGGTGCGCGCAGTCTGGCCTTCGACCTGACCCTGCCGGCCTACGCGGTGGTGGTGGTCGTGCTGCAATAGTCGCTCCCGGATCCGCCTCCGGTCGCAATCGTCGACCCGTGGACCGCGGACACCCGGTTCGGAACTCCTGCACAGACTGTCCGGACTCTGTTCCGCCGCCTCCGGGTCGCCGCAACGAAACCGGAATATTTCCGCGCGACTTCATGGAGCATCCGGGCTAGTGTCCTGTCCCGCAAATACCGTCGAATAGTTCCGGCGTCTTTCGCCGCGATACTGCGTTGCTCGTCGTCGCCATAGAACCACTATGGCTCCTCCTCCCGCCTTGTCTCGCGACGAAATCCATCCGGAACTTCTTCACGCTACTTGCGGGACAGGACACTAGAACATCTCCTCCAGCACGCACGCCAGCGCCTCGGCGCGGAAAGGCTTGCGCAGGAAGCGGGCACCGGCGATGTCCGCGATCTGCGCGCCGGGCAGTTCCTTCGCGTAGCCGCTGACGAACAGCAGCGGCAGATCCGGTGCCTGCTGACGCAGTTCGCGTGCGATCTCGACGCCGCTCTTGACCGGCATCGTGAGGTCGATGATGGCACCGCCGTAGCGTTCGGGATGGCGCGCGAGTTCGAGCACCGCATCGTCGCCGCACAGAAAGGCGGCAACCTCGAAACCGCACTGCTCGAGCATCACCACGGTGATCGACAACACATCCTCATCGTCGTCGATCACCAGCAGGGGTTTGCGTGGCACCGTCACAGGGGCCTGCGAATCCGCAGCGGTCGGTGCGGTGGCCGACGAATGCTCCGAAGCTGGCGTGGATGCGTCGGAGGATTGCGCCAGCAAGGGCAGATAGACCCGAAATTCGGTGCCGATACCAGGCTCGCTGAGCACGCGGATCGAGCCACCGTGCGCCTTGATGATGCCCTGCACGACGGCCAGGCCCAAACCGCGACCGGTGGACTTGGTGGTGTAGAAGGGCTCGAAGATGCGTCGCAGCGTCTCCGGCGCAATGCCCGGGCCATCGTCGCGCACCGACAACACGGCATAGCCATCGGCGGCTTCGAGCGGCCATTGCAGATGTGCGATCACCCCCTCGCCATCCACACGTCCGAGGCGCAGGCGTACGCTGCCCCCCGCTTCGCCGATCGCATCGACCGCGTTCTGTACGAAGTTCAGCACCACCTGTTCGAGCTGCGTGGTATCGGCCTTCGACCACAGCGGTCGGGCCTCGATTTCCATGCGCCAGCGCGCGTGCCGCCCGCAGGATGCGCGCAGCAGCGGCTCGATCTGTTCGAGCAGGCAGGCGAGATCCAGCGGCTGCATGCGCACCGACGATTGCCCGGCGTAAGCGAGCATGCGCTCGGTCAGCCCTTCCATGCGCCCGAGCACACTCTCGACCGTGGCGAGGTACTGCCCGAGCGCGCTCTGCGGCGGCACCGCGGCGACCGCCAGATTCAACTGCCCCAGCGCCGCCATCAACATGTTGTTGAGATCATGAGCGATGCCGCCGGCCATCACCCCCAGACTCTCGGTCTTTTGCGCCTGATAGACCTGGCGTTGCAGCTCCTCGTGTTCGGCCGCCTGCCGACGATCATGGGTGATGTCGAAGATCACGCTGCTGAGGGTGCCGAGCCCGCTGCGCGAATCGCCCTCGTTGCGCAGGAAGGCGCGCAACCAGCGTTGTTCGCCGTCGGCGAACTCGAGCGGGAAATCCATGGTGGCGCGCCCGGGCTGTTCGGTCAGTCGTTGCAACTGGGCGCCCACCCGTTGACGATGCGCCGCGGGCAGCAGGGCCTCCAGCTCCTCGCGATTGAGCAGCCGTACCCGGGTCTGACGCAGCAGCCGCGCATAGGCACCGATGACCTCGCCAAGCGCACGCTCGCGGTCAAACCGGAAGGCGCCGATGCCAGCATCGTCCAGCACTCGGTCCAGCCAGCGCTCGCGCTCGACCAGCGCGTCGCGCTCGCGTCGCGCCAGCTCGATGTCGGCGGCGATGAACACGAACTGGCGGCGCCCGCTGGCGCTGTCGCCGAAAGTGCTGCCGTCGACCTGGAACCAACGTGCCTTGTCGTCTCCGCAACGCAGCCGCCAGGGAAAACTGCAGGCGCCGGCGGCGAGCAGCTTGCGCACCACTTCGCGCCGTTGCGCGTCTTCCTCGGGAAAGCAGAAGTCGACGCCGTGGCTGCCGACCACCTGTGACTGCGGCAGGCCGACCGCCTGGCAGAAGGCACGATTGGCGAGCTCGATGCGGCCCGTGTCGTCGAGCACCACGATCGCGCCGCGTGCGGTGTCGATCAGCGTGCGCAGGCGCAGCAAGGCGGCACGCGCCTCCACTTCAGCCTGCGCCAGCCGGGAGACGTCGCGCGCCGCAATCAGCACCGCGCCGATTCCGCCACGCTCATCGCGCACCGGCGTCGCCACTACATCCAGCAATGGCCGCGTCGGATGCGCCGCGCCGGTAACGCGGAATCGCACACGTTCGCCGCGCTCCAGAACCTCCTCGACCTGCGCATCGAAGACCGCGTGATTGGGCTCGTCGCGACGCATTTCGTCGATGTGCGCCGGATTGCGGCCGAGCGGCGTCTCGCGGAAATAACGCTCGGCGACCGGATTCAGGTAAGTGACCGCGCCCTCGCGATCAATCTCCACGACGATGTCGGGGATCACGTCCAGGATCGCCGCGCGTTCGGCGGCGAGCGCGCGTGCCGCGTGCTCGGCGCTGACATCGCGCGCCACGCCCGAAATCGACAGCAAGCGGCCGTTCCCGTCGGTGCGCACGATCGCCGCCGAGCGCAACCAGCGGATGCGACCATCCTCGCCGAGCAGTCGGTACTCGGTTGGCGGCAACGTGCCGCTGCGCGGCTGCGACCAGCGCTCGAGCATGCGTTCGCGATCTTCGGGATGAACCAGGCGCACCCAGTCCCGCAAGGGATCGGCGAGCGGCGAATCGGGGCCGACGCCAATCAAGGCGCGCAGGCCGCCTGAGCTGCGAAAGCGCCCGTCGGCCTGCCACTCGAAGAATTCGACGCCAGCCACCTGCAGCAAGGTCTCGTACATGCCAGCGTCGCCGGCGAGCTCGCGACGATGCAGCACGAGGTCGCTGACGTCGGTCAGGATCAGGGTGCATCCGCAATGGCCGCCGGTCGCGCGCACGACCTCCGCCCGCAGCCAGCGGATGGGCTCGCCACCGACCACGCGGCCGTGCACCAGACAGTAATGCTCGGCGCCCCCATCGCGGCCCGTCGCCTGCATGCATTCGCGCAACTCACTGCCCTGCCCCTCCGGGAACAGTGAGGAAAGTTCGCGACCCGACACGCACCCCTCGCAGCGCAGCAGTTCCATGGCACGCCGCGTGATCGAGAGCACCCGCCCCTGAGCATCGACGTCGATCCGCGCCACCGGGCCCCATGGGGCCTCGCACAGCGCCTCACTCTCGCGCCGCAGCCGCTCCAGCCGGGCTTCCAACTCGGCGATGAGGTCGCTGCGGTCGTCCGTCGCGCTCATGACAGTTCGCGCGTCCAGAACTGCATGCGGTGCGCACGGGGTGCCGGGTCGTCGAGCTCGCGCCAGGCGAATTCGGTGACCAGATGCGGCTGCGGCTGGTAGCCGCGCGCGCGCCAGAACTCGTCGAGCGGCCGGTGAGTGATCGGCCGGCGCGGATCGTCGGCGGCGCGTTGTACCGCACAGAACGCCGCAGTGGCGTAGCCGAGTGCGCGTGCGTGCGCCTCGCGCTCGTCGAAGAAACGGTGACCGAGGCCGCGTCCGCGGTAGCGCGGGTCGAGCACCGATTCGCCGAAGTAGCAGATCGATTCGGGATCGATGCCGGCCGCCTGGAAAGGCGCCCGGAACTGCGAGTCGACGTCGGTCAGCGCGGTCGCCGTGGAACAGCCGACCACCTCGTCGCCATCGCATGCGAGCACGACCAGGCTGCGCGACGAAGCCGCGTAGGCCCGCAGATAGGCGGACTCGTAGGCGGCATCGCCATCGTAGAGGTAGGGCCAGTCGCGGAACACACGGATGCGCAGCGCGGCGAGTGCGGGCAGCCAGGGCGTGATCGCCGCCCCGCTGAGGCACTCGATGCGCAGCTCGCCGGCACGCCAGGCGCGACGCGCGGCCAGCGCGGTCGCCGGGAAATCGCTGAACAGGCCGTCGAGACCGGCCGCGTAGGCGCTGCGGCACTCCGACAACGGGTCACGGCCGGCGACCGGCTGGTCGTCGCGATAGGTCCATGCGTGCACCATCCGTCCGGCGGCGTGCGCGGCGCGCACGAAGGCGCGGCCTTCGGGCGTCGCGAGCGCTGCCTTGGCGATCCCGAAACCGTCGACGCCGGGCGTGTCCACCGCAGGCAGCGTATTCGCCAGCAGCACCGTGCGCAGGCCGGTGCGCTCGCGCACCCGTTGCAACGTCGACCGGTCGAAACACTGCACCAGCAGCGGCGCATCGGCGCCGATCAGGTCACGCGCTTCCAGCTCGGCGGCGAGGCACGCGACCACATCGATCCCGCGCGCCGCGAAATACTCGGGATGCTTGAGCTCGGGATAGGCCAGCAGCGGGCGCTCGCGCCGGCGCCGCTCCAGCAGCAGCAGATCGAGCACCTGCGCGAAGTACGGCAACCGGTAGCAGCCATCGCGCTCCCGCGGGCGCTGTGGCCAGGGTTGGCGTGCACGCAGCGTGGCGAGTTCAGCCGCGGTGAAATCGGCGATCCACCAGTCCTCGACACCGTCCTCGTCGCGGCGCCGGCGGCCGGCGAACCGCCGATGGCTGGCGACATCGGTGCTGCGCGCAAGACCGAGGTCGTGGCGCGCATGCAGCACACCGTCGGCGCTGGCGACGAGATCCGGCTCGATCACGTCCGCGCCCTGCTCGATCGCCAGCGCATAGGCGGGCAAGGTGTGCTCCGGCAGCAGCCCGCTGGCGCCGCGGTGCGCGATCACCCAGGGCTCGGAATGCGGTCGCCAGCGCTGGCTCACGGTCGCCCAACCTGTTCGTGAGCGCGTGAGTGTACTGGTGCCGGTGCGTGCCCGTCGGAATGCCTGCTCCACAATCGGCACGAACGAAGCAAAAAAAAGCAAACGACGGGGTCCGCAGCCGTTGTCGGGATCCGCGGTCGTGCGCGACCGGAGCACTGCCCTCCGACGGCGGAAGGCGTCCCGATTTTCCGGGCCCGCGCTGGGCCGCCCTACCCCAGGTTGACCCAGGTCGCCTTGAGCTCGGTGTACTTCTCGAAGGCGTGCAGCGACTTGTCGCGACCGTTGCCGGACTGCTTGTAGCCGCCGAAGGGCGCGGTCATGTCGCCGCCGTCCCAGTAGTTGACCCAGACACTGCCGGCGCGCAGGCGGCGCGCCATCCGGTGCGCCTTGCTGATGTCGCGGGTCCAGACGCCGGCGGCGAGGCCGTAGGGCGTGTCGTTGGCGATGCGCAGTCCTTCCTCCTCGCCGTCGAAGCCGATCACGGAAAGCACCGGGCCGAAGATCTCCTCGCGGGCGATCGTCATTTGCGGCTGGACGTCGTCGAAGATGGTCGGCTCGATGTAGTAGCCGCCGGTCTCGGTGAGCGTGCGCGAGCCACCGAGGCGCAGCTGCGCGCCCTGCGCGCGACCTTGCTCGATGTAGCCGAGCACGCGCCGCATCTGCACCTCGTCGACCATCGCACCCATCGGCGCGTCCGGATCGAGCGGATGGCGCGGCTGCATGCGCCGGCCGGCCGCGACCACCATCGCGACGAACTCGTCCTTGACCGAGCGCTCGACCAGCAGCCGTGAGGCCGCCGTGCAGACTTCGCCCTGGTTGAAGAAGATGCCGGAGGCGGCGGCCTGGGCGGCCTGTTGCAGGCTGGGCGCATCGGCGAACACCACGTTCGGGCTCTTGCCGCCGCACTCCATGTAGGCCCGTTTCATGTTCGAGCGCGCCGCACAGCCGAGCAAATGCTTGCCGACCGCGGTCGAGCCGGTGAACACCAGGCCGTCGACGTCCATGTGCAGCGCCAGCGGCTCGCCGGCGGTCTTGCCGAATCCCGGCAGCACGTTCAGCACGCCGGCGGGGATGCCGGCCTCGATCGCCAGTTCGGCCAGCCGCAGCGCGGTCAGCGGCGATTTCTCGGAAGGCTTCAGCACCACCGAATTGCCGGTCGCGAGCGCCGGCGCGAGCTTCCACACCGCCATCAGCAAGGGGAAGTTCCACGGCACGATCGCCGCGATCACACCGAGAGGTTCACGCGTGATCAAGCCGAGTTCATCCGGTCCGGTCGGCGCGACCTCGCCGTAGACCTTGTCGATCGCCTCGGCGGTCCACAGCACGCAGCGTACGCTCGCCGGCACGTCAATGCCGAGCGCGTCGGCGATCGGCTTGCCCATGTCGAGCGTCTCCAGCAACGCCAGTTCCTCGCGGTGCTGCTGCATCAGCTCGCCGAGTTTTTGCAGCACGCGCTTGCGCTGCGTCGGCGTGCGCGCGCTCCAGCGCCCGTCTTCGAAGGCGCGCCGCGCGGACACGACGGCGCGTTCGACGTCTTCTGCGCCACAGGAGGCCACCCGCGTCAGCAGCCGGCCATCGACCGGACTGATGCAATCGAAGGTCTCGCCGGAGGCGGCGTCGACGGCCTTGCCGTCGATGAAGGCCTGGCGCGGCGGCGTCAGGTTGGCGGCGCGGGTGTGCCAGTCGGGTGGGGTCATCGGTAGGTCCTGTGCGGGCTGCTATCCAACGGAGCTGGTGCTGGTTGTTGGTGTTGGTCAAAGCCGGAAATCGCGATGCACCCGGGGTCCGCTTCCGCCAACACCAGGAACCAACACCGTCAGAAAGTAGGCGGCGTGCTCGCGCTCACCAGCAGCGCCTCGCCGTCGCCGACATTGCGGAAGCGGTGCGGGCTGCGGCTGTCGAAATAGTAGGCATCGCCGGGGCCGAGCACGCGCACGTCGGCGCCTACGGTCACCTCGACGCGGCCACTGATGACGACGCCGCCTTCCTCGCCTTCGTGGCTCAGCATTTCCGCTCCGGTGTCGCTGCCCGCCGGCATCAGCTCACGCAGGATGCACATCTGGCGGCGGCGGCGGTCGTGGCGACCGACCAGGAAGTAATGAATGCCGTTGTTGCCGAGGTCGGGCAGCTGGTCGGCACGGAAGAAAGGGCCGTCCTCGGCCACTGCCTCCTCCGGCGTGAAGAACTCGGCGAGCGTGATCGGGATGCCGTCGAGCACCTTCTTCAGCGAAGAGATCGACGGGCTGACCTTGTTCTGCTCGATCAGCGAGATGGTGCTGTTGGTGACGCCAACGCGCTTGGCAAGCTCACGCTGGGACAGACCCTTGAGCTTGCGTACGCCCTGCAATCGAAGTCCGATGTCCATCGCGCACATGTTGCCAGATATTCGACAACACCGGACCATCTCGCGCTAAGATGTCAAGAATTTTCGACAGAGAGGAATCGGGGATGACCACTGCGCACGATCATGGCCCCTACGCCGCCCATTACGCCGCCGAGGCGACCAGCCAGCCGGAGCATCTGGACGCCTTCTGGATGCCCTTCACGGCGAACCGCCAGTTCAAGCACCGTCCGCGCCTGCTCGCCGGCGCCGAAGGCATGTACTACCGCGCGGTCGACGGGCGCCAGGTGCTCGACGGCACCGCTGGGTTGTGGTGCTGCAACGCCGGCCACGCGCGCCGGCGCATCGTCGATGCGGTCAGCCAGCAGATCGCGACGATGGACTTCGCACCGACCTTCCAGATGGGCCATCCGCTGCCCTTCAAGGTGGCCGAGCGCCTGGCCGGGATCGCGCCGGAGCCGCTCAAGCGCGTGTTCTTCACCAACTCCGGCTCGGAGTCGGTGGACACCGCGCTCAAGATCGCGATCGCCTGGCACCGCGTGCGTGGCGAGGGCCAGCGCACGCGCCTGATCGGCCGCGAGAAGGGCTACCACGGGGTCGGCTTCGGCGGCATCAGCGTCGGCGGCCTGCCAAACAACCGCAAGTTCTTCGGCGCACTGCTGCCCGGCACCGACCACCTGCGGCACACGCTCGACCTCAACCGCAACGCCTTCAGCCGCGGGCTGCCGGCGCACGGCGTGGAACTCGCCGAGGACCTGGAGCGCCTGGTTGCGCTGCACGATGCCAGCACCATCGCCGCGGTCATCGTCGAGCCGATCGCCGGCTCGGCGGGCGTGGTGCTGCCGCCTGAGGGTTATCTCAAGCGCGTTCGCGAGATCTGCGACAAGCACGGCATCCTGCTGATCTTCGACGAGGTCATCACCGGTTTCGGGCGCGTCGGCATGCCTTTCGCCGCGCAGCGCTTCGGGGTCACGCCGGATCTGATCACGATCGCCAAGGGTCTCAGCAATGGCGCCGTCCCGATGGGCGCGGTGCTGGTCTCCAACACCATCCACGACGCCTTCATGCACGGCCCGGAAGGCGCGATCGAGCTGTTCCACGGCTACACCTACTCCGGCCACCCGGTGGCCTGTGCCGCGGCGCTGGCAACGCTGGACATCTACGCCGAAGAGAAACTCTTCGACAAGGCGATCGAACTCGGCCAGTACTGGGAGGACGCGCTGCACGCGCTCCGGGAACTGCCGAACGTCATCGACATCCGCAACTTCGGCCTGATCGGCGCGGTCGAGCTGGCCTCGCGACCAGGCGCGGTCGGCGCGCGCGCCTACGAGGTGTTCACGCGCTGCTTCCACGACAAGGACCTGCTGATCCGCACCACCGGCGACGTGATCGCGCTGTCGCCGCCGCTGATCATCGAGAAGGCGCACATCGACGCGATCTTCGAGCGGCTGGCGGAGGCGATTCGCGAGACCACCTGACCCGCACGGATTTCACCGCGGTCAAGCCTGTCCTGGCCGCGGGTGCATGCAGACCATCGGGCAGCGGGCCGTCAGGCCGGTCCCCTGCCACGACCTGCAGGCATGTCGCCATGAACGAACCGAAGTCCGCACACCCGACCACCACCGACCTCGCCTTCACCCGGACGAGCCCCTACGGCTCGCTCGCCGAACCCACCTATTCGGGTGCACTGAGCTTCCTGCGTCGGCGTTACACCAGGGAACTCGCCGGCGTCGACCTCGCGGTCGTCGGCGTGCCCTTCGACCTCGCCACGACCAATCGCCCGGGCACACGGCTCGGCCCGCGCGCGATCCGCGCGGCGTCGGCTTCGCTGGCCTGGTGCGGCCCTTACGCCTGGGACGTCGATCCCTGCGAGGCGCTGCACATCGTCGACTGGGGCGATGTGTATTTCGACGCCGGCCACCCGGATCGGGTGCCCGCGCTGATCGAGGCGCAGTTCGCGCAGTTCGCGCGCGCCGGCGTGCGCGTGCTCGCGCTCGGCGGCGATCACTTCATCAGCTACCCGATCCTGCGCGCGCTGCACGCGCAGCGCGGCGAAGCGCTGGCGCTGGTCCACTTCGACGCGCACAGCGACACCTGGGCCGATGCCGAGCCGCGCATCGATCACGGCAGCATGTTCTTCCACGCCGCGCGCGAGGGCCTGGTCGATCCGGCCTGCTCGATCCAGCTCGGCATGCGCACGAAGAACCCGGAGACCCACGGCTACCAGGTGCTCGACGCGCGCTGGATGCACCGCGAAGGCATCGCCGCGACGATCGCCGCGATCCGTGCGCGCGTCGGCACGCGCGCCTGCTACCTGAGCTTCGACGTCGACTTCCTCGATCCCGCGTACGCGCCGGGCACCGGCACGCCGGTGGTCGGCGGCTTCAGCACCCACCAGGCGCTGGAACTGCTGCGCGGCCTTGCTGGCCTGGACGTGGTCGGCATGGACGTGGTCGAAGTCTCGCCACCTTACGACCACGCCGAAATCACCGCGCTGGCCGCGGCCAGCGTAGCCCAGGAGATGCTCGCGCTGTGCGCGGCGGCGCAGGGCTGACCCGAGGGTCGGGTCCGCGGATCAGTCCGCGGATTCGACCCGTCCTTCGCGCAAGCGCAATACCTCGCCGCCCAGGTACTCAGCGTCTTCCGGATCGTGGGTGACCAGCAGCATCGGCACCCGCAGGCGGCGCTGCAACTGGTCCAGTTCCGCGCGCAGGCTGCGACGCAGGCCGGTGTCGAGCGCGGCGAAGGGCTCGTCCAGCAGCAGCACCGAGGGCGCCGACACCAGCGCACGTGCCAGCGCAACGCGCTGGCGCTGGCCGCCGGACAGCTCGGACGGATACTGGTGCGCCACTTCGCCGAGCCCGAAGCGCTGCAGCCATTCCTCGACGCGCGGATCGCGCCAGCGGCGCGACGGTCCGCGCCAGCCGCGGTGCAGGCCGAAGCCGATGTTCTGGCGCGCGTCCAGGTGCGGGAACAGCGCGTAGTCCTGGAACACGAAACCGACGCCGCGTGCGCGCGCCGGCACATCGACGCGCCGAGCGGAATCGTGCAGGCAGCGACCCTGCAGGTGGATCGATCCGGCGTCCGGACGCGTGAGGCCGGCGATCAGGTGCAGCAGCAGGGTCTTGCCGGCGCCCGAGGGCCCGAGCACGACGATGCGTTCGTTGTGCGAGCGCAGCCGCAGCGCCAGTTCGAAGCGGCGCGCCCCCGCCCGCAGGGATTTGCGCAGCTCGAGGTCGATCAGCGGCGGGGCACTCATCGGCGCTCCCGGCGGCCGAGCCAGCCCGCGGCCAGCAGCACCGCGGTGCACACCAGCGTGGTGATGGCGACCAGCAGCGCGGCGGTGGCGTCCTGGCCGGCCTGGACCGCTTCGTAGACCGCCACCGACAGCGTCTGCGTGCGTCCGGGGATGCTGCCGGCGACCATCAGCGTCGCGCCGAACTCGCCCATCGCCCGCGCGAAAGCCAGCAGCAGCCCGGCGAGAATGCCGCGCCAGGCCAGCGGCAGCGTGACCCGCCAGAACAGCGCCCATTCCGACAGCCCGAGCACGCGACCGGCCTGTTCGAGCTGTGTGTCCACGCCTTCGAAGGCCGCGCGCGCCGGCTTGAACACCAGCGGGAAGGCGACCACCGAGGCCGCGATCACCGCGCCCTGCCAGGTGAAGATCAACTGGATGCCGAGCTGTTCCTGCAGCCAGCCGCCGAGCCAGCCGCGGCGCCCGAACAGCACCAGCAGGTAGTAACCGAGCACCGTCGGCGGCAGCACCAGCGGCAGCGTCAGCAGGGTGTCGAGCAGTTCGCGCCCCGGGAAACGGCGCCGTGCCAGCAGCCAGCCGAGGCCGGCGCCGAGGGCCAGCGAGATCGCACAGGTCCACACGGCGACCTTCAGCGACAGTGCCAGCGCCGGCCAGGCGGCTTCCATCGCGCGGGAATCAGGGCGAGCGGAAGCCGTGCCGGCGCAAGATCGCCTGGCACTCGTCCGAGAACAGGAAATCGATGAAACGTGCGGCTTCGGCCGGCTGCGCGGAGTCCCGCACCGGCGCGACCGGATAGCGCACCGGTGGATCCAGCGGCAGCTCGAAGGCAAGCCGCACGCGCCCGGGCATCGCCAGCAGGTCGCTGGAATAGACGAAGGCGGCGTCCACCTCGCCGCGCGCCAGGTAGTCGAGCGCCTGGCGCACGTGCTGGGTGTGGATCAGGCGCTCCGTCATGCCTTCGTGCAGCCCGGCGACTGTCAGTGCCCGCATCGCGTAACGCCCGGCGGGCACCGTCGCCGGATTGCCGATCGCGATGCGCGCAAGCCGCGTCTGCGCGAGCTGCTGCAAGGA
Source organism: Lysobacterales bacterium (assembly GCA_019187485.1). Classification (GTDB taxonomy): domain Bacteria; phylum Pseudomonadota; class Gammaproteobacteria; order Xanthomonadales; family SZUA-5; genus JADKFD01. Next base: position 16,330 of record JABAQR010000002.1, on the reverse strand, counting down.
AGTCACGGTGAGTCCGCCATCGGCCGGCACCGCCAGCACCAGACTGTTCGCGACGAAGTCGCGGGCCGGTCCAACCAGCCGTTCCGCGACGGCGCGGTCCATCGTTTCCCGATCCGCCGAGACGAACACGTCCACCGGTGCGCCATTGGCGATCTGTTGCAGCAAAGCTCCGGAACCGCCGAAGTTCAGCAGCACGCGCGTGTCCGGGTGGTGTGCTTCGTGGACCCGGGCGAGCTCCCGGAAGGCATTCGTCAGGCTGGCCGCGGCGGACACCGTCAACTCCGCGGCCCGCAACGGGCAACATAGGGCCAGGGCGATCCACAGCCAGCAGCACCATCGCAGACTGATTGTCAACTCGAACTCCTGCGCACCCGCCCGGATCGCAACGCTACACGTTCGCGCGTTGCGTGGGCGTCCGGACGCAAGCTGCTTCAGGGCATCCAGTCCTTCAGCCGGAACCACAGCATCGCCAGTACCAGCGCAGGCGTGCGCAGCGTGCGGCCACCTGGGAAAGCGCGATGGCGGATGCGCTGGTAGACGTCCAGGCGCGCGGACTGGCCGTGGATGGCCTCGGCGATCACCCGGCCGGCGAGGCCGGTGGCGGCGATGCCGTGGCCGGAAAAGCCCTGTGCGTAATAGAGATTCGAACCGATGCGCCCCCAGTCGGGCGCGCGGCTCATGCTGATGTCGACGTAGCCGCCCCAGACGTGTTCGATGTCGACATCGGCGAGCTGCGGGAACACCGCGTGCATGCGCGCACGCATGCGCGGACCGAGCGCGGGCGGGTCGATGCCGGAATAGCTGACGCGGCCGCCGAAGAGCATGCGGTGGTCCGAACTCAGCCGGAAGTAGTCGAGCACGAAGTTGATGTCGGCCACCGCCATGCCGTTGCGGATCAGCGCCCGGGCGCGCTCGGCGCCCAGCGGCCGGCTGGCGCAGATGTAGGTACCGACCGGCATGATGCGGTCCTCGAGCTGCGGTACCAGGCCGCTGAGCCAGGCGTTGCCGGCGAGCACGCCGAAGGCCGCGTTCACCTCGCCCTGCGCGGTGCGGAAGCACAGGTGATCACCCTCGACGATGCGCGTCACCCGGCTGCCCTCGAAGATGCGCACGCCGAGCGCGCTCGCCGCACGCGCGAGCCCCAGGGTGTAGTTCAGCGGATGGATGTGCGCGCTGCGCGGGTCGTAGAGCAGCGCCGCGTAGCGCGCGGTGGCGAGTTCCTGCTGCAAGCGCGCGCGGTCCCACAACTCGGTGCCGGGGTAGCCGTAGTGGCTCTCGAGATCGTGCTGGAAGTGCTTCAGCTCCTCGACCTGGCGCGGCTTGATCGCCGCATGCGCATGGCCGGCGACGAAATCGCAGTCGATGGCGTGCTTCGCGCAGCGTTGTGCGATCAGTTCGACGCCCTCGACCGACCAGTCGAACAGCTTGCGCGCGTCGTCGAGGCCGATCTGCGCGGCGATCTTCGCCATCTCGCAGCCGTAGCCGAAGATCGCCTGACCGCCACTGCGCCCGGACGCCCCCCAGCCGACGCGCTCGGCTTCCAGTACCACCACCGAGTACCCGCGCTCGGCCAGTTCCAGCGCCGCCGACAGCCCGGTGAGCCCGCCGCCCAGCACGACCACGTCCGCGCGCTCGGATCCGCGCAGCACCGGGTGCTCCGGGGCGGGGTGGGCGGTGGCGGAGTACCAGGAGGGGATGTGGGGGCTCATGCGCCGTTGATCGAGGCGAAATGCGGGGCTGGGGGCTGAGGGCTGAGGGCTGAGGGCTGAGGGCTGAGGGCGAGTGTGCATCGAGCTCGAGGTGCCGGACGAGATGCTCGCTTGCGTCCTCAAGCGCGACCGACAGGTTGTAGCTTGCCGCGCACTGCCGCGCACTCGCCCCAGCCCCGCCCTTGCTCCACCTTCACACCTGCCGCAGGTACCACGCGTACTCCAGCGTCGTCACCTCGCGGTAGAAGCTGCGCAGCTCCTTGAGCTTCTGCTGGCCGTAGATGTGGCGGAAGTCGGGGCCGAAGGTGTCGCCGATGAACCCGCTCGCCATGAAGTCGGCGATGGTGTCGCGCCAGAACAGGGTGCGCGATTCGGTCTGCTCGTAGGCGTTGCCGACGATCGGCGGGCCGGGATCGAAGCCGTTCTGCAGACCGTGCAGCATGCCGGCGAGCACCGCGGCGGTGACCAGGTACGGGTTGGCGTCGGCGCCGGCGATGCGGTGCTCGATGCGGGTGTTGGCCGGATCGCTGTGCGGGATGCGCATCGCCACGGTGCGGTTGTTGTAGCCCCAGCAGTCGTTGAGCGGCACGAAGGCGTTCAGCACGAAGCGCCGGTAGCTGTTGGCGTGCGGCGCGAACATCAGCATGCAGTCGCGCGAGCTGCGCTGCAGGCCGCCGATGGCCGCGAGCATCGCCGGCGCCGGCGCGTCCGGCGTGCCGGCGAAGAGGTTGTTCCCGTTGCGGTCGAGCAGGCTGACGTGGATGTGGGTGCCGCTGCCGGCCTGGTCGACGAAGGGCTTGGCCATGAAGCTCGCGAGCATGCCCTGGCGTTCGGCGACGGCCTTGATCGCGCGCTTCAGGCAGATCGCGTCGTCGCAGGCGGCAAGCGCGTCGGCGCGGTGCTTCAAATTGATCTCGAACTGGCCTGGCGCGTACTCGGCGACGGCGGTGTCGGCCGGGATGGCCTGCGCACGACAGGCGTCGGCGACCGCGTCCGTGAAGGTCTGGTAGTCGTTGAGGTCTTCGAGGGAATAGACCTGCGTCGTGCGGTTGCGTTGCCCCGTCGCCGGGTTGATCGAGGTCTGCGGGCGGCCGTCCTCGGTCTGCTTCGCATCCAGCAGGTAGAACTCGAGTTCCACCGCCACCACCGGTGTCAGCCCGAGCGCATCGAAGCGCGCGAGCACGCGCCGCAGCGCCTCACGCGGATTGGCAACGAACTGCCCGCCCTGCGCGTCCTCCATGCACAGCAGCAGTTGCGCCATCGGCTTTTTCTGCCACGGCACCGGCCGCAGCGTGCCCGGCACCGGCCGGCAGATGCGGTCCTCGTCGCCGATGTCGTAGCCGAGCCCGGTTTCCTCGACGGTGTTGCCGGTGATGTCGGTCGCGAGCAGCGACATCGGCAGGCACACGCCCGACTCGTAGACCTTCGCCAGCGCATCGCGCGTCACCCGCTTGCCGCGCAGCAGGCCGTTGAGATCCGGCAGGATCAGGTCGATCAGCTCACAGCCCGGAATCTGCTGCAGCACCGCCGCATCCGCGGCTGGCAGGGCGTAATCCGACATGGTGGCATCGCCGTCAGGAGGTGCCGGCGATGCTAGCAGAGCGGCGGAGCGCGTAAAAAATACTCATCGGTTGCCGAAGACCTCGCCTTGAACGGGCGCCGGATTCGGACGCAAAGGACGCAAAGGACGCAAAGGACGCAAAGGAAGCAGAAGCAGTTCTCCACTGAGCCCAGCAGGCCTTCGCTTGGCGTCTCCTGGAACCCAAGTCCGACCGTCGCTGTTTTTGCGTCCTTTGCGCCCTTTGCGTCCTTTGCGTCCTTTGCGTCCACCAACAGGCGTCCCAATCGAAGCACACCCGTTGAAAAAATCGATCACTCCGCGTACCTTGCCGGCATCTTCGGGAGCCTGTGCATGGCCAAGCAGCCGCTCATCGGTGTGCCCTGTGATCGCAAGATCATCGGCCCGCATCCTTTCCAGGCGGTCGGCGAGAAGTACCTCCGCGCGCTCGTCGACACCGGCTGCGGGACACCACTGTCGATCCCTTCGCTGGACCCGCCGCTGGATCTGCCAACCTTGCTCGAACGCCTCGACGGGATCTTCCTGACCGGCTCGTACAGCAACATCGAACCGCACCACTACGGCAACGAGCCGAGCTGGGAAGGCAATCCGCACGATGCGCACCGCGACGCCAACACCCTGCCGCTGGTACTCCAGGCGGTACGCGCGCGGGTGCCGGTGCTGGCGGTCTGCCGTGGGCTGCAGGAGGTCAATGTCGCCTTCGGCGGCACGCTGCTGCAGAAGGTGCACGCAACGGTCGGCCACCACGACCACCGCGAGGACCAGAGCCAGCCGCTCGATGTGCAGTACGCGCCGGCGCACGCGGTGACGCTCGCACCCGGCGGCCTGCTGCACTCCTTCGCTGGCGACACCGCGATGGTCAACTCGCTGCACGGCCAGGGTATCCGCAGCCTCGGCAACGGGCTCGCCGTGGAAGCCACCGCACCCGATGGACTCATCGAAGCCGTGCGCCTGGCCAGCGGCGAGAGCTTCCTGCTCGCCGTGCAGTGGCATCCGGAGTGGAAAGTGCTCGAGAACGATTTCTACCGCCGCACCTTCGAACACTTCGCGCAGGCGGTGCGTGCACACGCAGACGCGAGGAGCTGACGATGGCGCGCAAGAAGAAGTCCCCGCGCCCCAGCGAGGCCGAGCAGCAGGAGAGCTCGCTGAAGCTGTGGCTCAAGGAACGCCGCATCACCGAGGTCGAGTGCCTGGTGCCCGACCTCACCGGCAACGCGCGCGGCAAGATCATTCCCGCGACCAAGTTCAGCCACGACTACGGCACGCGCCTGCCCGAGGGCATCTTCGCCACCACCGTCACCGGCGACTACCCGGACGAGTACGACGAACTGGTCTCGCCTTCGGACTCGGACATGTATCTGCGCCCGGACGCCGACACCGTGCGCATGGTGCCGTGGGCCTCCGACCCCACCGCGCAGATCATCCACGACTGCTACACGCGCGACGGCCGCGCGCATGACCTCGCGCCACGCAACGTGCTGCGGCGCGTGCTGGCGCTGTACGAGGGCATCGGCCTGAAGCCGATCGTCGCGCCCGAACTCGAGTTCTTCCTGGTGCAAAAGAACACCGATCCGGACTTCCCGCTGCAACCACCGGCCGGCCGCTCGGGGCGCCCGGAGACCGCACGCCAGTCCTACTCGATCGACGCAGTCAACGAGTTCGACCCGATCCTCGACCTGATGTACGACTACGCCGAGACCATGGAACTCGACGTCGATACCCTGATCCACGAATCGGGCGCCGGGCAACTGGAAGTCAACTTCCAGCACGCCGAAGCGATGTCGCGCGCCGACCATGTGTTCCTGTTCAAACGCTGCATGCGCGAGGCCGCGCTGCGCCACGGCGTGTACGCCACCTTCCTCGCCAAACCGATGGCGAATGAGCCCGGCAGTGCGATGCACATCCACCAGAGCCTGGCCGACGAAGACGGCGAGAACGTATTCGCCGGCGACAAGCCCGGCCAGCACAGCGCGCTGTTCATGCACTACCTCGGCGGTTTGCAGAAGTACGTGCCGATGGCGATGAGCTTCTTCGCGCCGAACGTCAATTCCTATCGCCGCCTCGCGCTCGGCCAAGTGGCTCCGATCAACGTGCAGTGGGGCTACGACAACCGCACCTGCGGCCTGCGCGTACCGATGGACGGCGCCGAAAACACCCGCGTCGAGAGCCGCTTCGCCGGCTCGGACGCCAACCCCTACCTCGCGATGGCGGCCACGCTCGCCTGCGGCTATCTCGGCATCGTCGAGAAACTCACCCCCAGCGAACCGCTGTCGGGCAGCGCCCAGGACAAGGGCTTCGCCCTGCCGCGTTCGCTGGAAGACGCGCTCAACAGCCTGAAAGTCTGCAAACCGCTGCGCAGCCTGCTCGGCGAGCGCTTCGTCGACTGCTACGCCGCGGTGAAGGGCAAGGAATACGAAACCTATCTGCGCGTGATCAGCTCGTGGGAACGGGAGTTCCTGCTGCTGACGGTGTGAACGGGGAGCAATGGCGGGGCTGGGGACTGGGGGCTGGGGCGGGTGCGCGGGAGGACTCGAAGACTGGAAATCCTCGCATGCGCTTGCAGCGCTCACCTTGAGCCCACTGGCCCTCCTCGCTCTTCGGCGCACAAGCCCCAGCCCCCAGTCCCCGGCCCCGCTCTTTCAGACAAGCAGTGATCCACCCGGAGCGCACATGACCCACCTCGACACCCGCACCCTGCAGCAGCTCGACGCCGCGCACCACCTGCACCCCTTCAACGACAACGCCGCGCTCGCGAAGAGGGGCACGCGGCTGTTGACGCGCGGCGAGGGCTGTTATGTGTGGGACGCGGAGGGCAACCAGCTGCTGGACGCCTTCGCCGGGCTGTGGTGCGTGAACATCGGCTACGGCCGGCCGGAGCTGGGGGCGGTCGCTGCGAAACAGATGACTGAGCTGGCGTACTACAACAGCTTCTTCCAGTGCACGACGGCGCCGACGGTGCAACTTGCCGCCAAGCTCGCCGAGCTGACTCCGTATGACTTGAACCACGCCTTCTTCAGCAACTCGGGCTCGGAAGCCAACGACACCATCCTGCGCATGGTCCGCCACTTCTGGGCGGTGCAGGACCGGCCGCAGAAGAACATCTTCATCGGCCGCCACAATGGCTACCACGGTTCGACGGTCGCCGGCGCCAGCCTCGGCGGCATGAAGGGCATGCACGCCCAGGGCGGGCTGCCGATCCCGGATATCCACCACATCGACCCGCCCTTCTGGTTCGCCGACGGCGGGGATCTCGACCCCGAGGAATACGGCCTGGTCGCCGCGCGCCGGCTGGAGCAGAAGATCCTCGAACTTGGCCCAGAGCGCGTCGCCGCCTTCATCGGCGAACCGATCATGGGCGCGATCGGCGTGTACATCCCGCCGATGAGCTACTGGCCGGAGATCGAGCGCATCTGCCGCCAGTACGACGTGCTGCTGGTCGCCGACGAGGTGATCTGCGGCTTCGGCCGCACCGGTGAGTGGTTCGGCTGCCAGACCTTCGGCTTCCGCCCGGACATCATGACCCTCGCCAAGGGCATCACCAGCGGCTATATCCCGCTCGGTGCGGTGATGTTCAACGACCGGGTCGCGAAAGTGCTCGCGACCCAAGGCGGCGAACTGGCGCATGGCTACACCTACTCGGGCCATCCGGTGTGCTGCGCGGTCGCGCTGGAGAACCTCCGCATCCTTCAGGAGGAGAAGATCGTCGATACCTGCAAGGCCGACACCGCCGGCTACCTGCGCCAGCGCTGGCTGGAACTCGGCGCGCATCCGCTGGTGGGCGAAGCGCGCATCACTGGCATGGTCGGCGCGCTCGAGCTGGTGCCGGACAAGAGCGAGCGCAAATTCTTCACCGAGCGCGGCAAGGTCGGCGTGCGCTGCCGCGACCTGGCACTGAAGAACGGCCTGATCCTGCGCGCCACCTACGACTCGATGCTGCTGTCGCCGCCGCTCGTCATCAGCCGCGCGCAGGTCGATGAGCTGGTCGAGAAAACGTGGCGGGCGCTGGATGAGACGGCTGGGGAGCTGTGAAGCGGGGCACGAGGCACGCAAAGGCTCGCACGAACTCCCGCTCACGCTCTCCATCTGGCCGCACGCTTCTTTCCCGTGCCCCATGCCCCGTTCCGCCGTTGACACACCCCCCGCCGCGTGGGAAAAACGCGAGATTCATCCACCCGGCTTCGGCCGTGCCCCCGAAGGAGCTTCCGATGAAACTGCGCCTCAGTCTGCTCGCGCTGGCCTGTGCCGGCATCCTCTCCTGCGGCAAGGATGAAGCGCCGTCAGGGTCCACATCCGCGGCGGACTCGAAACCCGCGGAGCCGGCCAAACCGGCGGAAGAGCCCAAGGTGCTGAACGTGCTGAACTGGTCCGACTACATCGCCGAGGACACGATCGCGAACTTCGAGAAGGAGACCGGCATCGACGTCACCTACGACGTGTTCGACAGCAATGAAGTGCTCGAAGCCAAGCTGATGACCGGCAACTCGGGCTACGACGTGGTGGTGCCCTCGCTGACCTTCCTCGCGCGCCAGATCCAGGCCGGTGTGTTCATGCCGCTGGACAAGAGCAAGCTGCCGAACTACGCCAACCTCGACCCGCAGATCCAGGCGCTGATCGCGCAGAACGACAAGGGCAACACCTATTCGGCGAACTACATGTGGGGCACCACCGGCATCGCCTACAACGTCGACAAGGTCAAGGAACGCCTCGGCGAAGCCGCGCCGGTCGATGACCTCAAGATCTTCTTCGAACCGGATCTCGTCTCCAAGTTCACCGACTGCGGCGTGTACGTGCTGGATACGCCCTCCGAGATCCTGCCGATGGTGCTCGACTATCTCGGCGAAGAGCCGAACAGCTTCGACCCGGCGGTGATCCAGAAAGCGGTCGACCGCATGCTGCTGATCCGCCCGCACATCACCCAGTTCCACTCCTCGCAGGTGATCGACGCACTCGCCAACGGCGATGCCTGCCTGGCACTCGCCTGGTCCGGCGACGTGATTCAGGCGGCCAACCGTGCCAAAGAAGCCGGCAAGGGCGTCCAGGTGGGCTATGCGATTCCCAAGCAGGGCGCACCGGTGTGGTTCGACATGCTGGCGATCCCCAAGGATGCCGCGCACCCGAACAATGCGCACGTCTTCATCGACTACATCCTGCGCCCGGATGTGACCGCCAACATCCAGAACTACGTCTCCTACGCCAGCGGCAACGCCAAGGCCAAGGAACTGATCGATCCGGCGATCCTCAATGACCCGCGCGTCTACCCCTCGCCGGAAGTCCAGGCCACGCTGTACAACCTCGCCGTGATCCCGCCCGAAGTGGACCGCATCTTCAACCGTGCCTGGACCACGATCAAGACCAGCCAGTGAGGTGGAGCCGGCGGGCGCGTTCGCAAGATTGCGCCCGCCGGTCGCGACCGAAAGCCGCAGGATCGCAACGAAGTAGCCAAAGGCGCACCAGCCCATGACATCGGCCATCACCAGCACACCGCTTGCGCCAGTCGCGGCAAGCGCCGACAAGCGGATCGACGGCTACTTGCGGATCGACACCGTGAGGAAGGAGTTCGACGGTTTCGTCGCCGTCGACGACGTGTCGATCGACATCCGCCAGGGCGAGATCTTCGCGCTGCTGGGAGCTTCCGGTTGCGGCAAATCGACGCTGCTGCGCTGTCTGGCCGGCTTCGAGAAACCGACCTCCGGGCGCATCGTGCTGGCAGGGCAGGACCTGACCGCCCTGCCGCCCTACGAGCGGCCGGTCAACATGATGTTCCAGTCCTACGCGCTGTTCCCGCACATGACGGTGGAGCAGAACATCGCCTTCGGCCTGAAGCAGGACCGCAAGCCAAAGGAGGAGATCGTCCGGCGCGTCGAGGAGATGCTGGCACTGGTGCAGATGGGCAAGTACGCCAAACGCAAACCGCATCAGCTCTCCGGCGGCCAGCAGCAACGCGTCGCACTGGCGCGTTCGCTGGCCAAGGGGCCGAAACTGCTGCTGCTGGATGAGCCGATGGGCGCGCTCGACAAGAAACTGCGCTCGCAGATGCAACTGGAACTGGTGTCCATCATCGAGAAGGCCGGCGTGACCTGCGTGATGGTCACTCACGACCAGGAAGAAGCGATGACGATGGCTGGCCGCATCGCGATCATGGAGTCCGGGCGCATCCGCCAGATCGGCACGCCGGACGAGATCTACGAGCAGCCGAATTCGCGCTACACCGCGGAGTTCATCGGCTCGGTCAATCTCTTCGACGGCAAGATCGATCAGGACGAAAAGGACTTCGTGACGATCGCCTGCCCGGCCCTGCCCGACCCCATCCACGTCGCTCACGGCGTGACCGGCTATTCGGGCATGGAGGTGGCCTTCGCACTGCGTCCGGAAAAGGTCCAGATCAGCAAGCAGGAACCGGCGGCGCCGCACAACAAGGCGCAGGGCGTGATCGAGGACATCGCCTACTTCGGCAGCCATTCGGTCTACCACATCCGCCTGGCGCGCGGCATGAAAGTGCTCTGCAACTTCGTCAACCAGCAGCGCTGGGCCTCGGAGGGATTCACCTGGAACGATGCCGTGTGGGTGTCCTGGGGCGATCTCGAAGGCGTGGTGCTGACCTCATGAGCGCGCTCACCGGTGGATGGAGGCGTTTCCTGCCGGCGCCGCGCTGGGCGCTGATCTCGGTGCCTTATTTCTGGTTGTTGCTGTTCTTCCTGATTCCCTTCCTGATCGCGCTGAAAATCTCTTTCGCAAAGGCGGCGATCGCGATGCCGCCCTTCACCGACGTGCTGTACTGGGTGGACGGATTCCCGGTGCTGAAGCTGCGCGGCGAGAACTACCTGTTCCTGCTCGGAGACAGCATTTACCTCAATGCCTACCTGTCCTCTCTGTGGATCGCAGTGGTCGCCACGCTGCTCTGCCTCGCCATCGGCTATCCGATGGCCTATGCGATTTCGCGCCTGCCGGCGTCCTCACGCAATTTCGCGCTGCTGCTGGTGATCCTGCCCTCGTGGACCTCCTTCCTGATCCGCATTTACGCGTGGATCGGCATCCTGAAGCCCAACGGTCTGGTCAACAATTTCCTGCTGAACCTCGGCCTGATCGACGCACCGATCAAGATGCTGCACACACCCTTCGCGGTCTACATCGGCATCGTCTATGCCTACCTGCCTTTCATGGTGCTGCCGCTGTACACCAACCTCGTCAAGCACGACCACCGGCTGCTGGAAGCCGCCGCCGATCTCGGCGCGAAACCCTGGCAGTCCTTCCTGAAGGTCACGCTGCCGCTCAGCAAGGCCGGGATCATTGCCGGCTGCATGCTGGTGGCGATTCCGGTGGTCGGAGAATTCGTGATCCCGGAGATGCTCGGTGGCCCCGACACCCTGATGATCGGCCGCGTGCTCTGGCAGGAATTCTTCAACAACCGCGACTGGCCGGTCGCCTCGGCGGTGGCAATGGCGATGCTGGCAATCCTGATCGTGCCGATCGTGATCTTCCATCGCGCCCAGGCAAGGGAGATGGAGGGGAAGCTGACATGAACCACCCCCGCAACTCCGCGTGGACCTGGTCTTTCCTCGGCCTCGGCTTCTTTTTTCTGTACGCGCCGATGCTGAGCCTGATCGTCTACTCCTTCAACGAGAACCGGCTGGTCACCGTGTGGTCGCGCTTTTCGACCAAATGGTACGCAGCGCTGTTCCAGGACGAGCAGATGCTGGGCGCCGCCTGGGTGAGCCTGAAGATCGCTTTTTTCACCGCCTGCGCGGCGGTGGTGCTGGGCACGATGGCGGCGATGGTGATGACCCGCCTGCGTGCCTTCCGTGGCAAGACCCTGTTCGCGGCGATGGTGACCGCGCCGCTGGTGATGCCCGAGGTGATCACCGGGCTCTCCCTGCTGCTGCTGTTCGTTTCGCTGTCGACCTGGACCGGGTTCGATTTTGCGCGTGGCATGACCACCATCTGGGTGGCGCACGTGACCCTGACGATGGCCTTCGTGACCGTGATCATCAGCTCGCGACTGGCCGAGCTCGACCGCTCGCTGGAGGAGGCGGCGATGGATCTCGGCGCCAACCGCATCAAGGTCTTCTTCGTGATCACGCTGCCGATCATCGCGCCAGCGCTGGTCTCGGGCTGGCTGCTCGCATTCACGCTCTCGCTCGACGACCTGGTTTTGGCCAGTTTCGTTTCGGGACCTTCGTCGACCACCTTGCCGATGCAGGTATTCAGCTCGGCACGCATGGGCGTGAGCCCGAAGATCAACGCGCTGGCGACCATCCTGATCGTGACCGTATCGACGGTCGGCGTGATCGGTTGGTACTTCATGCAGCGCGCCGAGCGCAGACGCCAGCGCGAAATGCTGTTGGCGGTGAAGCAATAGCCGGCGAGACCTGCACCGCAGCGCCTCACACAAGCCGGCGCAGCGCCTCCCTCCGGACCAAGCCCAAGGCCCGAGCCCGGAGGACTGCGCTCCTGCGCGGCGCCAAAGGCGTTCGCACCGGATGGCTGCAAGGCAGGGATTGGCGAAGGCCGGTCGGTCGCTGCGCGGCTGCCTCGCCATCCGACCGCTTCGATCAGCGGCCGGGGGAACGCCCACCGCCGCGCTGGCTCTGCGACTGCCGTTGCTGCGGCCGTCCCTGAGCACGCGCCGGATGCGGATGCACCGCATGCACCGGCTGGGTCGAACGCTGCGGCTTGCGCTGGGGCTGCGGCTGTCGCACCTTCTGCACTTCCGGAGCGACGCGTTCGGGCAGCACGAAGTTGCCGAGCGCCTCGCGCTTCAGCGGCTGCTTGAGCAGGCGCTCGATGCCCTTCAGGTGCGCCTGGTCCTCGCGCCCGACCAGCGAGATCGCCAAGCCCGAAGCGCCGGCGCGGCCGGTGCGGCCGATCCGGTGCACATAGTCCTCGGGCACGTTCGGCAGGTCGAAATTGACCACCGCCGGCAGTTCCTTGATGTCGATGCCGCGCGAGGCGATGTCAGTGGCGACCAGGATCTGGATCTCGCCGCTCTTGAAGCCGCCGAGCGCACGGGTGCGCGCGTTCTGGCTCTTGTTGCCATGCAGCGCGGCCGACTTGAACCCGTAGCTGTCGAGGAAACGCACGACCTTGTCGGCGCCGTGCTTGGTGCGGCTGAACACCAGCGTCTGGCGCGGCTCGTTGTGCAGCAGGTGCAGCAGCGCATCGCGCTTCTTCGCGTCTTCGATCAGGTGCACGCGGTGCTCGACGGTGACCGCCGTGCTGTTGCGCGGGCTGACGTCCACTTCCGCCGGATTGTGAAGCATCGTCTGCGCCAGGTCGCGCAGTTCCGGCGCGAAGGTGGCGGAGAACATCAGCGTCTGGCGCTGCTTCGGCAGCTTCTGCAGGATGCGCTTGATCGCCGGCAGGAAGCCCATGTCGAGCATGCGGTCGGCTTCGTCCAGCACCAGGTGGCGCACGCCGGACAGCGACACCGCGTTCTGCTGCATCAGGTCCATCAGGCGGCCGGGCGTGGCGATCAGCACGTCGATGCCGCGCGCGGCGGCGGCAATCTGCGGACGCTCGCTGACGCCGCCGTAGATTGCGGTGCTGCTGAGCTTGAGTTCATTGCCGTAGCGCTGCACGCTGGCCAGCACCTGGGCGGCGAGTTCGCGCGTCGGCACCAGTACCAGGGCGCGCACGCCCTTGGGCACCACGCGCTCGCCCGCCTGCTTGAGCATCTGCAGGATCGGCAGGGCGAAGCCAGCGGTCTTGCCGGTACCGGTCTGCGCACTGGCCATCAGGTCGTGGCCGGCGAGCACTTCGGGGATCGCCTTCACCTGGATCGGGGTCGGCGTGTCATAACCTGCGGCGGCGAGCGCGCGCAGCAATTCGGGGCAGAGCCCGAGGGATTCGAAATTCATGATGGCGACCTCATCGAGGATGGTGCGATCCCGATGCGTGCCAAAGCTGCGCGGATCGCTGGAATGGGGTGAAACGAGAAGCGTGAACAGCGGGGACCGCCGGTAACACACGAGCAGCGCGGACCTTACAGCAGTCGCGAGGTGAAAGCGAACCAGCGCAAGTCATGGACGCGGCTGGCGTTCAGGCATTGACACTGGCCCGGATTTCCCGCGCCGATCGCAGCGCCGGCTCTTTGGCGCCAGCCCGCTCCGAGCCCGGCGCCGGTCCGGACTCGGCTTCGCCTCCCGCGCGGTTTGGACCCTACGGTGACGGACTCACTCGCAGCGCCCCGGGGTCAGGGTGGACGCCTGGTCTTCGAGCCCGTCGGCGAAAATGGCTTCGCCCTGTACCGGCGCGAACTCGCTGCTGTTGCCGTCCGCGTCCACCGCCAGCGCCGTCAGCGGCAGCACATTGCCGCCGTCGGGCGAGGCCAGCGTGAAGCTGCGCGGAGTCTGCGCATCGACCGCCTGGACCTGCGTGGAGCCGAGGAACTGACGGCTACCGCCGCCGCAGTCGGCGCGATAGAAATCGACGCGCAGCGGATAACTGGCGTGTGCGATGGCGGTATCGACCACGAAGTCCAGTTCGACGCCCGCCCCGCCCGCCGGCAGGAAGCCGCCTGGCAGCGTCACCGCGGCGAAGTTCTGGAGGCGGTTGCCGCCGGTGTCGGCATCGCCGGGGTCGTTCGCGGTGGGGCCGTTCGCGCCCCCGCCGAAGACGTTGTCGATGGCCGGCCCGCGGTTGTTGCGATAGCGATTCAGCGGCGACGAAGTGCCGGTGCAGTTGTCGACCTGCAGGCCGGCGGCGCCGCCGTTGGCGATCAGATTGGCCTGTCCGGGCGCGAGACCACCGATTTCGAGCGCGCAGTCCGGCCCGCCGCCCACCAGGATGGTCGGCTGCGGCTGCGAGGGGCTCTGCGGATTGTGTCCGTTGCCCAACTCCAGGCGACCGCTGACATCCGTGCCGAAATAGTTGCCTTCAATGCGCGTCCCGACGAAGGAGTCGTTGCCGCTGCTGCTCATGCGGATCGCACTGAAGTGACTGGCGGCAATGACATTGCGCGCGAAGGCGTCGCTGCCGCCGATGCGCGCATTCGTGAACGGCCCGAGCAGGTTCAACGCATCGACGGTATCGCCGATCGGGAGGTTGCCCGCGGCGTTGGTGCCGAACAGATTGCCTTCGATGTGCACCCCGTCCGACGCGGCGAAGTTGGCCACCGCCCCGGCGAGGCCGCTCAGCAGGTTGCGCGTCGCGGGTGCGGTGCCGCCGATCACGTAGGGCCCCGGACCCTGGATGCGCACACCCAGACCGCGTCCGAAATTGCTGCTCACCGCAGCCTCCTGGCCGGCGATGTCGGTGCCGAGATAACAACCCTCCACGCGATGCGCGCTGCTGCCGTGAAGCAGCAATTGCGCGCCGAAACTGTTGATCGCCAGGCCACGGAAGGTACTTGCTGCCTGATTGAATTCGTTGCCGCCGATTTCCAGGCCATTCTGCTGGGTGCGGAACTGCGAAATGCCGCGGATCTCGATCTTGAGTGTGCCGTCGAGGCCGCCCTGGACCGGCGTGAGGGTGTTGGCGCCCGCGCCGGGCTGGGTGTAACCGTCGATCAGCACCGGTGCCAGAATCGGTGGCAAGGCGAAGTCGCCGACGGCGATTTGCCAGTGCTCGCTGGCGACCTGGTAACCGGCGTCGGTGGGGGGCAGCGCGAAGGCGACGACGTCGGCATCGACGTTCGCGTTGGCGCGCAGCAGCGCCCCGCGCAGGCTGCAATCGCCCGGCGCCGGCGTGCAGGCACTCAGGCTGGCGTCGCTGCTGGTGTCGACGGTGAAGGTTTCTGCGGAGGCGAGGAGCGGCGCGAGCAGCAGACTGACGTAAACGGGCAGGCGCATTGCAGCGTCCGTGGCGGAGACCGACCCACGCTTACGTCGGATCGTGATCTGGTCTGACATCCGCCTCCGGACATGCGGCATCGAGATGTCGCAGGGCAATGGCCTCGATGTACGCATGACTCGGCAGGGGCGCGATGGCAGGCAGGCCTGCGAGTTGCGCCGCGCGGTCGCGCGCCCCACCGCAATCGCCGCTGCGCGCCGCGAGTTCGATGTCCACGGCGAGCCACTGCCGCAGGTCGACCGGTGACAGTCCAAGTCCGGCGCCGAAGCGCCTGGATTCGTCCAGGTGTAGCCGCGCAGCCTCCAGATCACCGGCAAGCAACTCGGCGCGCGCCTGCATCAAGGCCAGCGTCAGACGCTCGCCGTGCGGCACCGGGAAGGCCTGCTGATACTGCGGAGCTACCTGCGCCAGCCAATCCCGCGCACGCCGCGCATCGCCAGCCTGCAGCGCGCATTCGGCCAGCAGCCAGCCGCCCTCGGCGCGGCGCATCGCACTGAAGTCCGCCGGATGGGCGTCGATCACCGCGAGCGCCTGGCCCAGCGCGTCCCTGGCCGTGCCCAGATCGCGCGCGCGCAGCGCCAGCCAGCCGCGCTGGCGCCAGTAGTTTTCGCGCTGGTTCGGGTTGACCTCGGCGCGATCGAGCAGCGTTTGCGCGCGCTCGAGCAGGCTGCGGCCTTCCGTGAACCTGCCGCGCCGCCCGAGTTCACTGGCGCCCGCGGCGAGCGCGCTGAGCGCCGCCCCGGGCGGCGTGTCCGCGCGCAGCGCGAGCTCCGTGATGCGCCCCGCAAGCGCCTGCAATTCGGCGTCGCCGACGGAATCCGACTGCGCCAGCAGCAGCAGACGCAAGCCATCGAGCTCACGCCCGACCGCATCCTCGCCCGGCAAGGCGGCGGCGGCGGCCAACGCCGCCTCCAGCACCGGCACCGCCGCCTGCGGGCGCCCCAGGTTGATCAGGCCCTGCCCGATCTGCGCCTGCGCCTGCCACTGCAACAGCGGATCGGCGTTCGGGAGTGCGCGCAGTCGACGCGCGGCCTCGACGAGGAACTCGCTCGCCACCGGATCGTGCCCGAGGTAGTCCTCCGGGCTCGCCGCGCCGATCACGTCCAACAGCGCCGACAGGTGGCTGCGCGCGCGCTCCGCTTCGGCCTGCGCGCGGCGCGCCTGCTGCCAGGTGGCCGTCACCCCCCCGACCAGGGCCAACAGTACCGCAGCCGCAGCGCCCAGCGGCCAGCGTCGCTGCCAGGCCCAGCGGCGC
>JABAQR010000028.1 GCA_019187485.1 Lysobacterales bacterium | reverse complement strand
GCCCGCGCCAGCCAGGCGGCGCGCGCCAATGGCGGCAGGCGCACGATGCCCGCCGCGCCGCCAAGCGCGCGATCCCAGCGTCGCTGCCAGCTCGCGTTCGGATGCGCGGCGATGCCGATGCGCCAGCCGCCGCGCGCAAGCGAGCGCAGTCCCAGCGCCAGACAATCGAGTGCACGCCCGGCGTTCTCGCGGCGATGCACGTCCACCAGCAGGTCGCAGGCCTGCATCACCGCCGGCAGCGGCTGCAGCCGCAGGCCGTCGACCGCGGTGCTGCCCACCTGCACGATCCTGCGCGCCGGCACACCCTCGCAACGCAACTGCGCGCACGCACGCGCGCTCGGCGCCAGGTGCAGATCGGCGTGGCGGGTGATCTCGCGTCGGTAGGCCTCTTCCGGGAATGGCGCGCGCAGATCGCCGCTGCGCAGGCCGGCCTCGAGATGAACCACGCCGATGCCCAGGGCCGCCGCCGCGCGGGCACCGGCGAGCGCGCTGGCGGTGTCGCCCTGCACCACCACCGCGCGCGGCCGCTGGCGCTGCAACTGCGCATGCAAGGTCTGTTGCAGGTACCGCAACAACGGCGCGCGTCGCAGCGGGTGCGGCGGCGGCACCAGCCGCTGCCAGCAGCCATGCACGGCTTCCGCCGGTGGCTGCGGCTGCTGTCCGGTCCAGCACCAGCGCGCGCGCGCGCCACAGGCCTCCGCCAGTGGCGCCAGCTTGTGCACCTCGGGGCGGGTCCCGGCGATCAGCAGCAGCTCGGGGGGGGTGGTCACGGCGCAGGCTCGCGGGGGAACGGTCCTGCGACACTGCCGCAACCCGGGGGGTTCCGGACCGGAGTGCTCGCAAATGGCCCGGGTTGGCGTTCAGCGACCGGCCACGACCACCAGCGCGGTCTCGATCAGTTCGCTGATCTGGCGCAGAAACACCGTGCCCATGCCGGGATGGAAGCGGTTCGCGTCGGTACTGCCGATGCCGAGAAAGCCGGCATCGCCGAAAGGCAGCAGCACCGCCGAGGCGACTTCCGGCGCGAGCTCGCCAAACAGGAAATCGAGCTTGTCCGGTCGCAGTCGACCGCACAGCGGCTCGCGTCGACGCCGGAACTCGGCGAAGACGACAAGCCCGGCGTCGGTCGCATCGACTTCCAGCAGCCAGGGCTCGTCGAGCATCAGCCGCGGCATGCCGCTCAGGCAGACGCGCACGAGGTCGGTGTGGAAATCCTCGCGCAGACTCGCCGCCACCGCGAGCACGCTCTCGCGGAAGTTGCCGGCGCGCAGCAAGCGCAGCGCCAGCTGGTGGACGCGCCCGACCAATGCCTGGTTCTCCTCGGCCACCGTCACCAGATCCTTCAAGCGGCCCGACAATGCGCGGTTCTTTTCGCGCAGGATTTCCAGTTGGTAGTTGGTCAGCGAGGTCGCCGCACCGGCCTCGCGCGGCATCACCAGGGTCAGCGCCAGATCCGGGTAATCGGCGAGGAAATTGGCATGCCGTCGCAGATAGCTGGCGACGTGATCGGGGTTCATGTCCAGGTAATCGGTGCTCACGTCAGCTCTCCATCGAAAACAAAAACGGCCGGCCCAGTCAGAAACACCGCCTCGCCCTCACCGGCCCAGCGCACGCGCAGGCACCCGCCCGGCAGTTCGATCGCGACCGCGTCGTCGATCGCGTCGACGATGCGCAGGGCGACCATCGCCGCACAGGCGCCGCTGCCGCAGGCGAGGGTTTCACCGACTCCGCGCTCCCACACGCGCAGGCGCAGGTGCCGGCGATCCACGAGCTGCACGAAGCCGACGTTGGCGCGATCCGGGAAGCGCATGTGGCGCTCGATGCGTGAGCCGAGGCCCGCGACATCGGCCGCTGCCACGTCGTCCACCAGTAGCACCGCGTGCGGGTTGCCCATCGACAGCACGGCCACGTCCAGCGATGCGCCGTCGAGTTCGAGTGGGTAACGCGACTGGCGCGCGCCGGCGAGAAAGGGAATGGCCACCGGATCAAAACACGGCACGCCAAGCGAAAGTTCAATGTCGCCGTCGGCGAGGAAGCGCACGTCGACCATGCCTCCGGGGCTGCCTAGCACCGCGCCATCGGCGAGGCCGTGGCGCGCGCGCAGGTAGCGCGCGACGCAGCGTGCGCCATTGCCGCACTGGCCGGCGGCGCTGCCATCGGCGTTGAGGATGCGGTAGGAAAAGGCCTCTCCGGCCGCGCGCGCCGGCTCGACCAGCATGATCTGGTCGCAACCAACACCGAAGCGACGGTCCGCCAGCCGCCGCGCCAGCGCCGCGTCCGGGAAAGGCGCGCCGGCGATCCGGTCGAGGATCACGAAGTCGTTGCCGGCTCCGTGCATCTTGGTGAAACGCAGGCTCACCGCGCCGTCGGCTCTGGCCCGCCCGGCTCGTCGCCGGGCGGCACCAGCGGGCCTTTGGCGCCGCAGCCGACGAGCACGGCGAGCAGGGCAACGAGCAGCAGCGTGCGGAAGGCAAGGCGCATGGATCGCTCGGCGGCGAGGAGGCGGCCGGAGTATAGGAGCGGCATGAGGGCACGAGCAGACCTCGGGTGATCGGTCGCTGAGCGCTTCGATCAAGGACCTGAATGCCAACCGCTCCGGCACACGAGCTTTCCCGTGTCCCGTGCCCCGGTACCCTCATGTCAGAATCGCGCCCCTCGTTCCGCCCGCGCCCCGCCATGACCCAGCTCCTCGAAAGCCTCGAAACCGAAACCGGCGGTCAGCCGCGCCACGCGGTGATCTGGCTGCACGGTCTCGGCGCCGACGGCCATGACTTCGAACCCATCGTCCCCGAGCTGGTCGCGCGCGACTGGCCGCCGCTGCGCTTCGTGTTCCCGCACGCGCCGGTGCGGCCGATCACGGTCAACGGCGGCATGCGCATGCGCGGCTGGTACGACATCGGCGGCGTCGACATCGCGCAGAAACAGGATGGTCCGGGCATCCGCGCCTCGATCGCCGCGATCGAGCGGCTGATCGCGCGCGAGAACGCGCGCGGCATCCCCAGCGAACGCATCCTGCTCGCCGGCTTCTCGCAAGGCGGTGCGATCGCCCTCGCCACCGGCTTGCGTCGGCGCGAGCCGCTACTGGGGCTGGTGGCGCTGTCGACCTACCTGCCGCTGCACGAGAGCTTCCCTGCGGAGCTCGCCACCGAGAGCCTGTCGGTGCCGATCTTCATGGGCCACGGCCGCCTCGACCCGGTGGTGCCGGAAAGCCTCGGCGCGACCAGTCGCGACTGGCTGCGAGGCTGGGGTTGCAGCGTCGACTGGCGCAGCTACCCGATGCCGCACTCGGTGTGTGCGGAGGAAGTGCGCGATCTGCGCGCGTGGATGCAGACGCGCCTGACCAATCCCGTGGCCTGAGCCGACCCCATTCCATGCGGAGACGAAAAGACGGAGCAAGGCGGAGAGCAAGCGATGGTTCGGGACTCCCTGCCCGGACTTTGCGCTTCTCCGCGTCTCCGCGTCGAACCGACGGTCAGACGGCCACCGCGCCGACCATCACCCGCTTGCCGTACAGGTGTTGCTCGTAGCCGTCCGCCGGCGGCGGGATCAGCTCGACGTCGCCAAAGCCGATGTTGCGCAGGATCCACATCAGGCCTTCGGTATCGGGCGCCAGACAAATGCCGGTGGTGGAGGCCTCGGCGGCGTGGGTTTCGTCGATCTCGTCGATGATGCCGAAGCTGCCCTTCAGCGGGCGCACGAAGCGGTGGTTGCCCCAGTCGACGTAGCCGCGCAGGCCCGGCACCACCTGGGTTTCGACCAGGCACAAGCCGCCGGGCGCGGTGAGTGCGCGTGCGCGGCGCAGCGCGCCGATCGGGTTCTCCAGGTGGTAGATCAGACCGAAACAGAGCACCAGCGGATGGGTGCCGAAGCGCTCGGGGCTGGTGTCGTGCACATCGCATTGTTCGATCGCGATGCGCTCCGACAGGCCCATCGCCGCGACGATCGCGCGCGCGTCGGCGACGTGCTCGGCGCGTGGCTCGATGCCGGTGACGCGATCGACGCCGTGCCGCGTGAGCTGCCACGAGAACCAGCCCTGGTGGCAGGCGAGATCGACCGCGCTGGCGATGGTCGTGTCGCCGAAGTGCGCCCGGATCGCGCGACCCATCATATCGACGCGGGTGGTGTGCACGGCGTCGAGCAGGCCGTCGTGGTAACTGTGCGTGACCCGGCCGTCCGGCAGCGGAAAACGGTAGAACCAGGTCTTGGAGAGGAGGTCCATGAGCGGGTGGTGAGAGCGGAGAAGCGAGTGGCGGGCCGCCGGAGCGCAGCGCGCATGCTAGTGCGTCGGACCACTCGACGCGTCATCGGTTCCACCACCTCGACTCCGATGCCGCCCTATGGAATCGGAAGGGGGCGTCGGCGCGGCCCGTTCCGTTCCGCGCGACCCGTCCTGAGTCGCGCTTCAGTTCGCTGCTGATACCATTCGTCACGCGATCCCGAAGCGAACGATCCGCGCCCGCGGTGGCCGCGGCGTGCACGGAGCCCTCGATGAGCGACAGCGTCAGCAGCCTGGAGAAGCCTGAGCCGGGCGTCGGCCGCAACGGCGGCTTGCGCTGGCTGCGCTATTCGGTGCGGGTGCCGCTGCTGCTGTGGCATATCGGTGTGCACCTGCCGCTGACGCTGGCGCTGATCAGTCCGCTCGGCGAACGCCTGCGCTGGGGCGAAGAGCATCTGCGCCACCGCGCGATCCGCTGGTGGTCGGCCGGTCTGCTGCGCATCTTCGGATTCCGCCTGGTGCGCAGCGGCCAGCCGCACCGCGGCGCCGCGCTGGTGGTGGCCAATCATCTTTCATGGCTGGACATCGAACTGATCCACAGCGTGCGCGCGGTCGAGTTCGTGGCCAAGGCCGAGATCAGCCGCTGGCCGCTGGTCGGCTGGCTGGCGCGCCGCGCCGGCACCATCTACCACCGCCGCGGCAGCACCGAGTCGCTCGCTTCCGTCGCCCAGATGATGGTCGAACGCCTGCAGCAGGGTGCCCAGGTCGGTGTGTTTCCGGAAGGCGGCACCACCGACGGCAGCCGCGTCAGGGTCTTTCACGCGCGCATTTTCCAGACCGCGGTGGAGGCCGGTGTGCCGGTGCAGCCGGTGGCGCTGCGCTATCTGCTCGACGGCGAACCGAACCCGGCGGTGCCCTTCACCGACGGCGAAAGCTTTTTCGTCAACTTCCTGCGCCTGCTCGGCGAACCGCCGATGGTCGCCGAAGTGCGCTTCCTGGAGCCGCTGGTGCACACCGGCGACGGCCGCCGCAAGCTCGCCGAAGGGGCGCGCGCGCGCATCGTCGCCGCGCTTGGGCACAGCGAATGAATCCGCGCGGCGCGGTTCCGTCGCTGGCGGCCGCCTTCCGTCGCCGCGGGCCGCTGGCGAACGCGCATGTGCAGTCGCTGCTGGCGTCGAGTGGATTGCGCCGCGCCGCCGTGCGGCTGCGTTTCCCGGACCTGCACGAGGCCAGCGTCGAGCACATCCTCGACTGCGGCGAGGGCGTGCGCCTGCAGGGTTTCCTGTCGGTGCAGAGCGCGCTACCGCGGGCGCGTGGCCTGGTGGTGCTGTTGCACGGTTGGGAAGGCAGCGTACTGTCGAGCTATCTGATGGTCAGCGCCGGGCGCCTGCTGGCGGCCGGCTTCGACGTTTTCCGCCTGCACTTCCGCGACCACGGCGACACCCACCACCTCAACGAGGACCTGTTCCACTCCTGCCGCATCGCCGAAGTGGTCGGCGCGGTGCGCGCGGTGCAGCAGCGCTTCGCGCCGCGCCGGTTGCTGGTGGCCGGCTTCTCGCTGGGCGGCAACTTCGCGCTGCGCATCGCGCTGCGTGCGCCGGCCGCCGGCATCGAGCTCGCCGGTGCGCTCGCGGTGTGCCCACCGATCAATCCGGCCGCGAGCCTCCAGCAGATCGAGGAAGCGCCGTGGATGTACGAGCGCTACTTCATCGCCAAGTGGACCGATTCGCTGCGCCGCAAGCAGGCGCTGTTCCCGCAGCGCTACGACTTCTCCGCCTGGCTGAAGAAGCCCACGCTGCGCGACCTGACCACGCGCCTGGTCGAGCAGTACAGCGGCTACGCCTCCCTCGCCGCCTATTTCGACGGCTATTCGATCACCGGCGAGCGTCTCGCCGGCCTGCGCGTGCCCGCCACCATCGTCACCGCAAAGGACGACCCGGTGATTCCGGTCGGCGATTACCACGGACTGGGTGTCTCGCCGAGCACGGAAGTGATCCTGACCGAGCACGGCGGCCACTGCGGCTTCATCGAGAACTGGCGCCTGAAGAGCTGGATCGAGGATCTGCTGGTCGATCGCCTGGTGCGCGCGGCGCAGTGAACGGCACGCGCCCGCGCGCGGCTGCCGGCGTGAGGGGCCGCGAGCCGGCTGTTGGATTCCTTCATCGCCACCCGGGAACGCATGCTGCGCTCGCCGTGAACCGGGCGGCGGCCCGGTGCATGCCTACAATGCGTGGGCACCATTGCCACTGCCGGAGATGCCACCATGCCGACGATCACGCGCCTGCCGTTGCTGCCGCTGCGTCGCCTGCGCAGCGAGCCGAACCAGCTGATCCTGCACTACCGCGGCGGGCGCCTGGTGCGCAAGGGCGCCGGCATCGCCTACTGGTTTTCGCCGCTGTCGGCGGCGATCGCGATGCTGCCGATCGAAGATTGCCAGAGCACCTTCGTGATCAACGAGCACAGCGCCGACTTCCAGCCGGTCAAGCTGCAGGCGACCATCAGCTACCGCATCGTCGACGCCGAGAAGGCCGCCGCGCGCTTCAATTTCTCGTTGTCGATCGATTCCGGCAACTGGCTGGAACAGCCGCTCGACCGACTCGCCGGCGTGCTCGCGCAGCGCGCGCTGCCGGCGGTGCGCCAGCAGATCGCCACCCAGGCGCTGGAACGGGTACTCCAGCAGGGCTCCGAGCCGGTGCGCGCGGCGGTGGCGGGGGCGCTGGCCGGCGACGCCGAGATCGCGGCGATGGGCCTGGCGCTGGTCAACCTCGTCATCGACCAGATCGTCCCCAGCGCCGAACTCGAGAAGGCGCTCGGCACGCCACTGCGCGAAGCGATCCAGGCGCGCGCCGACGAGGCGCAGTTCCAGCGCCGCGCGCAGGCGGTCGAGAAGGAACGCGCGATCAAGGAGAACGAGCTCGCCACCGAACTCGAGCTGGAACGCCGTCAGCAGGAACTGATCGTCAAGCGTGGCGAGAACGCGCTGCTGCAAGCGCAGCACGAGGCCGCCAGCCAGCGCGCCCAGGTCGAGGCCGCGATCGCGCGCCAGCAGTTGCAGACCCAGGCGGCGGCGGAGCAGACCCGGATCAACGCCCAGGCCCAGGCGCAGGCGCAGCAACTGCTGGCGACCCAGGCGGCCGCGGCGATGCGCGAGCAGCACGCGATCTGGCGCGACACGCCGGCGCAGGCCGCCACGGCGATGGCGCTCGCCCAGCTCGCCGGCAAGCTGACTTCGATCGGCCACCTCAACATCACCCCGGACCTGCTCGGCCAGGGGCTCACCCAGTTCCTGCGCGACCAGGCGGCGCCGTGAGGAGCGGGGTGGGTGAAGCGGGGCAGGGGGCAAGGGACCCGGACTGGGGCGGCTGCCCCGCACCCTCGCGCCTTGCAAGCACGTCGCATGCATCGCGGTGTTTCCGGAGCCCAGGGCATGTCCCCTGCCGCCTGCCCCGCCTCACCCACCCCGCTTCTTCCCCGCCCCTCGCCCCGGACGGCGGCCGGTCATGACCGCCAGCCTCCCGCGCGTCGTGCTGGTGACCCGGCGCACCCCGCTGGAGGCGCTGCTGGAACGCTTCGGTACCCGCGGCCAGGCCGAGTTCTACCTGCGCACGCGCGGCCAGGACCTCGGCTGGGCGCAGGGCGTGCACGACCGCCTGCAGGCGGCGCTGGCGACCGTGCAGCAATCGATTCCCTCCTGGCAGCGGCGCGTGCGCATCGACCGCGAGGACCTCGACCGCTTCCTGTTCGCGCCCGACGACATCGTCGCCATCGTCGGCCAGGACGGCCTGGTGCCGAACGTCGCCAAGTACCTGCGCGGGCAACTGGTGATCGGCATCAACCCCGATCCCGGCCAGTACGACGGCGTGCTCTGCCGCCATCGCCCACAGTTCTTCGCGCCGCTGCTGGTGTACGCGAACCTCGGCGCGCAGCGTCGGCCGGACGCGCCCTGGACGGTCGAGGAGCGCAGCCTGGCGCTGGTGCGTCGCGAGGACGGCCAGCAGTTGCGCGCGCTCAACGAGGTCTACGTCGGCCACGCCTCGCACCAGTCGGCGCGTTACCGGATCGCGAGCGGCAGCCAGCGCGAGCGCCATTCCTCCTCCGGCGTGATCGCCGCCACCGGCACCGGCGCCACCGGCTGGGCGCGCTCGATCGCCGCACAGCGCAGCCTTGCCGCGCCGCTGCCGCAGCCCGCGGAGCCGCGCCTGGCGTGGTTCGTGCGCGAGCCCTTTCCGAGCGTCGCCACCGGCATCGCGGTCAACTTCGGCTACGTCGAGCCCGATGCGCCGTTGCGGCTGGAGTCGGAGATGGATGAAGGTGGCGTGATCTTCGCCGACGGCATCGAGAGCGACCGCCTGGAATTCCTCGCCGGCCAGCGCTGCGAGATCGGTCTGGCACCGGAACGACTGCGACTGCTGGTGTGAAAACCGGCGGTAGGAAGGCGTGCGGGTGCGGCGACCTGGGACACGCGCCTGCATAGGCGATGCGAAGCTGCGCGCCGCGACGATGCCGGCGGCGTCGCTCAAACACGCGCCAGTTGCCCGAGCGTGCGCAGCGCCGCCTCGACGCGCGGCTCCCACTCGATTGCGCAGGACAGACGCACACAATCGCGATGTGCGCCGCTGGCGGAGAAGACGTTGCCAGGCACAAGGCCGATACCGACCGCCGAGGCTCGCTCGAACAGGGCCTGGCCGTCGCCGCCCGGCGGCAGCCGCACCCACAGCACGAAACCGCCGCGCGGCTGCGAGGAGCAAGTACCAGGCGGCCAGTGGCGCGCGATCGCGCTGCGGAAACGACCGACATTGGCGGCGATCTCGCCGCGCATGCGCCGCAACGGCCGCTCCAGATTCGCACCCGCCAACAGTTCGGCACAAAGGTGTTGCGAGAGTGTCGCCACCGCGATCGAGGTGAAGGCCTTGGCGCGCAACAGTTCCTCCCGCCAGCGCGGACTCACGGCCCAGCCGACGCGCAGGCCCGGACCGACGATCTTCGAGGCTGAACCGCACAACACCACGTTGTCGGCCTCGTCGTGGGCCATCAGCGGCGGCGGTCGGCTGCCGTCGAAGGCGAGTTCGCCGTAGACGTCGTCCTCGATCACCGGCACGCCATGGTGGGCGCAGGCCTGCGCGAAGGCGCGCCGCGCCGACGCCGGCATCAGCGCACCGCTCGGATTGGAAAAGCTCGGGATCAGCACCGCCGCGCGGATCGGCTGGCTGGCAAGCGCGCGCAAGGCGCACTCCAGGTCGGGACCATCCTCGCAGCAGCTCGGCACCTCGACCACCTTGAGGCCGCGCGCGGCGATCGCCTGCAGCAGGCCGTAGTAGGCCGGACTCTCGACCAGCACGGCATCGCCGGGCCGGGTCAGCGCCTGCAGCGCCAGCGTGATCGCCTCGAGTGCGCCGGCGGTGACGACGATGTCTTCGGCGTCCACCTCCACCCCGGCATGGCGCAGGCGTTGCGCGATCCCCTGCCGCAGTGCCGGCAATCCCGCCGCCTGCACATAACCGTACATCCGCTCTGGCATGCGTTTGAGCAGCTCGCGCGCGAGCGCGGCGACCCGCGCCGTCGGCAGCAGTCCGGCCGAAGGAATCGCGACATGCAAGGGCACCAGATCCTCGCGTGCGTACAGCGCGAGCACCTGGTCGAGCAGGCCGCGCGCCAGCGGTCGCGGCTTCGCCGGCGCACGCCGGCGTGCGCGCGCGATCCCGGGCAATTGCGCCGAGCGCACGTAGTAGCCGCTCTGCGGTCGCGCCACAATCACGCCCTGCGCCTCCAGTTGCTGGTAGGCCTGCACCACGGTCCCCACCGAAACCCCGGCCTGGCGGCTCAGCGCGCGCACCGAAGGCACGCGCGCGCCGGCCTCGAGGCTGCCGGCGTGGATGCGCTCGCGCAGTTGTGCGGCGAGCGCTTCGTACAGGGGAGTGGATTCGGGCATGCGGGACAGGGTTCGTGACGAGCGCTTGCGCCCAAGCGTGCGGCCGTCTCGCCGCCGCGACGAGTCTCCCACCGATGCGGCATCACCGCAGCAATCGCACCTCCTCCCGGTAGGGTGGGATGTCGAAGAACTGGCCGGCGTTGAGCTTGGCCTGGGTGGCATGCCACCACTGCACGTTGAAGATCTCGCCGTGCCTGGCGATCAGCGCTTCGCGCAGGCGCCGCGGCAGGCCGAGGAACTCGGTGAACTGCTCGGGGAAGACGTCGTCGTCGCCCACGTAGTACCAGGCGCCGTGGTGCATCTCCTCGTCGTCGTCGCGCGGCTTCGGCAGTTCGCGGAACTGGCATTCGGTGACCAGGCAGAGCTCGTCGTAGTCGTAGAAGATCACGCGGCCGTGGCGGGTGACGCCAAAGTTCTTCAGCAGCAGATCACCGGGGAAGATGTTGCTCGCCGCGAGTTCCTTGATCGCCAGGCCATAGTCGAGCACCGCGCGCTCGACCAGTTCCGGCGGCGACTCCTTGAGAAACAGGTTCAGCGGACGCAGCCGGCGCTCGACGTACATATGCGTCAGCACCAGGTGGTCGCCGTCCTCGATCACGCTCGAGCGGCAGGTGTCGAACAGGTCTTCCAGCACCTCGGGCGCAAAGCGCGCGCGCGGAAAACGCAGGAAGCGGAACTCCTGGGCGTCGATCAATCGCCCGGCGCGGTCGTGCTTGAATACCAGCTGGTACTTGTCGACCACGTCCTGGCGGGTCATCAGTTTCGACGGCGCGAACTCGTCGCGGATGATCTTGAACACCAGCGGGTAGCTCGGCAGCGTGAACACCGCCATCACCAGGCCCTTTTCGCCCTCGGCCAGCGTCAGTTGCTCGTCGCTGGACTCGAAATGGCGGTAGAAATGGCGGTAGCGCTCGGTCTTGCCCTGCTTGGCGCGGCCGAGCACCGTGTAGATCTCGTTGACCGGCTTGCGCGGCAGCAGCGTGCGCAGGAAGACCACGGCGTCGCCGACGGTCTGCAGGTCGGCCTGGAAATAGCTGCGGGTGATGCCGAACAGCGCCGCGACATCGTCCCGCTGCACCATCACCGCGTCGGCACGCAGGCCCTGATCCTCGTGGAAGAGCGCGATCACGAGTGGCGCGAACTCGCGTTCGCCGAAGACCCGGCCGACCAGGTAGGCGCGGCGCTCGCGGTAGAACACGGTCTCCAGCATCTCCACCGCGCGCACCTTGGGCTCGCCCTCCCAACGCGGCAGTTGCGCATCCACCGCCGCGGCGATGCGCTGCGCGGAAAGCACGATGTCGGCGTAGGGTACCTCGAAGCGGAAACCGGCGAGCACACGCTGGAACAGCTCCTCGGGCGAACGCGTCGCGGTGTAATTGAGGCGCGGCACGGGGTGCGTCAGGCGATCGGTCGGCTCGATGTCGAGGGCGACGAACTCGCTCGCCGGATCCACCCCGCGGGTCTTGAAGAAGCGTCTGGTCAGCGTGTTGAAGAAGGTCTTGTTGAGCTCCTGGTCGAGCAGCGGCGCGATCAGCGCGGCGTAGCGGTCGCGCACCTGCGACCACAAGCCGCGGTCGCCAACGCGTTCGCCCAGTTCCGCTTCCAGCCGCCGCGAGGTCTCGGCCACGCACACGTCGTACAGCTCGATGCGCTCGATCGCGTCGAGGCGCGCCGCGGTCCACTCGCGACGCTCGAAGCGCCGCTTGGCGCGTTGCGTGATCGCGCGGAAGCGCGCGTTGTAGTCGGCGAAGGCGTCGCGCAGATCGCTGGCGCAGGCCTGCGCGATCGCCGCATCGGATTGCGGGCGCGCGGGCAGGGGAATGGCGGAGGACATCCGAAGACTCCGGCGAGAGGCTTGGGGAGCATGGACCGGGCTGCATCGACGCGACAAGCCACTGCCGGAGGAACACGACGGCGGTGGCGCGATGCCAGGCGGACCAGTCCGGTTTTGGCCGACGCCCACCTTGACGTACGTCATAGGGGACATCCCCGCCGCAGTGCAACCTGTGCGCCATCCCTTTGTCGGCTGTTTTTGCGGAGGTTTCACCATGCGAACGCGTGTAGTTCCAACCGTCCTGCTGTCGCTGGCGCTGGGTGGCGCCGCGTGGGCCGCGGACGGCGTCGTCAACGAACGCCTGCCCAAGCAGGGCCACCAGGCCGGCGAAGCCGCCTTCCTGGCCAACTGCGCGGCCTGCCACCAGCCGACCGGCGTCGGTCTGCCCGGCGCCTTTCCGCCGCTCGCGGGATCCGATTTCCTGACCAAGAACGACAAGGCCAAGGTGATCGCCTCGATCCTGCAAGGCATCAGCGGCAAGCTGGTGGTCAACGGCGTCGAGTACGACAACGTCATGCCGGCGATGAGTCACATCTCCGACAAGGACATCGCGGCGATCGTCAGCTATGTCTACCAGGCCTGGGGCAACAGCGGCCCGACGGTGAAGCCGGCGGATGTCGCCGCCGCGCGCAAGGCCCTGGCGGTGTCCACCGACCCGGCCCAGGGTTCGCGCCATCCGGGCACCAAGGAAGCCGAGATGAAGTATCAGGCCGGCGCCTCCACGGTGCCGTCCGAAAAGGTCGAGATGATCGTCAACCCGGATGCGCCGCCGATCAGCAAACCTGAATTCGCGCGCGCTACCGAGATCTTTTTCCAGCGCTGCGCCGGCTGTCATGGCGTGCTGCGCAAGGGCGCCACCGGCAAGCCACTGACCCCGGACATCACCCGCGCCAAGGGCACCCAGTACCTGGAAGCACTGATCAACTACGGCTCCCCGGGCGGCATGCCCAACTGGGGCACCAGCGGCGAGCTGAGCAAGGAAGAGGTCAACATCATGGCCCGCTTCCTGCAGCACGATCCGCCGAGTCCGCCGGAATTCGGCATGAAGGAGATGCGCGATTCCTGGAAGGTCTTCGTGCCGGTGGCCGAGCGCCCGACGCAGAAGATGCACCGGCGCAACACCGACAACTTCTTCGCGGTGACCCTGCGCGATGCCGGTGAAGTGGCGCTGATCGACGGCGACACCAAGGAAGTCGTGAGCACGCTGCGGACCGGCTACGCGGTGCACATCTCGCGCATGTCGCATTCCAGCCGCTACATTTACACCATCGGTCGCGACGCCAAGATCGACCTGATCGATTTGTGGATGGACCCGCCGGCGATCGTCGCCGAAATCAAGGTGGGTCTGGAAGCGCGCTCGGTCGAGACCAGCAAGTTCAAGGGGTACGAAGACCGCTACGCGGTCGCCGGCACCTACTGGCCGCCGCAGTTCGTGATCATGGACGGCCCGACCATGGAACCGCTGAAGATCGTGTCCACCCGCGGCATGACCGTGGACACCCAGGAGTACCACCCGGAACCGCGCGTGGCTGCCATCGTGGCCAGCCACGAGCACCCGGAGTTCATCGTCAACGTCAAGGAAACCGGACGCATCCTGCTGGTCGACTACTCGGATCTCGAGAATCTCAATATCACCACGTTGAACGCCGCGCGCTATCTGCACGACGGCGGTTGGGACGCCACTCACCGCTACTTCCTGACCGCGGCCAATCAGTCGAACAAGATCGCGGTGGTCGACAGCAAGGAACGCCGGATGGTCAATCTGGTCGACGCGGAAAAGATCCCGCACCCAGGCCGTGGCGCCAACTTCGTGCATCCCGAGTTCGGCCCGGTGTGGGTGACCAGTGCGCTCGGCGACGAGCAGATCACGCTGGTCGGCACCGATCCCGAGAAGCACCCGCAGCACGCGTGGAAGCGCGTGGCCGTGCTCAAGGGCCAGGGCGGCGGCTCGCTGTTCGTCAAGACCCACCCGAAGAGCAAGCACCTGTATGTCGACACCCCGTTGAATCCGGATCCGAAAATCAGCCAGACCATCGCCGTGTTCGACACCCGGAACCTCGCCAAGGGCTACAAGGTGTTGCCGATCGCCGACTGGGCCAAGCTCGGCCCGGGCCCCAAGCGCGTGGTGCAGCCCGAGTACAACATGGCCGGCGACGAAGTCTGGTTCTCGGTGTGGAGCGGCCAGAAGGAAGAGAGCGCGATCGTCGTGATCGATGATCGGACCCTGAAGCTGAAGAAGGTCATCAAGGGTCCGAAGATGATCACGCCGACCGGCAAGTTCAACGTCTACAACACCGTCAAGGACGTGTACTGAGCCGAAGACGGTAGAAAGTGAAAGGTCGAGGCGAAGGGCGCCGTGAGGCGCCCTTCGCCGTTTGTGGGGGCGGGGATACACTGTTCGGGTGTGAGCCTGGATCGCGCCGGCATGCCCCGCGTCAAGCACGAATACCTGAGCGAAGCCGAGTACCTGGCGCGGGAAGCGCAAGCGTCGGAGAAGCACGAGTACGTCGACGGGCAGGTGTTTGCGATGTCGGGGGCGTCGATCCGGCACAACCGAATCGCCGGCAACCTCTACCTGCTGTGGCGACAGCACAGCGACTGCAGGGTGACGATCGCGGACGTGAAGTTGCGGACTCGCCGCGCCTACTACTACCCGGACGTGATGTTGAGCTGCGCAGGGCAGACCGACGAATCGATCGAATCCGCGCCATGCCTGGTCGCCGAAGTGCTGAGCCCAACGACCGAGGCGATCGACCGCGGCGCCAAGCTGCGTGCCTACCAGCAGGTCGCGAGCCTGCAGGCCTATGTGCTGGTCTCGCAGGACGAACCGCTGATCGAGGTCTACCGCCGGGCGGGTGAGTTGTGGACTTATGAGGCGATCAGCGACGGGCGGGCCATCACGCTGCCCTGCACGCAGCGCCCGCTGACGCTCGACGAGGTGTATGCCGGGCTCGCGTTCGATCCGCCTTCGGTGCGCGAGCCCGAGGCTGGATACCAGGCCTGGTGAGCCAGCGCGCTGGGAGGTGGTGGCCCTGGCTGGTCGCCGTCGGTGGCCTGGCCGTGCTGTGCGTCTCCAACGGCCTGGTGATTTCCGGGATCACCGCCTTCGACGAGGCCTTGCTCGGCGAATTCGGGTGGGCGCGCGGCGAGCTCAAGCTGCGCGACCTGATCACGCTCTTGCTGACCGGTCTGTTCGCACCCTTCGGCGGGGCGATCGTCGACCGCTTCGGCGTGCGCCCGCTGCTGGTCGTCGGCAGCCTGCTGCTGGCCGCGGGTTGCCTCGGGTATGCGCAGGCGACGGCGCTGTGGCAGGTCTACGCGATCCACGCGGGCTTCGCGCTGGCGCTGGTCTGCTGCGGCGTCAACGTCGCCGTGATCATGGTCGCGCGCTGGTTCGACGTGCGCCGCGGGCTCGCGATTGGCATCGTCGTCACCGGCACCAGCGTCGGCGGCATGCTGCTGACTCCGCTGCTGACCGCGCTGATCGCCGCGCACGGTTGGCGCGAGGCCTTCCACCTTGCCGCGGCGCTGGCGCTGCTGCTGTGGCCGATCGCCGCCTGGCTGGCGCGGCCGCCAGCCGCCTTCGCCGCGCGCGCGACCGCAGTGGTCGACGGGCGCTGGCACGCGGCGCTGCGCACGCGCGCTTTCTGGACGCTCGCCGCGATCGCCGCGCTCGGCTTCTACGCGATGCTCGGCGTGATCGCCTCGCTGCGGCTGCACCTGATCGACCTCGGCGCCACACCCGCGCAGGCGAGCGCCGGATTCGCCTGGCTGATGGCGATGGCGCTGTGCGGCAAGTTTGCCTTCGGCGCGCTCGCCGACCGCTGGCGCGACGAGCGCGTGCTGGTGCTGAACCTCGCGGTGATGCTGACGGGCTGCCTGCTGCTGGCCGCCAGCAGCCCGGACTGGACGACGCCGGCCGCGACCCTGCTCGGCCTCGGCTGGGGCGGGTTGTTCACGCTCGTGCAGTTGCGCGCGGTCGACCGGTTCGGACTCACCCACGCCGGCAAGCTGATGGGTGTGATCACGCTGATCGACGCCAGCGCCGGCGGCCTCGGCGCCTGGCTGACCAACCGCCTGCACGCGGGCGCGGCGGGCGGCTACCAGTGCGCCTACCAGCTGATCGCAACCCTGGTCGCCTGCGCTTTGCTGGTCGCGATCCTCAGCGCGAGGGCAGCACGGTTCGCCGCGCCGGCCGGCCAATCAAGTCGAGAAACGCGTTGAACAGCGGCTCGGCGCGCGCGCGCAGCGGCTCCGCGTGTTCTCTGGTGTGCGCGGCGATCATCTCGGCGTCGTGCGCGAGGCCGGCGCATGCCAGTTCCGCGCGATAGCCAGCGTTGGCAAGCCAGCGACGGATCAGCGCGGCGTCGACCTCCGGATGGAATTGCACGCCGTAGGCGCTCTCGCCGTAGCGGAAGGCCTGCTGCTCGCAACTCGCGGTGCGCGCGAGCTGCACCGCGCCAATCGGCAGATCGAAGGTGTAGCTGTGCCACTGGAACACCGGGCTGCATTCGCCGAGCGCGGCGAACACCGGATCGGCGCGTCCAGGCTCGGTGCTGTGCAGTTCGTACCAGCCGATCTCGGGTTGCGTGTGCCGCCGCACCGGCGCTCCCAGCACATGCGCCAGCAGTTGCGCGCCAAGGCAGATGCCGAACACCGGCCGCCCGAGCTCCAGCGCGCGCTCGATCGCCTTCAGCTCGGTGACGAGGTGCGCGCGATGGACACGGTCCTCGACATTCATCGGTCCGCCGAGCACCACCAGTCCGCGATACTTCGCGACCTCCGGCTGCGCATCCGGATCGCGCTCGAAATTGACGAATCGCACGCGGTGCCCGCGCACCCGGATCAGCGGATCGAGCGTCCCGAGCGGCTCGGCCGCGACGTGTTGGAAGACCAGCAGGCGGGACATGGAGCGATGGCGGTGGCGTGACGGTGCGGCCTATTCTGGATGCGAAAGGCGGGACTGGGGATTGGGGCGAGTGCGCCCAGGTGTCGAGGACCAGACGGCCGCCCGATGTGCGCTCGCCCGCAAAGGTGCCGTGGACCGCAAGATGCGCCCCAGCTCCCAGCCCCCAGCCCTGCTGCTGCTTCCCATGCCCCCTCTCCACGGCCTCCGCATCCTTGACCTCTCGCGCATCCTCGCCGGACCTTGGGCGACGCAGTTGCTGGCGGACCTTGGCGCGGAGGTGTGGAAGATCGAGAAACCCGGTACCGGCGACGACACCCGCGCCTGGGGTCCGCCGTGGCTCGGGGGCGAGGGCGGTGAGTCGGCCTATTTCCTGTCCTGCAACCGCGGCAAGCGCTCGCTGGCGATCGACTTCACCGTCCCGGCCGGCGCCGCGCTGGTGCGCGCGCTCGCGGGCAAGGCGGATGTGCTGGTCGAGAACTTCAAGGTCGGCGGGCTCGCCCGCCATGGCCTCGACTGGCCCGCGCTGCAAGCCCTGAACCCACGCCTGGTCTACTGCTCGATCACCGGCTACGGCCAGGACGGGCCGTACGCGCAACGCGCCGGCTACGACGCGGCGATCCAGGCGCAGGGCGGACTGATGAGCCTGACCGGCGTGGCCGACGGCGAACCCGGTGCCGGCCCGCAGAAAGTCGGTGTCGCGGTCACCGACCTGATGACCGGCATGTACGCGGCCACCGGCATCCTCGCCGCGCTGCGGCATGCCCAGGTCACCGGGCAAGGCCAGCGGATCGATCTCGCGCTGCTCGACACCCAGGTCGCTGCGCTCGCGAACCAGGCCCTGAACTATCTGGTGTCGGGTGAGGCACCGCCCAGGCTGGGCAGCGCACACCCGAACATCGTGCCCTACCAGACCTTCGCCGCTGCCGACGGGTATTTCATGCTGGCGGTCGGCAACGATTCCCAGTTCCGGCGCCTCTGCGAGGTGATCGACGCCCCCGCGCTGGCCGCCGACCCACGTTTTTCCGACAACGCCGCGCGCGTTGCGTCGCGTACGGCGCTGCTCACCGAGCTGGCGCCACGACTGGCGGCACGGCCGATGGCGTACTGGCTGGATCGGCTGCAGGCGGCCGGCGTACCCTGCGCACCGGTCCACTCCCTGGCCCAGGTGTTTGCCGATCCGCAGGTGCGCGCGCGCGGCCTGCGCTTCGAGCTGAACGGTGCGCACGGGATCCCGTTGCCGCAGGTGGCCAATCCGCTGCGCCTGTCGGCCACGCCGGTCGCATACCGGTACGCGCCACCAGCGCTCGGCGCGGACACCGCAGCGGTACTGCGCGAGGTGCTGGGATACGGTCCGGAGACCCTGGATCGGCTACGGATCGAGGGGGCTATTCAGTTCCAGTAGGCAGTACAGCGAACTCGTGCGCACCCGCGGAACGCGCTCGTCCGGGATGCAGGCCTGACGGTCGAGCGGCGTGTCGAAGACGAACTCGCGTGGAATCGGATCCTCCGGATCCTCGCCATGGGCTCCCTGGGCGATCCAGTCCCACACCAGCGCCTGCACGCTCAGCGGGATCGCTCCGCCGGGCGGCATGCGCCTGCCTACGTCCGGATGGGTGCAGGCGATCTTCTGGTAGAACAGGCTGGCGAGCGGATTGCCCGGCACGACGCGCATGGTCCCACTGTCCTGGCTGCTGCTCTGGCCGACCAGGAAATAGATGGCGAGCTCGCGGTTGCCGAGATCGAGCTCGGCCGTCGGCATGCTGCCCAGATGGCAGTTCTGGGTGCACGAGGATTGCGTATCCAGCGCCGACCACACGTCCTGCCATTGCACCATCGGGTTGATCGGCTCGCTGCCGAGGTCGGCGCAGCCGCGCGCCGCCTGCACCGGCCCCGCGCACAGCAGCGCCGCCATCCACATGATCGCGCGCACCCGCATGGGAAACTCCTCCCCCGATCCGATGACCGGCTGTAACGCAGGCGCAAGCCAACAGTGCACAGACCCCGTCCTGCCGAGCAAGCCTCCTGCTTCCTCGACGAGGTCGCGGCCTCAACCGTCCGCGATGATCGCCGTGATCAGCTCGTCCAGCACCAGCGCGGTGGCACCGAGATCGACCTGACAGGTGCCGGCGGCATGATGGCCGCCGCCGCCGTACTTCAGGCACAGGGCGCCGACGTCGGTCTTCGAGCTGCGGTCGATGATCGACTTGCCGATCGCGAAGGCGGTGTTCTGACGGCGCAGGCCCCACAGCACGTGCACCGAGATGTTGCACTGCGGGAACAGCGCATAGACCGTGAAGCGGTTGGTCGCGAAGATCAGGTCCTCGTCGCGCAGGTCGAGCACGACCAGGTTGTCGTGCACCCTCGCGCAGCGCCGGATCTGCTCCTGCGCGGGCTGCTGGTGCGCGAAGTACAGGTCGGAGCGCTCCTTGACGTCCGGCAGCGCGAGGATCTCGTCGATCGAATGGGTCGCGCAGTAATCGATCAGTTCCATCATCAACTGGTAGTTGGAGACGCGGAACTCGCGGAAGCGCCCGAGCCCGGTACGCGCGTCCATCAGGTAGTTGAGCAGCACCCAGCCACTCGGGTTGAGGATGTCGTCGATGCTGTACTGGGCCGAGTCGGCGCGATCGACCGCGTCCATCATCTCGTCGGAGATCAGCGGAAAGGCCTCGCTGCCGCCGTAGTGGCGCCAGACCACGCGCGCCGCCGACGGCGCGTCAGCGTCGATGACGAGGTTGGCGGGGCGTTCCTCGCGCAGCCGCAGGGTCTCGCTGGCGTGATGATCGAAGGCCAGGTGGCAGCCGGCCACATAGGGCAGGTTGGTGGTGATGTCGCCCGGCCCGATCGGCACCTTGCCGTCCTGCATGTCCTTCGGATGCACGAAGGCGATGTCGTCGATGATTCCGCGCTGCTTGAGCAGCACCGCGCAGACCAGGCCATCGAAGTCGCTGCGGGTGACCAGACGGTAACGCGTGCTCTCGCTCATGAGCCAGCCTCCGGGACGCGGAGGATCAGGATATGCCGAGTGCCGACGGACGGCCAGCGGGGGAGAGGTGCGCCGTGCTGGCGCACCCCCGGGCCGGCGGCGGGCGCCTCAGGATTCCCCGCGCAGCCGCTCCAGCACCAGCCGGCGCAGTTCCGCCAGTTCTGCGCGCAGTGCCGCGTTTTCCGATTCGAGCTTGCGGTTGAGGCCCTGGATCGCCGCCAGCGCGACGCCGTCGGCATCCACGGTGGAGATCGACTTGCCATCGCCGGCGAGGTCGAAAGCCGCCTTGAAGTCCTCGGCCATGGGGCCGAGGTGGGTGCCTTCCTGCGAGCCACGGTAGGTCCAGGTGCTGATCGGCAGCGCCACCAGACGATCGAGGATCGCCACCGGGTCGACCGCGCCGAAGCCGGTCTTGTAGCTGCGGCTGGAGGCATTGGTCCAGGTGCCGCCGTTGCTGAGCGTGGCCACGCCGCCGGTGCCACCGGTGACCACCAGGCGCGCTTCACCGGCGCCGACGTTGCCGGGCACCAGGTAGATGGAACCCGAGGTGTCCGCCACTTCGAAGCGCGCCGCCTTGCCGGATGCGGTCAGCAGCGTCAGGTCGATGTTCGGGTCGCCCACGCCGTTGCGGCTGCGGATCACGAAGTCGTCGATCGGATTCGGCAGGCTGCTGGTGTTGAACAGGAAGCCGCCGTCCGCGCGCACCAGGAACTGGTTGGCGCCGGAGGACACGAAGTCCGCATCCTGGCTGTCGGCCCAGACGAAGCTGCCGTTGTCGCCGTCGGCATCGCCGGAACCGGTCGCGCAGCTGCCGTCGCCGGCCTCGTTGCCAACCCGTGCCTTGGCGCGCCGCCCGCCCACCCAGGAGTAGTCGCCACCGGCGCAATTCAAGCGGCCGCCGCTGGCCATGCTGTTGCGGCCGGTGGCGCTGACCACCTCACCTCCGGCCACGCTGCTGGCGAGCCCGCTGGCGAGGTTGGTGAAGCCGCCCGCCACGGTGCTCAAGCCACCGCTGGCCACGTTGTCGACGCCGCCGCCGACCGTGCTGGACGACGAGCCGGTGGCTTCATTCTGCAGGCCGCCGGCGACCGTGCCTCCCAGTGCCGCGATGTTGGCGAAACCGCCTCCGACCGTGCCGAAATGCCCGGTCACCTGGTTGGGCGCCTCGCTGTTGAAGAAGGGATCGCTTTCGCCGCTCGGCAGGCCGCCGCCGGCGATGGTCGCGCCACGCGTCCCGGCGCTGACCGTATTCGCGTGGCTGCCGGCGATCAGGTTGCGGGTGATCGGCAGCGCCGGCGCGCCGAAGGTCTCCGCGCTCGGTTCGATGCGCAGGCTGCGCGCGTTCGCGGTGCGGATCTCCAGCGGCTGCGCATCGAAGGTGCCGAGGTACTGGGTGGCCGGATTGGTGCCGAGGTTGCCGCCGAGGCTCCAGCCGATGTCATCGCTCTCGCAGCTGACCGTGCCGTCGGCATTCACCTGGCGGATGCTGCTGCCCGCGAGGCAGGTGCCGGAGACGCGCGCCTGCACCTGGGCGGTGTTGACGTCGGCGCTGCCGATGCTGCCGTCGACGATGTTGCCGGCATTGACCGCGTTCGTCGCCAGGTCGGCATTGGCGACCGTACCATCGAAGATCATCGCGCTGGTCACGCCGCCGGTGGCGATCGACAACGTGCCGCTGGTGGTGATCGGGCCGCCGGTCAGGCCGGCGCCACTGGCCACGCTGGTCACGGTGCCGCTGCCGCCCGCCGGGATGGTCTCGCAGGTCACCGCCCCGCCCTGGCCGATGGCGCGGATCGCCGAACCGGCCAGGCAACTGTTGTTGACGCGCGCCTGGATCACGGTCGTATCGACGTCGAGCGCCAGGATGGTGCCGTCGGCGATATCGGCCGTCCGGATCTCGCCATCCTGGATGTCGGCGCCACTCAGGGTGCCGTCCTGGATATCCACGCCCGACAGCGATTCATTGGCCACGCTGGCGCTGTTGACGGCATTGGGACTGACCGTTACCGCCTCCGAGGCGATGCCCGCCACCTGCGCCTGCGGCGCGGGCCGCAGGTTGGTGGTCGGCGAGAGCGTGGTGAACGCCCCGACCGAGGCGCCTGGACGGACGCCGATCTGCAGCCGGAAGTCGGCGCTGGTGATGGCGGCGCCGAAATCCAGCTCCACCGAGAACAGTCCGGCCGCAACGGCCACATCCTCGCGCACCAGCGGCGCGCCGACGTTGACGCCGGCGCTGGTCTGCAACTGGAACTGCAGGTCGTAGCTGCCGCTGGCGGGCGTGCCGCCATCGTTGAGGCTGCCCTGGTAGCTGAAGCTATTGCTCAGCGCGAAGGCGGACATCGGAAGGGCCAGCAGGATGGCGGCCGCAAGTCGTTTGATCATGGCGATTCCCCTCATTCGAAACCGTTACGAAACAACTGATCCGGCAGCGGCCCGGCGGGCGCTGCGGCATGGAAACCCTGTTGGATGGCGTAGCCGGACCCGCTCGCCGGCCCCGTGGCCGCCTGGCCGATGGTGCCGACCAGCACGTAGCTGCCGCCGCTGGCGCGCGCGCCACCCGCGCCGATCACCTGGCGCGGCAGGCTGTAGGGGCCGCCGGTGGGTACCTGCGCGGCGAGCGCTGCGGCAAGCAACAGCGCGCCAGCGCCCGCGGCGGCGGCGGCGGCGGCCAGCGCGGAGGTCGAAGTGGGCGCTGGTGGCGCCCACGGAAGGTCGTGGGGACCGGACGGAGGGCTACAGACTCTGGGAGCAGGCATGGCAGCGTGTCGCCTTCGTGATGGGCTTGACCTCACAGACGCAATCCGACGCCAGAACCGGCAGGATTCCCGGCAACCGGCATGCGTCACCGGTGGGGCGAGGGGGTTTCATCTCTCGCGGTTCGGGCTGCAATCCGGTGAAAACTCACTCGAACCCGTTGCGAAAGATGTCGCCCCCCGCGTTGCACGCGGTATTCGCCGACTTGAGCGCATCGCTGACCGTGAGCCGGGCATCGATGCTGAAGCGGCCGCCCTGCTGGCGGTCGTCGCGGCGTTTCAGATCGGCCGCCAGCCGATAACGTCCGTCCGCGCTTTCCGCGGCGCCTTCGACCAGGGTGCCCGAGCCGCTGAATCGCGGCGCCGGCGCCGTGACGCCCGGCGCGGGGAAGACCAGCAGCAAGAGCAGTGCGGTGGCGCGCATCTCAGCGCCCCCCGGCGGCTTCGAGCGCCGCCAGCCGTGCCGCCAGTTGCTGCAGTTGCGCCTGCAGCCCGGCGTTTTCCGCGCGCGCCTGCTCGAGCTCGGTTTCGAGCTTCTGGTTCAATCCCTGGATCGCCGCCAGCGCCACGCCGTCGGCGTCCACGGTGGAGATCGTGGTGTCGTTCTCGCCGACGCCGAAGGCCGCGGCGAAGTCCTGCGCCATCGGGCCGATGTGCTGCACCTCGCCGGGCTGTCCGATGTAGCGCCACTGCTGGATCGGCATCGCGACCAGTCGTTCCAGCACGTCGAGCGGCAGGATCGACTGGATGTCGGTCTTGAGGTTGCGGTCGGACAGGGTGGACCAGGCGCCCGCACCGATCGCCAGTTGCACGCCCTGGTTGGTGTTGGCCGGGTTGGAGCGGACGATCACGCTGCCGTCGCCATCGATGCTCAGGTGTTCGAAGAAGGCGCTGCTGTCGTTGCGGTGCACGATGCGCAGGTCGGCGTCGTTGGCGCCCACGCCGCCCTTGCCGACCCCGAACTCGACGCGCTCGCCGGTGTTGCCGTTGAGGGAAGGTTTGGGGATCAGGCCGAATTCGACGAAGCCATCGAAGGGCGTGGCGCCGAAGATGCTCATTTCGAGGCCGGCCGCGGCCGGTGTGCCGTTGATGCCGACGCCACCCTCGCTGCGGACCAGGAACTGGTTGGGGCCAGTGGAGATGAAGTTGGCGTTCTGCGAATCCGCCCAGATGAAGGTACCTTCGTCGCCGTTGGCATCCCCGGACCCGGCCACCTGGAAACACTGCTCGTCGCCCGCCTGGTTCCCTGCCCTGGTCACGGCACGAAATCCTGCCGCGAACGACATATCTCCCCCTGCACAGTTCAGCCTGCCTCCCGGAACCGTGCTGTAAATGCCGGACGAATCGTTCGAGTTGCCTCCAGCCACTGTGCTGGAATCCCCGCTGGCCTTGTTGCCGTATCCGCCACCGACGGTCGTCCACGCTTCAATTCCGCTGGTTCCAGTCGCGAAATTGCTTTGACCACCGCCCACGGTGCTGTAGATGCCCGATGCACCATTGTTGCCGCCACCCGCGACGACGCTGGCGTAGCCGCTGGCTGAATTGTCGTCTCCGCCACCGACATGGCTGCGGTCTCCTGTAGCGGAATTGCTGTAGCCGCCGGTGATCGAAGCGTAGTCGCCCGACAGCGTGTGCTGTGCCGCCGCCGGGCTACCGCCCCCGAGTGCAACTCCCGCACTGGCCAGCGATGAGACCGAATTGCCGGGAACGAACAGGGCCGGTTGATTACCCGCGAATGGCGTGAGCGCCAGTGCCGGCAGATTGCCGACACGGAACACCAGACTTCGCAGGTCGGTGGTCCCGATGAAGTTGGTGGCGGGATCGGTCCCGGCGTTTCCCTGCGTATCCCAGCACACGCCCGCCAGCGCCGCCTTGGCATCGAAGGCCTGCGGCTCGCCGAGCGCGACGAAGGCGCTGCCGCCCTGCGCCACCTCGGTCCTGAGCTTGACCGCGCCGAGCAGCGTGAGGTCGACGCCGAAGTCGACATCGACCGCGAAGGCGCCATCTCGGACGTCGACATGGCTGAAGGTCAACGGGTAGGCCAGCGACTTCACGCCGCCGGCATCCAGCACGCTGAGCCGGATGTCGTAGCGACCATTGGCGGGCGCGCCGCCGTCGTTCAGGGTGCCGCGGTAGGTCCAGGGCGCGGCGCCGACGGTGGCGGATGTGGCGAGCGACAGGCTCAGGGCGATACTGCGAGCGAGGCGGTGCATGGCGGACTCCGTGCGGGGTGGGCGACCGACCGGCGGCTGAAGCGCCGGTCAAACCCACAGACGTAGCGCGCCGGAAAAACCGGCAGCAAATACGCCAGGCTTTGCACCAGGACGCGAGCACACGAACACCTGCCTTGCGGCCACCAACGGACACGCCGGCCATGCGCTTGAGCTCCGCGTAAACCTGTCCCAGCGCGCGCGGCGTTCGGTTGCGACGTGAGGTCGGCGGGATTGCTGGACACGCTTGGCGCCAGGCAGGGGGTGCACCGCTGAACGATTCTGACTGACCGAGTGGCCTCAGGGCCGATCGGCTTGGCGCAGGGCGGCAGCTTCGACCTGCGCAGCTTCGCGGCGCCAGGGATCGTCCGGCGGCGTCAGCCGGGCGATGCGAGCGATCGCCTGTTCGCGCAGTGCGGCCACACGCGCATCCTGGCCTGGCTCCCCCGCGAGTGCCTCCGCCAGCAGCCACTGCGCGCGGGCTGGCCACACGACCCAGGGTTCGGGCACGGCTGCATCGACCGCCAGCGCGCGCTCCAGGCTGGCGCGCGCCTGCACCCGGTCGCCCAGCATCAACTGCAGCTCTCCGAGCAGCAGCTGCACGCGTCCCTCATGGGTGGTCGGCGGCGCCTCGGCCGGCCGTGGCGGCAGCGCATCCAGCGCCTGCATCGCCGTCGCCAGGGCCTCGCGGTGAGCGCCCTGGCGCTGCTGCAGCTCGGCCGACAGCAGCAGCATCCGCCAGTAAGCCGGCGGCGCATGGCGGGCGTCCTCGATCAGGGCCGGCAGGTCCGCAGCCACCGATGCGATGTTGCCCAGCCCAAGTTCCACCTGCAGGGCGTACAGCCTTGGGGCCAGTGCCATCGGCGCGTCCTTGTTCAGCTTCAGGCCCGGTGCGAGCGCCAGTGCCTCCTCGGTGAAGGGCGCCGCGCGGCGGAAATCGCGCCGGTCGATCAGGTAACGCACATAGTTGACCAGGGTCGCGACCGTGACCTCGCTGCGGTAGCGCCGCTGCTGCTCGATCAGCGCAAGAAACTCGCCATCGACCTGATCGACTTCGCCGGTCGCGAGCCGCGCCTCGATCAGGTTCATCCGCGTCAGCAGGGTATCCGGGTGATCCGCCCCCAGTTCGGCGACGGTGATGTCGAGCGCCTCCTGGATCCGCGCGACCTTGTGGCGGCTGGAGGCCGCCTTGTACACCGAGGTGCGCAGCACCGAGGCCAGCGCCAGGCGTTCGCCGGATGCCCGGTAGTGGGCGATCAACTGCTCGTGCAGCGGGTCGGACTCCTCGAAGCGACCGGCGCGGCGCAGGTAGCGCGCAACCATCGCCTGCGTCTCCCACTTCCAGCTCTCGCGGAATCTGCCGGCCTTTTGCCCAAATTCGCGCAGCGCGGCGATCGAATCGGGCCCGTAATCGGTGGTATCGAGTAACGCGCGCTGGCGCCGATACCAAAGCAAGGTGCCTGCCTCGGGCTCGGGTCGGAAAGCCGCGACCCGCGGCCGCAGTTCCGCGCTGTCGCCGGTCTTGGCCGCATTGTCGTAGGCAGCGATGAGATTCAGCAGCGCGCGGAGCCGGACTTCCGGATCCACCGACGGATCGCGCTCGGCCTGTTCCCACAAGTCCTTGAGCTGGGCGATGCCCTGTTCCGAATCCACCGCGAAGTGCACCGCCAGGGCAAGATCGCTCTGCACGTTGAGGCGCAGATCGGGCTCGCCCTGCAACTCGGCCTGCGCGCGCTGCGCGGCCAGGCGCAACAGGTTTTCCACGGTGACGCCGGCGCGCGAGCTGCGGTAGGGGCTGGCATCGGCGAACATGCCGGTCAGCACCTGACTCAACGCATCGGTGGCGCGCAGTTGCGCCAGCGCGCGCTCGGCCTCCTGGTTCGCGGCGCGGGCGTAGCGGAGACTGAACCAGGCGCCGGCCACGATGCTCAACGCCAGCAGGATCAGGCTGGCCGCAAGCATCGGGTTGCGCCGCAGCCATTTGCCCAGGCGGTAGCTGCCACTGTCGCGGCGCGCGCTGATCGGGCGGCTCTCAAGATACGCGCGCAAGTCGTCGGCGAAGGCCTGGACGCTGGCATAGCGCCGCTGCGGATCGCGGCTCAGCGCCTTCAGGCAGATCGTGTCCAGGTCTCCACGAAGCTGGGTGGCGGCGATCCCCTCGCCGGTGCCGCGACTGAGCCTGGCCAGCGCAATGCTCGGCGCCGTGGCATCGGTGTCGGTGATCGCCTGCAGCAGGCTGAGCGGGTTCTCGCCGCGGGGTTTGTGCGGCCGGTCCCCCGTCAGCAGCTCGTACAGCATCACGCCGAGGGCGTAGACATCGGTGGCAGTGGTGATCGCCTCGCCGCGGACCTGTTCCGGCGCCGCGTACGCGAAGGTCATCGGTGCGCGCCCGGCGGTCTGGGTGTGGTCCACCTCACCGAGCAGCTTGGCCACGCCGAAGTCCAGCAACCGCGGCCGCCCGTCGGCATCCACCAGCACGTTGGCCGGTTTCAGGTCGCGGTGCACGATCAGGTTCTGGTGCGCGAACTGGACCGCCGCGTGCACCCCGAGCAGCAATTCGATGCGCTGGCGCAGCCCCAGGCCATGGGCACGCACGTATTCGTCGAGCGGCAGGCCGACCACTCGCTC
Source organism: Lysobacterales bacterium (assembly GCA_019187485.1). Taxonomy (GTDB): domain Bacteria; phylum Pseudomonadota; class Gammaproteobacteria; order Xanthomonadales; family SZUA-5; genus JADKFD01. The sequence goes on along the minus strand of JABAQR010000028.1, from coordinate 50,525 downwards.
GATCGCCATCCAGGACTGTCCGCCGGCGGTGCTGCCGCCATCGAGCACGCGGGCGATTCCGGGGTGTTCCAGCCGGGCCAGGAGTTCGCGCTCGCGCTCGAAGCGCTGGCGTTGTTCGGCCGAGTACACATCGCGCACCACCTTGATCGCGACGTCCTTGCGGAAGCTGCCGTCGTCGCGCACGCCGTGGTAGACCGCGCCCATGCCGCCACTGCCGAGCAGGCCGACGATGCGGTAGGGGCCGATGCGCTCGGGCAATTCCGGCGCCTCGGCGAGTTGCGCCAATCCGATTGCACCGCGATCCAGCACGGCTGCACGCGCGGCGAGGCCGAGCAGCGCGCGCGCCTCGGCGGCGAGCGCGGGGTCGGGCCAGCCGGCGAGCAGGGTTTCGCGCTCCTGCGCGCTCGCAAGTTCCAGCACCTGTTCGACCAGTGCCCGCAGTTCGTTATGGGAGGTGGGCATCGGCAGTCATACGCAAGCTGGGCACACCCGACAAACGCAGGCCCGCAGGAAATCCGGCAGCCCTCACGGCGTGTCCAGTTCCTTCATCAGGAACAGACGTGCCACTTCCCATTGGCGGCGCACGCTGCGCTCGCCCATCTGGCGGATGTCGGCGATCTCCTCGAAAGTGAAGCCGGCGAAGAAATAGGCTTCGACGATTTCCGCCAGTTCGGCATCGCGCGCCTGCAATCGGGTCAGGGCGGCATCCAGCGCCAGCAGGTCCACCGGGTCGTTGCCGGTTTCGGCGATCCGGTCAGTGAGCTGGGTGCGCACCCAGGCGCCGCCGCGCTTGTCGGCTGAGCGTGCGCGCGCCTGGTCGACCAGGATCTGGCGCATCGCCTTGGCCGCCACCCGGAAGAAGTGCCGGCGGTCCGCAAACTGGCGTTCGGACTCGGGAATCAGGCGCAGGAAGGCGTCGTGCACCAGCGAAGTCGCATTGATCGTCAGCGAATTGCCGCGCAGCAGCGCACCGGCCATGCGCTTGAGCTCCGCGTACACCTGTCCCAGCGCCCTTTCGGCGGCATCGCGATCGCCCGCGCGCGCAGCGTTCAGTTGCGATGTCAGATCGGCAGATGCGCTGGAATCTGGCCCGGACATTGGATGCGGTCGCAAGGAATCGGGATCAGGACGGGCCGCGCACGGGACCGGGCGATGATAGCGGTCGAGCAGGCAAAGGCTGCGCAGCTTCGGGCGGCACGCGCAGCGATGTGTTTTCGGTCTTGGCCACGCCGGGAGCAGCCGGCGCGGGCTTCGCTACGGCGACGTGGCATTTTCCCGGTTCCCCGCGCTAGCGACCGCTCAGCCGCCCTCGAACCCGTCCTTGAACACGCGCTCGGGATCCCCGCCGCGCGCAAGCAGTTCCAGATACACCTCGAGGTTGGTGTAGCCGGCCACGCCCAGGAGTGGCAGCGACAGCGCGGAACCGTTGTGGTCGGCGGCGTTCGGATTGAGGCCGTGGGCCAGCTCGAAGGCATCGGGCATGCCGTCCTCGTCGCCGTCGGGCGGCGCCGGTGGCGGGTTGCCCGAAGGAAAGTCCAGGGTCAGCGCATCATTGGCGAGCGGCTGTTCGTGCGGAATGTTCGGGATCGTGCCGCCGAGCGCGGAGGCGGTGATGCGCCGATCCATCGGGTCGTGCGGACGCGCGCCGGCTGACGGCACGACGGCGGACAGCAGGTTGCCCGTCGGCACATAGCTGATCGCCGGGAACGAGTGCCGCGTGCTGTGGCGCGTGGCGCTGCCCAGGTCGGTGTTTCCGCTCGGCAGCGTCGTGGAAAAATCGTTACAGCAGTAGAACAGCGCGTAGTCCTGCAGACCCGGATACAAGTCGATCCAGTTGTCGCTCACGTACAGGCTGTTCTGGCTGTTGTGCAGCATGGCGATCTCGACCATGCCGTAAGGGAAATCCGGACGCACGTGGAAGTGATTTGCGACCATGTTGTACCGCACGCGGTACGGCCCATTGGCCGAATTCCCGTCCACCCACCGCGCATAGGTGACGTAGTAGTACGGATCGAAGTAGTAGTTATTCGACACCTCCAGCCGCAGCGGCACGTTCTGGCAGGCGTCGATGAGGCGCGGCGGGATATCGTCCTGCGCGCTCGACTCGCAGTTGATCTCGGGCAGGCGTCCCTTGATGCGGTAGAACAGGTTGCGCACGATGCTGATGCCGTCTTGCGGCCAGTTGGTGTTGGCGTAGTTGAGCAGGATGCCGCCATAGATCGCGTGGCCGCCTTCGGTTTCGGCCAGGATCGAGTTCTGGATCGTGACTTCCGAGGCCCAGCTCAACTGCAACGCCTCGTCGTTGGCGTTGGCCATGGAAACGTGGTCGATCATCACGCGCTGGACGCCGTCCAGACGCAATGCGTCGTCGTGCGGGCAATTCCCCGGCGTGACCTGGCAGGCCGGACGCAGGCGCAGGTGGCGCACGATGAGGTTGTCGCAGTTCTGCCCGCCGTAATGCACGCCACAGGACAGGCCGCGCACGATCACCCCGCCCGGCGAAGTCTGCCCGGCGATGGTGACGTTGCCCGAGCGCACCTGCACGGGACCGTCGATGACGCCGCTGACCTCGAACACGATGGTGCGCGCACCAGGCTGGCGCAACGCCCAGTTGAGCGAACCACGATTGCCCGAACCGAGGTTCCCGTTCGGGTCGGCCGCCAGAGTATCGACGAACAGCACCTGCCCGCCCCGTCCGCCCGAGGCGACTGCGCCGAAACCCTCAGCGCCCGGAAAACTCGGCAGGAGCTGCGCCGAAACCGGCGATCCGCAGGACATCCCGCCCAGCAAACCCGCCATCGCGAACATGGCGCTCACGAACCGCATGGCATCGCTCCCGATCGTTCCGCGTGCAAACGATAGAGAAACCAATACTCTTTTTGTGCGCCATGCGGTGGGGTATGCGCTGGGCTCATGCCGTCAGAAGGCTCCGTCGCGGCTGACCGCGGGGTACGACCAGTCGACCTCCCGGGTGCTCAACGCAGGGGTTGCATCAGCAGCGCACGCAGGCCTTGCTCGCGCGCGCCGCGGAAGCGTTCCAGGCCGATCGCCATGGTGGCGTCATCGGCGCTCGCCCGTGGCCGGTAGCTGGCGAAGATCCGGTCCCAGAGCGACAGGCAGAAACCGAAGTTGCTGTGGGTCTCATCCGCCCGCACCGAATGATGGATGCGGTGCATGTCCGGGGTCACCAGCAGCGCGCGCAGCGGGCGCTCGATGACGGCCGACAGGCGCAGGTCGGCGTGGCTGAACAGACTGCAGGCGTTGAGCAGGATCTCGAAGGCCAGGACCGCAAGGGGCGGCGCGCCGAGCGCGGCGACGCAAGCGAGCTTGATCGCCATCGACAGTGCGATCTCGAGCGGATGGAAGCGGATCGCCGTCGACAGCTCGAACTCGATGTCGCTGTGGTGCATGCGGTGCAATCGCCACAGCCACGGCAGGCGGTGGAAGATGCGGTGCTGCCAGTAGATGCACAGGTCCAGCAGGACCACCCCGAGCAGCAGTTGCAGCGCCGGCGGGGCACCCAGCCACGGCAGCAGCCCGACGCCTTCGGCCTGCGTCCAGGCACCGGCGGCGACCGCCAGCCACGGGAAGCACAGCCGCACCAACAAGGTGCCGAGCGCGGCCAGCGCGAGATGGCGGCCGAAGCGCCGCCAGATACCGGTGACGCCGCGTAGCGGTCGCCAGGTCTGCAGGCCCGCCAGCAGCGCGAACAGGCCGAGGAAGACCGCCAGCCGCAGCGGTCCTTCGTGGGCCAGCAGCCAGGCTTCCATCAGACCATCGCGAAACGCAGGTCCGACCAGCCCTGCAGACGACACTCGACCACGTCGCCGCGCCGTAACGGACCTACGCCAGCCGGCGTGCCGGTGAAGATCAGATCGCCCGCGCACAGCGTGTACAGCCGCGACAGCTCGTGGATGATTTCCGCCACCGGCCACAGCAGGTCGGCGACGCTCGCCGCCTGGCGTTCGACGCCGTTGACCGACAGTGTCAGGACTTCGGCCTGGGGATGCCGGCCCTGCGCCGGCACGATCGCCGCGAGCGGCGCACTGTCGTCGAAGCCCTTGGCGGTGTCCCAGGGGTTGCCCCTGGCCTTCGCTGCGGCCTGCAGGTCGCGCCGGGTCAGGTCGACGCCGACCGCGTAGCCGTAGACATGGCCGAGCGCATCGGCGAGCGCGATGTCGGCGCCACCCGATCCCAGCGCCACCACCAGTTCCACTTCATGGTGCAGGTTGCCGGTTCCCGGCGGAAAGCGTGGATCGCGGCCATCGCAGACCACCGCGTCGGCCGGCTTCATGAAGAACACCGGCGTGCCCTTCTCCGGCGCGCTGCCCATTTCCTTCGCGTGCTCGGCGTAGTTGCGGCCGATGCAGTAGATGCGGTGCACCGGGAAGCGCTGTGCGCCGCCGGCGATCGGGACCGTGGCGATGGGAGCGGGCGGAAAGGGGTACATGCTCATGTGCGCGGTGCGGGACCGACCGGAACCGGCACGCAGACTGGGCGACCCGGAGGGCGAGCGCAAGCCCCTGCTGCGGAGTGCGCCGCAGTACCGCCATGGCCAGGTCCATCAAGGACTGAGGTGGGTGCGCACTTCCGCAGCCGCCCATGCAGCAAATCCCGCGCACGGTTTCATCTCGTTCGCGCTGGCGCGCCGCGAGCGGTACTCGACCTGGCCCGCTTCCAGCCCACGCTCGGAGACCACCACGCGGTGCGGGATGCCGATCAGTTCCTGGTCAGCGAACATCGCGCCGGGGCGCACGCCCTTGCGGTCGTCGAGCAGCACGTCGAGGCCGGCCGCGGTGAGCTCGCCGTAGAGCTTCTCGGCGGCCTCGCGCACGCGCTCGCTGCGGTCCATGCCGAGCGGCAGCACTGCGATGTGGAAGGGCGCGATGGCTTCCGGCCAGAGGATGCCGCTGGCGTCGTGGTTCTGCTCGATGGCCGCGGCGACGATGCGGCTGACGCCGATGCCGTAGCAGCCCATGTACATGGTGCGCGCCTTGCCGTTCTCGTCGAGTACCTGCGCGCCCATCGATTGCGCGTACTTCTGGCCGAGCTGGAACACATGGCCGACCTCGATGCCGCGCGCGATCGACCAGGTCCCCATGCCGCCCGGCGCCGGCTCGCCCTCGACCACGTTGCGCACGTCGGCGACGAGGTCGGGCTCGGGCAGGTCGCGCCCCCAGTTGACGCCGCGGGTGTGGAAACCGGCCGCGTTCGCGCCGACCACGAAATCGCTCATCGCCGCGACCGTGCGGTCGGCGACGACGGTGATCTTCTTCGCCGGTTTGAGCGGCCCGATGAAGCCCGGGGGGGCGCCGAGGTGCTCGGCGATCTCGGCTTCGCTGGCGAGGCGGTACTCGCCAAGACCGGCGACCTTGGCGAGCTTGATCTCGTTGACCATGTGGTCGCCGCGCACCAGCACCAGCGTGAAGCCCTGCTCGCCGATGACGGCAAAGGACTTCACGGTGCGCTCGAGCGCCAGGCCGAGCAGCGCGGCCACTTCCTCGCAGGTCTTCTGGGTGGGCGTGGCGACCTGCTCGAGCGCCTCGGACGGCGCAGCGCGCGGCGCCGCCGGCGCGGCCGCCTCGGCGAGTTCCACGTTCGCGGCGTAGTCGCCCTCGCTGGTGAAGGCGATCGCGTCCTCGCCCGAATCGGCGAGCACGTGGAACTCGTGCGAGCCGGTGCCGCCGATCGCGCCGGGATCGGCCGCCACCGCGCGGAATTTCAGGCCGAGGCGGGTGAAGATGCGCGTGTAGGCCTCGTACATGTTGCGGTACTCGCGCTGCATGCAAGCGGTGTCGACGTGGAAGGAATAGGCGTCCTTCATCAGGAATTCGCGCGCGCGCATCACGCCGAAGCGCGGGCGGATCTCGTCGCGGAACTTGGTCTGGATCTGGTAGAAGTTGACCGGCAACTGCTTGTACGAGCGCAGCTCGTTGCGCGCGAAATCGGTGATCACTTCCTCGTGCGTGGGGCCGTAGCAGAACTCGGCGTCCTTGCGGTCGCGGATCTTCAGCAACTGGCCGCCGAACTTCGCCCAGCGCCCGGTTTCCTCCCACAGCTCGCGTGGCTGGATCGAGGGCATCAGCAGCTCGAGCGCGCCGGCGCGGTCCATTTCCTCGCGCACGATCGCCTCCACCTTGCGCAGCACACGCAGTCCGAGCGGGGTCCAGGTGTAGATGCCGGCCGCGATCTTGCGGATCATGCCGGCGCGCAGCATCAGTTGCTGGCTGACGACATCCGCATCGGCGGGAGTTTCCTTGACCGTTGCAAGGTGGAACTTGGTGAGACGCATGGCGGCGGACCTGGGGCGAAAAGCCGGCGATTGTAGGCCGCGGTAATCGAGGTGGCGAGGATCAGCGCCGCGAGACTGCCGCGGCGTCCGATGCCGGCCTACTGTTTCGATGACGCACCCCGGGATGGGGACCGGCCGAGCCCGGTCTGAGCCCGCCGACCACCTCGGGTCCGGGGCTCGCCCGGACTTCCCTCATCATTACTCGCGACCCGGCGGGACGTTCAGTCCAGATCGAGGAAGCTGCGCAGCTGCTCGCTGCGGCTCGGGTGGCGCAGCTTGCGCAGCGCCTTGGCCTCGATCTGGCGGATGCGCTCGCGGGTGACGTCGAACTGCTTGCCGACTTCTTCCAGCGTGTGGTCGGTGTTGAGGTCGATGCCGAAGCGCATGCGCAGCACCTTGGCCTCGCGCGGCGTCAGTCCGCTGAGCACGTCCTTGACGGTTTCCGACAGGCCGAGGTTGGTGGCTTCCTCGACCGGGCTGACGATGCTGACGTCCTCGATGAAGTCGCCGAGGTGGGAATCCTCGTCGTCGCCGATCGGGGTTTCCATCGAGATCGGTTCCTTGGCGATCTTCAGGACCTTGCGAATCTTGTCTTCCGGCATGTCCATCTTGACCGCCAGCTCTTCCGGGGTCGGCTCGCGGCCCATTTCCTGGAGCATCTGGCGGCTGATGCGGTTGAGCTTGTTGATGGTCTCGATCATGTGCACCGGGATGCGGATGGTGCGTGCCTGATCGGCGATCGAACGCGTGATCGCCTGGCGGATCCACCAGGTCGCGTAGGTGCTGAATTTGTAGCCGCGGCGGTATTCGAACTTGTCGACCGCCTTCATGAGACCAATGTTGCCCTCCTGGATCAGGTCGAGGAATTGCAGGCCGCGGTTGGTGTACTTCTTGGCGATCGAGATCACGAGGCGCAAATTGGCCTCGACCATCTCTTTCTTCGCCTTGCGCGCCTTGGCTTCGCCGATGGCGACCGCGCGGTTGATTTCCTTGATCTCGCCGGAGGACAGGTTCAGCGTGCTTTCCAGCGCCACGCGGCGCTCCTGCTCGGCGATCACCTGATCGCGCACGACTTTCAAGCCGCTGGTCCACTTCTGCTTCTGCTGCAACTGCTCATCGATCCAGCCGATATTGGTCTCGTTGCCGATGAAGCTGCGCACGAATTGCGCCTGCGGCATCTTCGCGCGGTGCACGCAGAGGTCGCGAATCGCGCGCTCGTGCTGGCGGATGCTGGCGACCACCTCGCGCAGCTTGCGAGTGAAGCTGTCGATGATCGCCGGCGGCAGCTTGAGCTTCAGGAACTCGGCGCTCATCTCCTCGCGCACGGCGAGGGTGGCCTGATGGTGCGGGCCGTACTTGCGATGCGCCTGCTGGAACTTGGCATACAACTCGCGCAGCAGATTCATGCGCCGCGCCACTTCCTCCGGATCCGGACCGGTGTCGGGCGTGGTCGCCTCCTCGTCCTCGGTGGTCTCGCCGGTGGTGGTCGTGGCCACCTCGTCTTCCTCGACCTCGGCGTCCTCGTCGAGCACTTCCTCGGCGATCTCGTCGAGGTTGGCCTGCTCGATGTCGGCGAAGCCGATCACGATCTCGGCCAGGCGCTTGCCACCCTCCAGATGCACGTCGTAGTCGTCCAGCAGGATCTGCACCGACCACGGGAAGCTCGCGAGCGCCTGCTGCACCTGCACCAGGCCTTCCTCGATGCGCTTGGCGATCGCGATCTCGCCCTCGCGCGTCAGCAGCTCCACCGTACCCATCTCGCGCATGTACATGCGCACCGGATCGGTGGTGCGGCCAACGTCGCCGTCGAGTGCGGACAGCGCGGCGACGGCCTCCTCGGTGGTGTCCTCTTCCGGCGCCGGCGCCGGCGTCTCGGGCACGATCACGCTCTCGGTATCCGGTGCGACTTCGTGCACCTCGATACCCATGTCGTTGATCATGTTGATGATGTCTTCGATCTGCTCGGGATCGACGATGTCATCGGGCAGGATGTCGTTGACTTCGGCGTAGGTCAGGAAGCCCTGCTCCTTGCCCTTGACGATCAGCATCTTCAGCTCGGACTGCTGATCCTGCGGCGGGGTGATCTGGTCGGGATTTTCCATGCGCTGGGCCCGGGGAGCAGGGTTGGTAAGGAGAACCGAGCAGTATAACCACAAGACCGCGTTCCCGCCTAGCAAGTTTCGACGGTGCTTGCAAGCATTCAGCGCCCAGGATGGAACGAGGTTTGCTTGGGGGAAGCCGTGAGTAGTCCGCGCGGCTGCGCCGCGCTCAGTGGTGAGTGGTGAGTGGCAAGAGCTCGCCAGAACCCTGCTTCTGCTACTCACTACTCACTACTCACTACTCACTACTCACTACTCACTACTCACTACTCACTACTCACTACTCACTACTCACTACTCACCACTCACGGCTTCACCTGCAACCAGAAAGTCACCGGTCCGTCATTCACCAGGTGCACCTGCATATGGGCACCGAAACAGCCGGTTGCGACACCGGGGCGGCGCACGCGCGCAAGTTCGACGAGGTGGTCGAACCAGCGCCGCCCTTCCTCCGGCGCCGCCGCCGGCGTGAAACTGGCGCGCATGCCTTTCCCCGTATCCGCAGCGAGGGTGAATTGCGAGACCAGCAGCAGCTCGCCCCCGATGTCGTCGAGTGAGCGGTTCATGCGCCCGGCGGCGTCCTCGAAGATGCGATAGCCGACGATGCGTTCGAGCAGGCGCCGCGCCTGCACCGCACCATCGTCCCGTTCGACCGCAACCAGCGCGAGCACGCCGCAGCCGATGGCACCGACGGTGGTGCCGTCCACTTCGACATGGGCGCGGGCGACGCGTTGGATGAGAGCGATCATCGGGAAGCCGTGAGAAGCGAGACGTGAGAAGTGAACCGTGAACAGCAAAGACGAAGCGACAGGCACGTCCATGTCGCGTTTCCCTTTTCACTTTTCACTGCTCTTCCCACACTGGCGCGAGGCGGCGGTCTGCGCCCATGATGCCGCATGGATGGCAGCGCATGCCTCGGTGTGGTTCTCGCGGGTGGTCGCTCGCAGCGGATGGGCGCCGACAAGGCGCGGCTGCCGTGGAAAGGACGGACGCTGCTCGAACACCAGTTCGGCCTGCTCGAGCAGGCCGGATGCGCGCGGGTGCTGGTCAGCGGCGGCTACAGCGCCTTCCCGCACGTGCGCGACCTTTGGCCGCAGCGCGGGCCGTTGGGGGGCCTGGCGAGCGTCGCCGCCGAAGCCGAGGAGCCCCACTGGCTGGTGCTCGCAGTCGATCAACCCCTGGTCGATGTAGCGATGCTGCGCGCCCTGCGTGCCGGACTCGATGCGGCGATCGAGCGTGGCCGCGGCGTGTGCCGCTTCGGCGAGGAACAGTTGCCGATGGCGATGGTCGCCGGACCCGAGATCCGCCTGTGGATGGAGCAGGCGCTGCATGGCTCCGGCAGCGGCGCCTCGTTGAAGTACCTGCAGGAGCGGCTGCGCGTGCACACGCTGGCCGCGGACGCCGGAGTGCGCGCGCGACTGCGCGGCGCGAACACGCCGGACGAGTGGCAGGCATTACTTCTGTCCGCTTGACGCAGGCTTCGCGGCTCACCGATAAGCAGCGGTCGCACCGCACTCGGGAGCCCCGCATGAATCCGTTCCGAACGCTCGGATGGGCGCTCGCGCTGGCCTGCGCGGGCGACGTCGCGGCCCAGGTCTCGAGCGCCCCACAGCAGGGCCTGGCCACGCACACGCCAAGGCACGCCAGCATCGTCGACGCACGCATCGTCGTACGGCCCGGCGAGGTCATCGCAAACGGCAGCCTGGAGGTGCGCGACGGTCTGGTGGTCGGCGTGCGCAGTGGCCGCCACGTGGCACCGGGAGCGCTGGTCGTCGAGGCCGCCGGCAAGACCCTCTGGCCGGCCTTCATCGATGTGCATGGCAGTTTCGGGATCGACGCCACCGCGCGCTGCCGGCAGTCGCCCGCCGCGAATGGCAACGGCGCTCTGCGCCGCGGCCCCTTCGCCGGAATCGGCGCCCCGCAGGCCGCGCCGTCGGCGCCATCCGCGCTGCACTGGAACGACCGCGTCTGTCCCGAGCGCGACGTCAGCGCTGCGCTGGCGCTCGACGGCGAGCGCGCAAAGGCGCTGCGGCGCATCGGCTTCGGCGCCAGCAATGCGGCGCCCGGCGCCGGCGTGCTGCGCGGCCAGGGCGCGCTGCTGAGCCTGCGGGACGCGCCGACGCCGCAGCAGAATCTGCTTGCGGCGCGGGTGGCGCAGCACGCGTCCTTCGAGGCCGATTTCAGCTTCAGCGGGGTCTATCCCGGCTCGAAGATGGGCGCCATCGCGCTGATTCGCCAAGCCTTGCTGGACAGCGGCTGGCAGCGCGACCTCGCCGCCTGGCAGGCGTTGCACGGCGGCGAACGCGCCGAGGCGAATGCGGCGCTGGATGCATTGCAGCCGGTGCTCGCCGGTCGTCAGCTGCTGCTGTTCGATGCCGACGACGAACTCGACGTGGTGCGCGCGGCGCGCATCGCCGACGAGTTCGGGCTGCGCGCGGCGGTGCTCGGTATCGGCACCGAGTACCGCGTGCTCGACCAGTTGCCGCCCGGCATCGACCTGGTGCTGCCGCTGAACTTCCCGCGGCCCCCGGCTGTGGAGGATGCCGAGGCCGCGCTCGAGCTCAGCCTGGCCGAACTCGAGCACTGGCGCTACGCACCGTACAACCCGGCGCGGGTGGCTGCCAGCGGCCGCCGCTTCGCGTTGACGCTGGCCGGCCTCGAAAAACCCGAGGACGGCTTCTGGCCGGCGCTGCGGCGCGCCGTGAAGTACGGGCTTTCCGAGGACCAGGCGCTCGCGGCGCTGACGACGACCCCGGCCGCGCTGCTCGGCGAGTCGCGCCTTGGCACGCTGGAGGCTGGGCGCATCGCCAGCTTCGTGATCGCCGACGCTGGCCTGTTCCACGACGAGGACGCGCGCATCTTCGAGGTCTGGGTGGACGGCGCGCGCGACCAGATCGTCGCGCCCGATGCCGTCGAGATCGCCGGGCGTTGGTCGCTGCGGTGGAGCGGCGCTGCCGGTCCGGCCGAATGGACCCTGGAAGGCAAAGCCGCAGCGCTCAAGCTCAAGGCTGGCGAGCACGAAGGCAACGGCAAATTCGCCGACGGGCGCCTGCTGCTGACCCTGCCGGCCGCCGCGCTCGGCGGCGCACCGGAGGAGAAGGCGACACTGGAGGCAGCGCTGCTCGGCACGCACCTGTCCGGACGTTGGATCGGCGCCGACGGCCGTGCGCGGCCGTGGAGCGGCGAACGTGTGGGTCCGGCGCCCGCGCAAGAAACCAGGGACGGGACGAAGGCCGCCGAGGACATTCCGCCGTTCCCGGTGCGGCCACGCTACCCGGCCGGCGAATACGGTCGCGACGGCCTGCCGGCGCAGTCGGCTGCGCTGGCGATTCGTGGCGCAACGGTGTGGATGACCGGCGCCGCCGAACCGCTCGCCGCGACCGACGTGCTCATCGAACGCGGCCGCATCCGCGCCCTCGGCGCGGGCCTGAAGGCTCCGCGGGGCGCGGTCGAGATCGATGCGCACGGACTGCACCTGACGCCAGGCTTGATCGACGCGCATTCGCACATCGGCGTGAGCGGCAACGTCAACGAACCGAGCCATGCGATCACCTCGGAAGTGCGCATCGGCGATGTGATCGACCCCACCGACATCAACCTCTACCGCGAACTCGCCGGCGGTACCACCACCTCGCACCTCATGCACGGCTCGGCCAACCCGATCGGTGGTCAGTCGCAGATCGTCAAGCACCGCTGGGGCGCGGACGCGGAGGGTCTGAAGTTCGAGGGCGCCACGCCAAGCATCAAGTTCGCGCTCGGCGAGAACGTCAAGCAGTCCAACTGGGGAGCGGTGGCCGTACCGCGCTACCCGCAGACACGCATGGGCGTCGAGCAGGTGTTCGACGACGCTTTCGTGCAGGCGCGCGCCTACGCCGCCGCGCGCGGTCGCAAGGGCGGTCCGCCGCAGCGCCGCGACCTGCGCATGCAGGCGCTGGCCGAAATCCTCGCCGGCGAGCGTCTGGTGCACATCCATTCCTACCGCCAGGACGAGATCCTGATGTTCGCGCGGCTGTCGGCCGACAAGGGCTTCCAGGTGGCCGCCTTCCAGCACGTCCTCGAGGGCTACAAGGTGGCCGATGTCCTGGCCGATACCGGTGCCGGCGCGTCCACCTTCGCCGACTGGTGGGGCTACAAGATGGAGACCTGGGACGGAATCCCGTACAACGCCGCGATTCTGCACCGCCGAGGCGTCCTCACCAGCGTCAATTCGGACAGCAACGACCTCGGCCGCCGACTCAACACCGAAGCCGGCAAGGCCGGTCGCTATGGCGGCCTGTCTGATACCGAAGCGCTCGCGATGGTGACGCTGAACCCGGCCAGACAGCTGCGCATCGACGCGCGCGTCGGCAGCATCGAGCCGGGCAAGGACGCCGACCTCGTGTTGTGGAGCCAGCACCCGCTGTCCTCCTACGCGCGGCCACTGAAGGTCTGGATCGACGGTCGCGAGTATTTCAACCGCGAAGCCGACCTCGCCGAACAGCAGCGCATCGCCGCGGCGCGCGCCGAACTGATACAGGCGGCACTCGCTCAGGCAGCCAAGAGCGGCCCACCAGATGGCGCCGACGGCCCCGGGCGCAAACCACGCACGCCGATCGACCCCACTCGCTACCGCGTGCTCGACTCGCGCCTGGCGGCGTTGCGCGGCGCTTACCACAACGGCGAGGCGGTGCATTACTGCCAGGGAGAGCATTGAGATGATGTCCGCGATCACGAGGCTCGCTGGAAGGCACGAGGGCACGGAAAAGCGGCCTGGTCCACGGATCGACTGCCTCGCTCAAACTGGCCATTCATGCTCGGCGGCATGGAACGCGCGCTTTCGGTTCCGCGTGCCCTCGCGTCCTCGTGCCCTCCCGAACCTCCTGGCAAGCTCGGCACTCGCCCTGCTCCTCACCACCGCCTCCCCCGCCGCCACCCTCCTCACCGGTGCGACCATCCATCCGGTGTCCTCCGCGCCGATCGAGAACGGTCAGATGTTGGTCGATGGCGGCAAGATCGTCGCCGTCGGCGCCGATCTCTCCGCGCAGGCGGCCGGCGCCGAACACATCGATTACTCGGGCAAGTGGCTGCTGCCGGCTTTCATCGTCGCCAATTCGGTGATGGGACTGACCGAGATCGAGTCCGTGCGCGGCACCGTGGATTTCGCCGAGGCCGGAGCGATCAATCCGAACGCGCGCGCCCAGGTGGCGATCAACGCCGACAGCGAGTTGTTGCCGGTGGCGCGTGCGAACGGTGTGCTGTACGCGCAGGTGGTTCCGCAGGTGGCGCAGGGCGGCATCATCGCCGGCCAGTCGGCGCTGGTGCGCCTTGCCGGCTGGAACTTCGAGGAGATGACGCTGCGTTCGCCGGTCGGCATGCACCTGATGTGGCCGACCGCACGTCTGCCGCCCTTCCTGCCGCCGAACCTCCGCGAAGAGGCGGCCCGCGGCGCGCAGCGCAGTCGCGAGCTGATCGAGCGCGTCTTCGACGATGCCGCCGCCTACGCCACGGCGCGGGCGGCCGGCAGCACCGACATCGACGCACGCTGGGAGGCGCTGAGAGGCGTGCTCGACGGCCGCATTCGCCTGTTCATCCACGCGCTCGACCTGCAGCAGATCCGCGAAGCACTGGACTTCACCGAGCGCCGCGCACTGGCCTTCACGCTGGTCGGTGCACAGGACGGCTGGCGCGCTGCCGAACTCCTCGCGGCGCGTGGCATTCCGGTGATCCTGTATCCACCCTCGGAACTGCCCTTGCGCCGCCACGAAGGTCCCGATGCGGCCTACGCGAACGCTGCCCGCCTCGCCGCCGCCGGCGTCGAGATCGCGCTCGGCTCGGACGGCAGCAGTTTCGCGGCGGCCCTGGAACGCAACCTGCCGTACGCCGCCGGGATGGCGGTGGCGCACGGCCTGGCGTGGGAGCAGGGCCTGCGCGCGATCACCCTGGCACCGGCACGCATGCTCGGCGTCGCCGATCGCCTCGGTACGCTGGAGCCCGGCAAGGACGCCAGCTTCATCGTCAGCGACGGCGACCCGCTGGACGTGCGCAGCGGGATCGTCGCCGCGTGGATCGAAGGCCAACCGGTCGACCTGTCAAACCGTCACTCGCGCCTGCGTGATCGTCACCAACCGCGTTACCGCACGCGTTGATGTGCGGTTCGCGACGTGCGGCGCCGCCACGCATCGGAGAGAGTTCTGCGCCCGGGCTCCCGACCCGCGAGGGAGGAAACACCGACCATGGACGGCCGACCCGCAAATCGAGCGCACAAGTGCTCGATTTGGCGCAGCCGAGTCCGGACATGAGCCGGACTCGGCGCGGGCTGGCGGGTCCAGTCTGGACTCGTCCAGCCCCAGTCCGTTTCTTCCTGACCCGGAGATCTCATGAAACATCCGGGTCCGCTCTCAGTGGCAGCTCTCCACCAGCGTTCGCCACACCGCCGGCTCCCAGTAGTCCTGCGGCTTCTGCGGGTCGCTGCGGTCCTCCAGGAGTCGCGCGCCGATGTGGTAGCTGCCGTCCGCCTTGACTTCCAGGTCCAGCACCTTCAGCGCCAGCTTGGCGTCCCTGTTGGCCAGCATGCGCAGCTTGGCAGAGCCGCGGCGCGAATCGCCGATACGCTCCTCGACCGCGATCCGGTGCGGACCGACGGCCAGACGGTAACGCGACTGGCTGCGGGACACGTCCTTGCCGTCGACCTGGCGAATCTGGGCCGGATAGTAGCCCTTCTCTTCCGGCGGCTTGCGCGCGCTGCTGACATAGCCGCAGCCCGACTGGGCGGATAACGGGTCGGCTGCGAGGATGGATGCAAGAAACCATACGAACAGGGCTGGACGCATGATGCGGTCTACCTCACGAGGACTCGCCCGATGATCGCCACAAGCGCGTGAAAAGCTCAATTCCGTCGCCCGCGAGCCGGACGATCCGACACGAATCCCCACGACCGGCCTCGACGCGCTCGCACGCGTGTGCGGCGCTCCCGACCATGCGCCTGAGTGATCGCCTCAGGCCATCGCCGGCTGCGGTAGCTCCGCGGCCTCGCAGCACTCCTCCAGTTGCGGCGGCAGCAGCTTGTACATCACCGGCGTGACCAGGCGCGCGAGCAGGGTCGAGGAAATCAGGCCGCCGATGATCACCCAGGCCATCGGTGAGTACATGCCGACCTGCTGCACGGCGAGCGGCAGCAGGCCGCCGATCGCGGTCGCGCTGGTCAGCAGGATCGGCAGGAAGCGCACTTCGCCGGCGCGTTCGACCGCGGCGTCGATCGACAAGCCCTGCGCGCGCAACTGATTGGTGAAATCGACCAGCAGGATCGAGTTCTTGATCTCGATGCCGACCAGCGCGATGAAGCCGATCATCGCCGTGAACGACAGACTGTAGCCGGACAGGAACAGCGCGACCAGGCCGCCGGTGACGCCGAGCGGGATCACGGTGGCGACGATCAGCGTGGAGCGGAAGCTGCCGAACTCCAGCACCAGCACCGCGAGGATGCCGAACACCGCGACCAGCGCGGCGATGCCGAGGCCATCGAAGCTCTCGGCGCGGCTCTCGACCTCGCCGGCGGCCTGCCAGCGGTAGCCGCGTGGCCAGTCCATCCCCTCCAGCCGCGCGATCACCTCGCGGGTCAGCTTGTCGGTGTTGAAGCCGGTCTGGGTGTAGGCCGAGACGATCGCGGTGCGCTCGCGGTTGTAGCGCTGGATCTGCGGCGGCGAGCGGTCGAACTCGAGCTTGCTCAGTTGCGAGGCCGGCAGCAGCGCGCCCGACAGCGAGGGCACGCGCACCTGGTCGAGCTGCTCCAGGGTCGGCCGGCCGTCGATCGGCGTGCGCACCACGATGTCGTAGCTCTCGCCGTCGGCCTCGCGGTAGTCGCCGGCGTCGACGCCGCTGACCGCGAGCCGCACCGAGCGGTCGAAGTCCACCGCCGGCACGCCGAGCAAGGCCGCCTTCTCGGCGTCGAGGCGCAGCTTCAGGTCGGTGCGGTCCAGCCGCAGCGGATTGTCGACATCGCGCGTGCCGGGCACCGACTCGATGATCCCGGCGACTTCGGCGGACAGGCGCTTGAGCACGTCGAGGTCGGCGCCGAGCACCCGGATCGCGATCGGCGCGTCGATCGGCGGACCGTTCTCGAATTCCTTGATGACGATGCGCGCGTTCGGGTACTCGCGCAGCTTGCCGCGCAACTCGTCGATGAAGGCCGGCGTCTCGTCCGGATCGTAGGACTTCACCTGCGCGTAGATCTCGGCGAGGTTCGAGGACTGCTCGGCCGGGATGACGTTGTAGTAGATCTTCGGGTTGCCCTTGCCGAGGTTGCTGAACCAGAACTCGATCTCCTCGTGCTGCTTCAGCTCGTCCTCGACGAAGCGCAGCGCGCGGTCGGTCTCGGCGATGCTGGCGCCGTTGGGCGTGGTGATGGTGATCAGGAACTGCGGCGTGTCGGCCTTCGGGAACAGGCTGAAGCCGACCACCGGCACCAGGCCGAGCGAGGCCACGAACAGCGCCATCGCCGCGACCACCGTCGCCTTCGGGCGCGCCAGCGCCCGATGCAGCAGCGGCCGGTAGAAGCGGCCGATGCCGTCCATGACCCACTGCAGCGCACGATTGCCATGCGCGCTCTCGTGGCGCGGCAGCATCCGCGAGGCCAGGAAGGGGATGATCGTCAGCGCCACCAGCAGCGAGGCGAGCACGGTGAACACCACCGCCATCGGCAGCACGCGGATGAACTGGCCGGCGGTGCCGGGCAGTGCCAGCAGCGGCAGGAAGGCGAACAGCAGCGTGCCGGTGCAGCCGAGGATGGCGACGAAGATCTGCTGGGTCGCCGCGACCGCCGCACGCTCACGCGAGTGTCCCTCGCGCAGGAAGCGCGCGATGTTCTCGACCACGACGATGGAGTCGTCGACGAGCAGCCCGAGCGCGACCACGAAGCCGGCGATCGACAACTGGTTCAGCGAGTAGCCGATGGCGTACAGGCCGGCGAGGCCGATCGCCAGCGACAGCGGGATCGAGATCATCACCACGCTGGCCGCGCGCAGGCCGAGCGGCAGCAGCGTCAGCAGCACCAGGCCGATCGCGATCACGAAGTCCCAGCCGAGGCGGTCGAGCCGGCGGCCGACGTTCTCGCTCTGGCGGAAGCCGCGCTCCAGTTGCACGCGCGCCGGCAGGCTGGCCTCGAAGCGCTCGAGCACGCGGTCGATGCGCGTCTGCATGTCGAAAATGTTGACCCCGTCCTTCTGGTTGGCGGTCACGAACACCGCGCGCTTTCCGGAATAGCGCCCGAGGTAGCGCTGCTCGGCGGTGTCCCAGCTCACTTCGGCGACGTCGCGCACGCGCACCGTGCGGCCTTCGCTGGCGCTGATCACGGTGGCGCGCACCTGTTCCGGCGAGGTGTAGGCACCCGAGGTCTTCAGCGCGAAGCTGCGCGGGCCGATGTCGATGCTGCCGGCCGGGATGTTGGCGTTGTCGGACTGGATGGCCTGCACCACCTGACCCGGGGTCAGGCCGAGTTCGGCCAGCCGCTTCAGGTCCAGCGCGACCCGCAGTTCGCGCTCGGGGTAGGCCCAGGATTCGGCGGTGCGGATGCCCGGCAAGGCCTTCAGCTCGTCCTTCAGCTCGCGCGCCAGCGTCTCCAGCTCTGCGTAGGGCGCGTCTGCGCTGACCAGCGCCATCTGCACGATGTTGACGAGACCCGGGTTCACCTTGCGGATGTCGAGCTGCACGATCTGCGCCGGCAACTCCGGGCGCAGCGCGTTGACCTCGCGGACGATCTCCTCGTACTTGCGGGCGACGTCCACGCCGGCGATGAACTCGGGCACCACCACGGCGAGGCCGTCGGCGCTGGTCGAATCGATGCGCTTGACGTCGTCGAGCTCGGCCAGCCGGTCCTCGATCGGCTTGGCCACCAGGCGTTCCATCTCGACCGGATCGCCGCCCGGCAGCACCACCGCGATCACGAAGGCCGGAATCGGGAAATAGGGATCCTCCGAGCGCGCGATCGAGCTGAAGGAATAGATCCCGAGCGCGATCAGCCCGAGGAAGGCGACCAGCGTGAAGGGGTAGCGGCGGATGGGGAATTCGAGGAATTGCATGGTTGCGAGCAGGCTCTTTTCTTTGTCCGCAATGGGCGCAAAGGACGCAAGGAAGAGCGAAGGAGGCAGATCTGGCGAGGCGAGCCCATGAGCTCAACCCTGCATTTCTTGGCGTCCTTTGCGTCCTTTGCGTCCTTTGCGGACCAGAAGGCTTCTCTTCCGACCACAGGTCAAGGGCGTTCCACCACCCGCACCCGCCGCCCATCCACCACGTAGGCCGCGCCGTCGGTGACGACGCGCGCGCCGGGATCGAGGCCGCGGGCCAGGGCGACGGTGTCGCCGTCGATGAAGGCGACTTCGACGGCGCGCCGGGAGACGCTCTGTTGCGCCTCGTCGTAGACGTAGACCGAGGCGCGCTCGCGGTCGCCTTCGAGGATCGCGGCGATCGGCACGTGCACGCGTTCGCCATCGCTGGCGCTGGCCGGGATCAGCGCGACGCGTGCGACCAGGCCGCTCTTCAGGCGCGCGTCGCGGGCGCCGAGTGCGAGTTCGACGTCGAACATGCCGGTGCGCGCATCGGCGGCGGCCGGCAGGCGCGAAACCACGGCGTCGAAGGCCACGCCCGGCAGCGCGTCGAAGCGCACCGTGGCGACGTCGTCGAGCGCCAGTTGCACCACGTCGCGGTCGGACAGGCTGGCCTTCAGCACATAGCCCTGGGTGGCGCTGCCGAAAGCGAGCACCGGGGCGCCCGGCGCGACGGTCTCGCGCGCCATCGCCAGCTTGCGCAAGATCACGCCGTCGGCCGGCGCGACGATCTCCGCGTATTCGCGGTTGAAGGCCATCGCCTTGACGTTCTGCGCGGCGATGTCGCGTTGCGTGCGCAGGTCCTGCAGCGCCTCCAGCGGGATCACCTGCTCGGCGTACAGGCGCTCGCCGCGCTCCAGGTCGCGCTGCGCCTTCGCCAGCCACTGCCGGGTCTGCTCGACCTGGCTGCCGATCTCGGCCATTTCCAGGCGTGCGAGCACGTCGCCGGCCTTGACCGCGGCACCCTCGTCGACCGTGATCTCGGCGATCACGCCGCCGACCTTGAAGGCCAGCCGCATCTCGTCCTTGTGCGCGAGCACCGCGGTGGTGCGGATCGGGGGCGCCGCCGGGCCCGGCGCGGCGGTCGCCAGCGCCACCGGCAGCACGCGCTCGGCCTCCGGGTTGACCGCGCCGTTGCCGGCGCCGCAGGCCGCGAGTGCGAGGCCGAGGGTGAGGATCAGGGTGGGGCGGAGCATGGCGATAGGTTCCTGGTTGTCCTGCCTGGATTTGGGTTGTCGGTTGTCGGCAGCACGCTCTGACCGACAACCGACCACTCGCTTTTCAATCCCCCACCGCCGCGCGCAGCTCGGCGAGGCGCACGAGCACGTCGAAGCGGGTGAGGTTCAAGTTCAATTCGGCGCCGGTCAGCGCGCTGCGCGCGTCGATGAACTCGACCTGCGCGATCGAGCCGGCGTCGCGCTTGCGGGCGGCGATGCGGAAGGCCTCGGCGGCGGCTTCGGCGCGCGCCTGTGCGGTTGCCAGCGAGGCCTGCGCGGTGCGCAGGCGGTCGGCTGCCTGGCGCACCTGCAGGCCGATCTGGTCGGCGACCTGCTCGTGCGCGATCTGCGCGCGCTCGAGCTGGGCGCGGGCGGCGGCGACGCGCGCCTTGCGCTGGCCGCCGTCCCACAGCTTCCAGTCGAGCACCAGCGAGGCCATCGCGAAATTGCGGCCGCTGCCGAAACCGTAGTCCTCGCCCTGCACGCCGGCGTCGAGCGCGAAGACCAGCGTCGGCTGGAAGGCGGCGCGCTCGGCGTCGACGCCGGCCCGCGCCGCGCGGATCTGCGCAGCGACCTCCTCGAGTTCTCCGCGCGTGCTGGCGGCGGCCGCTTCGAGGCGCGTGTCGGTCAGCCGATCGAGCCCGCCGTGCGCGGCAAGACGCCTATCCGCGTAGGCCAGGGTGTCCGCCACTTCGGCGGCCTCGATGCCGGCGTCGAAGGGTCGGTTCAACAGGAAGTTGAAGTAGTTGCGCGCCAGTTGCACGCCGTTGCCGGCCTCCAGCGCCTGCTGTTCCAGCGCCAGCATCTCGGCCTGCGCGCGCAGCACCTGGTCGCGCGTGATCTTGCCGTTCTCGTGCAGCACGCGGTTGACGCGCAGGTTCTCGGCCAGCAGCTCGTGGCTGGCTTCGACGATGCGCAGCGCCTGCTGCGCGCGCAGCCAGTCGAGGTAGGCGACCTCGATGTCGCGCTCGAGCGCGCGCCGGTAGGCCGCGAGCGCCGCCTCGCGTCCCGCCAGCGAAGCGTCCGCGGCGGCGACGCCGGCGACGATCGCCGGCGCGTGGATCGGCATCGTAAGGCTGAGGCGCGTGTCCTGCTCGCGCTCGCGCAGGAAAGAAATCTGCTGGTTGCCGATGTCGCTGAAGGGACCGGGCTGGCCCTGCGCCTGCAGCAACTGGTTGAGTGTGCGGTAGGCCGGGTTCACCAGCTCGCCGACCGGCAGGTCGATGGTGCGGCCGCCTTCGGCGCGGCTGTAGCGCGCGGCCAGCGCCAGCGTCGGCCGCCAGCGCGCCCGCGCTTCGTCGAGCTGCGCCTGGGCGCGGGCGACATCGGCAGCCGCGCCCTGCAGCGCCAGATTCGACTCGACGCCCGCTTCGATGTAGGCGGCCACATGCCGCGCGTATTCATCTCCGGCAGCGGCCGTGCCCGCCGCCAGCGTGAGCAGACAGCCGGCAAGCCATCGTCTCATCGTCATGATCTGGTGAAATGTCGAGTGCTTAGACACCTGTCAAACTCGGGGCAAATAAAAGAGTTGGGGCACGGTGCGACCATCATCGGAGACCGACCGTGGGAACGGGTTCATCCCGCCACCGCGAGGCGCCTCGGGTCGCTGGGTAAGCCTGCTCCCACAGCGGGTGCGGTGCGGCGCGCCGGTCACGGCGTCATCCCCAGCATCGCCATCTTCAGCGCGTGCGCCACCAGCGCCTGGGTGCTGATGCCGTCCTTGGCCAGCATGTTGGCCTTGGTCTGGCCGATCTGGATGATCCCGTGCATGAAGCCCCACAGGGTCACGCTGGTCAGGTAGGGATTGCCGAGGTCGGCGCGGATGCTGCCATCGGCGACACCGGCCTCGATGCAGCGCACCATGATCTCGTGCACCGCCTGGCCAGCGGCCATGCAGGCTTCCTCGTTGCTCTCGTGCGGCACCTCGGTGAACTCGTGCGCCTCGAAACGGGCCAGCGCGCTGAAGTAATGCGGGAATTCGTGCGCAAAGGCAACGTAGGAACGGCCGAGCGACTCGACCTTGTCGATACCGCTGCCCGGTCGCATCGCTGCCTGTTCGAAGCGTTCGCCCAGCAGTTTCAGCGCACGCTCGGCGATTGCGCAGTGCAGGTCGAACTTGTCCTTGAAGTAGACGTACACCAGCGCCCGAGACAGGCGCGCCCGGCGCGCCACCTGGTCGATGGTCAACGCCTCCCACGGCGTGTCCTGCATGGCTTCCTCGGCGGCGTCGACGATCTGGCGTCGGCGCGCTTCCTTTTCTTCCTGGCGGCGTTCGGCAATGTAGTTCATGGGTTGATACGATAGGTCATTTACTGACACTATGTCAACAACTCTCTGTGCGTCGTCCGCTCCCCGGGGAGTGCCGTGCCCCGCCGATGCGGCCACCGCTCCGGCCCTTGCGCCCTCCCGCTTTGCCCCCAAGACTGCGGCCTCCTCATGATGGATCCCGTCCATGAAACTTGGCTCGCTCAAGCGCGGCGGCCGCGACGGCACGCTGGTGGTGGTCTCGCGCGACCTCAAGTACGCGGTCGAGGTGGGCTCGATCGCAGCCACGCTGCAACAGGCACTGGACGGCTGGTCAGAGGTCGCACCGCGCCTGAACGCGGTCTGCGAAGCGCTCGACCAGGGCCGTGCGCATGCCGCTTTCGCGGTCGATTTCGACGAGTTCGCGGCGCCGCTGCCACGCGCCTATGAATTCGTCGATGGCAGCGCCTACCTGCCGCACGTCGAGCGTGTGCGGCGCGCACGCAAGGCCGAGGTGCCGCAGAGCTTCTACGTCGACCCGTTGATGTACCAGGCCACCAGTGCCGCCTTCCTTGGCCCGCGCGATCCGGTGCAGGTGGTCAGCGAGGACTATGGCATCGACCTCGAGGCCGAGGTGGTGGTGATCACCGACGACGTGCCGATGGCTTCGACGCCGGCGCAGGCCGCAGATCGCATCCAATTGGTCGGCCTGGTCAACGACGTCTCGCTGCGCAACCTGATCCCAGACGAGCTCGCCAAGGGCTTCGGTTTCCTGCAGAGCAAACCGCGTTCGGCGCTGTCTCCGGTGCTGGTCACCCCGGATGAGCTCACCGGGTACTGGAAAGATTCGGTGTTGCATCGTCGCCTCGTCACCCACATCGACGGCACACTCTTTGGCCAGCCCGATGCCGGCACCGACATGCAGTTCAATTTCGCGCAATTGGTCGCGCACGCCGCGAAGACCCGCAACCTGATCGCCGGAACGATCGTCGGTTCGGGCACCGTCGCCAACCAGGATGAGTCGGTCGGCGCCTCCTGCCTGGCGGAGAAGCGCATGCTCGAAACCATCCGCCATGGCAGGCCGACCACGCCTTTCCTGCGCTTCGGTCAGCGCGTGCGCATCGAGATGTTCGATGAGGCCGGCCACAGCATTTTCGGCGCGATCGAGCAGGAGATCGTGCGCTGGTCGGTCTGAATCATGGTGAACGCCGCGTCAGACCTGGCGCTCGACGCCGGTCGAGGCCCAGTCCAGCGCAACCATGAACATCGCGATTCCCAGCGAGATCAGCAATCGCATGACGGTCTCCTCCGTCCAGCCCGGATCTGGCGACGGATGCCGTGCATGAGAACGCATGGCACCGCTGCCCGGCTGACCACCGGATGACGAAAACTCGCCCGCTTCGGGCGAGGCGCGGGCGGCCATGGATCGCGGCTCCGTCCCGGACGATGCTCCTACCGCGCGCCGCGCGCGCCGCCTATCCTCCACGATCCGGGCGCGTACGCTGCGCCGATTCATGATCGATATGCACAAGGCTTGGAAAAGGGCGCTCGACCGCCTCGGCACGGAGTTGTCCTCCGAGGACGTGCAAACTTGGCTGAAACCGCTGCAGGCGCGGTCCAAGGGCGGCAACCTGTTGCTGCTCGCGCCGAACCGCTTCGTCGCAGAGAAAGTTTCCAAACTCTACCTTGTGCGTATCCGTGAGTTGGTGGCGCTGCTCGATCCGGGCGTGATCGAGGTGCGCCTGGAACTCGGGGCACACGAGCTGGAAGCGGCGGCGGTACCCGGCGAGCGTCCCGTCCAGGCGCCGCAAGGTGGCGCGGGCGAGCGCTTCCAGAGCAAACTCGACGCGCGTTACCGCTTCGACAACTTCGTCGAGGGCAAGTCCAACCAGCTCGCACGCGCGACCGCACTGCAGGTCGCGCTGAAACCCGGACAGGCCTACAACCCCTTCCTGCTGTACGGCGGCACGGGCCTGGGAAAGACCCATCTGCTGCACGCCGCCGGCAACCTGATCGTCGAGAACAACCCCGTCGCGAAAGTGCTGTACGTGCGTTCGGAGGAGTTCATCCGGGCGATGATGCATGCGATGCAGCAGGGCCGCTGGGACGAGTTCAAACGCATCTACCGCACGGTCGACGCGCTGCTGATCGACGACATCCAGTTCCTCGCCGGCAAGGACCGCACGCAGGAGGAGTTCTTCCACCTGTTCAACGCGCTCTACGACGCCAAACAGCAGATCGTGATGACCTGCGACCGCTATCCCAAGGAGGTCGACAAGCTCGAGCCGCGGCTGAAGTCGCGCTTCGGCTGGGGCATCAGCGTGGCCGTCGACCCGCCGGACTTCGAAACCCGGGTTGCGATCCTGCTGCAGAAGGCGCAGGTCGCCGGCATGCGCCTGGACGAGGAGGTCGCGCAGTACATCGCGCGGCGCATGCGCTCGAACGTGCGCGAGCTGGAGGGCGCGTTGAACACCCTGCACGCGCACGCGAACCTGCTCGGACGCGCTGCAGTCGACCTCGCGTTCGCGCAGTCCACGTTGCGCGACGTGCTGCGACAACACGAGCAGCAGATTTCGCTGTCGAACATCCAGAAGACGGTCTCCGACTACCACCGCGTGACGCTGTCCGACCTGCTCGGCAAGAAACGCAACCGGATGGTGGTGCGACCGCGGCAGATGGCGATGGCGCTGGCCAAGGAACTGACTCCGCACAGCCTGCCGGAGATCGGGCAGGCCTTCGGCGGTCGCGATCACACCACCGTGTTGCACGCCTGCAAGCTGATGCGCGAGTTGGTCGACACCGATGCGCGGATGCGCGAGGACTGGGAGAAACTGGTTCGGTTGCTGAGCGTATGAGCAACTGCTGGCGGAGTTGCGAAAATCTGTGGATAAGTCCGTGTTGGTCGGTGGACAACGCTTTGTCCACAATTCGTCCCCAGCCCACAGGTGCCGGGACGCACAGCCATACGGGGCTATTTTATTTGCGGGTTCAATGAGTTATCGGAAATTCACAGGAACAGACGGGACTCATCATCCTCATCCGTCTTGGACATGCAAAAACAGAAACAAGAAGGAGCGGTGGCACCATGCGATTCAGCATCCAGCGAGAAGCCCTCTTGCGGCCCCTGCAGCAAGTGGTTGGCGTAGTCGAAAGACGCCAGACCTTGCCGGTGCTGGCGAATGTGTTGATTCGCGTCGAAGACGGGATCGCAAGATTCACGACCAGCGACCTGGAAGTCGAACTCTCGGCGCAAGTTGCGGTGGAGACGGCGGCGGAGGGTGAAACCACGGTGTCGGCGCGCAAGCTCTTCGACATCGTCAAGGCTTTGCCGGACGGTTCGAGGATCGATCTGAAGCAGGACGGTGAGCGCGTACGCCTGGCAAGTGCGCGGTCCCGCTACTCGCTGGCAAGCTTGCCGGCAAGCCAGTTTCCGGTCACCGAGGCGGGCGATGTGCAGGAGCGCATCGAAATCGATCAGGGCAGTTTCAAGAAACTTCTCGCGCGCAGTACCTTCGCAATGGCGCTCCAGGATGTGCGCTATTACCTCAATGGACTGCTGGTGGAGCTGCGCAACAAGGGCTTGCGCACCGTGGCGACCGACGGTCATCGGCTGGCGCTGGCGGAAACAGCAGGTGTGAGCGAGTCCGAGTTGCGCCGCCAGGTGATCGTGCCGCGCAAGGGCGTGTTGGAGTTGCAACGTCTGCTCGAAGTTGGCGATGCGTCGCTGGAATTGGCCTTTTCGAAGAACCATTTGCGTGCCCGTTTGTCCGACAGCGTGGTGGTCTCGAAACTGATCGATGGTCGTTTCCCAGACTACGAGGCGGTGATCCCGATCGGGGCAGACAAGATCATTCAGGTAGATCGCGAGAGCGTCCGTCAGGCGCTGTCGCGCGCGGCGATCCTGTCGAACGAGAAATACCGCGGCGTGAAGATCGAGGTGCAGCCCGGCGTGTTGCGTGTGATCGCGCACAATCCGGAGCAGGAAGAGGCGATGGAGGAAGTTGAGGCGCAGACCCTGGTCGACAAACTGAGTGTGGGTTTCAATGTCAACTATCTGCTGGATGCGCTGTCGGCGGTGGACAGCAGCGAGGTGCGGATCCGTTTGCGCGACGGCGCCAGCAGCGCGTTGATCGAATCGCCAGGAGATGAGACGACGCGGCATGTGGTGATGCCGTTGCGGTTGTGAGGGCGCTCGTTCGGAAACGAAGCGAACCGTCGGGGCCGCGCTTGCGGCCTCGTTGTTGTGGATGATCGGCGTGTACCTGACGCGCCTGGACATCGCCCGATTGCGCTGCCTCAAGCAGGCGAGCGTGGAGCCCTGTGCCGGTCTGAACCTGCTGCTCGGGGGAAACGGTGCCGGCAAGACCAGCGTGCTCGAAGGCCTGTTCCTGCTGGGCTCCGGACGCTCCTTCCGTTCAGGCGGGCATGAGGCGATGATCCAGAGCGGCGCGCACGCAGCGCAGGTGTACGCCGAGCTGGTCTTCGAGGGCCGGCACGAGCGTGTTGGGATCGAACGTGCGCGCAGTCGATGGCAGGCCTTGCACAACGGTGCGCGGGTCGCGGATCTGGCCGAACTGGCCTCGCTGGTTCCAGTCGTGTGCTTCAGCCCGGATTCGCACGAACTGGTTTCGGGTGGCGCGGAAGCGCGACGGCGTTTTTTCGACTGGATCGTGTTCCACGTGGAACCAGGTTTCACCGAGGTTTACCGCCGCTATTCGCGGGTTCTGCGACAGCGCAACGCCTTGCTCAAGACCGGGCCCGCCGATACGGAGCTGGAAACGTGGACACTTGAGCTGGCGAGTAGTGGCGAGCGGGTAGCGGAGTGCAGATCCCGGGTCTTCCCACGCTTTGCCGAAGCGATGGGCACGAAACTCGGGGAACTGCTGGGTGAGCTGGGCGAGGCGACGATCTTGTTCCGGCGTGGCTGGCGCGAAGGAATCCCGCTCCTGGAGCGCCTTAGGATGATCCAGAATCGCGAGCGCGAGGTCGGTCACACGCTCGCCGGTCCGCATCGGGCCGACTGGATGATTCACATCGGCAATCACGAGATTCGCGATCACGGATCGCGAGGACAGCAGAAGCTGGTTGCGCTGAGCGCAGTGCTGGTCGCCGCACAACTGTACCAGCAGCGTCGCGGGCACCCTCCGATCGTGGTCCTGGACGATCTCGCTTCCGAGCTCGACACGGAACATCAACAGCGTGCGCTCTTGGCATGCGCGGCGCTGGGAGCACAGCTGTGGGTGAGCGGAACCCAGGGTCTGCTCGCCACAGAGGCATGGATGGGCGAGCGCAGGGTGTTCCACGTGGAACGCGGAGAAGTCTCGGCGATGCCCGGCGGCTGACCCCCACGCTCTTCCGCGTTCCACGTGGAACACCCTGCGCCGGTCGGATATGCCGCCCCCCGCTGCTATACTCCCGAGGTCGCATCGGCCGGCCGCAGTCGGACGTGCCGCCTACACCCGCACAGCGATCCCCATGATCGAAGAAACCGAAGAACCCGGCGGCGAACAGCCCGCCCAGGCCAAAGCCTATGACGCCGATTCGATCAAGGTTCTGAAGGGCCTCGACGCGGTGCGCAAGCGGCCGGGCATGTACATCGGCGACACCGACGATGGCACCGGCCTGCACCACATGGTTTTCGAGGTGGTCGACAACTCGGTCGATGAGTCCCTGGCTGGTTGGTGCACCGCGATTCAGGTCGTGATCCACGTCGACGGCTCGGTTTCGGTCGCCGACAACGGTCGTGGTATCCCGGTCGCGATGCATCCGGAGGAGGGGCGTTCGACGGCGGAAGTCGTGATGACGGTGCTGCATGCCGGCGGCAAGTTCGACGACAACAGTTACAAGGTCTCGGGCGGCCTGCACGGCGTGGGCGTCTCGGTGGTCAACGCGCTCAGCAGCAAGCTGGAGCTGAAGATCGAGCGCGACGGTCATCTGTGGGAGCAGGAGTACGCGCTCGGCGATCCGGTCTATGCCTTGCGCCAGGTGCGGCCGTCGAATGGTCGCGGCACCACGGTGCGCTTCAAGCCGAGCACCGAGATCTTCTCGGACGTCGAGTTCCATTACGACATCCTCGCCAAGCGCTTGCGCGAACTGGCTTTCCTGAACTCCGGGCTGCGCATCGAACTCAAGGACGAGCGCAGCGACCGCGCCGACACCTTCCAGTACGAGGGCGGCATCCGCTCCTTCGTGCAGCATCTCGCGCAACTGAAGACCGCGCTGCACCCCTCGGTCATCAGCGTCGGTGGCAGCAGCAACGAGATCAGCGTCGATCTCGCGATGCAGTGGACCGACGCTTACCAGGAAAACGTCTACTGCTTCACCAACAACATCCCGCAGAAAGACGGCGGCACCCACCTCGCGGGTTTCCGCGCGGCGCTGACGCGCACCATCAACCAGTACGTGGAACAGTCCGGCTTGCTGAAGAAGGACAAGATCGAGCTTTCCGGCGACGACAGCCGCGAAGGCCTGATCGCGGTGCTGTCGGTCAAGGTGCCCGACCCAAAGTTTTCTTCGCAAACCAAGGACAAGCTGGTCTCCAGCGAGGTCAAGACCGCGGTCGAGAGCATCGTCGCGCAGAAGATCAGCGAGTTCCTCGTCGAGCATCCGAACGAGGCCAAGGCGATCACTTCCAAGGTGGTCGAGGCCGCGCGCGCGCGCGACGCCGCGCGCAAGGCGCGCGAACTGACCCGCCGCAAGGGCGCGCTCGACATCGCCGGGCTGCCCGGCAAGCTCGCCGATTGCCAGGAGCGCGACCCGGCCCAGTCCGAGCTGTTCATCGTCGAGGGCGACTCCGCCGGCGGCTCGGCCAAGCAGGGCCGCAACCGCAAGTTCCAGGCGATCCTGCCGCTCAAGGGCAAGATCCTGAATGTCGAGAAAGCGCGCTTCGACAAGATGCTGTCGAGCGCCGAGATCGGCACCCTGATCACCGCGCTCGGCTGCGGCATCGGCCGCGACGAGTACAACCCGGACAAGGTGCGCTACCACCGCATCATCCTGATGACCGACGCCGACGTCGACGGCTCGCACATCCGCACGCTGCTGCTGACCTTCCTGTACCGGCAGATGCCGGAGCTGATCGAGCGCGGTTACGTCTACATCGGCCTGCCGCCGCTGTACAAGGTCACCCAGGGCAAGCAGATCAGCTACCTGAAGGACGATGCTGCGCTCGCCGCCTTCCTGCTCGCGAGCGCGGTCGATGGCGCCAGCCTGGTTCCGAACGAAGGCGCACCGCCGATCGGCGGCCTCGCGCTGGAACAACTGATGCAGCGCTATGCCGGTGTGCAGGCGCACCTCAAGCGGCTCAAGCACCGTTACGACCCGCGCCTGCTGGAGGCTCTGACCGAGCTGCCGCCGGTGTCGCCGGCGACGCTGGACGACCGCAGCGCCTTCGAGGCGCTGGCGCGCGCCCTCGAACAGCGCCTCGCCGGCACCGCGCTGGACCATCCGCGTTACCGGGCGCAGCTGGTCGAGGACGGCGAGGGCGAGGCCGCACGCCTGGCGCTCAGCGTCGAGCGCAGCCACCATGGCCTGTCCGGCCTGACCTTGTTGACGCGCGCCTTCTTCGAGGGTTCCGACTACGCGCCGCTGGCCGAGCTGGCTGCCCAGCTCAGCGGCCTGCTGGGCCCCGGCGCGACCGTGGCCCGCGGCGGAAGATCCAGGGAAATCAACAACTTCGGTCAGGCCCACGAATGGCTGATGGAGCAGGCCAAGCGCAACCGCGAGATTGGCCGCTTCAAGGGCCTCGGCGAGATGAACCCCGACCAGTTGTGGGAGACCACGGTCAATCCCGAGACCCGGCGCATGCTCAAGGTCGGCATCGAGGACGCGATCGCCGCCGATCAGATGTTCAGCATGCTGATGGGTGAGGCCGTGGAACCGCGCAGGGAGTTCATCGAAGCGAATGCGCTGCGGGTGGCGAACCTGGATGTCTGAAGCGATGCGCCCGGCCAGCCAACCTGCGCGGTTTCTGCGCCGCATGCGGCGCAAGGCCGAACGCCCCGAGGCTGTGCCGAGGGGCCGGGACGAGGCCGTGGAACCGCGCAGGGAGTTCATCGAAGCGAATGCGCTGCGGGTGGCGAGGCTGGACGTTTGAAGCGAACCCATGACGTGATCGCTGCGCTGGGGGCGCGGAAGGCGTTGGACGCAAAGGACGCAAAGCGAAAGAGCGAGGACGCAAAGGAGCGCTGCAGCGGCCTTCCTTGGAGCCTCGCCTGGCTGGCCCTGGGCCTGGCGCTCGCCGCCGGGTCCGCCGCGGCTGGCCCCGAGCTGTCCTTTGGCCGTGTACGCGTCGACCCGCTGGCCCTGCCGGCCGCGCCGCTGGCCGGCGGCGAGCGTCTGCGCTTGCTGCAGTTCGCGGACTCCCCCGGCCAGCGCGAGCGCGACGGCTTGCTCGCCGCGGGCTTGCGCCCGCTGCAGTACTACCCGCATCGCGCCTGGCTGGCCTGGGGCGATGGCGCCGCTGCGCAGCGCGCGGCGCAGATCCCCGGCCTGCGCTGGCAGGGCGAACTGCCGCCGGCGTGGAAGCGCAGCCGCGAACTCGACCACGCCAGCGGCCGCATCGACCAGTTGCACCTGCTGGCCTACGACGACGGTCGCTTGCCCTGGCTGCTCGCGGAAATCGCCGCGCTCGGCGGCGAGCTGACCGGCAGCGCGCCGGCGCAACCGGATCGCGCGCTGCTGAGCCTGTACCTGCGCATCGACGCCGCCCGGCTCGACGCGCTGCAGCAATGGCCCGCGGTGCTGTGGCTGGAATACCAGTCGCCGCGCGCTGGCCTCGACGACGAACTCGCGAGCCAGATCGTGGCCGGCCGTTTCGATCCCGAATCGGCCCCGCCGCCACCGGATTACCTCGACTTCCTGGGCACGCTCGGCCTCGACGGCAGCGGCGTGCGCCTGGCGGTCACCGACACCGGCATCGACTACGCCCATCCCGAACTCGCGCCGCGGATCGTCGCCGGCCACGACTATCCGGGTTGCGATTCGGCGCCGGGCAACCCCGGCGACGACCGCATCACCGGCGGCCACGGCAGCCACGTCGCCGGAATCATCGCCGGCAGCGGCGCGATCCCGGGCGCGCTCGACGTGAACGGTTTCCACCACGGCATCGGCATCGCGCCTGCGGTGGAACTGGTCGCCTTGAACCCGATCTGTGGTGCGCCCGGCGGCAGTTGGCCACCGCTGGGTGGTTGGCAGTCGCTCAGCCAGCGTGCGCTGCTGCTCGGCGCCATCGGCAGCAACAATTCCTGGCACAGCAACGAGTTGCTCGGGCTCGGTTACGGCGCGTCCGCGCGCACGCATGATTTCATCGTGCGCGACGGCGATTTCGACAGCGAGCCGCGCGAGCCTTTCGTGCTGGTGTTCTCGGCCGGCAACGGCGGCCCCCAGCCGGGCACCATCAGCGCGCCGAAGGAGGCCAAGAACGTCATCGTCGTCGGCAACTCGCTGTCGGCGCGGCCGGTCCCGCGCATCGACGAGATCAACGGCGCGAGCGCGCGCGGGCCGGCGCTGGACGGGCGTTTCCTGCCGACCGTGGTCGCGCCCGGTACCGAGATCGCCTCGGTACGGCGCATGGGCGGCGCCAACTACTGCGCCGACGCGCTCGCGACGAGCGGGCCGAACGCGGACTACGCGTTGTGCAGCGGCACCAGCATGGCGGCGCCGCAGGTCTCCGGCCTCGTCGCGCTGCTGGTGCAGGACTGGCGCGCGCGGCGGGCCGGTGCCACACCGAGCCCGGCGATGCTGAAGGCCTTGTTGGTCGACGGTGCGGTCGACCTCGCCGGCGCGCCACCGGTGCCGAACCACGACGAGGGCTGGGGGCGCGTGGACTTGCAGCGCAGCCTGGGCGCCGGTCGCGCGCGCGTGCTGCTCGACCAGGACAGCGTGCTCGATGAGGACGGCGCTGCTTTCGACGCGCAATGGACGGTCGCGGATGCGAGCCAGCCGGTGCGCATCACCGTGACCTGGAGCGACGCCCCCGGCGCGCCGGGCGCGAATCCGGCGCTGGTCAACGACCTCGACCTGCGCGTGCGCGTCGATGGTGCGGACTACCTCGGCAACCAGCGCGCCGGTGGTTACACCCCGGTCGGCGGGGTCGCCGATGCGCTGAACAATGTAGAGCAAGTGCTGCTGCCTGCGGGGATCGCCGATCTCGTCGAGGTGCAGGTCCGGGCGCGCGCGCTGCCGGGCGATGGCGTCCCCGGAAGCGGCGACGAGACCGACCAGGACTTCGCGCTGGTGTGCAGCAACTGCAGCAGCGAGCCCGCGTTCACGCTCGCACTCGACCTGAGCACCGCCTCGCTGTGCGCGGGCCAGGCGCTGGAGCGCGAGATCGGGCTGACGCCGCTGCTCGGCTTCGAGGAGCCGGTGACGCTGGACCTCGGCGGCTGGCCCTCGCCCGGCGTGGTCAGCTTCGATCCGGCGACGCTTGCGGAACTGCCCGGCACCAGCCTGCTCCGGTTGAACAGCGCTGGCGTGCCTCGTGGCGAGTATCCGCTGAGCGTTGCGGCGGATGCGCCCGGGATCCACCGGACACGGCAATTCTCGGTGTATGTCGCCGATTCGCCATCGATCGCACCGCAACTCCAGGATCCACCCGATGCCGCGACCAACCTGCCGCAGCAGCCGACCTTGCGCTGGAATGGCAGCGGCTACGATTACCGGGTCGAGATCGCGGCCGATCCGGGCTTCGCCATTCCGGTGACCAGCGCGGTGGTGCGCGCGCGCGAATGGGCGCCGACGAATCCGCTCGACGCCGGCAGCACGTATTACTGGCGGGTCTACGCGCGCAACGCCTGCGATGCCCCGGAGCTGTTCGCCGACCGCTTCGAGGATCTCGCCGTCGGCGCCGGTGCGCCCTCGGCCGGGCGCAGCTTCAGTACTGCGGCGAACCGCGTCGCACCGCGCTGATCAGGGCAGGTCGCACTTCCTTTTTCCGTTTTCCTTTTTCCTCTTCTAGCATCCCGGAAGGATGGTTCTCCCAACACGCCCTTGCGCGCACCGATGCTGCCCCTGGCCCTGCTGCTGCTCGCGCTCTCCGCGCCGGCGATGAGCGCCGAGATCCCGGCCAATGCGCGCTCGGCGCAGGCGCAGGCGCGCGTGCAGGCGGCGTTGACCGAGGAGCTGCGCGCGCTCGGCGCCGACTGGGGCGCGCCGCTGTACCTGCGCATCTTCAAGGCCAGCGACGAACTCGAGGTCTGGGTCGATACCAGCGCCGGCCATCGGCTGCTGCGCACCTGGCCGATCTGCCACTGGTCCGGCGAACTCGGACCGAAGACCCGCCAGGGCGACGCTCAGGCGCCGGAGGGCTACTACCAGGTCGGGCCACAGCAGTTGAATCCGGCCAGCCGCTACCACCTGTCCTTCAACCTTGGCTATCCGAATGCCTACGACCGCCACCACGGGCGCAGCGGCGACTACCTGATGGTGCATGGCAACTGCGTGTCGATCGGCTGCTACGCGATGGGCGACGCCGCGATCGAGGAGATCTACTCGCTGGTCGCGGCCGCGCTCGCGCACGGCCAGCGCGCGGTGCCGGTGCACGCCTTTCCCTTCCGCATGGACCCCGGCTGGGAGCAGGCGCACGCCGACAGCGAATGGCTGCCCTTCTGGCGGCAACTGGCGGCCGGCTACCAGGCCTTCGAGCGCGACCGGCGCCCGCCACGCGTGCGCGTGATCGCCGGCGAGTATCGTGTCGAGGAGCGGTGAGTAGTGAGTAGTGAGTGGTGAGTAGAAGCCGGCCTGGACGCGCGCGTCGTGGGTCCACGAAGAAACCAAGAACTGGCCCCGGCCCCGAGTTCCCGCGCTGATCGCAGCGCCTGTTTGTGGACGCAAAGTACGCAAAGGGGCGCAAAGGACGCGAAGAAAGGCAGGAGTGGGCGGGAGATTCTGCTTCCGCTCTTCTTTGCGTCCTTTCCTTTCCCCTTTGCGTCCAGCGCTTCCCACCCCTGGGCGGAGCGACCACGTTTCCTCCCTCGCGGGTCGGGCGCCCCGGTGCGATGTTCACTGCACCACGATCTCGACCCGGCGGTTGCGCGCGCGGCCGGCGTCGCTGCCGTTGCCGGCGGCCGGTGCGAGCGGGCCGACGCCGTGCGCGGCGAGGCGCGCCGCGGCGATGCCGAAGCGCTGCGTCAGCGCCGCGACCACGCTCGCCGCGCGCTCGGCCGAGAGCTTCTGGTTGTGCGCGAATCCGCCCTGGCTGTCGGTGTGGCCGACCACGTGCAGCTTCAGCGCGGGGCGCTCGCCGAGCAGCTTCGCCACCTGCTGCAATGCCGCATCGGAAGCCGGCTGCAGGCGCGCGCTGTCGGTGTCGAAATAGATGCCGTCGACGACCACGCGGCCCTCGTGGTCGAGCGCGCTGCCGAGCACCGCCGCGTCGGCGACCACCAGGCCCTGCTGCATCGCCTGGACCTCGAGGATGTGCACGTGGTGCACGTTCGGGTTGATCGCGATCGCCACATAGGCCTCGCCGCCCGCGTGGCGGAGGCGCCCGGTGAAGTAGCGCACGTCGGCCACCGCGCCGACGTTCATGCCGTTGATCGCGTCCCACGAGGGAATCTTGCGCCAGCCGATGCCACTGCTGGCGCAGGCATCGCGCCCGACGCATTCGTAGTCGACGCGCAGCCCGGCGCCTTCGAGTGCCTGCCGGTAATTGGCGGCGATCTCGAGCGTCGAGCGGCCCTGCGGATTGCGGTAGCGGATGCGCGTGAGCCTGCCGGCGAGCTGCTCGGTCTGGCTGGCGTCGTCGGCCATGCCGACGATGCGCTGGTACTCGGCGAACTCGAGCGCCTCGCGCTTGCTGATCGTGGAGCCCGGATAGGCGCTCAGCAACGGGTGGTCGCCGTCGGCGGCGGCGGCGGCGGCGGCGGCGGCGGCGAGCAGCATCAGGGACAGGAGCGGGCTGCGCATCGGTGTCTCCGTGGGCGATCAACCGATCTACCATAACGCAACCGCGCGTACTGCGGGCCGCGCTTCCGGCGCCGGGCCGCTTGCGGCATCCTCGACCGTTCCAGGTACAACGCGAGACCACCGATGACCCTGCACCTTGCTCCCGAACGCCTGCCCGAGTTCGCGCGCGGCCTGCCGAAGGCCGAGCTGCACATCCACATCGAGGGATCGCTCGAGCCGGAGCTGATTTTCGCGCTGGCGCAGCGCAACGCGGTCACGATTCCGTATCCGGATGTCGCGAGCCTGCGCGCCGCCTACGCCTTCAGCAACCTGCAGAGCTTCCTCGACATCTACTACGCCGGCGCCAGCGTGCTGCGCACCGAGCAGGATTTCCACGACATGGCCTGGGCCTACTTCCTGCGCGCCCACACCGACCACATCACCCGCGCCGAGCTGTTCTTCGATCCGCAGACCCACACCGAGCGCGGCGTGGCTTTCGCGAGCGTCATCGACGGACTCAGGCGCGCCTGCGCGCGCGCGCGCTCCGAGCTCGGCATCGAGGCCGAGCTGATCCTGTGCTTCCTGCGCCACCTGAGCGAAGAGGCCGCCTTCGCGACGCTCGAGGAGGCGCGCCCGCACCTCGGCAAGTTCATCGGCGTCGGCCTCGATTCGAGCGAGGTCGGGCACCCGCCCGAGAAATTCGCGCGCGTGTTCGCCGACGCCCGCCGGCTCGGCCTGCGCGCGGTCGCACACGCCGGCGAGGAAGGCCCGCCTGCCTACGTGTGGAGCGCGCTCGACGTGCTCAAGGTCGAGCGCATCGACCATGGCGTGCAGTCGCTGAAAGATCCGGCGCTGGTGCGGCGTCTGGTCGAGCAGCGCATCCCCCTGACCGTGTGTCCGCTGTCGAACCTCAAGCTCTGTGT
The DNA here is from genome assembly GCA_019187485.1 of Lysobacterales bacterium. Taxonomy (GTDB): domain Bacteria; phylum Pseudomonadota; class Gammaproteobacteria; order Xanthomonadales; family SZUA-5; genus JADKFD01. Next base: position 14,789 of record JABAQR010000028.1, on the reverse strand, counting down.
GTTTGACGATCTGCGCGCGCACAACCTGAAGCGCATGCTGGAGCTCGGCGTGGTCGCCACGGTCAATTCCGATGATCCTGCGTACTTCGGCGGCTACCTGAACCGCAATTTCGAGGCCTGTGTCGAGGCACTGCCGCTGAGCGCGCAGGATCTCGTGACACTGGCGCGCAACAGTTTCGATGCGAGCTTCGCCAGTCCGCAGGAAAAGCGAATGCAGCGTGAAGGCGTGGACGCCTTCGTGGCGCGATTCGCACAGGGTTGAAGGACCGCCGCAGGCGACCAACCCGACGATCCTCGCGGGGCGAAACGTCTTGCGAAGGCTCAGTCGCTGCGCAGTGCCGTGATCGGATCAAGCTGCGCCGCCTGACGCGCCGGGTAGACGCCGAAGGCCAGGCCAACCGCGGCGCAGATCGTGGCCGACAGCAGCACCGGCAGCGGCGCCCAGGCCACCGGCCAGCCGGCGAAGAAGGCGATCAGGTAGGCCAGCAGCGCGCCGAAGGCGAGGCCGAGGCCGGCGCCGATCACGCAGATCAGCAGGGTCTCGCGCAGGAACTGCTGCACGATGTCGGAACGGCGCGCGCCGATCGCGCGCATCAGGCCGATCTCGCGACGGCGCTCGAGCACGTTCGCGAGCATGATGTTCATGATCCCGATGCCGCCGACCAGCAGGCTGACCGCGGCGATCGCCGCCATCACGAAGCGGAAGATGCGCTGGGTCTGCTGGTGTTGGCGGTACAGTTGCGCCGGCACGATCAGGCTGTAGTCCTCGACCCCACCGTGGCGCTGGTCGAGCACTGCGGCGAGCACCTGCGAGGCGGCGACGATGCCCTCGGGGTCGTCCAGGCGCAGCCAGAAGCGGTCGATCTCGTCCTCCATCGGCTGGAAGCGCAGGCGTGCGCGCGCACTCGCCAGCGGCACGAACACGCGGTTGGCCTCGAGGCCGAGCTGCACGCCCTCGAACTGGTCCTTGGCGAGGTCGCGGTCGGCGAGCACGCCGACCACCTCGAACCACGCGTGGTTGACCTTGACCGGTTGGCCGACCGGGTCGGCGTCGCCGAACAGCGTGCGCGCCGCCTGGTGGCCGAGCACCGCAACCGCGGCCAGCGCGATCTCGTCGTCCGCGCTCAGCGCGCGGCCGCGCGCCAGCTTCAGGCTCGACAACTCGAAGAATGCGGCGTCGACCGCGCTCGCCTGCACGTCGCCGCCGCCGGCGTCGCCGTAGACCTGGTGTGTGCGGATCTCCTTCTCGGCGGCGACCTGCTCGGCGCCCGGCACCACTTCGAGTGCGGCGCGCGCGTCGGCGCGCGTCAGGCCGAGGCTGCGCAGCCGGATCTCGCGCAGCGACTCGCTGTCCTGCGGCTTGGCGCGCACGATCAGGTTGCGCAGCCCGAGTTCCTCCACCAGCGCCAGCGCCTCCAGCCGCGAACCCTCGCCCACACCCTGCATCGCGACGATCGCGCCGACGCCGAAGATCAGCCCGAGCAGGGTCAGCCCGGTGCGCAGCTTGCGCCGCCAGAGTTCGGCCAGCGCCTCCTTCCAGATGTGGCCGAGGCTGGGATCCGGCGAGCTCAAGTCGAGCTCTCCGCACGCTGCGGTGTCAGCACCACGGCGTCGCCCGGGGTGAGACCATCGAGCACCTGGGTGCGCGCGAGTCCACGTTCACCCAGGCGCACCGCACGTCGCTCGCGACGACCGGCGGTCCACAGTTCGACGTGGCTGGCGCCATCGCCGGAGATGATCGCGACATTCGGCACCGACAGGCCTTCGGGCAGGCGCAACGGGTAGATCCGCAGCGCCAGCGACTGGCCAGGCACCAGACCCAGACGTTCGACCAATGCCGCATCCACGGCTGCCTTCATGCGCACATGCTTGATCGGGTTGTTGCGGCTGACCGGCTGCGCCGCGGTGGCGACCCAGCTCAGCGTGGTCGTCACCGTCGGCGCGCTGCGTCCGAGCGGGGTCAGCTCCACGCGTGCGCCCACCTTGATTCCAGCCGCGTCGAGCTGGGGCAGCGAGAACTGCACCTCCAGCGAGGCCGGGTCGGGCAGGCTGCCGAGCTCCTGCGAAGCCCACATGCTGGCGCCCACGCGCGGCTTCTCGCCCGACCAGTCGGGCGTCAGCATCAGGAAGCCGGCGTGCGGCGCGACCAGTTCCAGCGCTTTCAGATCCTCCTCGCGGATCCTGGCGTTCAGCGCATGGGTCTGCTTCTGGCTGTCCAGCACCGCGAGCTCGGCGGAGCCGCGCTGCCCGGTCTGTGCGCGCTTCCAGCCGAGAAAGTCCTGCTTGTCGCCGAGGAAGTCGCGGTCCTGGATCGCGTCCAGCAACTCGTTGCGGGCGATCATCAGCAGTTCCGCCGAAGCGTAGCGCTCGGCGATCGCGAGCTCGGTATCGACCTGTGCGATCTCGGCGTCGATGCGCGCCTCGCTGCCGACCAGCTCGGACTGCTTGGCGGCACGCGCGAGCGCGTTGCGCAACAGTTGCACGCGCGCCTCGGCGAGGTCGATCAGGCTGCGGTCCGCGGAGAAGCGTGCGACCACCTCGCCCGCCTGCACCGCCGAGCCCTCGGGCTTCATCCACACCAGTTGCCGGGTCGCCCAGTTGCTGCCCGGCACGGTCAGCGGCGTGGCCTTGGCCGAACGCAGCTCGCCCTGGGTGTCGATGCGCAGCTCCAGCGGCCGCGGCGCGACGACTTCCACCGGCGGCGCGGTCTCGGGGGCGTCGCCGGAGCAGGCGGCGAGTGCTGCCGACAAGCAGCAACCGATCAGCGACAAGCGCTTCATGCATCCTCCCCACGCAGCAACTCCACGCGTACCGGCAGCCCCGGTTTCAGTCGCGCAGCGGCCGGCAGCGCGTCGAGCTCGATTTCGACGTCGATCACCGGCACCGGCACGACCCGTGAGCGCGAGCGCACCACGCGGCCGATGGCGACCACCTTGCCGGTCATCGTCGGCACGGCGCCGCCGTCGACCTCGATGCGCGCGGGCTGGTCGATGCGGACCTCGTCGGCCTGGCGCTCCGGCAACTGCATGCGCACCGCGAGCCGCTCCATGTCCGGGATCTGCGCGACCGCCTGGCCGCGGAAGATCTGGTCGCCGACATCGAACTTCTCGCCCTGGTGGTTGGACAGGTGCAGCATCACGCCCGACCGCGGCGCCTTCACCTGCAACTTGCCCAGGCCCTCCTCGATCTCCGCGACCTGCGCGGCGAGGTCGTCGGCTTCAGCCTGGATCTGCGCGCGCTCGGCCTTCCGCTGGCGCGCGGCGAGGACTTCGCGGCGCTCGACCAGTGCCATCTCGAGCTCGGCGAGGCGGCGTTCGGCGACCAGTTTGCGGTAGTCGTTGGCGGCGTACAGCTCGGCCGGTTGCGAGGCCTTGCGCTGTGCCTTGACGAGCTTCGCGCGCGCCTCGGCGGTGGCGATCGCCTCGGCGCGCGCACGCTCGGCGTGCTCGAGCGCGAGCCTGCCGAGCAGGGTCTGCTTCTCGTTGAGGCTGCTGCGCTTCTCGTTCGACTGGCGGGTCAGTTCATTGCCGTCGAAGGTGGCGACCACCTGGCCCGCGCTCACCGGGGTGCCGTCCGGCAGCAACTGCGTGAGCGCCAGCAGCCACACATCGCCGACCTCGGGCGGCGCGATCGCGCTGGCGTCGCGGGCGATGATCTCGCCCTCGAAACGGCGCGCCGTCGCAGCTGACGTCGGCGCGCGCGAACCGGTGGCACCGACTCCGCCGCGCGCCGGTGCGATCCGCGCACTGGCGCCGGGGCGCAGCAGACGCCGGGCCTGCGCGTCCAGCTCGACCGCCAGTTCGGCCTCGAAGTAGCGGCCATCGCCCCACTCGGCCTTGCTGGTCGGCGCGCCGGCGATGGTCTCGATGCGTCCCGGCAGGCTGCGTCCGCCGAGCATATCGAAGCGGACGTCCACCGCCTGACCCGGTTGCAGCGCGGCGCGGTCTACCTCCAGCACCCACGCGCGCACGCCCAGTTGCGGCGCATCCTCGGCGTCGACGATCTCGCCGACGCGGTTGCCGGGGAGGGACTGCGAGCCTTCGTCGAAGCGGTTGCCGCGCCAGGGATCGAAGCCGTGCACGACCACGCCGGCGCGGGTCGCGCGCAACTCGGCGGCGTCGAGCTGGGTCTGCCAGTAGTCGATCTGGGTCTGCAACTGGTCGAGCTCCAGCCGTGCATCCTCGCGTCGGCGCTGCGTCGCCGATTGCGCCGCCCGCCACTCGCCATGCTTGACCGCGAGGTCGTCGCGCGCGCGCAGCAACTCACCTTGATAGCGGTCGTGGTCGAGCGCGGTGATGAAACGTTTCGGGATGCCGGCGTCGAGCTCGGCCCTGGTCAGCGCCAGCTCGGCATTGCGCAGCGCGCGCTCGGCGTCCAGTGCCTTGACCTCGAGTTCGGCGATCTCCTTGTCGGCGCGCGCCTGCGCCTGCAAGCGCTGCGAGCGGAACTGGCGGATGCTGCTGGCGGCCGCGCCGCCGTCGATGCGCAGCACCACATCGCCGGCCCGCACGCGCGTGCCGTCCGCCAGGTAATGGCGCAGCACCACCGGCGAGTTCGGCGAGGGCGGCGTGCGCAGGACCTGGGCGCCGATCGCATAGACCTCGCCGGACACCAGCGGTGCGGCGTCGACACCGAGCGCCGCGCACAGCAGCAGGCAGGGCAGCCAGCGTGCTTCAGCCACGACGATCGTCTCCTTCGACCAGGCCATCGCGCAGGCGCACGTGGCGCGGCGCGTTCGCGGCGACCTCGGCGTCGTGGGTGACCAGCACCACGGTCTGACCTTCGGCGTGCAGCTCGCCGATCAGCCGCAGCACGTCGGCGCTGCTTTTCGAATCGAGGTTGCCAGTGGGCTCGTCGGCGAGCAGCAGGCACGGCGCACGGATCAGCGCGCGCGCGATCGCGGCGCGCTGCTGCTGGCCACCGGACAGCTCGTTCGGGCGATGCGTCAGCCGGTCCGACAGACCCACGCGATCCAGCAGAGAGCGTGCGCGTGCCGGTGCCTGCGGATCGGGCTCACGCGCGTAGCGCAGCGGCAACAGCACGTTCTCCAGCACCGTCAGCCGCGGCAGCAGGAAGAAGCTCTGGAACACGAAACCGATCTTGCGGCTGCGCAACTCGCTGACGCGCTCGTCGTCGAGCTGCGATACCGCCTCGCCATCCAGCCGGTAGCTGCCCGAGGTGGGCTGATCGAGGCAACCGAGCAGGTTCAGCAGGCTGGATTTGCCCGAACCCGAAGGGCCGGTGATGGCGACGTATTCGCCGACGTCGATGCGCAGGTCCACGCCCGCCAGCGCGTGCACTTCGTTGTCGCCCATGGTGTAGGTGCGGGTGACTGCGCTCAGCTCGATCATGTCGGGGTACAGCTGCAACGGATGCCCTGGGAGCGGACGAGGCCGCCGAAGTTCCCGACGCGAATGGCGGGAGGGAGGACGGGGCATGGGGCACGAGGGTGCGGGAAAGAATGGGGTCGCGACGACTGGAAGACCGCGCTCCTGCACGGCACGCCGTACAGCGTGCCGCGAAAGCGGTGGTGCCGGAGCGCCGCCCCCCAGGGGCGGGCTTTCCCCGTGCCCTCGTGCCCACTCACAAATGCCTTTCCACCGTCGGCACCACGCGCGCCAGCAGGGCGACCAGGCGACGGCTCCAGCTCGAGGTCGGTTCGCGGGTCTGGCGGCGCGGCTGGCCGTCCTGCAGGTCGTACCAGACCAGGCGCTCGCGGTGCTCGCCTTCCAGCGCCAGTCGGTAGCTGTGCTCGCCGCCCAGGCTGCGCTCGTAGCCGCGACGCACCTGCGCGGCGAAGCGCGGGTCGTCGATGAACACGCCCATCTCGGTGTTGATCCAGGTCGAGCGCGGATCGAGGTTGAAGGAGCCGACGAAGGCGATGCGGCCGTCGATCACCACCGCCTTGGTGTGCAGGCTCGCGCGCGAGGAACCGTGGAAAGGCGACTCCAGGCGGCGCAGTCGCGAGGAACGTTTCAGCTCGTGGATCTCGATGCCGGCGCGCAGCAGACGCCGCCGATAGCGGGCATAGCCGCCATGCACCGCCGGGATGTCGGTGGCGTTGACGGAGTTGGTCAGCACGCGCACCTGCACGCCGCGATCCTCCAGTAGGCGCAGCCAGGCGATGCCTTCCCGGCCGGGCACGAAGTACGGCGAGATCAACACCACTTCGCGCTGTGCGCCGTCGATCACCCGCCGCAGTTCGGCGGCGACACCGATCGGGGCGGCGGCACGCTGCTGCCATTTGTCCGGGAGGTCGCTGGCCACATGCACGTCGCGGCCAAGGAAACGGCGTTCGCCGCTGCGGATTTCGGCGTCCAGCGCGCGCGGTGCGAGGATCGGTGCAAACTCCGGCATCGCCAGCGTGCGTGCGCGTCCTTCCTCCAGTCTGCGCTGCGCATCGGCCAGTTCCGGCACCGCTTGCCGCGACGGTACCGCCGCCAGCGGCAGCACGATCGGTGAGTTCCAGTACTCATCGAAGATCGCGCTCACCTCGCGTGCGCCCGCGCCCGCCAGCAGCACGCCGAGATCGCGGAAATCGAAGCCCTCGTGCAGGCCGAAGTACGGATCGCCGACGTTGCGACCGCCGAGCAGAGCGATCTGGCCGTCGGCGATCCATGCCTTGTTGTGCATGCGGTGGTTCAGGCGGAAGCCGCTGAACACGAACTCGAGCACCGCGCCGACCGCCGAATTGCGCGTGCGGTACGGGTGGTAGACACGCAGCTCGATGCGCGGGTGGCGGTCGAGCGCGGCCAGCTCGATCGGCAGCTTGCGCGCGTACATGTCGTCCACCAGCACGCGCACGCGCACGCCGCGGTCGGCCGCGCGCATCAGCTCGCAGGCGAGCAGGCGCCCGGAAACATCGTCCAGCCACATGTAGTACATCGAGTCCAGGCTGCGCGTCGCCAGTTGCGCCGCGCGCAACTGCAAGGCCAGCGCGTCGGTATTGGATTCGATCAGGCGGTAGCTGGATTCGCCGGGCGCGAGGCCGATGGCGGCGACGGTCTGCGCAATCGTGCCCGTGGTGGCCGGGGCGAGCGCGGCTTCCGGCGGCAGCGGATGCTCCAGCTGCAACGGTGTGCAGGCGGAGAGTGCTGTGAGCAGCAAGGCTGCGAGGGCGACACGGATGGGCATGCGTTGCGAGCTTGCAGGTACGACCTGGTCCCCGGAGGAACCCACATTCTGCCGCGCCGGCGCTGACTGCGGGCCCAAGCAGGCCACGGGCAGCCCGATGAGCATCCGGAGGGCGGCGCTTCTGCGCCGCTGCTCCCGTGTGCGCCCGCCAAGCCGCACGGCGCCGACGGAACGGTTGACCCGTCGCCGCCCACGCGGCACCCTTGCGCCCCTTTTCCGTCACCCCGCCACCATGGACAGCGCCAACATCGCCTCCGCGCTGACCCGCATGGCGCGCGAGCGCCCGCACCAGATCGCGATCTTCGTGCCCTGCGGTGCCGACATCGCCGGGAGGCCGGCGCACACCCACCTGACCTATGCGCAACTCGACGAGGAATCCGACGCGATCGCCTGCGGGCTCGAGCGCATCGGCATCGGCCGCGGCGTGCGCACGGTGCTGATGGTGCGCCCCAGCGTCGAGCTGTTCGTGCTGATGTTCGCGTTGTTCAAGGCCGGCGCGGTGCCGGTGCTGATCGACCCCGGCATCGCGCGCACGGCGTTGAAGCAGTGCCTGGCCGAGGCCGAGCCGGCCGCCTTCATCGGCATCCCGCTGGCGCACGCGGCGCGCGTCGCGCTCGGCTGGGGCCGGCGCACGCTGCGCACGCTGGTCACGGTCGGCCCGCGCGTGATGTGGGGCGGGTACAGCTACGCGCAACTGCTGAAGATCGGCCGCGAGGGCAGCGATGCGCGCAAGCGCACGCCGGCGGTGCTCGCCGACACCCGCGAGGACGAGGCCGCGGCGATCCTGTACACCTCCGGCTCGACCGGCATCCCCAAGGGCGTGGTCTACCAGCACCGCCACTTCATGGCCCAGGTGGAACTGCTGCGCGCGGCCTTCGACATCCGCCCCGGCGAGATCGATCTGCCGACCTTCCCGCCCTTCGCCTTGTTCGACCCGGCGCTCGGGATGACCACGGTGATCCCGGAGATGGACCCGACGCGGCCGGCGATGGCCGATCCCGCCAAGCTGATCCAGACCATCCACGATTTCGGCGTCACCAACCTGTTCGCCTCGCCGGCGCTGGTCAACACGATCTCGCGCTGGGGCGCGCCGCGCGGGGTCAAGCTGCCGACCCTGAAGCGGGTGATCTCGGCCGGCGCGCCGGTGCCGGTGGCGGTGGTCGAGCGCATGCGCAAGCTGCTCCCGGAGGACGGCAAGCTGTGGACGCCCTACGGCGCCACCGAATGCCTGCCGGTGGCGGTGGTCGAGGGTCGCGAGCTGATCGAGCACGCGCGCGGCCGCACCGAACACGGCGCCGGCACCCTGGTCGGGCAGGTGGTCGCGCCCAACCAGGTGCGCGTGATCCGCATCAGCGATGCGCCGATCGAGCACTGGAGCGATGAGCTGGTGGTGCCCGCCGGCACCGTCGGCGAGATCACCGTGACCGGCCCCACCGCGACCGAGCGCTACTACAACCGTGCGGATGCCGACCGCATCGGCAAGATCCGCGAAGGCGCGCGCACCGTGCACCGCATGGGCGACCTCGGCTATTTCGACGAGGCCGGCCGGCTGTGGATGTGCGGCCGCCGCAGCCAGCGCGTGCAGGCGCAGGGCGGGCCGATCTGCACCGAGCAGGTCGAGCCGATCTTCAACACCCACCCGCAGGTCTTCCGCAGCGCGCTGGTCGGCATCGGTCAGCCTGGCGAAGAGGAGCCGGTGCTGATCGTCGAACTCGAACCCGGCGTCGGCCGCGAACAGCACGAGCGCATCCGCGAGGAACTGCGCGCGCTCGCCGCCCGCCACAGCCACACGCGGACGATCCAGCGGATCCTCTACTACCCACGCTTCCCGGTCGACATCCGCCACAACGCCAAGATCGGCCGCGAATACTTGAAGCGCTGGGCCGCCGAGAAACTCGGCGTGCCGGTGCCGCAGGTGGCGATCGGGACGGAGCGGCAGGCGTGAGGACGAGGCAGCAAAGGCGGGACTGGGGGCTGGGGGCTGGGAGCTGGGGTGCAAGTCCGCAAGGCTTCGCGCTTCTGTCGACTAGCCCGCTTGCCGCCGCATGCGACGATTTTCGCGCCCCAGCCCCCAGCCCCCAGCCTCGCATGTGCAGCAGTTGCTCGCGTGCCTCCACGCCATGCGCGCCCTGATCACCGGCGCCTCCGGTTTCCTCGGCGGCGCGCTGGCACGGGCCTTGCGGGCGCGCGGGGACGAGGTGGTCGCGCTGCAGCGCGGCGAGGCGCCGGCGCTGGCGGCGCTCGGCGTCGACGTGCGCTGCGGCGACATTGCGGAGGCCGACGCGGTGATCCCGGCGGCCGCCGGTTGCGACATCGTGTTCCACGTCGCCGCCAAGGCCGGGCACTGGGGCAAGCACGAGGACTACTACCGCGCGAACGTGCGCGGCACGCGACATGTGCTGGATGCCTGTCGCGAACACGCGATCGCACGCCTGGTCTACACCTCGACGCCGAGCGTGGTCCACGACGGCCACGACATCGAGGGCGAGGACGAACGCCTGGCGTACGCGACGCGCTTCCTCGCGCACTATCCGGCGACCAAGGCGGCCGCCGAACGCGAGGTGCTGGCCGCCAACGGCCCGGCGCTGGCGACCGTCGCGTTGCGTCCGCACCTGATCTGGGGCCCGGGCGACAACCACCTGTTGCCGCGCATCGTCGCGCGCGCCCGCGCCGGCCGCCTGCGCTTCATCGGCGCGCCCGGCAAGCGCATCGACGCCACCTACATCGACAACGCGGTCGAAGCGCACCTCGCCGCCGCGGACACGCTGGGACCGCACGCACCCCAGGCCGGTCGTGCCTACTTCGTCTCCAACGGCGAGCCGATCGCGATCGAGGAGATGATCAACCGTCTGCTCGCATGCGCCGGCCTGCCGCCGGCGCGCGCACGCATCTCCAGGCGCGCCGCCTACGGGATCGGCGCCGCGATGGAACTGGCGTGGCACACCCTGCGCCTGCCCGGCGAGCCGCCGCTCACGCGTTTCGTCGCCGACCAGCTGGCGACCGCGCACTGGTACGACATTTCCGCCGCCGCGCGCGACTTCGGCTGGCGCCCGCGGGTGACGATGGCGCAGGGCTTTGCCGCACTCGAGCGCGCGCTGCGGGGCGCTTGAGGATCCAGATCGTTCGTTCCGCCCAGGGCTTCGGGGCAACGCGCGGGCCAACCGTGGCGCGATGCGCAGCGGCGCGTCGGATCGCTCAGACGCCTGCGACGGGCTCCGTCGGCGCGGTCCCCGCGCCCTCGCCTTCGATGCGCTCGCCGCGGTTCCATGCGAGCAGCAGGGTGTAGCCGACCGCGAGCAGCACCGGCCCGAGGAACACGCCGAGGAAGCCGAAGGCGACGATGCCGCCGATCACGCCGAGGAAGACCAGCACGAAGGGCAGTTGCGAGCCGCGGCTGATCAGCCAGGGCTTGATGATGTTGTCGATGCCGCTGATCACGAAGAAGCCCCAGATGGCCATGAACACCGCGGCCGCCCAGTGTTCGCCGGAGATCAGCCAGACCACCACCGGCACCCACACGAAGGGCGGCCCCATCGGGATCAGCGACATGAAGAAGGTCAGCAGGCCGAGGAACAGCGCGCCGGGCACGCCGACCAGGGAGAAGCCGATGCCGGCGAGCACGCCCTGCGCGAGCGCGGTGCCGAGGATGCCGTAGACCACGCCCTGGATGGTGCCGCCGGCAACCTCGATGAATTGGCGCGCGCGCGGGCCGATCAGCCGCGTCAGTGCCTGGCGCAGGCCGAGCGCGAGCTCGTCGCCGCGGCGGAACACGAAGAAGGCGATGAACACCGACAGGCCCATCTCGATGGTGCCGCGCGCGATCACCGCGCCGGCCGCGATCACCGCCTCGCGCAGCGGGTTGAGCACCAGCAGCGCGGCGTCGGCGAGGCCGGCGCCGGTGTCGAGGGCGTTCCATTTCTCGGCGAGGTCGGTGCCGATCAGCGGCAGCCCGGAAACCCAGGACGGCGGCGGCGGCAGGCCGTCCGCCACCCAGGCCTTGACCGCGATCACCCAGGCGCTGACATTGTCGGCCAGCGTGAAGCCGACGATCACGAAGGGCAGCACCAGCACTGCGGCCACCGCGCAGGTCATCAGCACCGCGGTCAACGTACGCCGGCCACCCAGGCGCGGTTCCAGCCAGCGATAGCCCGGCCAACTGGCGTAGCACAGGATCACCGCCCACATCAGCGCCGACAGGAAGGGGCGCAGCACCAGGAAACAGCCGATCGCGAGAAAACTCAGCGCGGCAGCCGCGAACAGCGATTCGATCAGGCGCTGGCGTTCCATTGCCTGCTGGCGATCGCGCGCCGCCTCAGACGCTCTTCTCCATCTCGTACTCGATGCCGCCGAAGCGCCTGGCGACGAAGTTGTAGATCGCCGCGAGGATGCCGCCGGAAATCGCGCCGACCGCGCCGAAGCTGAGCGGTGTCCACAGCAGCAGCGTGATCGTGTTGCCGCCCGGCGGCGGCGTCAGTGGCAACGGCAGGTCGATGCCCGCCACCCGCAGCAACAGCGCCAGCGCGCCGAGCACGAAGCCCTGCACGAACAGCAGCAGCGCGAGCACGCGCGCAGCGGACAGCGGATCGACGTGGGTGACACGACGGCGCATGGCGGCACTCCGGCGGGGGCGTGCAGGGATGTTAGCCCGGATGTTTGACGAGGGCACGCGATGGCGGGGCGATCGGCCAGCGCGGTGCCGGAACCGCTGTGCCGGCCTGACATGGCGGCTGCATCGTCCACCACCGAGCACGCGCGTGGCCGCCTCCCGCGTACACCCTCGTCGCTCCTTCCTGCGCACCGCTTTCGCCCTCGCTTTCGGTGCGGTCCTGCCGCTGCTGCCCCAGCGCGCGCGCACAGTCTGGCGCAGGCAGGGATCGCTGCATGGTTTCCCAGCACGTCTACGATCCCGCCGAGGGCGACCCGGTTGCCGGCGTCGCGCCGGGCACCCGCTTCGAGGACCTGCCGGAAGACTGGGTGTGCCCCGACTGCGGTGCCACCAAAGCCGACTTCGAACCGATGGATGCGTGAGCGCCTCGCCGGAGTTTCCGTCCGGCGAGCGATGAGTCTCGCGCTCAGCGCGCGATCGGCATGACCCCGAGTTCGCGCGCGGCCTGGATGTCGATCAGTTGGTAGTCGCGATTGTGCGGGTCGTCGAAGGCGCCGTCGGCAGCGTCGATCTGGCGTTGGCCGGCATCGAGCGCGGCCTCGAAGCTCGCCAGCGAAGCGTCGATGGCAGCCGCGAGTTTCGCCTTTCCCTCATGCTGCGCGCGCGGGCCACCTGCGAGTCTTGTGGGTGGCGCGACGCCGAGCAGAGTGGTCTCGAGCCAGGCCCACCGTTCGCCCCGAGCGTCGAGCGCGAAGCCGACGAGCATATGCCCGGGCACCAGCACCAGCACCGGCGCGAGGTCGATCTTGCGCAACACCGAGGCGATCAGCACGCTGCCGTCGACGCAGTTCGCCTGGCTCATCGCCAGCGATTCGTCGATGAAGCGCACGTGCTGGCTGCGCACACTGGTGTGCTCGCTCGCGGTGCGGGTGATCGAGGAATAGCGGATGCCACGTTGCTGGAGCACATGCCAGACCGCGTGCGCCTGCTTCAGCACCGCGTCGCGGTCAGCCTGTTGGTAGCCGCTGAAGCCGTCCACGACGCCGGCGTCGAGCGCCTCTTTCAGGATCTGCTCGACCGCCGGGTGTTCCTCGTGGACATAGGCGGCGAACAGCCAGTTGAAATCGAGATCCTCGGCGTCGTCCGGCTCGTCGATGTAGTACAGCGCATCGTTGACCGAGTGCAGGCGCACCCGCAAGGTGCGCGTCTCCACAACTTCGCCGGCCAGGCGCAGTTCGAACTCGACCGTTGCCGGGCGCGGCTGGCGGTTGGCGGCGAGTGCCGGGTAATCCCAGGCGATGGTCGGCGTCAGCGTGATGTCTCCGTCGCCCTGCGGGATGCGGCCGGCGAGGCGACTGTCGCGCGCCCAGCCGGGCACACGCACAACCAGCTCGAAGCGCGCGCCGGGGCGCGCGCCTTCCAGGGAGACGCCGATCAGGCCCTGCGGGTCGCCGATCAGAGTCGGATCTTCCGCGGCGGGATCGGCGGGCAGCGTCGCCGTTGCCAGTTCCAGGCTCGGAAAGATCTGACCGTAGGGTTCGACAAAAGGCTCCCACACCACATCGGCCAGCGCCGGTGCCGCGAGCGCCAGCAATAGCGCGGGCAGCACACGACGCGGCATGCCCGCGTGCTTCAGGTCGTCGGGATGCGCAGCACCTGCCCGGGATAGATCTTGTCGGGATCCTTCAGCAGCGGCTGGTTGGCCTCGAAGATCTTCATGTAGGCGCCGGCCTTGCCGTAGTGCGCCTTGGCGATCGCGCTCAGGGTGTCGCCTTTCTTGACGGTATAGAAGGACGCGGCAGTGTCGGCCTGTTCGGCGACCAGATCCTCGTCGACCTTCTCGACGCCCTCGACATTGCCGAGCGCGAGCAGCAGCTTCTCCTTGTCGGCCTGGCTCGACGTCTTGCCGCTGACCTTGACGGTGGCGCGCGCCGGATCGTACTCGACCATCACGTCCGTGCTCTTCAGTCCCTTGGACTTCAGGTGGTCCAGCAACGCGCCGGCGGTATTGCCGGCGGTGGCCGCGCCCAGCACTTTCTCGCCGGCCGACTTGACGAAATCGAGGATGCCCATGGTGTCGCGCTCCGCGTGGGGGAAGCGGCCAGCATAGCGCCGACAGCGCAGGGGCTCTATCCGGCAGCGGGGCGGACGGCGAGCTTGAGCCCACGAGCTTGCCGGGACGGATCGCCCCGTCGAGGAAATCACTCGAAGAGCGTGCCCTGCTTCAGCGGGATCGTGCTTTCGCCGGCGAACACGCGCTTGAACTCGAGGCGCGAAACCGAGACGTAGCGGTCGTTGCCGCCGATCTCCACCTGTGCGCCCTGGGTGATCGCGTGTCCGTGTTCATCCACCCGCACCACCATCGTCGCCTTGCGGCCGGTGTGGCAGATGGTCTTGATTTCGCTGATCGAGTCCGCCCAGGCCAGCAGATACTGGCTGCCCTCGAACAGCTCGCCCTGAAAATCCGTGCGCAGACCGTAGGCGAGCACCGGCACGTCCAGCCGGTCGACGATGTCGGTCAGTTGCCAGACCTGGGCCTTGGACAGGAACTGCGCTTCGTCGACCAACACGCAGTGCAGCGGCCCGTGTACGGCGATGTCCGCCTGCACGCGCTGGTGGAGGTCATCGTCGCGGTCGAAGACATGGCCCTGCGCCGACAGGCCGATGCGCGAGCGCACCTGGCCGACGCCGTAGCGATCATCGATGCGCGGCACATAGATGCGCGTGCGCATGCCGCGCTCGTGGTAGTTGTGCGCACTCTGCAACAGCACCGTGGTCTTTCCGGCGTTCATCGCCGAGTAGTAGAAGTAGAGCTTGGCCATGACAGCGACAATCGAGTGGGCCGCGGCACGCTATCGCCGCGAGACGGTCGGTGCAACCGCTCGCGGCAGGGACGCAGACGACTCGAACCCGACCCGTCCGGGATTGTCACCGACCGCCCCAATGGAGCCATTTCGGGATCGGCGTAATGGAGCCAGTCGATGATCGGCGTAATGGAGCCACTTCAGGATCGCCGTAAACGATCCACTCCAGGATCGGCGTAATGGAG
>JABAQR010000033.1 GCA_019187485.1 Lysobacterales bacterium | reverse complement strand
CCTGCTGGATGGCGCGCGCCTCGCCGGCGCCGCGCTGCGCCGCTATCGCCACGCCGACGTCGGCGACGCCGCGCGGCGGCTCGCGGCGCAGCCGCAGTCGCGCGCGCTGCTGGTGACCGACAGCGTGTTCAGCATGGACGGCGATGTCGCGCCGCTCGCGGACCTGGCCGCGCTCGCGCGTCGCGAGCGCGCCTGGCTGATGGTCGACGAGGCGCACGCGCTCGGCGTGCTCGGACCGCAGGGACGCGGCGGATGCGCCGCCGCCGGACTTGGTCCCGGCGACGTGCCGGTGTGGATGGGCACGCTCGGCAAGGCGCTCGGGGGCTTTGGGGCCGTGATCTGCGGCAGCGATGCGCTGGTCGACGCGCTCGTCCACGGCGCGCGCAGCTATGTCTACACGACCGCGCTGCCGCCGGCGTTGGTGCGGGCCATGATCGTCGCGGTCGCACTCGCCCGCGCGGCCGATGCCGAGCGCGCACAGTCGCTTGCGCTGATCGCGAGGCTGCGTGCCGGCGCCGCGCAGCAGGGCTGGACGCTGCTGCCGTCGGCGACGCCGATCCAGCCCTTGCTGGTCGGTGACAGCGCCGCCGCGCTGGCACTGGCGGCCCGCCTCGAAGCCGCCGGCGTGCACTGTCCGGCGGTGCGCCCACCGACCGTGCCCCGCGGCGGCGCACGCCTGCGCATCGCGCTGTCGGCAGCGCACTCGCTGGAGGACGTGGAGCGCTTGCTGGCCGTCCTCGGGACCGCGCCGCGGGCGGCGTAGGCCGGCAGCACTGAAGCTGCATTTTCCGAAAGCCGCTGGACCGGGAGGGTCGGAGCGCCGTGCCCGCGTTCAGGAGACGAGCTTGTTGCGCCCCGCTTCCTTGGCCACTTTCAGCTTCTCCTCGGCGCGCTCCAGGGCGATGGCGGCGGTCTTGAACTCGGGCTTCCACAGCAGCAGGCCGATGCTGACGCTGGCGCGGCGAGTCTGGCCGTGGATGAAAAACTCGACGTTGGCAATCGCCGAACGTACCGCATGGAGCAGTTTTTCGGCTTCTTCGCTGCCGGTCTCGGGCAGCAGCGCGGCGAACTCGCCGCCGCCGTAGCGGCACAGCAGGTCTTCTTCGCGCAGTCCGGCCTTGAGCGCCTTGGCGACCTGTCTCAGCACATCGTCGCCGGCCGGCTTGCCCCATTCGCGGTTGATCCGGCTCATCTCGTCGACGTCGATGATCGCGAGCACGAACTCGCGCTGGCGGCGGGTACTGCGTGCGATCTCCTGCTCCAGCGACTGTTCGAACACGCGTCGCTGCGAGAGCCCGGTCAACTGGTCGTGGGTGACCAGGTCGAAGAACTCGCTCTGTGCGGCGTGGTCGACGTCCTGTTCCTGGGTGAACTGGACCACGGTGCCGCCGACGGTGATGAAGTCGCCGTCCTTGAGTCGCGCTTCGACCACCGGACGGTCGTTCAGATAGGTCTTGTTGGTGGAATTGAGATCGCGTACCCAGAAGCCGGAGTTGTCGCGCCAGACTCGGCAATGCAGGCGCGAGATCGCGCGATTGATCAGGCGGAAATCGCAATCGGCCGAGCGTCCGATCGAAACCGGTACGTCGCCGAGTTTGATTCGGCGGCCCTGGTTTTCGCCCTGCGTGACGGTGAGGTAGGCGCTGTGCTTGGCGCCGATCGCCTCGGCGAGCCTGGCGAGGCTGCCGCGCTGGGTGGTCAGCGTATCGAGTTCGTGTTTCGCCATGAGTCACGCGCCTGCAGGCCGACCAAGGTCGAACGGCATTGTAGACCGGCAGGGGACAGTGCTGCGAAGCGGTGATCGGTCGCGTCCGGGTCGGCGGCCGCTGCGGTGGCGGTGGGTGTCGGCCGGGTGTCGCGAGGGCCGCAGCCCTGCTACAGCGCGGCGCTGAGGCGAAATGCCTCCGCGCGTGGTTCCGCCGCCAGCAGCCGCGTCGCGACTTCGACCGCGTCGGCGAGTACCGCCGCGGCGGTGATGCGCACCCCCGCGCCGGCGCCAGCGATCATGATCGGCAGCTCGGCGTGCCGCTCGCTGCGCAGCACGATGCGATTCTCCACGCCGCGCGCGCCGGCCAGCGGATGGGTGGCCGCGAGCAGCGCGAGACCGACCTGCGCGCCTTCCTGCGGCGTCCACGCGGCGCGATAGACCAGGCGGGTACCGGCGCGCGCGGCGTCTGCGACCAGGGCCAGCCAGTCGTGCTCGTGCAGGCCGACGGCTTCGTCCCACGGCAGCTCGCTCGCACAGCGCAGCAGCGGTGCATGCGCAACCGCCTGCGGCTCGATCGGGATCCCGGCCTCGCGCAGCAGGATCACCAGCTTGCGGCGCACATCCTCGCCGCCGAGATCGGCGCGCGGATCGGGTTCCGCCAGGCCCAGAGTGATCGCCTCGGCGAGCGCGCGCCGCAGGCTTGCGCCTTCCTGTACGCGCGTCAGCAGATGGCCGAGCGTGCCCGACAGCGTCGCCTCGATGCCGAGCAGGCGATCGCCTGCGGCGCGCAGACGACGGATCGTCGCCAGCGCCGGCAGCCCGGCACCGACGGTCGCCGACCACGCCGCCGGGGTGTGCGCGAGCGCGGCGCGGATGCGCGCGTAGTCGGATTGCGCCGCCGCGAAACCGAGTTTGTTTGGCGTCACCAGCGCGACGCCGTCCTCGAGCAGTCGCAGCGCATGCGCGGCGGCGACGGCATCGGCGCTGCAATCGATCAGCAGCGCCGGCCGCGGCTGCGCACGCAATTGTTCGAGCAGCCCGGCGACGCTGCCTGCGCTATGCGCGCGCAGGCGTTCGGCCGCGAGCCCGGGCGCCAGACCCTCCGCTTGCCACAGCGCGGCGCGGGAGTTGGCCACGCCCACCAGCTGCAACGGCGCCTCGCAGCCCGGTTGCGCGAGCAACTCCAGCAGCGCGCCGCCGACGCGCCCGGTCGCACCGAGCAGGACCGTCGGGATGCGCGGGCGGCGGGTGCCCGCGCGCGCCGGCAGCCGGGTCACGTTCGCCTCCGGCAGCGGCTCGTCGCGAAAGGCGCACAACAGCGGATCCAGGCGCGCGGCGTCGACCAGGAAGCCGTCGTGGCCCCAGACGGTCTCGAACTCGACCAGGCGTCCGCGCGGTAACGCGCGCGCCAGACGGTGCTGTTCGCCGGGGTAGTAGAGCTGGTCGCTGTCGAGTGCGACCACCAGCGTCGGCAAGGTCAGTGCGGCGAGCGCGGATTCCGGGTCGCCACCGGCCGCGCAGTCGTACTCGTTCATCGCCTCGGTCAACCGCAGATAGCTGTTGGCATCGAAGCGGCGTACCAGCTTGTCGCCCTGGTGGTCCAGGTAGGACAGCACCTGGTAGCGGCCGTCGGCGCGCCGCGCGCGACCGAAGCGCAAGTCCAGCTCGCGCGCGGATCGGTAGGTGAGGTGGCCGAGCTGGCGCGCCAGCGCAAGGCCTTCGGTCGGACCATCGTCCTGTGCATAGTCGCCGCCGCGGAACTTCGGATCGCGGCGGATGAACTCGCATTGCAGACTCGCCTGCGCGAGCGCTTGCGGCGGCTGCCGCCAGCTCGTCGCGAGCAGGGCCAGGCGCCGCACGCGACCGTCGCGACGCGCCCACTCGAGCGCCTGGAAGCCGCCCATCGAGGCCCCGACGACCAGTTCGATGGCGGCGATGCGCAGATGGTCGGCGAGCCGCCGCTGGTGCTCGACCAGGTCGCCGATCGTGATCGCCGGGAAGCGCGCACCGCGGCGCTCGCCACTGGCTGGATCGATGCTGGCCGGCCCCGCGCTGCCGTAGCAGCCGCCGAGCACGTTCGCGCACACGATGTAGTGGCGCGTCGGGTCGAGCAGGCGTCCCGGTCCGAAGACGCCCGACCACCAGGTTTCGACATCGCTGGACGCGGTCAGTGCGTGACAGACCCAGATCGCGTTGTCGCGCGCCGCGTTCAGCGCGCCCCAGGTCTGGAAGGCGACGGTCGCGTGCGCGATCTCGCCGCCGCGCTCCAGCGGCAGCGGCGCCGCGGGCGTGTGGCTGCGAATGGCGACCGGGGTGTGGCAGGGGTGGGCCATGGAGGTGCTCGTCGGCTTGCAGGTGGGAGTGAAAGGCGAACGATGGAGGCAGGTCCGGGCGGACCGGGGCGCCGATGGCACGGTGACCCAGAGTCACTCCGTGCCCCACCGCCCTTCGCCACTCAGGCGCTCCGCCGCAACGCCACGCCCTCCAGCGCCTGCGCGAAGTCGGCGACGATGTCCTCGATGTGCTCGATGCCCACCGACACGCGCACCAGGCCGGGAGTCACGCCGGCGCTGCGCTGCTCGGTCTCGGACAACTGCTGATGGGTGGTCGCAGCGGGCTGGATCACCAGGGTCTTGGCGTCGCCCACGTTGGCCAGGTGGCTGACGAGCCCGAGGCCGTCGATGAAGCCCGCCGCGGCCTCGCGGCCGCCGAGCACCTCGAAGGTGAATACCGAACCGAAACCGTGGCGCAGGTACTTCTTCGCACGCAGGTGGCTCGGGTGCTCGCTGAAACCGAGGTAGTTGACGTGCTGCACCTGTGGGTGCGCGCGCAGCCAGTGCGCGAGCGCGTTGGCGTTCTGGTTGTGGCGTTCGACCCGTAGCGACAGCGTCTCCAGCCCCTGCAGCAGCAGGAAACTGTTGAACGGCGACTGGCAGGGGCCGAGGTCGCGCAGGCCCTCGACGCGCGCGCGGATCGCGAAGGCGATGTTGCCGAGGGGACCGTCCTTGCCGAAGACCTGCCAGAAGTTCAGGCCGTGGTAGCCCGGTGCCGGGTCGGTGAACAGCGGGAACTTGCCGTTGCCCCAGTCGAAGCGGCCGGCGTCGACGATCACGCCGCCGATGCTGGTGCCGTGGCCGCCGATCCACTTGGTCGCCGAGGCGACGACGATGTCGGCGCCGTGATCGAGCGGCCGGCACAGGAAGCCGCCGGCGCCGAAGGTGTTGTCGACGATCAGCGGGATCCCGTGCTCGTGCGCGAGCTTCGCGAGGCGCTCGAAATCGGGCACGTTCGATCCCGGATTGCCGATGGTCTCGACGTACAGCGCCTTGGTGTTCGCGTCGATCAGGCGGCGGAAGCCCTCGACGTCATCGCCGTCGACGAAGCGTACCTCGATGCCCAGGCGCGGCAGCGCGACCTTGAACTGGTTGTAACTGCCGCCGTAGAGCAGGCTGGTCGCGACGATGTTGTCGCCGGCCTGGGCGATGGTCGCGATCGCGAGGAACTGCGCGGCCTGGCCGGAGGCCGTCGCGACCGCGGCCACGCCGCCCTCGAGCGCGGCGATGCGCTGTTCGAAAACGTCGGTGGTCGGATTCATGATCCGCGTGTAGATGTTGCCGAACCGCTGCAACGCGAACAGTTGCGCGCCGTGCTCGGCGGAATCGAAGGTGTAACTGGTGGTCTGGTAGATCGGCACCGCGCGCGCGTTGGTGCCGGGCGCCGGCGCCTGGCCGGCATGCAGTTGCAGGGTCTCGAAACGGTAGCTGCCGGGCTGGCTCATTGCGCACTCCTGGAAGTGTGAATGTTCAGACGTCTGGACGGCTAGACGTCTGAAGCGGAACATTACGCGCGCCAGACATGGGTGTCAAGAGACGAGCAAACGCCGGTCGATGGGCGTCGGCAGGAATGGCGCAGCCGAAGTGCAGAGCGGCTCCGGCCGCGCTG
Source organism: Lysobacterales bacterium (assembly GCA_019187485.1). GTDB lineage: Bacteria > Pseudomonadota > Gammaproteobacteria > Xanthomonadales > SZUA-5 > JADKFD01. The sequence continues at coordinate 79,218 of JABAQR010000033.1, read as the reverse complement.
CCGGCGACCGAGGCCAGCAACCGACCGCTCGTCTTCTGCTAGCCTTCGTACAACCGGAGGACGCCCATGGCCGAGAACGAGTTCGTCAATCCCTACATCGAGCGCGGCAAACGCGCCGAGGCGACCAAGAAGCTCACCGTCACCATTCCGGTGCATGTGCTCAAGCTGCTGACCGACGAACGTACCCGCCGACAGATCAAGAAGCTGCGGCATGGCACGATATCGGAGCTGTTGACCGAAGCCTTCCTGCATGCCTACACCGGCCAGCCGTTGCCGACCGACGAGGAACTGGCGCGGTCGGAGTGAACGCGCACCGGGACTCGGGACTTGGGATTCGGGACCGCATCGAAGTCCCGCAACCGAGCCTGACGGCGGTGATCCCGGTGGGACCCGGCGACCGCAGTTGGCGGGAGCTGGTCGAACTGCTCGCACGCGAGGCGCCCGGCATCGTCCGCGTACTGGTGTTTGCCATCGGCGACCTGCAATCGCGTCCGCGCGATCCGGCCCAACGCGTGCTCGAAGTCGAGCGCGGGCGTGCGCGCCAGCTGAATGCCGGGGCTCGCCGCGCGCGTTCCGAGTGGGTGTGGTTCCTGCACGCCGACAGCCGGCCGGATGCGCGGACCCTGGCCGGGCTCGCAACTTTTCTCGCGGCCGGCCACGACGCTCTCGGTTACTTCGACCTACGCTTCCATGATCGCGATTCGCCACTGTTGCGCCTGACCGAATGGGGGGCGCGCTGGCGTTGCCGGCGTTTCGGCCTGCCCTTCGGCGACCAGGGATTCGTGCTGCGGAGGACGCGCTTCGAGGCGCTCGGCGGTTTCGACGAAGCGCGAAGTTTCGGCGAGGACCACGCGTTGGTGTGGGCTGCACGGCGCGCCGGCGTGGCGCCGATGCCCATGGCTGCGGCGTTGCCGACCAGCGCGCGCAAGTACCGTGAGCATGGTTGGCTGAAAACCACCTTGCGTCACCAGCGGCTGACGTGGAGCCAGGCCTGGCAGGAGTGGCGTCGCGGGTGAGCGCGGCGCATGGCCTCGCGGTGTTCGTGAAGACGTCGGAGCTGAGCCCGGTGAAGACGCGTCTGGCGACCGTGATCGGCGCGCCGGCCGCGCTCGCGGTCTGGCGCGGCTGCCTGGAATGCGTGTTCGAATGCGTGCAGGCCGTCGCTGCGCGCGCTTCGGTACAGCCCTACTGGGCCGTGGCCGAAGCCGGGGCCGGCACGTACTGGTCCGGCTGGCCGGTGCTGGTGCAGCCACCCGGCGATCTCGGTACGCGCATGGGCGGCATTCACGCGCAGTTGCGCGCCCGCCATGGCAGTGCCTTGTTGCTGGGCGCGGACGCGCCGGCACTGACGCCGGAGACGCTCCTCGCAGCCTGCGTGGTGCTCGCGCAAACGCCGGCGCGCGTGCTGGCGCCGGCGCACGACGGTGGTTTCGTGCTCTACGGCTCGAACGTCGACCACGACGGTCGCGGCTGGTCGTGCGTGCCCTACGGCGATCCCGATACTGCCGGGCGATTTCTCGCCGCGGTCGGCGCCGGCGTTCCACTGACGCTGCTGCCCGTGCAGCGGGACCTCGACACCATCGAAGATGCGCGCGCGCTCGCGGCGCTGGCACCGCAGCGCCCGGCGCAGCGGCGCCTGTGGCGGCTGCTGCGCGAGGTCGCGTAGGCGTGCGCGCGATTCACGGCGAATCGGTTGCGGGCGATCTCGGTCGCCGCATGGAATCGCCCGGACCCGATCGGCTCCTTGCGGGCGTGGCTGTCCGATAATCACCCGCCCGCCGACCAAGATCCTCCAGATGCTCGAATCCTGGTTCCGCCTGCGCGAGCACGGCTCCGATGTACGCACCGAATGCCTCGCCGGGCTGTCCACCTTCCTGGCGATGGCCTACATCGTCTTCGTCAACCCAGACATCCTGGCCGCGGCCGGGATGCCGCGCGATGCGGTGTTCGTGGCCACCTGCCTGGCGGCCGCCTTCGGCTCGCTGCTGATGGGCCTGTACGCGAACTACCCGATCGCGATGGCGCCCGGCATGGGTCTCAACGCCTATTTCGCGTTCAGCGTGGTCGGTGGTCTGGGCTACAGCTGGCAGGCGGCACTGGGCGCGGTGTTTCTCTCCGGCCTGCTGATCGTCGCGTTCAGTCTGCTGCGCATCCGCGAGTGGATCGTCGACGCGATCCCGCATTCGCTGAAGCTCGCGATCAGCGCCGGCATCGGCCTGTTCCTGGCGATCATCGGCCTCAAGAACGCCGGGCTCGTCGTCGGCGACCCGGCCACCCTGGTACGCCTGGGAGATCTGCGCGCGCCCGGCACCCTGCTCGCTGTGGCCGGTCTGATGTTGATCGTCGGGCTGGAAGCGCGGCGTGTCGCCGGCGGCATCGTGATCGGCGTGCTGGCGATCACCGCCGCCGCGATCGCGCTCGGTGTCAGCCCGTTCCGGGGGGTGTTCGCGTCGCCGCCCGCGATCACGCCGGTGCTGCTGCAACTGGATGTGGGCGCCGCGCTCGAGGCGGGCCTGGTGGCGGTGGTGCTGACCTTCTTCCTGGTCGAGCTCTTCGACGCCACCGGCACCCTGATCGGCGTCTCCCACCGCGCCGATCTGCTCGACGCTCGCGGTCGCCTGCCGCGCCTGAAGCGCGCGCTGCTCGCCGATTCCACGGCGATTGCCGCCGGCTCGCTGCTCGGCACTTCCTCGACCACCGCCTACATCGAGAGCGCGGCCGGCACCGCCGTCGGCGGCCGCACTGGACTGACCGCGGTCGTCGTCGGCCTGCTCTTCCTCGCGGCGCTGTTCATCGCCCCGCTCGCCGGCAGCGTGCCCGCCTTCGCGACGGCCCCGGCGCTGATCTACGTCGCCGTGCTGATGTCCCGTGCGCTCGCCGAAATCGTCTGGGACGACCTCTCCGAAGCCGCCCCCGCCTTCCTGTGCGCGGTCACGATGCCGTTGACCTTCTCGATCGCCCACGGCATCGCCATCGGTTTCATCAGTCACGCCGCCATCAAGCTCATCGCCGGTCGCGCTCGCGAAGTGCCGGTGGCGGTCTGGGTGCTCGCAGCGGTGTTCGTGGGGAAGTTCGGGTGGTTGTGAAGCGCGTCCGGTGGGGCCGCACACCGGCTCCCGGTGCATCCCCCGTCCCGTGGATGCGATCTGGCCCGGACCCGCCGCGTGTCAGCCAGTGTTCTGAAGGCCGCGCGCGATGCCGTTGACGGTGGAGACCAGCGCCGCGAACAGGCTGTCGTCGCGGCGCTCGCCGCGGCGCCAGCGGCGCAGCAGATCCACTTGCAGTACGCTGATCGGATCCACGTAAGGGTTGCGCAGGCGGATCGTGCGCTGCAACGGACGGTCGTAGGACAGCAGTTCGCGGCTCCCCTTGAGACGCAGGACGTAGTCGCCGGTGCGTTGCCATTCGGATTCGATGGCCGGCCAGTAGCGCGCATGCAACGGACCGGCGAGCGCCGAGTACTGCGCGGCGATGCCGGCGTCGGCCTTGGCCAGCACCATCTCGACATCCTCCAGCAGCAAGCGGAAGAAGGGCCAGTCGCGCGCCATCTCGGCGACGCATTCCTCGCCCGCCTCCGAGCAGACCGTGGCGAGGCCGCTGCCAAGACCGTACCAGCCGGGTAAACCGTGGCGGCTCTGCGACCACGCGAACACCCAGGGAATCGCACGCAACTGTTCGATGCGGAACAGGTCGCCCTTGCGCAACGAGGGTCGCGAACCGATCTTCATGCGTTCGATCACGTCGATGGGCGTGGCCGCGCGGAAGTAGTCGGCGAAGGTCTGCTCGCCGTAGACCAGCGTGCGGTAGGCATCGCGGCTGGAGTCGGCGATGCGCGCCATCAGCGCGCGCCAGCCGGTTTCGCGAGGATCCGCCGGGCGCGGATTCAGGGTTGCGTGCAGCAGGCCGCAGAAGGCCTGTTCGAGGTTGCGCAGGGCGATCGCGCGCAGGCCGTACTTGCGGTGGATCACCTCACCTTGCTCGGTCAGCCGCAGGTGGCCGTTGACGCTGCCGTGCGGCGCCGCCATGACCGCACGCTCGGTGCGGCCGCCACCGCGGCTGGCGGTACCGCCGCGGCCGTGAAAGAAGGACAGGTTGATGCCGGCCTGCATGGCGATCGCACCGAGTTCCGCCTGCGCCTCCTGCAGGGCGTGGCGCGAGGCGGCGATGCCGCCGTCCTTGTTGCTGTCGGAGTACCCCAGCATCACCAGTTGGCGCTCGCCGCGTGTCCGCAGATGTGCGCGATAAACTGGATCGGTGAGCAGTTCGGCGAGGATCCGTGGTGCGGCGGCGAGGTCGGCCAAGGTCTCGAACAGTGGCGCGACGTCGATCACGAGCGGTCCTGCGGTGGCTCCGGCCAGGCGCGCCAGTGCGAGCACCGCGAGCACGTCGTCGGCGCTCTCACTCATGCTGACGATGAAAGCGCCGATGGCTGTCTCACCGTAGCGGGCGTGGCTCTCCGCAAGTGCGCCGAATACCGCCAGCACCGACTGGGTGGCAGGCGCCAGCGACGCACGCGGTGGCGCAGCTTCGGTGATCAGGCGCCGCAGCAGCGCGCGCCGCTCGTCGGGGTCGCGTTGCTCCCATGGCGCGCCGCCGACGCAGTCGACCAGCGCCTCGCGGTGCACCTGCGCGTGTTGGCGCAAGTCGAGCGCGGCGAGGTGGAAGCCGAAGGTGCGCACGCGTGCGAGAAAGCGTTCGTAGGGGTGCAGGCCGGCGTGGCGACCGCCGTTGCGCAGCAGCGACAGGCGCACGCACTCGAGGTCGGCGAGGAATTCGGATGGCGATGCATAGCCGCCCTCGCGGTCCTCGAGCGTAGCCTGCAGGCGTGCTGCGGCGAGCAGCAGCAAGCAGCGGTAGGGCATGTCGCGATGCCGTCTCGGAATCGCCGCCCAGGCGCGCCGCAGTCGCCGCGAGTACTCGCCGACGCGCTGCTCGACCGCGGGGTCGATCGCCACCCGCGTGTGCGACTGGCTCAGCAGCAACGCCGATTCGCGCAGCTCGGACAGATAGCGCGCGAACAGCACGCGCCGATGCGCGGCGAGCGCATCGCGGATGGTGTCGGCGCCGACATTCGGATTGCCGTCCATGTCGCCGCCGACCCAGGTGCCGAAACGCAGCAGCGGTCGCCGCAGGCTGCCGGCGAGCTCCGGGTAGGTCAGCGCCAGGCAGCGCTCGAACTCGGCGTAGCAGGCCGGAACCGCGCGGAACAGCACGTCCGAAAGGTAAAACAGCACATGTTCGCGTTCTTCCTCGACGCTTGGTCGTACCGGCGAGTATTCGGCCGTCTGCCAGGCGGCGGTGATGTGCATGCGCATTTGCGCCAGACGCGCGGCTTCCTCCGAGGGCGTGCGCCCGCGATCCAGGCGTTCGATCAGGGCGCGCGCGATGCGTTGCTCCTTCTCCAGCATCGTGCGGCGGGTGGCCTCGGTGGGGTGTGCGGTGAACACCGGCTCCAGCAGCAGCCGCGCGAGTGCCGCACGCACCGCATCGGTCCCGACACCGGCCGCGCGCAGCCGGTGCAGCCCGTCGAGGATGCCGCCCGGTTGCGGACCGGCATCGGCCGCCTGGTGTTCGCGGCGACGGCGGATACGGTGTACCTGCTCGGCCAGGTTGACGAGCTGGAAATAGGTCGAAAACGCGCGCACGAGGTCGGCGGCACGCTCTACCGGCAGATCGCTCAGCAACGCCGACAGCTCGGCCAGCCGCGCGCTCTCACCCTCGCGGCGCAGGATCGCGCAGCGGCGGACCTGCTCCAGCAACTGGAAGAAGCTCGCCCCCAACTGGTCGGAAAGCATTTCTCCGACCAGCTTGCCGAGCAGGCTGACGTCCTCGCGCAGCGCCTGGTCCTGGGTTTCGAAGACGACGGAACGGGCCATGCGTTGCACTCGCGGCTGTGGCGCCGCTGAATGCCGCGCCCTGTTCGTCGCAGTGTACGGGAGGATGGGCTCGATGGTGCAATGCACCAAAAGACGTTCAAACGAATGCGGCTGTACACGCGTGGTCGTCGCAGAGACCTTCCCCCGGGATGGGCGCGCGTGGCCGACGCACGCCTTTCAACCCGCCGGCACCACCGCCAGCTCGCGCTGCTGCGCGTCGCGCAGTTTCAGCTTCAGGTCCTGGGCGCCGCTGGCGCCGTAGCTCGGCCGGCTGAGCACGCGGATGCTGGTGCTGTGCGCGCTGCCCAGGCAAAAGGCGGCGAAGCCGGACACGCCTCCAAACGGGTGCGCGGCGTGGTAGCCGCCGACCACCGCGCCGCCCTGGAAGCCGCCGCCGGGACGGTCCACGAAGCTGGTGGTCAGCTCGAAGAAGAACTGGCCGTCGGCCGCGCCGCCGGCCACGCCGGCGGTTGGCGTCACGGAGACCGCGTAGAAGCCCGGCGGCAGGTTCACGCTGTTGACGTAGGCGCTCGCCAGCGTCAGGTTGGTGCTGGCCTCGAACACGGTCACGCTGGTGTTCGCGTCCGGCCGGCGCTCGATGCGGATGGCCACCGCCAGGCTGCCGCTGCTGGAGCTCGCCGGGCTGCCGGTCACGCGCAGGTTCAGGCGCTGGTTCTCGTTCGCCGGATTGGCGAAGTTGAAACCGGCGAAGCCGGGCTGGCCGGCATCGACGAGGCCGCCGAAGTTGAGGCCGCCTTCGAGCCGGCGCGTGCCGGGATCGTCGAGCAGCAGTTCCATGCCGAAGACGCCGGGGGTCAGGCCGGCGCCGGGACCGTCCTCGGCGCTGGCGATGAAGAAACCGGCCGGGCAGGAGGCGTTGGGCGGGTTCGGTGCCGGCAGCGGGAAGCGCGACAGGCCGGGCTCGTCCTGCGGCCCGGTCACCAGCGCCGGCGCGCGCTCGCGCAGGGTCACGCGGTACACGTCCGGTGCGCCGTTGCCATCGTTCGCGCTGAAGTTCGTCGCCGCCGAGGCGAAGGCGATCATCGAGCAGTCGCCGGCCAGCGCCGGTCGCGTGCTCGCGCCATTCGGCTGGTTGCCGTCGACCGTGCGGGACAGCCGCACCAGTTCGCCGGTCTGCATCCATTTCACGAGAATGTCGGTGTTGCCGTTGCGGTCGAGTTCGATCAGGTTGCTGGCCTCGCTCTCGAAGCCCACGAACTGGCCGTCGTCGCACAGGCTCGGGTTGCGGCTGGCGCCGTTCGCCTGGAAGCCGTAGCGCGAGGTCGACACCCGCTCCAGCCGCACCAGCGCCGTGCGCGCCTCGTTGAGCTCGAAGCGGAAGATGTCGGCGACCCCGTTGCTGTCGCCGTCGACGAGGTTGCTCGCGAGCGATTCGAACACCCCGTAGCGGCCGTCCGGCGTCAGCCGCACGTTGGTCGAGTCGCCGTTGCCGAGCGCGCCGCTGCCGGGATTGCGGGACACGTAGAAACGGGTCTGGCCGAAGCCGCCGCCGCGCATCACGGTGGCCTGGCGGACCACGCTGCCCTTGTTCGGGGCGACCCCCGCCACGAGGTTGGTCGCGAGCGTCGAGAAGGCGATCACCTGGCCGTCGTCGCTGGCCCAGGGCGCGCTCGACGCGCCGTTGGCCGGACCGCCGTCGAGCGCGCGCGTGACCAGCGATACCGCGCCGGATGCGAGATCGGTCGTGTAGATGTCGGAGACGCCGTTGGGATCGGCGTCCGTCAGCAGGTTGCTGGCCTGCGAATCGAAGACCGCCAGGCTGCCGTTGCCAGGCAGGCGCACATTGCCCGAGGGCGCATTGCCGGGCACGCCGGCAGCGCTGCGGCTCAGCACCCGGCCTTGGCCGGCGATCACCACGTACACCTGCCCCGAGGAACCGGCGAAGGCCACGCGCGCACCGTCCGCCGACAGCGCCGGCTCGGAGAAGGATTCGGCGACGCCGCCGTTGATCGCCTCGGCGGCGGCGCTCGCACGGTCGATCATGGCGGTCACGGGATCGCGCACGTAGACATCGCTGCGTCCGTTGGCATCGCCGGCGACGAGGTTGCTGGCCTCCGAGGCGAAGGCGATGCGGCCGCCGGCGCGCGCGATCGCGCTGCCGCCGCTGGCGCCATTGGCGCTGGCGCCGTCGCCGGTCACGCTCTGCAAATCCGGCAGCGGCGTCTGCGTCAAGCCGGCGCCGCCGGCATACAGCGAGCCCGCGTCCACCGCCAGCGCGTACACCACCTGCGGCGGCGCGTCGACCGCCAGCCCGTGCCAGCGCGTGCCGTCCCAGCGCGCCAGGCCATTCGCCGGCTGGCCGCCGGCGCGGCCGAAATCGCCGCCCACGTAGAGATCGCTGCCGGAGACCGCGAGCGCGCGCACCGAGCCATTGAGGCCGTTGTCCGTCGGCGTGCCGAGCGCGGACCAGGCGCTGCCGTCCCAGCGCGCGATGCCGAAGGCCGGCAGGCCGCCGGCCTCGCTGAAATCGCCGCCGACGTAGAGCTCTCCGGCGAGCACCGCGAGCGCGTTGACCGAGCCGGTGACGCCGTTGCCTGCACCGCTGCCGAGGCTGCTCCAGGCACTGCCGTTCCAGCGCGCGATGCCGTTCGCCGGCTGGCCACCGGCGACTGTGAAATTGCCGCCGGCGTAGAGATCGCTTCCGAGCGCGGCGAGCGCGTACACGCCGATGAAATCGCCGTCGCCGAGACCGCTGCCGAGCGCGCTCCAGGCACTGCCGTTCCAGCGCGCGATCTTGTTCGCGCTGACACCGCCGGCGGTCACGAACTCGCCGCCGGCGTAGAGATCGTCGCCGACCGCGGCCAGTGCGAGCACACTTGGGAAGGGTCCACCGAGGCCGCTGCCGAGCGCCGACCAGTTGCTGCCGTCCCAGCGCGCGATCTGGCTGGCCGGCTGGCCGCCGACATTCCCGAAGTAGCCGCCGACGTAGAGATCGGGACCGAGGTTGGCAAGCGCGAACACGCGCGCGTCCGCGCCGTTCTGTTCGCCTTGGCCGAGGGTGCTCCAGGCGCTGCCGTTCCAGCGTGCGACACGGTTGGCGGAGGCGCCGGCGGCCTGGGTGAAGGCGCCGCCGACGTAGAGTCCGTCCGCACGCACCGCGAGCGCGTTGACGACGTTGTTGACGCCATTGCCGACACCACTGCCGGGGGCGCGCCAGGCGCCGTTCGTGAAGCTGGCGACGAAACTCGCCGGCTGGCCACCGGCGACGTCGAATTCGCCGCCGGCGTGAAGCTCGTCGCCGATCAGCGCGAGCGCCCAGACGGTGTTGTTGGTGCCCTCGAGGCCGGGACTGCCGAGCGCGTGGAAGCGACTGCCGTCCCAGCGCGCCACCTGCGAGGCCTGCTGGTCGCCGGCGCGCACGAAAAAGCCGCTCAGATAAAGACCGGAACCGGCGGCGAGCAGGTTCAGCACGCCACCATCGACGCCATTGGCCGCGGCGCTGCCGAGCGTACTCCAGGCGCTGCCGTTCCAGCGCGCAAGGCCGTCCGCAGGCGCGCCACCGGCGCGCCGGAACACGCCGCCGGCGTAGAGCTCGCTGCCGATCATCGCCAGCGCGTACACGCGGTCGTCGGTTCCGCCGGCCAGCGAGAACCAGTTGCTGCCGTTCCAGCGCGCGACATGGTTCGCTTCGGCCCCTCCTGCCCGATTGAAGTTGCCTCCGACGTAGAGTCCGTCCGGGGTCGCGCGGATCGCCCATACCGAGGCATCCGGCGGCCCGGAAACGCCGGCACCGAGGGCGTGCCAGCCGCCGCCGTCCCAACGCGCGACGTGGTTCGCCTGCTGGCTGCCGGCCTGATCGAAATTGCCGCCGACGTAGAGGTCGGTACCCGCCGACGCCAGCGTCAGCACGGCGCCGCGCACGCCCTCCTCGGCACCGCTGCCGACACCGCTCCAGGCGCTGCCGTTCCAGCGTGCCAGACTGCGCACCGCCTGCCCACCGGCCTCGCTGAAGCTGCCGCCGACGATCAGCTCGCCGCCGTGCAGCGCGAGCGCGTAGACGCCGCCGAAGGAGCCGGCGTTGACGCCATTGGCGGTGCCGGAGCCGAGCGCGTAGAAGCGCCGCGTGCGCGGATCGTAGGCGGCCACGTTGGCTGCGAGCACGTCTTCGCAGGCCGAAAAATCGCCGCCGAGGTAGAGCAGTCCCGAGGGCGTGGCCGCCATCGCGTAGATGAAGCCGTTGCAACCGCCCGGTGCGCCGAAAAGCTTGGTCCGTGGCGCACGCTCGGCCAGCCACGCGCGCGCCTCCGCGCCGGGTGCAGCGGTCGGCGGAATCCCCTTCGCCCCCGCCACGAATGTGGCGACCACCAGCCAAAGCCCGCAGGCTATCCGCACCCAGCCGCCCATGGCGCCTCCCGAGGAACTCGTACGGGGCCATGCCAGTGTACGCCATCGCGATGACAGCGGCGGCGCGGGAGAGACGCCGCCCCGGCGACCGCTGTCGCTCAACCCGCCGGCACCACCGCCAGCTCGCGCTGCTGCGCGTCGCGCAGTTTCAGCTTCAGGTCCTGCGCGCCGCTGGCGCCGTAGCTCGGCCGGCTGAGCACGCGGATGCTGGTGCTGTGCGCGCTGCCCAGGCAAAAGGCGGCGAAGCCGGACACGCCTCCAAACGGGTGCGCGGCGTGGTAGCCGCCGACCACCGCGCCGCCCTGGAAGCCGCCGCCGGGACGGTCCACGAAGCTGGTGGTCAGCTCGAAGAAGAACTGGCCGTCGGCCGCGCCGCCGGCCACGCCGGCGGTTGGCGTCACGGAGACCGCGTAGAAGCCCGGCGGCAGGTTCACGCTGTTGACGTAGGCGCTCGCCAGCGTCAGGTTGGTGCTGGCCTCGAACACGGTCACGCTGGTGTTCGCGTCCGGCCGGCGCTCGATGCGGATGGCCACCGCCAGGCTGCCGCTGCTGGAGCTCGCCGGGCTGCCGGTCACGCGCAGGTTCAGGCGCTGGTTCTCGTTCGCCGGATTGGCGAAGTTGAAACCGGCGAAGCCGGGCTGGCCGGCATCGACGAGGCCGCCGAAGTTGAGGCCGCCTTCGAGCCGGCGCGTGCCGGGATCGTCGAGCAGCAGTTCCATGCCGAAGACGCCGGGGGTCAGGCCGGCGCCGGGACCGTCCTCGGCGCTGGCGATGAAGAAACCGGCCGGGCAGGAGGCGTTGGGCGGGTTCGGTGCCGGCAGCGGGAACCGGGTCAGGCCTGGCTCGTCGAGTGGACCGCTGGGGGCCAGCACCCGCGGCAGCGGCCAGACCCAGGCGCCGCGCCCGCGCGTGTAGACGCCGAGGGTGGTGAAGCCGCGGTCGATCGCGAGGTCCCAGACCATCGCCCGCGGCAGCGACGCGAAGCGGTTCCACACCGGCACGGCCGCTTCGACGTTGTCGGTGTAGTACAGGCCCCAGTCGGTGCCGACAAAGACCTGCTGCGGGATCCACGGATTGACCATCACCGCGTTCGCCGGCACGTCCGGCAGGTTGCCGGAGACATCGCGCCAGGTGAAGCTCGAGCAGTCGGTATTGCAGCGGATCTGGTAGACGTGGCCGGGGGTCTGCGGGGTGTTCGCGCCGAAGCCGGCGACCGCCGCGTAGCCGATCGTCGGGGTCAGCGGATCGGTGGCGACGCCGAGGACCGGCCGGTTCGGCAACACCGCGTTGTTGCCGGTCACGTTGACCCAGCTCGAACTGCCGGTACCGAGGCCGAAACCGTAGGCGACGTTGCCGTCCAGGGTGCCGACCATCGCCACCCGACGGGTCGAGATCGAAAAGCGGATCGCCTGGATCACCGAGCGGTTGTCGCTCCCGACCACGAGGTTGTTCTTGGTCAGGTCCGGGCTGATCGCCACCCAGCGCGCCGCGGCGCTGCCGCCGCTGGCGCCGTTGACCGATTCGTAGACGCGGTAGGTGCCGGCGATCAGGTGGGTGCAGCCCTGCGCGCCGAAGCAGCCGCTGTCGGGGTCGGAGGTGCTGCCGTGCTTGTAGAGATCGAAGGGCATCAGGAAACTCTTGCGATCGACGCCGGTCTCGCCCGGACCCCAGGGCCCGCCGGCGTTGACCTCGGGCGCGTTCGCGCCATTGGTGCTGGCGACGATGTTGCCGCGCTGGCTGGACAGGTAGACGCGCTGGCCGAACACCGGCTCGATGCGGGTGGCGATGCCGTCGCCGCCGTAGGCGTGCAGCCACGGGTCGGGCTGCGCGGTCCCGCTTTGCAGCAGCACCGAGGTGCCGTTGTCCTGGGCGCCGGCGATGGCGACGCGCAAGTTGGCGTCGGCGAAGTTCGCGCCGAGGTCGCCGTAGTAGAACTCGATGCTGTTGATGGTCGAGTTCAGCGGGATGAAGGTCGGCGATGGCGAGCTCGCGTTCGCGCTGTAGTAGACGCCGCCGTCGTTGCCGATCAGCAGCCGGTTCGGGTCGCCGCCGACGAAGGTGCGTGCGTGCTGGTCGATGTGCACATTGCCATCGCTGCCGCTGTTGCAGTTGAGGTTGTCGAAACTGCTTGCGCCGTCGACCGAGCGGTACACCCACCAGGCGCTGAGGTAGACGCTGTCGGGGTTGTCGGGCGCCACCGTGAGGCCGGCGTTGTACCAGTTCTGGGTGCCGGGCTCGCAGCCGTTGAAGTTGGCCGGCGTGGCGCGCGCCTGCCAGTGGTTGCCGCCATCGGCGCTGCGCCACAGGCCGATGATCGAGAAGTTCTGCGGGTGGATCGCCTTGGCGTAGAGCACGCCCGGCTGGCTCGGCGCGACCGCGATCTCGATGCGCCCGACCGGCCCGAAATCGGCGCCGTTGCCGAGGCCGGCCGGCCAGCCGTTGTCGGCGCGCGACAGCAATTGCCAGCCTGACGGGCAGCCGCTCGCCGGCATGTTCGCGCGATAGACGCCGTTGGCGCCGTTGCGATCGAGGTCTGGCTGGATCGGCGTGGCGGCGCCGCGCGTGCCGACCGCGGCGTACAGCAGGGTGCCGCCGCCCTGGTTGACGGCCAGCAGGCCGGTGATGTCCTGGCGCGCCGCGGCCTGGCTGCCGGGGCCGAAGGCGTTGGTCAGGCAGGGGCCGGTCCAACTGGCGCCGGCGTTGTAGGACAGGTACAGGCCGGTCTTGGTGCCGACCACCACGCGGCTGGAGTGGTTCGGGTCGACCACCACCTTGCCGACCGACTGGTACTGCGACCAGGTGCCTGGCGCCACCGGCAGCTCCGGCACGAAGACCTCGCGCCCGAGCACGCTCCAGCTGTCGCCGCCATCGCTGGTCTTCAGCACGCCGGCCGAGCCGAAGGACCACGAGCCGAAGCGCAGGTCGCCGGTCCCGGCGTAGACCACGTTCGGGTCGTTCGGGTCCATCTCGAGGTCGCCGATCGCGATCGACTCGATGTCCGGATCGTCGGTGACCGGCTCCCAGCTGGTGCCGGCGAAGCAGCAGTTGCGCGAACGCCAGACGCCACCGCCATCGGTGGCGGCGTAGGCGACGAAGGAATTGGCATCGCCGGCGATGCGCGGCGTCGGTGTGACCACGATGTCGTTGACGCGACCCGAGTTCAGGTCGATGCCGTCCTGGATCGGCTGCGGACCCAAGGGCGTGAAGCGCGTCGGATCGAGCGCCCGCGTGCTCTTCTCGATGCGGTGAGTGCCGCGCGGCACGCTCGCCGCGACGCGCGCATCCTGCAGCCGCGCAGCCTGCCACCAGCGCAGGTCGAAACGGCCGGTCGGGTAGGTGTAGGTGGTGGCCAGGAACTCGCCGATCGGCACCTTGGGTCCGGGTGCCCGGATCGGTGTCGGCGCCGGCTCGTCCTGCGGCGCGGAGGTGCAGCCGACGAGCAACAGCGGGACACAGCAGAGCAGCAATCGGCGCATCGGGGACATCCGGGGACCGCAGGATGCGCCGAGTTTGTCATCGGGCGCGGCCCGCGCAAAGCCGGCGCGCGCCCACCGTTGGGGCTGGCTTGACGCCGCCGCTCAGAGCGGCAGGCGCATGCTGACGTCCGAACGCGCGTAGGGACTGCAGCGCAGCGGCGCGTCGACGAAACCGAAACGCCGGTACAGCACGATCGCCGGCTGCAGCGAGGAGTGGGTGTCCAGCAGCAGCTCGCGCAGGCCGAGCGCACGCGCGCGGGCGATCGCGGCCTGCATCAGCGCCGCGCCGATGCCGCCGCCGCGGCGATCGGCGCGCACCGCCATCTTGGTCAGTTCGTGGACGCCGTCGGCCACCGGCTTCAGCGCCACGCAGCCGAGCACGTCCTCGCCGGCGAGCGCGAACAGGATCGCGCCGCCGGGCGCGAGGATGTGCTGCTGCGGATGTTCGAGCGTGGCGCGGTCGGCCGCCTCGACGCGGAACCAGCGCTCGATCCACTCCAGGTTCAGCGCCAGGAAGTCCGCGGCCCAGCGCGGCTGCCAGTCCTCGATGCGCAGTTCGTCGCTCATCGTGCGTGCTCGATCGCCAGCTTGTCGGGCGCGATGGCCGCGCCGGGCGCCATCGCCGGCAGGTCGCTGCGCACGCGGTGCCCGGGCCACAGCACCAGCGCGACGCCCACCAGCACCAGCGCGCTGGCGGTGATCGCGGCCGCAGGGATGCGCTCACCGAGCACGATCGAACCGAGCACCATCGCCACCACCGGATTGATCAGCGAGTAGGTGGCCACCGCCGGCGTCGACACCCGGGTCACCAGCCACAGGTAGGCGCTGAAGGCGATCACCGAACCGAACACCGCCAGGTACAGCAGCGTCCACACCGTGGTTGGCGTGAAATCGGCGAGCTGCACCTGCGGCCACTCGCCGGCGGCGAGCGCGCACAGCGCCTGGCAGGCCGCGCCGGCCAGCATCTGCGCGCAGGCGAAGGCACCGACCTGGCCCGGCCGGACTGCGGCGCGCTGCACCAGGGTGCCGATCGCCCAGGCGAAGGTGGCGAACAGGATCGACAGCGTCGGCAGCAGCGTGCCGCTGCCGTCGAAGCTGCGCGTCTGCGAGACGATCAGCAGCACACCGGAAAGGCCGATCGCACTGCCGGCGAGGTCCTTGAGCCCAGGCCGGCGGCGGGCAAAGCCCACGGTGTCGAAGAACAGGATCCACAGCGGCAGCGCCGCCACCAGCAGCGCGGCGATGCCCGAGGGCACCGTCTGCTGGCCCCAGATCACCAGGCCGTTGCCGAAGCCGGAGAGCAGGATGCCGGCGAGGATCGCCTGCTTCCAAGGCACTCCGCGTAGCGGCGCGGGTCCGCGCAGACGCAGCAGCGCGTACAGGATCGCGCCCGCCAGCGCGAAGCGGATCGCGCCGCTCGCGAAGGGTGGCAGCGTGCGCAGGACGACCGCAAGGCCCAGGTAGGTGGTGCCCCACACCAAGTAGATGGTCGCGAAGGCGGCGATGATCGGCAGCAGCATTCTTCTGTCCATGCCGGCAGCGTAGCGAGGCGGATGCAAACAGGTACAGATGCAGTTGAATTGGAATGCGACTGGTACAGTTTCCGGTGTTCAGCTTTGCGTTGGGTGGACCTGTGCACGGAGCAAGGAGGCGAGCGAGGCGCAGGAGGGGGCGCGGTGCGGGAAAGGCGGGAGCGAGCGAGGCGCATGCCCGCACCCGAATGCACGGTTGTTGCGCAGGCCTTCGGTACGCGTCGGTCCGTCTCGCGCGCCCTCAGCCCCCGGTCTCGCGCAGTGCGATCGCATCGACATTGGCTGCGGCCAGTTCGCGTTTGGCGGCGTCGAGTGCGCGTGCGTCGCTGTAGGGACCTACGCGCACACGATGCCAGGTGCGCTCGTTGATCTTCACCGGCGTGACCTGAGCCTGCACGCCCATCAGCGCGAGGCGCGCCTTCTGGGTTTCGGCGTCAACCGCATTGCCGAAGCTGCCGACCTGCAGATACATGCGCGGTGTGCCGGCGCCCGCCGGTGGTGGCGTGGCCGGTGTTTGTTCGGATTCGCGCTTGAGCTCGGCGTCCGGGATCACGGTCTCGATCTCCGGGAGCACCGAATAGAACTCATAGCGCGGGCGCCTGGCTTCCTCGCGCGCGCGGCTGTCGCCGGCAGCGAGTTCCACCAGCGGCTTGTCGCCCTCGCCGGCCGGCTGTGCGGCCGGATTCGGCTTCGGGCCGCTGGTCGGCAGGCCGTCCTTGAGGATGAAGAACATCGACAGGCCGACGCCGAGCGCGAAGCCCGCCAGCAGCCACACCCAGAACGGCAGCGGATTGTTGCCGCCGCCACGCACCGCCTGTCTGCCCTTCGCCACGCGCTGAATCCCGGATCGATCGGTCGAGCTTACATCTTCTCCGGTGCCGAGACACCGATCAGCTTGAGGCCGTTCGCAAGCACCTGCTGGACCGCCAGCAGCAGGTTCAGGCGCGCGTTGCGCAAATCGTCCTCGTCGACCAGCACCTTGAGCCCGGAACCATCGTAGTAGCCGTGCAGGGCGGCTGCGAGTTCGCGCAGGTAGTTCACCACCAGGTGCGGCGTACGCAGCGCCGCGGCGCGCTCGATGGTCTCCGGCCAGCGCTGCATCAGCCCCATCAGCTCCAGTTCCTGCGGATGCGTCAGTTGCGTGCGCGCGGCTTCGCCGGCCGAGCGGTTGTGGGTCTGGCGCTGCTCGGCGAGTTTCGAAAACACGCTGGCGATGCGCGCATGCGCGTACTGCACGTAGTAGACCGGGTTGTCGCGGCTCTGCGACTTGGCCAGCTCGAGGTCGAAATCGAGGTGCTGCTCGTGGCTGCGCATCACGTAGAAGAAGCGCGCGGCGTCGGTGCCGACTTCGGTGCGCAGGTCCTTCAGGGTCACGAAGTTGCCCTCGCGCTTGCCCATCGCGACTTCCTTGCCGTCCTTGAACAGCCGCGCGAACTGCACCAACACGATCTCGACATTCGCCGGATTCAGGCCGAGGCCGCTGGCGGCGGCCTTCAGGCGCGCGATGTAGCCGTGGTGGTCGGCGCCGAGCACGTAGACCGCGCGCGTGTAGCCGCGTTCGAACTTGTTCAGCAGGTAGGCGATGTCGGAGGCGAAATAGGTGGTGGCGCCGTTCTCGCGCACCACCACGCGGTCTTTCTCGTCGCCGAAGGTGGTGGCGCGGAACCATTTCGCGCCTTCCTTCTCGTACATGTGGCCGAGCCGCGTCAGGCGCGCGATCGCGCGCTCGACCGCGCCCGACTCGGCGAGCGAGCGCTCGGAGAAGAACTGGTCGTAGCGCACGTTGAAGGCCAGCAGTTCGTCGCGGATCGCGCCGAGCAGGGTGTCGAGCGCGAGCTTGTAGATGACGTCGAACTCGCTCGCGCCGAGCAACTCGCGGGCGCGCGCGATCAGCGCGTCGACATGCGCTTCCTTGTCGCCGCCCTGGCTCTCGTCGGCTGGCAGGCCGTTGGCGACTTCGAAGGGGCTGCGGCGGAAGCGGTCGCCGTGCGCGTGCTTGAGCGCGCGTGCGACGTCGACCACGTAGTCGCCCTTGTAGCCATTGTCCGGAAAACGCACCGGATTGCCGCTCAGCTCCAGGTAGCGCAGCCAGACGCTGGTCGCCAGGATGTCCATCTGGCGGCCGTAGTCGTTGACGTAGAACTCGCGCTGGACCTTGATGCCGCTGGCTTCGAGGATGTTGGTCAGGCTGGCGCCGAAGGCGGCGCCGCGGCCGTGGCCCACATGCAGCGGACCGGTCGGGTTGGCGGACACGAACTCGACGGTGACGTGTTCGTTGTCGTCGATCTCGACCTGGCCATATTCGGCGCCGCGCTCGAGCACACGCTTCAGCGTGCCGAGCAGGCAACTGCGGCTGAGCGTGAAGTTGATGAAGCCGGGGCCGGCGATCGAGGTGGCTTCGACGTGGCGCGAGGGCGGCAGGTGGTCGAGCACCGCCTGCGCGAGATCGCGCGGCTTCATGCCGAAGGCCTTGCACAGCACCAGCGCCGCGTTGGTCGCGAAATCGCCATGCTCCTTCTGGCGCGTGCGCTCGATGACGAACTCCGGAATCTCCGGCAGTTCGACATGCTGCTTGCGGCGCACATCCAGCAGCGCCTGCATCACCAGTTCGTGGAGGTGGTCTTTCACGGCGGAAGCGCTTGGAGACGGGGGGTCGCGGAGGATAGCAGCGTGGGTTGGAGCGGAGGCGCTCCTTGACCGCGGTCAACACGACCCGCATCCGCACGCCATTTGATATTCATTCGCATTTACGCGCGGGCTTTCTGTGGTTAAGCTTGCGCCTGCCTGCCGGAGTGCCTGTCTGCCATGTGGTCCACCGCTGCCGAACCCGCCCTCGCCGCCGCCGAGCCGCAGCCGGCTGCGCCTGCGCCGGTGTCGCTGGCGAGCCTGCATCGCGGGCAGCGCGCGCGGGTGGTCGAGGTGCGGCTGCCCCAGGGGATTCACGGGCACGACACCAACCTGGTGCTGCGGCTGCTCGAGATCGGCTTCGTTCCGGATGAGCGGGTGCGCATCGTCGCCCATGGACCCGGTGGCGGCGAGCCGCTCGCGGTGCGCGTCGGCGGCACCATGTTCGCGCTGCGCCGGCACGAGGCCGAGCACATCCTGGTGCAGCCGCTGTGAGTGCCGCCGCGCTCGCCGAGGGCGACCGCCGGGTCGCACTGCTCGGCAACCCCAACTGCGGCAAGACGGCGCTGTTCAACCTGCTGACCGGCAGCCGCCAGAAGGTCGCCAACTACGCCGGCGTCACCGTCGAACGCAAGGAAGGACTCGCGACTTCGCCGGCCGGCCGCCGCTACCGGGTGCTCGACCTGCCGGGCGCCTACTCGCTGAACGCCGACAGCGCCGACGAGGAAGTCACGCGCGACGTCATCCTCGGCCACCTGAAGGGCGAGCAATTGCCCGAGGTGCTGGTGTGTGTGACCGACGCCACCAACCTGCGCCTGAACCTGCGCCTGGTGCTCGAGGTCCGGCGCCTCGGCCTGCCGATGCTGTTGGCGCTCAACATGTCGGATGTCGCCGCGCGCCGCGGCATCGAGATCGACCTCCCGCAGCTGTCGCAGCGACTCGGTGTGCCCGTGGTGCCCACGGTCGGCGTGCATCGTGGTGGCGCCGATCCGCTGCTGGCCGCGCTGGATGCGATGCCGGCGACGATCCCGGCGCCGGCGCCGCCCTGGCATCCGCCGACGCTCGCCGAGATCACCGAGACCCACCGCCAGGTACGCGAGATCCTGCGCGTCTGCGTGCGTGAGCCGGAAGTGGACCGGCGCTTCGACGAGCGCATCGACCGCGTGGTCATGCACCCGCAGGTGGGCATGGCGATCCTCGCGATCGTGCTGTTCCTGATGTTCCAGGCGGTCTACGCCTGGGCCGAGGCGCCGATGGGTTGGATCGAAGCCGGTACCGCCTGGCTCGGAGAGGCGGTGGGCGCGACGCTGGCCGATGGTCCACTGAGGAGCCTGCTCGTCGATGGCGTGATCGCCGGTGTCGGTGGCGTACTGGTGTTCCTGCCACAGATCGTGATCCTGTTCGCCTTCATCCTCGCCCTCGAGGATTCCGGCTACCTGCCGCGCGCGGCTTTCCTGCTCGACCACGCGATGGGCAAGGTCGGACTCTCCGGGCGTTCCTTCATCCCCTTGCTGTCGAGCTTCGCCTGCGCGATTCCGGGAATCATGGCGACGCGTGTGATCGCCAACTGGCGCGACCGTCTGGCGACCATCCTGATCGCACCGCTGATGACCTGTTCGGCGCGCCTGCCGGTGTACGCGCTGCTGATCGGTGCCTTCATTCCCGAGCGCACTGTGGCCGGCGTGTTCAATCTGCAGGGTCTGGTGCTGTTCGCGCTCTACCTGGCCGGGATTCTCGGCGCCGTGCTGGTCGCCTTCGTGCTCAAGCGCACCGTCGGTCGCGGCCTGCACCACCCGCTGATGATGGAACTGCCGACCTGGCGGCTGCCGAACCTGCGCAACCTCGCGCTCGGACTGCTCGAACGCGTGAAGATCTTCATCCGCCGCGTCGGCGGGATCATCCTGTCGCTGACCATCATCGTGTGGGCGCTGGCGACCTTTCCGGCGCCGCCCGCGGATGCCACCGGCCCGGCCATCGACTACAGCTACGCCGGCATGCTCGGGCACGCGATCACGCCGCTGTTCGCACCGATCGGTTTCGGCTGGGAGATCTGCATCGCATTGATCCCCGGCATGGCTGCGCGTGAGGTCGCGGTCGGCGCACTCGGCACCGTGTACGCCTTGCAGGGCGGCGACGAAGCCGTCGCGGCGCAACTGGGGCCGATCATCGCCGGTCAGTGGTCGCTCGCCACCGCGCTCTCTCTGCTCGCCTGGTATGTGTTCGCGCCGCAGTGCCTGTCGACGCTGGCGGTGGTCAAGCGCGAGACCCAGAGCTGGCGCTACCCGCTGCTGATGGCTGGCTATCTGTTCGCAATGGCCTACCTTGCCTCGCTGCTGACCTACCAGATCGCGCGTTCGTTGGGAGCCGGCTGATGGCCGAGATCCTGCTCGTCTACGCCATCGTCGCTGCCGCCATTGTCGGCAGCGTCTGGCAATTGATGCCCGCAAGTCTGCGCCGACGTGGTGTTGCTGCCATTGCCCGGCGTTGCGCCGGAACACGTCTCGCGCGGGCGTCGCCCGCGCTCGCGCGTGCCGCCGCACGACCCACAGGCGCCTGCGCCGGTTGCAGCGCGCGCGCACAATGCCCGGTGGGACGCCGGCAAAGGTAGGAAGGCCGGGCGGCCCGGCCCGTCGGTGCATGCGACTCCGGAGGAATCGTGAACCTCGTTTCGATCGTGCGCCCCGCTTTCGATGCTCACATCTGCGTTGGCAGCCAGGTCGCGAGTCCAGGGAACAGCGCCAGCACCAGCAACATGCCGAGCTGGATCGCGATGAAGGGGATCACGCCGCGGTAGATCGCGCCGGTCGGGAATTCCTTCGGCGCGGCGCCGCGCAGGTAGAACAGCGCGAAGCCGAAGGGTGGGGTCAGGAAACTGGTCTGCAGGTTCACCGCCAGCAGCACGCCGAGCCACACCGGGTCGACGCCGAGCGCGAGCAGCGGCGGCGCGACCAGTGGCACGACGATGAAGGTGATCTCGATGAAGTCGATCAGGAAACCGAGCAGGAACACCACCAGGTGGACGATGATCAGCGCGCCGATCACGCCGCCGGGCAAATCGGTCAGCAGCGCGTGCACGAGGTCGTCGCCGCCGTAGCCGCGGAAGACCAGCGAGAACAACGCGGCGGCGACCAGGATCATGTAGACCATGCTGGTCACGAGTGCGGTCTTGCGCGCGGTCTCGCGCAGCGCCTGCCAGCTCAGTTGGCGCGCGAGCGCGGCGAGCGCGAGCGCACCGACGGCGCCGATCGCGGCCGCCTCGGTGGGCGTGGCGAGGCCCGCAACGATCGATCCCAGCACCGCGAACACCAGCAGCAGCGGCGGCAGCAGCGCGCCGGCGAGCGTGGCCAGACCCGGCGGTTGGCGCATCGCCGCCGGCAGCGCCGGCATCCGCTGCGGCTGCAGCCAGGCGACCGCGACCAGGTACAACAGGTAGCCGCCGACCAGCACCAGCCCCGGCAGCATCGCGCCGGCGAACAGATCGCCCACCGACACCGTCTTCGGCGCGTACACGCCCTGCGCCAGTTGCGCCTTCTGGTAGGCGTTGCCGAGCACGTCGCCGAGCAGCACCAGGATCACCGAGGGCGGGATGATCTGGCCCAGCGTGCCGGCCGAGCAGATGGTGCCGGCGGCGATGCGCGGGTCGTAGCCGGCGCGCAGCATGGTCGGCAGCGCGATCAGGCCCATCGTGACCACGGTCGCGCCGACGATGCCGGTGCTCGCCGCGAGCACCGCGCCGACCAGCATCACCGAGATCGCCAGGCCCCCGCGCAGCGAACCGAACAGTCCCGCCATCGCGGTCAGCAGGCGCTCGGCGATCCGCGAGCGCTCCAGCATCACGCCCATGAACACGAACAGCGGCACCGCCAGCAGGGTCTCGTTGCCCATGATCCCGAACACGCGGTTCGGGAAGGCGTCCAGGAACACCGCGTCGAAGGTGCCGGTGGCGATGCCGATGCCGGCGAACACCAGCGACACGCCGGCGAGCGTGAACGCCACCGGCAGACCGGCCGTGAGCGCCAGCGCGAGTGCGAAGAACAGCGCGATCGACAGCCAGGCGGCGCCGCTCATGCGGGCGCATCCACATGGCGCACGCCGGGCTCCGATCCGCCGGCGAGGAAGGCCGCGAAGCGCGCCGCGCGCGCCAGCGCCTGCACGCCGAGCAGCAGCGCCATCGCCGGGATCAGTGCCTTCTGCAGCCACAGCGCCGGCAGCCCGGCCGACTCCTGGCTGCGCTCGCCGATGCGCCAGCTCGCCAGCAGGTACTGGTCGGACACCAGGATCACGAAGACCACGAAGGGCAGCACGATCGCGAGCATGCCGACGAGCTCGACCCAGGCGCGCGTGCGCGCCGACCAGCGGCGCGAGAGCACGTCCACGCGCACATGTTCGTCCTGCTGCAGCGCGTACGCCGCGCCGAGCAGGAACACCATCGCGTTGAGCGCGAGCACGCCTTCGCGCAGCCAGGGCTGCGACCATTGCCAGCCATAGCGCAGCAGCACCACGGCGAACTCGCCGGCCACGACCAGCAGCACCAGCAGCACCAGCAGCGCGCCGGTCCAGCGCACCGGCGCTTCCAGCACGTCGGCGAGGCGATTCAGTCTGGCGTGCAGCACGCGGCTTCTCCGGCGAGGGCGCGCAGCATAGCGCGGGCGTTCAGCGCGAGGCGTCGGCGCGATCGCCGGCGGTATCGGCCTCGAACAGCGCGAGCAGCTCGCGGCGCGCATCCTCGCTGCTCTGCACCAGCGCCGACTCGTCGTCGTAGACGAGGTGCTGTTCGACCAGCAGGCGCTCGTCGAACTCGTGGAAGCGCTCGGCGCGTTCGGCCGCCTCCGCCGCCGACATCCCGATGCCGGTGAGCGTGCGCCGCGCGATCTCGAGGCTGGACAGCAGGGTCTCGCGGATGATGTCCTCGACCCCGAGGTCCATCAGCTTGAAGGCGTGCTGGCGGTTGCGGGCGCGCGCGAGCACCCGCACCTGCGGGTACAGCCGGCGCAGCACGCGCGCGACGCGCAGCGAGTGCTCGGGGTCGTCGAGCGCGAGCACGAAGACCTTGGCCTCGCCGACGCGTGCCGCGCGCAGGATCTCCGGACGTGCGGGATCGCCGTAATAGAGCTTGTTGCCGAAGCGGCGGCTGAAATCGACCTGTTCGGACGAGGGCTCGATCACCGTGTACGGGATCCGCTGCGCCGCGAGCAGGCGGCCGGGGATCTGGCCGACGCGGCCGAAACCGGCGATCACCACGTCGACGCGTTCGCCCGGCAGCTCGTCGTAAGGCCGCTTCGGCGCGGCCTGCGCGGCGCGCCGGTCGGCGAGGGCCGCGAGGCCGAGCACCAGCAGCGGCGTCAGCGCCATCGACAGCGCCACCACCAGGTTCAGCAGCCCCGCCAGCCGCGGCTCCAGCAGGCGCGCCTGCTCGGCGGTGGCGAACACCACGAAGGCGAATTCGCCGCCGGAAGCGAGCAGCGCGGCGAGCAGCAGGCTCGCGCGCTGGCTGTAGCGGAAGGCGCGCCCGACCGCCCACATCACCGTGACCTGCAAGCCCAGCACGCCGACCACCAGCGCCGCGACCACCAACGGCAGTGCCGCCAGCAGCCTGAGGTCGAGCGCCATGCCGACGCCCATGAAGAACAGCCCGAGCAGCAGGCCCTTGAAGGGCTCGATGTGCGATTCGAGTTCGTGGCGGTACTCGGAGTCGGCCAGCAGCACGCCGGCGAGGAAGGCGCCGAGGCCCATCGACAGGCCGGCCTGCTGCATCAACAGCGCGGTGCCGAGCACCACCAGCAGCGAGGTCGCGGTGAACACTTCGACCAGGCCGGTGTTGGCGACGATGCGGAACAGCGGCCGCAGCAACCAGCGCCCGGCGACCACCACCGCGAGGATGCTGCCGATCACCAGGCCCACCGACTGCCACGCCGGCCGCGCGGCCGACTGCACCTCGCCGGCCGCCAGCAGCGGGATCAGCGCGAGCGCCGGGACCGCCACCAGGTCCTGGAAGAGGAACACGCCGAAGGCGCCGCGACCGTGCTCGGATGTCAGCTCCGAGCGCTCGGACAGGATCTGCACGCCGAAGGCGGTCGACGACAGCGCGAGGCCAAAGGCAGCGATCAGCGCCGCCGCCAGCGGCAGCCCGAGCGCGAGCCCGGCGACCGCGAGCAGCGCCGTCACCAGACCCATCTGGGTGGCGCCGAGCCCGAGCAGCAGCCGCCGCATCAGCCACAGCCGTTGCGGCGACAGCTCCAGGCCGAGCAGGAACAGCAGCATGACCACGCCGATCTCGGAGAAAGTCAGCACCAGTTCGGCGTCGGCGACGAGGCCGAGCGCCTGCGGACCGATGACCACGCCGGCGACCAGGTAGCCGAGCACCGCCCCCAGTTGCGCGCGCTTGCTGAGCGGCACCGCGAACACGGTCGCCGCCAGGAAGATCACGGCGTACAGCAGGAAGCGGTGGTCGTCGTGCATGCGGGTGGGCGGAAAGGGCGTGCGGGGATCATGAACCCAGGAGCGGGGCAAGGGGCAGGGGGCAAGGGGAAAAGCGAGCGGGCAGGGTCGGGTGTCGAGGCGGTCCGGAAGCCTGGACCTCGCCGAGCTGCGATCCGGCTTCTCCCAGCCCCGCCTGGGCCTCCACCCTGAGCCAGGCGCCTTTCCCCTTCTCCCTTGCCCCTTGCCCCGCTTTCGACGCTTCAGCGGTACGGCGACAGCGCTCCGTCCGGCTGGATCCCGAAGCGCTTGTAGGTCCATTGGTACTGCGCCGGGCAGGCGCGCGCGAGGCCTTCGATCGCGGCGTTCATCGCGGCGGCGTCGGCGGCGCCGCCGAGGTCCGCGAAGCGCACCGCATAGCCGGCTCCACGCGGCAGGCGTTCGGCCCAGGCGTAGAGCACGCGCGCGCCGGTGCGCTGGGCGAGTTTCGGGAACAGCGCCATGGTCAGCGCGGCATGCCCGAAGAAGGGCGCGAAATCGCCTTCGCCGACCTTCGGCTGCTGGTCCGGCAGGATCCCGACCACGCCGCCGTCCTTGAGCCGCTTCAGCAGCGTGCGCACGCCGGCGGCTTCGGCGCGCACGGGTTCGGCGCCGAGGCGGCCGCGGCAACGGTTGATCAGGTCCTCGACCCAGGCCAGCCGCGGCAGCCGGTACAGGATTGCCACCGGCGCGGTGCGCGACAGGTACAGGTTCAGCGCCTCCCAGGCACCGAGGTGCGGCGCCGCAATCAACACGCCCTTGCCCGTGGTGATCGCGTCGAGGAACAGCGCCTCGCCTTCGACCACGCGGATCGCGCGTGCGAGCGTCGCCGCGCCGCGCGACCACAGCCACGGCAGCTCCGCGGCGGTGCGCCCGGTCTCGACCAGGGTCTGCCGCAGCAACTGCGCACGTTCGGCGTCGGCGAGTTCCGGAAAGCACAGCCGCAGGTTGATCGCCGCGACCCGCGCCTCACGGAAGCCCGCGCGCAGCCACAGCAGGCCGAGCCCCGCGCCGAGTGCGTGCAGTGCGCGCAGCGGCAGCCGGCCGAGCAGCCACAGCAGCAGGCGGACGAAACGACTCAAGGCGTGTGCGACGGCGGCGGCGGGTCGCGCAGCATAGCCTCGCGGCGGAGCCCGCTCTGCAGCCACAGCAGCCAGCCCGCGCTGGCGAGCGCGAACGTGGCCAGCAACACGCGCGCCCACGGCGCCAGCGCCAGTTCCCCCAGCCACGCTCCGCCGGCCGCCATCGCCAGCACCGCCAGCCAGCGCGTCAGCTCCAGCGCGAAGCCCAGCCGACGGCGCGCCGGCGCGGCATCCAGCAGCAGGCCGAGCGCGATCGAGGCACTCGACAGCCAGACCGCGTACAGCAGTTCCGGCCACAGCGGCAGCCAGCTCGCGACCACGATCATGTGGATCAGCGGCGGCACCAGCAACGCGCTCTGCAGCAATCCGTAGTGCGCGAGCGCGGCCGGCGCGCTGCCTTCGAAATTGCGGTGGCGGGCGAGGCCGAAGGGCGGCTTCGGATCGGCCGCGGCGACATCCGCCGGGCGCCAGCCGGGGCCGTGGAACCAGATCGCCAGGCGGTCGCGCCAGCGGCGCGCGCGCAGCGCGTCCCTGAGCAGCGCCCAGGGCGTGTCGAGGTTGATCCACAGCGGATTCCACGAGCGCACCGGCGCACGCGTGCCGTAGCGCACCGGATCGTCGGCGCGCTCTTCCTGGAAGGTGCCGAAGAGGCGGTCCCAGCACATCAGGATGCCGCCGTAGTTCTTGTCCAGGTAGCGCTCGTTGACGCCGTGGTGCACGCGGTGGTTGGACGGCGAGCCCAGCCAGCGGTCGAACCAGCCGAGCTTGCCGACCCGTTCGGTGTGGATCCAGAACTGGTACAGCAGGTTCAGCAGCGCCGCCACCGCGAACACCGCCGGCGGAAAGCCGGCGATCGCCAACGGCAAGGCGAACACCCAGGTCCACAGGTGCATGCTCGCGGTCGGTACCCGCAGCGCGGTCGCGAGGTTGAAGCGCTCGCTCGAGTGGTGCACCACGTGCGAGGCCCACAAGAGGTTCCACTCGTGGCCCATGCGGTGCTGCCAGTAATAGGTGAAGTCGTACAGCAGCAGGCCCAGGATCCAGGCCCACGGACTGTCCTGCGGCCACTGCAGCAGCGCGAACTGCGACCAGGCGACGGTGTAGATCGCGGTGCGTACCACGATCAGCACGGTGCCGAGCGCGTACATCAGGATCGACACCGAGAGACTGGCGACGGTGTCGTTGCGCTCGTAGTCGGCGCGCCCCTGCGCACGGCTCCACGCGTAGTCGAGGTAGACCGCGAGGTAGAACAGCGGCAGCACGATGGCCGCGATCAGGGCATTCGGCGGGATCGAGCGCATGCGCCGATGATGCGCCGCGGCGGCCGGCGAGGCACGCCGTGCTAACGTGGAGGGCCGCCCGGTCACTTCCGCCCACATGCCCGCCGCCCTCGCACTCGCCCTGTTGCTGCCGTGCCTTGCGGTCGAGGTCGAGCGCGTGGACTTCGACGCGGGCGCAGCCGCGAGCACGCCCTCGCTGGCGGTCGATCCGCGGCGCGGGCTGGTGCTCACCTGGCAGACGCGGTCCGCCGGCGTGGCGCGCCTGCACTACGCGTTGCTGGATGGGCAGGGGCGTGAACTGCGCCGCGGCGAAGTCGCCAGCGGTCGCGACTGGTTCGTCAACTGGGCCGATTTCCCGAGCCTGGCGATCCTCGACAACGGCGACTGGGTCACCCACTGGCTGCAGAAGTCGGCGCCCGGCACCTACGCCTACGACGTGCGCGTGGTGCGCAGCCGCGATGGCGGCCAGCGCTGGAGCGCGCCACGGACGCCGCACGCCGACGCCACGCCGGGCGAGCACGGCTTCGTCTCGCTGGTTCCACTCGCCAGCGCGCGCGTGCAACTCGCCTGGCTGGACGGCCGGAATGCCGGCGACGGCCACGACGGCCACGAGGGCCCGATGAGCCTGCGCGGCGCCGTCCTCGACCGCCGCGGACGGGTGCTCGCGCCTGCGCAGGTCGACGCGCTGACCTGCAGTTGCTGCCAGACCGATGCCGCGCGGCTCGGCGCGCGCACGCTGCTGGTCTACCGCGATCGCAGTCGCGACGAGGTACGCGACATCGCATTCGCCGAGGCCGATGCGCAGGGGCGCTGGTCGCCGCCGGAGCCGGTGCACGTCGACGGCTGGCAGATCGCCGCGTGCCCGGTGAACGGACCGGCGCTCGCGGTCAGCGGCGCGCAGGCGCTGGTGGCCTGGCCGACGCTGGCGCAGCCGCCGCTGGCGGTGCGCTACAAGATCCGCGGCGCGCAGGGCTGGTCGCCGCTGCACACGCTGGAGCAGGCGGCCGGCACGCTCGGCCGGGTCGACGTCGCCGCCGCCGCCGGCGACGGCTTCGCGGTCAGTTGGATCGGCGATGCCGGCAGCGCGGGGGCGGCGCTGCGGGTCGCCTACATCGATGCACACGGCCGTCGTGGCGAGATCGTCGAGGTGGCCGCGCTGGCGCCCGATCGCGCCACCGGTCACCCGCGCCTGGCCTGGCATGGTGGCGCGCACTTCCTCGCGTGGACCGAGTCGAGCGGCACCGGCTCGAGCCGGATCGCGCTGGCGCGCATCGAAGGCGTTGGCGGCGACTGAACGACCGCGATCGCCGCGACGGATCGCGCGCCGTCGCTGCGTTCAAGCGCTCGAGGCAAGCGGGCCTCGTATTCGACAAGGAACGAAGATGAGCAACAGGACCCGATGGATGGTCGGCGCGCTGGTCGTCGCGGCGCTCGCGGTGGGCGTGGCGCACGCCGGTGGCGGCCATGGACAACACGCGCAGATGCTGAAGCAGGCCGATGCCGATGGCGATGGCCAGACCACGGTCGCCGAGGCCAAGGCCAAGGTGCTGCAGAACGCGGTCGCGATCGATGCCAACAAGGACGGCGCGATCAGCATCGAAGAGCTGCAGGCGCATCGCGAGCGGATGCGTGCGCAGCGGCGTGCGGAACGTTTCGCGGCGCTCGATGCGAACAAGGACGGCAAGGTGTCGGTGGAAGAATTCGCGGCCGTGCGCGCCGAGCGCATCGAGCGCTTCGACCGCAACGGCGATGGCATCCTCGACGCCAACGACCATCGCGGATTCCGCCATGGCGAAGGTCACCGGCACCATTGAGAACTGCGGACGGGACGTCCGTGGATGGATGTCCCGCCCCGTCGCCCGCTGTGGACGCCGAAGACCCTGACCAGGACGCGGTGAACGCGATCACCGCCGGCGATGCCAGCGGCTGCCGCCTGCTGGTGCAGCGTCATCTGGCGCGCCTGCACGCGCTGGCGACGCGTCTGACCGGCAGCAGCGCCGACGCCGACGAGGTCTGCCAGGACGTGTTCCTGCGCGCCTGGCAGCAGGCGCCGCGCTGGCGCAGCGGCCAGGCGCGCTTCGCGACCTGGCTGCACCAGGTGGCGCTGAACCTCTGCCGTGACCGCCTGCGCGGACGCCGCGAGGGCCTGCCTCTGGACAGCATCGGCGAGCGCACGGACGAAGACTCGCCGGAGCGCCAGCAGCAACGTCGCGAGCAGGCCGATGGCCTGCGCGCGGCGCTGGCGCAACTGCCGGAGCGGCAGCGCGAGGCGCTGCTGCTGTGCCATTTCCAGGGCATCAGCAACGCCGAAGCGGCGGCGGCGCTCGAGGTCGGCGTCGACGCGCTGGAATCCTTGCTGGCGCGCGCGCGGCGCGGGCTGCGGGCACACCTGGGCGGGAAACTGGAATCGATCGGAGTGGCGACATGAGCGAAATCACCGAAACCCGGCTGCGCGCGCTGCTCGACAGCTACGGCGCCGATCCGCAACGCTGGCCGGAGGCCGAACGCGCGGCGGCGCTGGCGCTGCTGCAGCATTCGCCGACCGCGCGCGCGCTGCAGGCCGAAGCCGCGGCGCTGGACGCCGCGCTCGACGCGTGGATGGTGGCGCCGGCGGCGGCCGACCTGGCGCGTCGGGTGCTGGCGGCCGCGCCTGCGGCGCGCGAGTCCTGGCTGCTGCGGTTGTGGCGCGAACTCGGCGGCTGGCGCCTGGCCGCTCCGGCCTTCGCCGCCAGCCTCGCGCTCGGGGCGCTGCTGCCGTTGTGGCTGGAGGGCGGCGCGATCGCCGATCTGCCGGACGAGGACCTGCTGGCGAGCCTGCAGATGGTCGACGATCTCTCGGAGCCGACGCCATGAACGTGCTGCCACGCCCTTACCGCTACCTGCTGCTGTTGTCACTGGCGCTGAACCTGGGCCTCGGCGCCGCGTTCGCGACCATGCACTGGCAGCACCGCCATGGCGGCCACCCCGAAGCCGGCGAACGACGCTGGGCGCGGGTGCCGATGCCGCGCCACCTGCTGCGCGTGCTCGAGGACCCCGACCGCGCGATCCTGCGCGAGGTCTTCGAGCGTCACCGCGAGGACCTGCGCGCGCACTACCAGCCGCTCGGCGCGGCGCGCCGCGAACTCGCCGAGGCCTTGCGCGCGGAGCCCTTCGATCCGTCCGCGATGGAACGTGCCTTCGCCGGCATGCGCGGCGCCGAAGGCGAGACCGCGAATGCGATGCATGCCTTCATGCTGGAACTCGCCACCCGCATCAGCGCTGATGGCCGCCAGCGCATCGCCCGGCAACTGGAGCGACACGGTCACGAACACGAGCATCGCGGTGGGCATGCGCCGTCGGCACGGTCCGAAAGGTCACCGGAGGCGCCTGCGGTGGCGCCGGACTGAAGCGTTTCGGTCGGGCCGCCGACTACCCTCGCTCCGCGCCGCGATCACCCCTATCGTTTGCGACCACGCTTGGATCCGGGCACCCCGATGCCTTTCGATCTCACGGACGCCTCCCCACTCGCCACGCTCGCTGCGCAGGGCTGCGTGCTGCTGCGCCCGGCGACGACCCACGCGCTGGCGCAATGCGATGCGGCCGGCTTCGGCGCCTTCGCGCGTCGCTGGGACGATCTGCCGGCCGATCCGCACCTGCGCGACGGTGGTTGCTACCGCCACCGCCGGCACGCTTCGTTGCGGCTGCGCGCCGATGGACGCGCGATCGCCGAGCGCGTCGAGCGCCCGCACTGGCAGCCACTGGACTACAACGCGTTGCACGGCGGCTTCGAACGGTGGTTCGCAGCGGTGCACGCCGATACCCTGCACGACCCGGTTTTCCTCGGTCTGCTGTTCGGCCTCGGCGATCTTGTCGCACGGGCCGCCGGTCGGTCGCTGCCATTCGTCGAAGTCCATCAGTTCCGTATCGACACCGCGAGCGGCATCGGCCGCCCCACGCCCGAGGGTGCGCATCGCGACGGTGTCGACTTCGTCGCGGTGGTGCTGGTCGGGCGTCTTGCGGTGCGTGGCGGTGAGTCGCGCGTGTTCGAAGCCGCAGGTCCGGCCGGCATGCGCTTCACGATGACCGAACCGGGCAGCACCCTTCTGCTCGACGATGCACGCGTGATCCACGAGACCACGCCGCTGCAGCCAGATGCCGCCGATGGCCACCGCGACACGCTGGTGCTGACCTGGCGGGCCGCGGGATTCCTGGATCCGTCGTAGCGACGCGGCCGATCGCACCCACCATCTGCGGAGGCACCGGATCCTGCGTGTCGACGATGTCGCGGACGGTGCACACGCCCATCCGCCAAGGACACGCGCCAAGTCGTGAATGGTCGGTCGCGGGCTCCTGCTAGGCTTCGCCGATGAACGCGATCCACACCCTCCTGCATCACCGGCGCCTGTCGTTCTGGGCCTTCCAGATCGTCGGTTGGCTGGGCTTTCTGGTCGTGCATTTCCTGTCCGGGATGGCGCACGGCAAGCACATTTCCTACTTGTCGGTGTCGATCAGCAGCACCATCGGCGGTGCCATCGTCACCTGGCCGCTGCACTGGCTGTACAAGCGCATCTGCAACCTGCCGCCGCTGCGGACCGCGCTGTACGCGCTGCCGGCCTTCGTCGCGATCGTGATCGCGATGAGCGTGATCTATGCGATGGCCATCCAGAACTACTGCCCGGACGAGTGCAAGCCCGCGAGTTTCCTCGGCTACATGGCCTACTCGGGCTTCACCGCCTACGTGATCCTGTCGTGGAGCGCGCTCTGGTTCGGCATCCGCAACGGCCGCGAACTCGCCGCCGCGCGCGAACGCACGCTCGCGGCGCAGTCGCAGGCGAACCTCGCGCAGTTGAAGATGCTGCGTTACCAGCTCAACCCGCACTTCCTGTTCAACACGCTCAACGCCATTGCCACGCTGGTGCTGGAAAAGGCCAACGACACCGCCGAGAAGATGCTCGGCGCGCTCAGCCGCTTCCTGCGTTACACCCTGGACCAGGAACCGCAGCAGAAGGTGCCGCTGAAGCGCGAAATGGAGGTGCTGGACCTCTATCTGCAGATCGAGAAGATGCGCTTCGACGAGCGCCTGATGCTCGACATCGTCATCGACCCGGCCACCGAGCGCGCGCTGGTGCCCAGCCTGATCCTGCAGCCGTTGATCGAGAACGCGATCAAGTACGCGGTGGCGCGCAGCGAGCGTGGTTGCCGGCTCGCGATCCGCGCGCACGCCAGCGGCGACTGGCTGGAACTGGAGCTCACCGACGACGGTCCCGGCTCCCCGGTCTTCGCGCCGGGCGCGCCCGGTTCCAATGGCGTCGGCCTGCGCAACACCCGCGAGCGCCTCGCCACCCTCTACGGCGACCGCCAGCGCCTGTGCGTGGAGAATCGCCCGGAGGGCGGCGTGCGCGTGCGCATGACCTTGCCGTTCGAGAGCGGTGAGTAACTGGCCCCGAGTTCCTGCTCTGATCGCAGCGCCCGTTTGTGGACGCCAAGGACGCAAAGAAAGGCAAGAGCGGGCGGACGATTCTGCTTTCGCTCTCCTTTGCGTCCTTTCTTTTCCCCTTTGCGTACTTTGCGTCCAACGCTTCTCCACCCTTGGCCGGAGCGACCACGTTGCATCAGAGCAAGCGCACACATCCTGCCGCGAGCCGCCCGATCATCGGCTCCTACTCACTCCTCACTACTCACTCCTCATCATTCAACAATGACCCCGCGCCCCCTCCGCTGCCTGCTGGTCGATGACGAAGCCCTCGCGCGCCGCGGCCTGCGCCATCGCCTGACCCAGATCGGCGGGGTCGAGATCGTCGCCGAGGCCGGCAACGGGCGCGAGGCGCTGGCGCTGATCGGCCAGCACGAGGTCGACCTGATGTTCCTCGACATCCAGATGCCGGGGATCGACGGCTTCGGCGTGTTGCGCACGCTGCCGGTGACGCGCTGGCCGCTGGTGGTGTTCACCACCGCCTACGACCAGTACGCGCTGGATGCCTTCCGCGTGCACGCGGTCGACTACCTGCTGAAGCCGGTCGAGGACGAGCGCCTGCGCGAGGCGCTGGCGCGCGCCCGCAAGCTCAAGGAACACAGCGACCTGGAAGCCCAGCACGCGCGCCTGCTGGCGCTGGTCGGGAGCGACCAGCCGTCCTCGCTGGGCGAGCGCGCGGACGACCGGCTGACCCTGAAGGACGGCAGCACGCTGATCCGGGTGCCGCTCGCCGACATCCGCTGGATCGACGCCGCCGGCGACTACGTGGTGGTGCACACCGCGCAGGCCAACCACATCGCGCGCGCCTCGCTGCGCGAACTCGCCGAGCGCCTGCCGCCGGAGCGCTTCGTGCGCATCCACCGTTCGACCATCGTGCACGCGCGCTACGTGACCCGGCTGCGCCCGCACATCAATGGCGAGTACTTCGTCGACCTCGACGGCGGCCACGAGCTGAAGCTCTCGCGCGGCTACCGCGACCAACTCGACAAGCTTGCTTGACGGTTTCGACTGACGGACGTACCGTACGTACGGTAATTCCGGAACCGTCGCATGTCCTTGTCGCTCACCGAGCTGCGCCAGCAGTTGTTCAAACTCGCCGACCAGGTGATCGACAGCGGCGTTCCGCTGCTGATCGAGCGCCGCGGCGTGCGCCTCAAGCTGGTGCGCGATGACGCTCCCGAAGCCGGCGGGCGCCTGCAGCGGCTGAAGGCGCAGGCGCTGGTGCAGGGGGCGCCACTGGCGCCAGACGAGTCCCCGGCGTTGTGGAGCGAGCTGCCGGCGAAGGTCGCGCAGGCCGCACCCGGATACGCGGCTCCGCGCAAGCCCGCGCGCAAGCCGAAGGCCTGAAGCATGCCGACGGTGATGATGCTGGACACCCACATCGCCGTCGCGCTCTACCAGGGCAGGCTGGCAGGACTCGATCGCAGGGCGCTCGCAGCGATCGATCGCGAGCCGCTGGCGTACTCGCCGGTCGTGCTGTTGGAGCTGGAGCTGCTGCACGAGATCGGTCGCCTGAAACAGGGCGCGGCGGCGATCGCGCGCTACCTCGGCGAGCAACTCGCGGTGCAGTGCGCGAACGAGCGCTTCGCCGACGTCGTCGCGCAGGCGCTGCCGCTTGCGTACACGCGCGACCCCTTCGACCGCCTGATTGTCGCCCACGCTGAACTGCTGCGCGCGCCGCTGATCACCCTCGACGCGACGCTGCGTCGGCACTATCCACGCGCGCTGTGACAGGAACGATGCGCACCGTATCGCCGGCCTGGGAGCTCGCCAGGCAGGGCGTGAAAGCGGCATCGCAGGGGCCGGGTCCGGTCAGTTGCGGATGGCCGCATCCGCCTGGCTGGCGGCAAGGAGCAGCGTGGCAGGACAGGTGATCGCACGGAGCATGGTGGGAGCCTTGGCGGGGTTTGTCGGTAACAAGCGACGTCCGGCGCCGGATTGCGACAGCGGCGGGTAGACTTGGCGGCGCATCGCATGCGGCGGCCTTGCCGGAGGCGCGACTTGATTGCTGGCTACCGGATCGTGCGCGAACTTGGCCGCGGCGGCATGGCGACGGTGTACCTCGCCGTGCAGGAATCGCTCGGGCGCGAGGTCGCGCTCAAGGTCATGAACCCTGCATTGGCCGCGGACGCCGGTTTCGTCGAGCGCTTCCTGCGCGAGGCGCGCCTGATGGCCTCCTTCCGGCACCGCGCGCTGGTGCCGGTGTTCGAGGCCGGGCGCAGCGGCGAGGTGCTGTTTCTGGCGATGGAATACCTGCCCGGCGGCAATGCCGGCGATCTGCGCGGCGGCGACCCGGAGGAGATCCGGCGTTGCCTGCTGGACGTCGCGCTCGGGCTGGCCTACATCCATGCGCGCGGCGTGGTCCATCGCGACCTCAAGCCGGAGAACATCCTGCGCCGCGAGGACGGCAGCTATGTGCTGTCCGACTTCGGCATCGCGCGCAGCCAGCTGCAGTCGCGCGAGCTGACCGCGCCGCACAGCGCGATCGGCACGCCTTCCTACATGAGCCCCGAACAATGGCGTGGCGAGGCGGTGGATGCCGGCGCGGACCTGTATTCGCTCGGCATCGTCGTCTTCGAGTTGTTGACCGGGCGCACGCCGTTCAACGGCGAGGACGGCTGGGCGATCGGCATGCAGCACATGCAGGCGCCGCGGCCCAGCCTGCCGGCGGAGCTGGCGGAGTGGCAGCCTCTGCTCGACCGCCTGCTGGCCGTCGAGCGCACCCGGCGCCCCGCTGTCGCCGCCGAGGTGGTCGCGCTGCTCGGCGGAAAACCCGAAACCACGCCGGCGCCGGCGCGCACGCCGCCGCCCGGGGAGGCGACCGAGCCCACGCCGCTGCCGCGGAAAGGTCGGCTGCGTGCGGCCGTGGTGCTCGGCGTGCTGTTGCTGGTGGCGGCCGGCGCAGTCGCGCTGCGCGGCTGGCAGGCGCCCGCGCCGCCGGCGGCGAGCGCCGCGCATTCGATCGACGCGCTCGCGGTGCTGCCACTGGTGAACGTCTCCGGCGATCCCGCACAGGATTATTTCGTCGACGGCCTGAGCGACGAGCTGATCAACCAGATGGCCGAGATCGAGGGCTTGCGGGTGATTTCACGGACCTCCTCGATGCTGCTCAAGGGCTCCCAGCTGACGCTGCCGGAGATCGCGCGCCAGCTGAGCGTCGACGTGCTCGTCGAGGGCTCGGTGCTGCGCGCCGGCGAGCGGGTGCAGATCAACGTCAAGCTGATCGACGCGCACACCGACACGCACTTGTGGCAGGACAGCTACGAGCGCCCGTTGGACGATGTGCTCGTCCTGCAACGCGAGGTCGGCGGGGCCGTGGCGCGCGCGATCCAGCGCCGGATCCGGTCGGATGCGGGGCTGGCGCCGCTGACTGGTGAAGCGCTGGAAGAACTGCTGCGCGGGCGCGATCTGACCCACCAGGCGATCAATGCCTCCGGGACCCGCGAGGCACAACCGTTGTTCGATTCCGCATCCGCGCACTTCGAACGCGCCTTGCAGCTGCAGGCCGGGCACCCGACCCTGCTCGCCGGGCTCGCGACCCTGCGCCACTGGCAAGCCGGGAACATCGCACTCTCGCGCGCCGAGCGGCAGGCCCTGTTCGCGCAGAGCCGGCAACTCGCCGAGCAGGCCCTGGCGAGCGATCCCGACAATGTGCAGGCGCTCAATGCGCTCGGCTTTGTGCAGTTCCAGGGCTTCAACGACTGGCGCGCGGCGGGCGCCAGCTATGTGCGCTGCAAGGCGGTGCGCAGCGATGCCTGCAGTTTGTTTCGGACACGCGCTGTTCCTGTCGCAGACCGGCGAGCACGCGCGCGCCTGGGAGGAGATCCAGCTGGCCGTGCTCCAGGAGCCGCTGCTGCTGCCGCTCAAGCGCTGGCAGGGCGCGGTGCTGTACAACGCGCGCCGCTATCCGGAGGCGATCGCGCAGTTCGAGCGCCTGCTCGATGCGGGCGACGATCCCTTCGCGGTCAGCGGCATGCTGGTGCGCGCCTATGTGCTGAGTGGGCGCGACGCCGACATGCAGGCCTTCCTGGCAAGCCTGCGGCCCAAGGTGTCGCAACGCGATTTCGCCGGCCTCGACCTCGCCGAAGCCTGGCACCTGGCGCGGCGCGGCGAAACCGGGAAAGCGCGCGCACTGGTCGAGCATGTCCGGCAGCTGCAGTTCCCGGACTGGGGGCGCGACTACCTGCGCCTGCAGGAGGCCGTCGCGCGGCAGGCGCTCGGCGACCGGGAGGGTGTGCGCGCTTGCCTGCTGGAGGTCGCCGCCGCGGACTGGGATCCGCCCAAGTTCCTGAACGTCAGTCCGGAGTTCGACGAGCTGCGCGGCTATCCCGAGTTCCAGGCGCTGGTGCGGCGCACCGGGCTGGAGCCGGCACCCGCGCTGTGATCTCTGGCGCGACACCGCGGACTTCGGGTGCTGCAGTGGGTGCGCGATGGCAGCGCGCACTGGAGGCCGGGGTGCTTGCGCAGAACCACGGCCTCGACGTTGCGGCGGATCGAACAGCCTCGCCCCGACGGCAGTCGTTACCACCAACCCCTCTGCCTGGCCGTATGGAAGGACTCGATGCGATTCGCAGCGCCGAGCCGGTCGATCTGTCCGACAGGCAGTTGCGCACGATGCCAGCGTCACGGTGGCGGGGCCGTCGCCTCCGTCGACCGCTGCGCACGCTCCGGCGGGTGGCTCACAGTCGCAACAGGCCCCGAAAGCCGCGCGCCGCGCAATGGGACTCGGCGCCGTTGTGGTAGGCGAACACGCGCCCGCAGCGGCGGTCGCCGAAGAGGGCGCCACCGAGTGCGCGCACTTCGGATGGTGTGGCGATCCAACTCGAAATCTCTTGCGGTCGAACTCGTCGAACGCGTGCAGCGCGCGGTACTGCGCCCCGTCGAGCAAGGCCAGGCCAACTTCACGGGCCAAACCCATGGCGCTGCCGCGCGGTTGGTTCGCCTTGCGCGATTCCAGCGCGGCCTGGTCGTAGCACAGGCTGCGACGCCCGCTTGGGCTTTCGGCGCCGAAGTCGCAGTACCAGATCTCCCCGCTCGCCGCGCCGCGGCCGAGGACCGCGGGCTCGCCACCGGTCTCCTCCATCCAGGCCAGCGTGCCGAGTTTGTCTTCATCGGCGCACAGGCGAGCTTCCAGTTCATCCCGGCCCATGCCGGACAGGCGTTGCGGATGGCGCTGGAAGCGGTCCCGCAGCAGCGTCGCCAGCGATGGGAACAGTACGGTCGTCGGCAGCGCGCCCACATGCAGCGCGAGGTGTCAGGCGGGCCAGATCGCCGCGAGTTTTCGGGAAGGCGAACGGCGGTGGCGGCAGGCAGAGTTCGGTACGGTGATCGGTGCACGCGCATCAGTGTGCGGCGATCATCGCGTCCAGTCGGGCGGCGTCCGCGGCGAACAGGCGGATGCCCTCGGCGAGCTTCTCGGTGGCCATCGCATCCTGGTTCAGCGCATAGCGGAAGCCGCTCTCGTCGTACTCGACTCGTGGAATGTCTGCCTGCATCGCTTCCGCCGGATCCAGCGCGCGCGCCAACGGCGCCTGTTCCTGCTGGAGCGCGGTCAGCAGTTCAGGGGCGATCGTCAGCAGATCGCAGCCGGCGAGCGCGGTGATCTGCCCGAGGTTGCGGAAACTCGCGCCCATGACCTCGGTGGCGATGCCGTGGCGCTTGAAATAGCGCCAGATCGCGATCACGGAGCGCACGCCGGGATCGTTGGCACCGGCATGGGCGGCTTGGTCCCAGGTGTCGCCGGCGTTCTTGCGGTGCCAGTCCTGGATGCGTCCGACGAAGGGCGAGATCAGGCGCACTCCGGCAGCGCCGCAGGCCACCGCCTGGCAGTGCGCGAACAGCAAGGTCAGGTTGCAGTGGATCCCTTCGGCCTCCAGTTCCGCGGCGGCCTGGATGCCTTCCCAGGTCGCGGCGATCTTGATCAGCACGCGTCCGCGGTCGACGCCGGCGCGCGCGTAGAGATCGATCAGCCGGCGCGCGCGGGCCACGGTCGCAGCGCGGTCGAAGGACAGGCGCGCGTCGACCTCGGTGCTGACCCGTCCCGGCACCACCGCCAGGATCTCCAGACCGAAGCGAACGAGCACGCGGTCGACCAGTTCGTCGATGGTCCGATCGCGGTGGGACGCCACCACCTCCGCCAGCAGCGGCGCGTATTCCGGCTGCTGCGCAGCCTTGACGATCAGCGAGGGATTGGTGGTCGCATCGCGCGGCGCGAACTGCGCCAACTGCCGGAAATTGCCGGTGTCGGCGACCACGGTGGTGTATAGCCGGAGTTGTTCGAGCTGATTCATGGGTTTTGGGTGACGTGGTGGTGCGCGGGCAGTCCTTCCGTGGCGGCAGGGATCTCGGCGACTCGCGGTGGCCTGATCGTGCCGGCGGGCGCGTGGACCGGTCCAATTCGCGACATGCGCGTTTCCTTCGGGGCAAATGGGTAGTCTGCCGCATTCCCGGTCCGTCCCGATGGCCGTTTCCGTGCGCAGGGCGCCGTGCGCGACACGCGGGTGCGCCGGCCGGATCGTTTGCAACTACCGGAAGTCAGCGACCGCTCGGCGCACCGCAGGCCGGTGCGCTCGGATCGAGCAGCGTCAAGCGCACCGCCGGCGCCAGCGCGTGGCCCTCGGCACGCAGCGCCTGGTAGCGGGCGACGCAGGCGTTCGGGCAGCCCCCGGAACGGGCGAGGCCGGCGACGCAACGGTCCATCGCGTCGGCATCATCGCTGGCGCAATGCAGGAATCGTTCGGAACAGATCGCCAGTTGCGCTTCGCC
Organism: Lysobacterales bacterium; assembly: GCA_019187485.1. Classification (GTDB taxonomy): domain Bacteria; phylum Pseudomonadota; class Gammaproteobacteria; order Xanthomonadales; family SZUA-5; genus JADKFD01. Next base: position 40,309 of record JABAQR010000033.1, on the reverse strand, counting down.
GATGGCGCTGGTGGGTCGCGGCACCCCACGCAGCGACGTCGCTGCCGGAGGTGGGGAGCCGCCTGGCTGCGCATCCAGCCAGGCGCGCAGCGCACGCTCGCTGGCGCCGCCGGCCAGACGCGTCTGCTGTCCGCCGGCGCAGGGCTGGTCCTGAAAACTGAGCTTGCCGGCGGCGTCGCGGCAGCGGTAAATGTCGCCGGACGCCAGAAAAAGTCCGGTGAGCAGCAGGGCGGGAAAAATCGGCATCGCGGGTACCGCGCGCAGGCAGGCCGGCAGTGTGCACCCGCGGCGCCCGCAGCGCCAATGGTCGTAGCATCGGCGGTCGAGCCCGAGGCGTGCGCTCCCATTCGCAGGCACGACCTGGAGCGACGTCCCACGATCGGAGAGCACCCATGGCCCGCGTCCTCATCACCGGCGCCGCCGGTGGCATCGGCATCGAACTGGTCAGGCACTATCTGGCGGTCGGCGACGAGGTGATCGCGGTCTGCCGCGATCCCGGTCCGGGATTGTCGGCGCTTCGCTGCGAGCGTGTGGACGACGCCGACCTGACTCGCGCGCAGGGGATCGAGCGGGTCGCGACGGCGGTCGCCGGGCGCCGCCTCGACCTCGTCATCCACAACGCCGGTCTGCTGCGCCGCGACGATTACGCCAGCCTGGCTTCGGCCGGCGCCGATATCCGCGCGCAGTTCGAGCTCAATGCGCTGGCACCGCTGCTGCTGACCGCCGCGCTCGACGCCAGCCTCGGAGAAGGCAGCAAACTGGCGCTGATCAGCAGCCGCATGGGCTCGGTGGGCGACAACAGCTCCGGCAACTACTACGGCTACCGCATGAGCAAGGCGGCGTTGAACATCGCTGGGCGCTCGCTGGCGATCAACCTGCGCGAACGCGGCATCGCCGTCGCCTTGCTGCACCCCGGCTTCGTGCGCACGCCGATGACCGCCGGCGCCGGCGATCTCGATCCGGCCGAATCCGCGCGCCTGCTGGCGCAGCGGATCGCCGCGCTCGACCTCGCCAGCAGCGGGCGTTTCTGGCACGCACGCGGCGAGGTGCTGCCGTGGTAACGCACTCCCGGGAGCGGGATGGGAATCGTCAGGGTCCGCCGGGAACCGGGACCGCTGCCCGCATTTCCGGTGCGGCCGCGAATACCTGCCACAGCGTGGCCGGCAGACCGGCGAAGCTCTGCGCGTAGCGCGGCGCATCGGCGCCCTCGCCGCTGACGTCGCGGATGCGGATGCCGACGACTTGCGTCGGGTGGGCACGCGCGATCTCCGCGTAGATCTCGGGATCGGCCTCGTCGGAATCGCCGACCAGCAGGAAGCGCCGGCGCGGGAAGCCGGCGAGCGGCGCAGCGATCACGGCGAGCACCGTACGCGCGCTCCACTGCGGCCGTCGAACCCGGTCGATGGCAGTGCGTGCACGCACCCGCCGAAGCGCAGCCGCAGATCCTTGAAGCTTTCCGAATCGACCCGAAACCACCGCGTGCGCGCATGGAAGCGCTGGCGCGAGACCGTGTCGAGTGCATCGAGGTCCATTTCGAGCGTATGCACCAGCAGCGCGTAGAGTCCGGGACGATCTTCCAGCTCGTACACCCAGACTTGCAGCTCCGTCTCGATGCCGCCGCCGGCGGCGTTGCGCGCGAGGGGGCAGGATTGGCATCTGTTCGTCGCGCGCCAGCGGCCGTGCCTGCGCGAGGCTCAGCAGCAGGCCGACGCACGCCGGCAGCCAGCGTTTCACGGCGTCCTTCCGAGCGCCCGCAGGGCCTCGTCCAGCGACTCGCGCGCGGCGACCAGTTCGCGCTGTCCGGCCGGGTAGACCGAGGCGCGCAGCTCCAGCGCCCGTCGCAGCCAGGGCTCGGCCTGCGCCGCACGACCGCTCTCCAGCAGTACCCGCCCGAGCCCCCACCAGGCCCAGGCCCAGTTCGGGTCGGACTGCGGGAAATGACCTTCCCATTGCGTCATGGTTTGGCGGAAACGGGTTTCGGCATCGGCGTACTCGCCTCGCTTGAGATGCACGAGCCCGAGATTCAGGTATTGGTTTCCGAGCTCCGGATGGTCCGCGGGCAGGCGCTGCTGGTTGATCGCCAGCGCGCGCTGGAATATCGCCAGTGCTTCGTCGAGGCGCTCCTGGTGGTAGTAGCTGACGCCGAGGTTGTTCAGTTGCAGCGCCACATGCGGGTGCTGCGGGCCGTAGATGCGCTCGCTGATCGCGAGCGCGCGCAGATAGTACGGTTCCGCCGCAACATCGCGCCCCTGCTCGCTGTAGACGTCGGCCAGCGAGCGCAAGGGGCCGGCGAGCCGGTGGTCGTCGGCCCCGTAGCGCGCTGTGTAGATTGCGATGCAGCGCAGCAGCAGCAGTTCCGCCGAGGCGAAGTCCGAGCGCGCGCTGGCGAGGAAGCCGAGCGCGTAGTAGGCCGGGCCGGCGAAGGGATCGCTGGGGCCGGTCGTCGTGATCGCGACGGTGAGTTCGCGCATGTGCAGCGCATCGGCCGCGGACAGGTGCCGTTGCAGGCGTTCGGCGGTGCCAAAACGGTTCAGCAGTTCGCGCAGCTCGCCGACCGGCAGCTCGACGCCGCTGTCGACCAGCGTCAGCGCCTCGCCCAGACGCGCGCTGGATTGCGCGTACTCGCCCTGGAAGAAATGCAGCCGGCCGCGACCGAGCAGAGCCCGTACGCGCTCCGATGGCGCCTGTGCGAGCGCCAGCGCCTGCTCGGTCAGCGGTAGCGCCTGCGCATACAGGCCGAGCGATTCATAGACTCGTGCGAGCGTCAGCAGCAGCATCAGGCGCACCGCCGGTTCTTCGCGCAGACCCTCTCCGATGCGTGCCGCGCCCTGGTCGAGCACCGCGCGTGCGGTCAGGGTTTCGCCGCGGCTGCGCGTGGGATCGGCCTGTTCGAACAGTTCGACCAGGAAGGCGCTGACGCGTTCGGCCTGCACCCGTGCCGTGCGCGCCGCCGCGGCCTCGCGATCGGCCCGCGCCGCGGCGAGACTGAAGGCGACGATGCCGCCGAGCAGGCTTGCGAACACCGCCGCGATCGCGAGCGCCGGACCGCGCCGGCGTTGCAGCAACTTTTTCACCCGATACCAGGCCGAGGGTGGCGCGATGCTGAGCGGCTCCAGGCGCGCGTGGCGTTCGAGATCGCCCTGCAGGGCCTCCACCGAGCCGTAGCGTTCCTCGCGTCGGCGCGCCACCGCGTGGCTGGCGATCCAGCCCAGTTCGCCCGCGAGCAGGCGCAGCAGCGCGGCCTCGCTGCAAGCGCGGAGCTCCGCAATGCGCGCGCGCGCTTCCGCATCGAGCGTGCGCCAGCGTTCGGCCGGACTGGGCGCGTCGGTTTCGGCGACCAGTCGAATCGATTGCAGCAGCGACTGCCCAGTGAGCAGATGCGGCCGGGCACCGGCGAGCAATTCGTACAGGATCACGCCGAGCGCGTAGACATCGACGCGGGTGTCCAGGTCGCCGCCAGCGGCGGCGTCCAGCGCTTCCGGTGCGAGATAGGCGGGCGTACCGAGCAGCTCGGCACCGGTCAGGGTGCGCCCACCGGTGGGCGCATCGAGCGCCTTGGCGATGCCGAAGTCGATGATCTTCGGGTGGGCGCGACCGTCGACCTCGGTCACCAGGATGTTCGAGGGTTTGAGGTCGCGGTGCAGGATGCCGCGACGGTGCGCATGGCGCACGCCCTCGCAGATCTGTGTGTACAACATCAGACGCGCCTCGATGCCGAGCCGCCGGCTGTCGGCGTATTCGGTGAGCGGCAGGCCCTCCACCAGCTCCATCGCGAACCACGGGAAGCCGCCGGGGGTGGCGCCGGCTTCATAGAGACGCGCGATGCAGGGATGCTCCAGCTTCGCGAGCGCCTGTTGCTCGATGCGGAAGCGCAGTTCCAGTTCCGGCGTCAGCACTGCGGCCCGGATCAGCTTGAGCGCCACCCGCCGCAGTACCGGCACGCTCTGTTCCGCGAGGAATACCTGCCCCATGCCGCCGCTGCCGAGCGGTTTCAGGATGCGAAAGCCGGCGAAATCGCCGCCCGTGGACGGCTCCGCGCGGGTGCGGTCGCCGAGTTGCTGAGTGACTTCCGTGGGGGACTCTTCGCCGTGCATCCGTGCGCGCCCTGGTTTGCATCGATGTTACGCCAGCACCGGAAAGCGGTGCGCCATGCGCATCTGAGCTCGCGGATCGGGCCGTTCCGGTGAGAAGCTCACTCTCGGTTGAAATCGCCGATGGCGCCGACCAGTTCGGTCAGTGCCTCGCGTTCGGGTGCGGTGAGATGCGGGTTCCAGGTGTCCATCAGCAGAATCGTCCGGCGTTCGCGGCTGCGGTTCCAGGCCTGGTGCTCGAAGGTGTCGTCGAACGCCACCGCCTCGCCTTCGCGCCACTCGTGAACTTCGCCGCCCACTTCGATCGCGCAGCCGGCCGGCACGATCAGCGGCAGATGCACCACCGCGCGCAAATTGCTGACACCGGTGTGCGGCAGGATGTGGGTACCGGGCGCGAGCACCGAGAAGCAGATCTCGGGTGCGTGTTCGCGGATGTGCACCAACGGCAGCTGTTCGAGCAGGCGCGAGGTCGCCGGGCAACGCGCGTGGTGGACATCGTCGCGGACGCCATCGCGCCAGAAGAACCAGGCGTCCCAGGCCGGCGGCGTGTCGCCGCCGCCGAGGTAGGCGCCCACCTGCTCCTGCGAGTCGAACTTCAGGAAGGGTTGCAGGGCGCCTTCGCAGTCGAGCAGGGCGCCGGCTTCGGCGCGTAATTCGCCGGTACCCGCTTCCAGCAGGTCCAGCCAGGGGAACAGCGAACGTTCGAAGAAGCGGGTGGGCGGCAGCCCGGGGACGTACAGGAAACGCGGGCGCTGCTGCGGATCCCGCGGTGCCGATGCCAGCGTATTCAAATAACCTTCCAGGCAGTGCGTGACGCGCGTCAGCGCATCACCGCCGTGGCGCTCGCGCAGCGGTCCCAGAACGCCTTCCAGGGCGCTGCGGCGTTCGCGATCGACCAGGTCCATGGCCCGCAGCACCGCGCGCTGCCATTGCGGCGGGGTGCTCGCGCGGTCGAGCCACAGGCCGTTCGCTTGCGCCGTCGCCAGCGCTCGCAAATAGGACTGCGCGGCGGCCCGCGGCTGTCCCTGGCGCTCACGCACCTGGCCGAGGTGCAGGCGCGTGAGCGGATCGCGCGGTGCCAGCGTGCGGGCGCGCAGCAGCTCGGCCGCGGCCGCCTCCAGGCTGTCCAGCGCCAGCAGGGCCACGCCCAGACTGCGCGCCACCGCGGCATGGTCGGGCGCCAGTGCCACCGCCGCCTGCAACTGCGCGACTGCGACCGCCGGCTGGCCCATGAACATGGCGCAGCGGGCACGGCCGACGCGCGCCTCCAGCGAGTCTTGCGCGACCAGCGCGCGGTCGTAGAGCTGCGCGGCCGGCGACCATTGCCGGCGCAGCAGAGCGGCCTGCGCGGCAGCGAGCAGGGAGGAGGATGGGTCGGTGGTCATCGGTGATGGCGGTTCGGCGCGCGACCGCAGGTGGTCGCTCTGGCGCCTTCCGGTAGCATGCCGCCGAGCGACCGGCAGAGTCCAAGCGAGCGATCAGGTGCGGTCCAGCGAAGTGCAGCAGACGCAACCACTCGGATCCGGCCTGTCGGCGCTGCGCGCGGGCGATGCCCGCGCGGCCGAGGTCCTGGCGCGGGCGGCGCTGCGCACGCAGGCCGGCGATCCCGGTTGGCTGACCGTGCTGGCGCTCGCGCTCAGTCAGCAGCAGCGCGCCGAGGAAGCCCTGCCGGTGTATCGGGACCTGACGGCCGTGCAGCCGCAGGTGGCCGAACACTGGAGCAATCTCGGCAACTGCCTGTGCGAGCTGGGGCGCGAACGCGAGGCGCTGGAACCGCTGCGGCAGGCCTTGCTGTGCGGCGGCGGCGGCGGCGAGCTGCATTCGGCGTTGGCGCGCGCCTGGCTGGCACACGGCGATGCGCGGCAGGCGCTGGCGCATGTCGAGCAAGCCTTGCGTGGGTGTCCGCTGGACCCGGAGTTCCGCTTGCTGCGCGCCCGTGCACTGGTGATGCTCGACGAGTACGCCGCCGCCGGTGCCGCGATCGACGCGCTGCGCACGGGCCCGCTGACTGCGGCCCTGCGCGTGGAGGCCGGCAACCTGCTGTTGCAACTTGGCCTGTACGCGGACGCTGAAGCCTGCTTCGCGGCGGTTCCGACGGACGCGGTGGAGGATTGCGACGCCCGGCTTGGTCTGGCGGCGGTGCACGAGCGCTGCAACCGGCTGGATCGGGCACAGGCGCTGGTCGCGGAGCTGAGCGTGCGCCGCGGGGAACTGAAACCGGCACAATTGGATCTGCTGCTGGAACTGGAAGCGCAGCTCGCCAGTCGGAACGACCAGCACGCGCTCGCCTGCGAGCATCTGCGCACGCTGCTGCGGCGGCCCGCGACCGACGCGATGGCGCGCGGCGACCTGTGGCTGAAGCTCGGCCGCAGCCTGGACGCGCAGGGCGAGGTCGAGGCGGCCATGCAGGCCTTCGCGCAGGGCCACGCGGAGCGTCACGCGCAGGTGCTGCGCACGCACGCGGCGATGCCGCAGGGCGATGGACTGCTCGCGGTGCTGGACGCGCCGGTGCCGGAGATCATCAGTCCGCTGGCCGCCGATCACGTGGCCGACGAGCCGCAGGATCCGGTATTCCTGGTCGGCTTTCCGCGCTCGGGCACCACCCTGCTGGAACAGTTGCTGGACGCGCACACCGGCCTCGCTTCCTTCGACGAACAGCCCTTCCTGCAACGCCTGGTGACGCGCATCGGGCAGAGTCACCAGCCCGGTTACCCGGAGGCGCTGGCCCGCCTTTCATCGCAGCAGGCGCGGGATCTGCGCCGGCACTACCATGCGGACCTGGCGCGCGTGCTGCCGACGCTCGGCGCCCGCCGGGCGGTGGACAAGAATCCGCTGAACCTGGTGCGTCTGCCGCTGGTGGCGACGCTGTTCCCGCGCGCGCAGGTGCTGTTGGCGCTGCGCCATCCCTGCGATGTGGTGCTGAGTTGCTACATGCAGAACTTCCGTTCGCCGGCCTTCTCGATCAGCTTCGAGACCCTCGCCAGCACCGCGCGCATGTACGCCCGCGTGTTCGCGCACTACCACCAGTGGTCGCAGCGCCTGCCGCTGCCGCTGCACATCGTCCGCTACGAGGATCTGGTCGCGGATGTCGCTGGCACCGGTCGGACCCTGTTCGCATTCCTGGGACTGGCGTGGAGTGCGGACCTGGCCGCCTTTACCGAGCGCGCACGCCACAAGGGCGCGATCAGCACCCCGAGCTACGCGCAGGTGGTGCGTCCGGTCGATCCGCGCGCCGTCGGCCGCTGGCGGCGCTACCGCGACTGGTTCGAGGGCGCGCCAATGGACGCGCTGCGTCCGTGGATCGAACGTCTGGGCTACACCGACTAGGCTTCGCGCCGGGCGAGTCCGCGGGAGTGGGCCGTCGCGGTGTGGAACTCAGCCCAGCGCTCCATCCAGTTCCGCGATCAAGTCGCCGACATCCTCGATGCCGACGCTGAGCCGCACCAGGTGGTCGTGGATGCCGAGCGCGGCGCGGCGCTCGGGTGGCACCGAGGCGTGGGTCATGATCGCCGGGTGGTTGACCAGGCTTTCGACGCCGCCCAGCGATTCGGCCAGCCCGAACAGGTGGCAGCGCTCCATGAAGCGCCGCGCGGCCGGCAGCCCGCCGCGCACGTAGACGCTGACGATGCCGCCGAAGCCGTGCATCTGGCGCGCCGCCAGCGCGTGCTGCGGGTGGCTCGGCAGGCCCGGATAGATCACACGCTCGATCTGCGGATGCTTTTCGAGGTGCCGGGCGATGGTCAGCGCATTGGCGCAGGTGCGTTCCATGCGCAGGTGCAGGGTTTTGATGCCACGCAGTGCGAGGAAACTGTCGAAAGGGCCCTGGATGCCACCGACGGCGTTCTGCAGGAAGGTCATGCGCTCGGCGAGATCGGCATCGTCGCCGACCACGATCACGCCGCCGACCATGTCCGAGTGCCCGTTCAGGTACTTGGTCGCCGAGTGCATGACCATGTGCGCGCCGTGTTCGAGCGGGCGCTGCACCATCGGCGAGCAGAAGGTGTTGTCCACCACCAGCACGATGCCGCGGCTGCGCGCGAAGGCGCCCAGGCGCGCGAGGTCGACGATCTTCAGCATCGGGTTGGTCGGGGTCTCGGCCCAGATCAGTTTCGTGGCCGGGCGCACCGTGGCGGCGAGCGCGTCGAAGTCGTTCAAGTCGACGAAGCTGAAATCGAGGCCCGCCGAGCGCCGGCGCACGCGCTCGAAGAGCCGGTAGGTGCCGCCGTAGACATCGTCCATGCAGACGACGTGGCTGCCGGAGTCGAACAGGTCGAGCACGGTGCTGGTGGCGGCCAGGCCCGAGGCGAAGGCGTAGCCGCGCGTGCCGCCTTCGAGGTCGGCGATGCAGCGTTCCCAGGCGAAGCGCGTGGGGTTGTGCGAGCGCGAGTACTCGTAGCCCTGGTGCTCGCCGGGGCTCTTCTGCACATAGGTGCTGGTCGCGTAGATCGGCGTCATCACCGCGCCGGTGGAGGGATCGGGCGACTGGCCGGCATGGATCGCGCGGGTGCCGAGGGCGTGCTGGGTCATGTGGACGAGGGCCTGGGTTCGGGTGCGCGAAGGATAGGAGTTGTGGAAAGCGAAAAGGGAAAGCCGGGCCGCGGTTCGATTGTCGGGACCGGATGGGGGCGCCATCATCGGCCCTCCGCCTGCCGGATGCGCACATGTCGAACGAAGCCGCTGAGCCCAAGCCCGCCGCCGAGCCGGCCGTGCCCGTCGCCGCTCCGGTTCCGGCCGCGGCGACGGCGGTGATCGCGCCACGCCCGAACGTGGTCGAGTTCCACCAGGTGAGCAAGACTTACGGCGAAGGGCCGAAGGCCTACACCGCGATCAAGGACGTCAGCTTCGTGGTCGACGACAAGCCCGACCGCGGCGAATTCATCGCGATCCTCGGCCCCTCGGGCTGCGGCAAGAGCACGATCCTGCGCATGATCGCGGGACTGACGCCGCAGTTCCCGGCCACCACGGGCACGGTGCGCGTGTTCGGCAAGCCGGTCAGCAGCGCCGGACCCGACCGCGGCATGGTGTTCCAGGACTACACCAGCTTCGATCACTTGACGGTGGTCGACAACATCGCCTTTGGCCTGGAATGCCGTGGCGTGGCGCTCGCCGAACGCCGCGAGCAGGCGCTGGCGTGGATCGCCAGGGTGGGCCTCGATCCTGCGAAGGATGCCGGCAAGTTCCCGCACCAGCTCTCCGGCGGCATGCGCCAGCGCGTCGCGATCGCACGCACGCTGATCCTGAAGCCGCGCATCATCCTGATGGACGAGCCCTTCGGCGCGCTCGATCCCGGCACCCGTTACGCGATGCAGGACCTGCTGATCAGCCTGTGGCGCGAGCAGCAGGCGACGGTGTTCTTCATCACCCACTCGATCGAGGAAGCGGTCTACCTCGGTGATCGCGTGCTGATCATGTCGCGCGCCCCCGGCACGATCCTGCACCAGCTCCCGTTGCCGCACCCCGATCGCCCGGCGAAGGAAATGCAGCGCGAACCGGCCTTCATCGAGGAAGTGTTCCGCATTCGCGACATCGTGGACGAGCTGGAGGACGCGAAGGCGTGAAGCGCCCGAAACGGCTGGCAGGCGATCCCTACAACCGTGCCACCGCGCCTCCGGCGGCCGCATGCCAAGCCTGCTCGATGCGGTTGAAATCGTAGTCACTCTCGGCCAGCAGCAGCAGCGTCCCGTCCGCGAAGGGCAGGGAGCGCACCGCGACCATGTCGCGGCGGGTGTCCAGGCGGTCCACCGTGGTATCCGGGACGTAGAGCACGGTCACCGGCCCCTGCTCGCCGCGCATCACCATGTGCACCGACTTGTGGCCGGCGAGCGGGCAGCGATTCAGGTAACGCAGCTCCAGCGAGCCCTCGTCCAGCCTTAGCCCGGCCTGCGCGAACATGCGCGCCACCAGCGGCGGCGGCACGGTTTCGGTGCGCGTCAGCGCCCAGGGTTCGTGCGCCAGGTGGGCCACACTCTCGGCGATCAGGTCGCCGGGCCCGGTCGGCGCGCGCAGCCACGCGAAACCCAGCAAGGCCGCCAGCAGCAGCGAGGCCGCCAGCGCCAGCGGCCACCAGCGATTCGGCGGCGCGATCTGCGGCGCCCCCGCCGGCAGCGCGGCGATCACGCGTTCAGCGAGATCGGGCGGCACCGGCACCGCGAGCGCCGCGACGATGCGATGTTCGAGCGCCAGCGCTTCGGCCAGGCGCGCCGGCGCGTCTTCGCAGACGCGCTGCTGGGCCGCCTGCGCCAGTGCGGGTGCGCACGGGTCGATGAGTAGCTGACGACGGAATTCAGAACAGTCCATGTACTTTTCCCTGTCCGTCGCCGCGCAGCAACGCGCCGAGCTTGGCGCGCGCACGGAACAACTGGGTCATCACCGCCGCCGCGGTGATTCCCAGTTGCTGCGCGATCTCCTCGCAACTGAAGCCGCCGACCAGTTGCAGCAGCAGCGGTTCGCGGTACTTCGGCTCGATCCGCGCGATCGCGTCGCGCATCTGCTGCACTTCCAGCAGTTCCTGTGCGCTCGGGGTGTCGCGGTCCTCGATCACCACCTCGGCGATGTCGTCCAGCGGCGGCTGCCTGCGTTCGTACAGGCGCGCGTGCTCGCGGCGCACGATGGTCATCAGCCAGGCCTTCGCGGCCTTGTCGTCGCGCAGGTCGGCGTGCGAGCGCCAGGCGCGCAGGCAGGCCTCCTGCACCAGATCCTGGGCGAGCGCCTGGTCGTGGCACAGCCAGTAAGCGAAGCGGTACAGCTCCGGCGTCAGGCGGCGGACCAGTTGCTCGAACTCGGCGCGTTGGGCGGGCATGCGGGGACAGACCGGCGGATACGGCGGTGGCTTTCGTCGCGGGCAGCGGTCGCTTGACTCATGCGTTCAATGGCGGAGTCTAGGGTGATCGCACCCGCGCATCGCCGGCATGTCCAAGGTCTCCTGGATCTTCATTCTCGTGTTCGGCCTGGTCGGCGCCGGTGCCGGTATCGGCGAGTACTTCATCCTCGCCAGCCACTTCCGTTTTCGCGCCGATGCGGTGCGGGTCGACGGCGAACTCGTCGGCTACCAGCGTCACCGCGGCGGCAAGGGTGGCACCGTGTACGCGCCGCGCGTGCGCTACGTGGTACCGGCGCCGGAAGGCGGCGCGGGCGTGGCCCACGAAGTGGTTGGAAGCGTGCGTTCCTCCTGGCGCGGTTGGAACCCCGGCGACAAGGTACCGGTCTGGTACCGATCCTCGGCGCCGGAGGAGGCGCGCATCGGCAGCTTCATGGAACAGTGGTTCGTGCCGCTGCTGCTCGGCGTCTTCGCGTTGCTCTTCGGCGGCATCGCGACGGGCTTTCTGCTTGCGGAACTCCGGCGTATCCGTACCTGGCGCTGGCTGGAACACTCCGGGATGAGCGTGCAGGCGCGCATCGTCGAGGTCGATCGCGACAGCTCGGTCAAGGTCAACGGCCGCTCGCCGTGGGTGATCCGCGCGCAATGGCAGCATCCGGTCACGCAGACGGTGCACGTGTTCACCAGTGAGCGCCTGTGGTTCGATCCGGCGCCCTTCGTCGCCGGTCGCGAGCAGATCGGCGTGCGTGTCGACGCCGACGACCCGAGGCGCCACCGCGTGGATATCGACTGGCTGCCGAAGCAGGGTTGATCCGGTGCGCCCGGCTCAGCGGCGCTCCTCGATGCATTGCAGGCGCTTCTCGAGCTTCGCGAAGTGCTCGAGCATGTGGGTGTAGATCTGGTCGGTCTTCTCGTGCAGATGGGCGACCTCGAGCTCGGCCTTGATGTTGACCTCGTACTCGATGTCGGAGCGCACGCGGTCCTTCTCGGCCTGGCGGGTCTGGCTGATCAGCACGAAGCAGGACAGGAAGATCGCCTCCAGCGAGACGATCGTGGTCAGCATGCCGAAGGGATAGGGATCGAAGCCGACCAGCCCGAGCGCGTTGGCGCCGATCCACAGCGCGAACCAGAGCGCATTCAGCAACAGGAACAGGAAGCTGCCGCTGAAGGCGCTGATCGCGTCGGAAGCGCGCTGGAAGAAGGTCAGCTTCTCCTCGACCTCGGTGTTGACGTTGCGCGAGACCCGTGTGCGCAGCAACTCGTCGGCCTTGCGGGTCATGTGGCTCATCGCCGCGAGCAGGCTGAGCGCGGCCTTCGGCGTGGTCTGGAACAGTCGCAGCAGGCTGTCGCGATCGAGTTCGAGCAGTTCGCAGTCACTGATCGCGCAGGCGGTGGCGGTGCGCGGGCCGTGGTCGAGCAGGGCCATCTCGCCGAACACCTGACCCTCGGTGGCGGTCGCGAGGACGATCTTCTGGCCGGCGTGGTCCTTGATGTAGAGCTCGATCTCGCCGCGCTTGATCACGTACATCGCCTCGCCGGGCTGGCCGGTCCGGAACAGCTCGCTGCCGGCGGCGAGTTCGCGCCAGCCGATGAAAGCGGCCAGGTGCTCGCGCTCGCCCTCGTCCAGGTGCTCGAAGAGTTCGACTTCGGCCAGCAGCTCGGGTCGGCAGGGCATGCTCATCTCCCGGACACGCTTGCAGTCTAGTTCGCGTCGTGACGAAAGCGGACAAAGCCTTGCGCAGACGGACACCATCGCCGTCGCGAAGCGCGCGCGCGCTCGCCACGAGCGCCACCGGTGGATGGCACGCCACGTGCTTGTCGTTCGCCGGCTTGACTGGAGTCGCCTATGCACTTCGCACGCAATCTGCGCTACGCCCTGCAGCAATGGGCACGCCGTCCGCTGCTCGCCGCCCTCGCGCTGCTGCCGCTGGCGCTGGCGATGGCCGCGCTGACGGCGCTGTTCACGGTGGTGAACGTGGGTCTGTTGCGGCCCTTGCCCGGCATCGCCGCGCATCCGGGACTGGTGGAAATCAACCGTTCCGAGTTCTCGCTGGACAGCCAGTCCTGGCCCGACTACCGCGACCTCCGCGCGCAGGCGCAGACCCTGGAGCAGGTCTACGCCTACAGCTTCGCGCTGCTCTCGGTGCGCGTCGGGCAGGCGAGCGCCGACAACGGATTCGGCATGCTGGTGGATGACCACTACTTCGCCGCACTCGGCGTGCGCCCGGCGCTTGGACGTCTGCTGTTCGCGCGGGATATGACGTACGCCGGCGACGTCCCGGCGGTGGTGCTCGCGCATGCCACCTGGCAGCGTCGATACGGCGGCGATCCGACGATCGTCGGGCGCATGCTCACCATCAATGGCGCCGGCTACACGGTGGTCGGCGTCGCCGCGCCCGCCTTCCGCGGCCACATCGCCGGCCTGTCGCCCGAATACTTCCTGCCGATCACGCGCCGCGCGCAACTGCGTCCGAGTGAGGGCGATCTCTACGAAAACCGGCTCGCGCAATGGCTGCTGATGGGCGCGCGCCTGGCCCCCGGACGCAGCCTCGAGGAGGCGCGCGCCGAACTCGCCACCATCGGTGCGCGGCTGTCGGCCGAACGCAGCGCGCTCGGCGGCGAGGGCGCCGCACTGCGCCTGGATGCCGCGCCCCTGCGTCCGCTGCCCGGCCCGGCGATGCGCGCCGTGCTGATCTTCGCGGGTGTGCTCGGCCTGTTGGTCGCGACCCTGCTGCTGGTGGCCTGCATCAACGTCGCCGGACTGACGCTGGCGCGTGCCGAAGAGCGCCGCAGCGAACTCGCGCTGCGGCTCTCGCTCGGCGCCTCGCGCGGGCAACTGACGGCGATGATGCTGGCCGAGTCGCTGCTGCTGGCGCTGGTCGCCAGCGCACTCGGCAGCGCGCTGGCCTGGGCCGCACTGAAGCTGCTGCTGGCGGTACCGCTGCCGGTCCCGATTCCGCTGCACTTCGAGCTCGCGCCGGACTGGCGCCTGCTCGGCTTCGCGCTCGCGCTGACCCTGCTGACGGCCTGCGCCTGCGGCCTCTTCCCCGCCTGGCGCGCCGCGCGCAGTCGCCTCGTCGGCGAGGTCGCACGCTTCCGTCCGCAACGCTCGCAGCAGCTGCTGGCGGTGCTCCAGGTGGCGGCGACCCTGGTGCTGTTGGTCGGCGGCGGAGCGATCCTCAAGGCCACCGACCAGGGCGAGATCGCCGATCCCGGGATCAAGGTGGACGGCGTACTCACGCTGGAACTCGATCTCGCGACCGCCGGCTACGGCGACACCAATGCCCAGCCGACCGCGCAGGCGCTGCTGGAAGCCGCCGGCGCACTGCCCGGCGTCGAGGCCGCCGCGCTCGCCGCCGTGGTGCCGCTGACGCTGTCCTCGATGTCGCTCGGCAGCATCGAAGGCGAGGGTTTGCCGCCTGAAGGCATCTATCCGGAAACCAATGTGGTCAGCCCCGGATTCGCCGAGCTGCTCGGGATCCCGCTGCGCGGACGCGACTTCGATGCCGGCGATCGCGCCGACGGTCCGCCGGTCGCGATCATCAACCGCACGCTCGCGCGCCAGGTCTTCGGCGAGCGCGATCCGCTCGGCCGCGAGTTCGGTTATGGCGATGGCGACCAGCGCAGCCGGCTCACGGTCGTCGGCGTGATCGAGGACAGCCAGACCACGCGCGCGGGCGAGCCGCCGCGCGGCTATCTGCTGCTGCCGCTGGCGCAGCGACCGATGACCGGACTCAGCCTGCTGTTGCGCAGCCCGATGGCGCCGGGCGCGGCGGCCGCTGCACTCGCCGGCGTGATTGCAAGGATCGATCCGAACCTGCCGCCGCCGCGGGTATTCCGGCTGTCCGAGCAGGCTGCGATCGCTCTGCTGCCGCAGCGTCTGGCGAGCGCGGTCGTCGGCGTGCTGTCGGCGGTCGGCCTGGTGCTGGTCGCGCTCGGACTGTACGGCCTGCTGACCCAGTTCGTGCACATGCGCAGGCGCGAGTTCGGCGTGCGCCAGGCGCTCGGCGCCCAGCCGGCGCGGGTCGCGCGCGAGATCGGCTGGCGCGGCCTGCGCCTGGTCCTGATCGGCGTGTTGCTGGCACTGCCGCTGGCGCTGTTGGTGCTGCGACTGTGCGCAGGTGTCTTCGTGGGTGTGCGCGCCTTCGACCTGCCGTTGCTCGCCGCCGCGGCGGCCACCCTGATCGTGATCGCGGCGTTGAGCTGCCTGATTCCCGCACGCCGCGCCGCGCGCATCGGACCGGCGGCGGCCTTGCGGTACGAGTAGCGGTGTCGCCTGGATACTCGCCAGAGACGCCCGATCCGTCGGAGATGAAGCGTCGCGGCGTCGATCGGGAAGAAGCGCGCAGGGCGCGAAGGCCGCACGGGAAAGCGACCACCATGCCAGCGACTCCTTACGCCCTGCGTGTCATGCCGACGGTCCGAAGGTTGGTGTGCAAGCCCGGTGCAGTGCTGCTTCCAGGACGCGCAGGTCCGTGGCCAGCGGCGCCTCGACGCGCTGGGCCGGCTGCTCGCCGACGCGCGGCATCTCGATCGCCGCCGCGTGCAGCGCCAGACGCGCCAGCGGCAGCCCGTCGAAGGGTGGCTTGAAGGTGGCGAGTCCATACAGCCCGTCGCGCAGGATCGGGCAGCCGAGCGCGCGCAGGTGTACACGGATCTGGTGCTGACGGCCGCTGCGCGGATGGCAGCGCAGGCGTGCGACCGCGGTGTCGCCGCGCTGCCACTGCTCTTCGAGGACATAGTCGGTGCAGGCGGCGAGCGCACCGGACTCGCCGGCTTGCGCCGGGCGCATCTTGCCCTTGCGGGCGGTGTGCAGCGGCAGCTCGATGCGGCCATGCGGCGTGGCCGGTGCGCCGGCGGTCCACGCGAGGTAGGTCTTGCCCACCTGCTGGCGCTGGAAAGCGAGATTGAGTGCGCGGTGGGCATCGGCGTCGCGCGCGAACAGCATCACGCCGCTGGTCTCGCGGTCGATGCGATGCACCACCCACAGCGGCGCGGCGAGCTGCGCCTGCAGGCGATGCCGCAGCGACAGTTCCGGATCTTCCGCGCGCGCCGGGATCGCGGCGACGCCGACGGGCTTGAACACCGCGATCCAGCGCGGGTTATCGGCGAGCACCGTGATCGGCTCACTCGACATCGGCAAACTCGGCGAGCCAGTCGCGCGGCTGCAGGTAATCGGCCAGGCGCGCCTCGGCGCTGCCAGGCTCGGGCTGCCAGCCGTACTCGAAGCGCAGCTCGGGCGGCAGCGACATCAGGATCGACTCGGTGCGGCCGCCGGACTGCAGGCCGAACAGCGTGCCGCGGTCCCACACCAGGTTGAACTCGACATAGCGCCCGCGCCGGTAGCGCTGGAACTCGCGTTCACGCTCGCCGTAAGGCGTGTGCATGCGCCGGCGCACGATCGGCAGGTAGGCGTCGAGGAAGGCGTTGCCGACCGCGCGCATCAGCCCGAAGCAGTGTTCGAAATCCGGCTCGTGCAGATCGTCGTAGAACAGCCCGCCGACGCCGCGCGACTCGCCGCGATGGCGCAGCCGGAAGTACTCGTCGCACCAGGCCTTGAAGCGCGGGTAGTAGCCGGGATCGAAGGCTTCGCAGGTGGCGCGCGCGACGCGGTGCCAGTGGACGATGTCGGCGTCGACCGGGTAGTGCGGCGTGAGGTCGAAGCCGCCGCCGAACCACCAGACGGCGGGATCGCCGGTGGTCGTGAACAGGCGCACGTTGAGGTGGGTGGTCGGCACATGCGGGTTGCGCGGATGGAAGACCAGCGAGACCCCCATCGCGCGGAAGCCCTGCCCTGCGACTTCCGGCCGGTGCGCGCTGGCGCTCGCCGGCAGGCGCGCGCCGACCACGTCGGAGAAACCGACGCCGGCCTGTTCGAAGACCTCGCCGCGTTTGAGCACACGGGTGCGGCCGCCGCCGCCCTCGGCGCGCGTCCAGGCGTCCTCGCCGAAGCGTGCCGAGGGCTCGAAGGCCTCGACCTCGGCGCAGATGCGGTCCTGGAGCGCGAGCAGGAAAGTGCGTACCGCCTCGATGTCCATGCGAATCCCCGTTCGAGCGCACGCGGCGCAGCCGGCACTACCGGTAGGCCCGCTATGATAGGCGGCTCGATCCTCTCCCAAGCGCACATGCGCGACCCCCCCCGACCCGACCGCCGCTGGCTGGTCGACCTCGCCAGCGAACCCGCCGCGGACGCCTTCTGCTCATGGAACCTCGGCGTGCGCGGCGCCGGCACCGCGAGCTTCGAGCTGCCGATGCCGGCGCTCGATACCTGCGTCGAGTCCTGGCGCAGCCAGGGCCGGCTGCGCGGCGGCCAGCTCGGCGCGGCGCGCTTCGCCGGCGACGACGAGTTGATGATCGGCGAACTGATCCTGTCCGAGCGCGATTTCGGCGGCATCGGCACCACCACCCACGAGGCCTACCGGCGCCTGCTCGACTACGTGCCGGGCTCGGGCTACCCCTATGTGTTGCGCATCTGGAGCTACCTCGCGCGCATCAACGACGGCGACGGCGATGCCGAGCGCTACCGCCAGTTCTGCGTCGGCCGCCAGTTGGCGCTGGAGCGCGCCTGGTTCGAGGCCGATCCGGCCGCGACCGTGATCGGCCTGCCGGACCGTTCGCACAAGCTGCGCCTGCTGTGGCTGGCCGCGAAGACGCCGGGGCGCATGCTCGACAACCCGCGCCAGCTGAACCCGCGCCAGTACCCGCCCGAATACGGCCCAGAGCCGCCGCGCTTCTCGCGCGCGGCGCTGTGGCAATGCAGTCGCGGCGGCGCGTTGCTGATCTCCGGCACCGCCAGTGTGGTCGGCCACAGCTCGCGCCACCCGGGCCAGATCGGCGCGCAACTGGCGGAGACCAAGCGCAACCTCGACAGCCTGCTGCGGGTCGCCAACGAGGCGACCGGGATCGACAGCCAGTGGGGCGAAGGCACCGTGCTGCGTGCCTACGTGCGCCACGAGAACCATTTCACGCTGGCCGAGGACTTCCTGCGCGAGCATTTTCCAGGCGCCGCCTGCGCGGTGCTGCAAGGCGAAGTTTGTCGCCGCGAACTGCTGTGCGAGATCGAAGGCGTCCATCATTTTTGAGCGCGCACCGGTTCGACACGAAGGCGGCGCCGGAGATGCGGAGAAAAGCAACGAACGGTGTGCCCTGATCGGGCCCTTGCACGTCTCTGCGCCTTCGCCTCGAACCGACCCGTCCGGTATGTGCGCCTCAGCGCTCGAAGCCACCGTTGGCGATCGTGTCGGCACTCTCAGGCGTGAGTCCCACCGCCTGCAAGCGCAGGCGGCGCGCGTCGGCGCCCTCGCTGGTGCCGGCGATCACGCTGTCCCAAGAGCCGTACATCGGGTTCGGCAGCACGATCCAGCGCGTGCCCAGCCAGCCTTTGTGCTTCTCCACCGCGGCATCGCGTTTCTCGCGGCTGGGCGTCGGGACATCGACGAAGTCGTAGAGGTTGTCGCCGGCGAGCATCAGGATGCGATGGGTCTTCGCCACTTCGGCGCGCCGCGGTCCCTTCTCCTTCCATCCACGATTGGGGTCGCGGAACAGGAAACTGCGGGTGTCGGCCGTGTCCGGGAAACCGAAATTGGCGAGATTGCGGCGAGTCGGTTCGATCTCGTCGAGCAAACCTTGCGCCGGTGCGGCCCCCTCGCGGTTGGACAGGTAGAACACGGTCACGCCCTTGCTTGCGGCGTACTGGAGGAAATCCAGCGCGCCCGGCACCGGCGTGGCACTCGCCCGCTGCACATAGGCATTCCAGCCCGCGCGCGTGAAGGGCTTGCCGCTGCGCAGGCGTTCGACCATGTAGTCCGAGGTATCGAGTATGGTTTCGTCGATGTCGACGATGATTGCGGGGGGCAGGCGACCGTAGTCCCCGCCCTGCTCGATGGCTGCGGTCCAGCGAGGGTCTGCCAGCGCGGCGTCGAGCACGCGCCGGGCACCGCCCCAGGCCTGCAGGTACAGCGCCTCGGCCTCGGCCGAGCTGCGCTGCCAGAGCACGCTCATCAGCCCGTCCAGCTCGTAGTTGTCGGCCGTGTGCGTGGCCGTCGGTGCGGGGGCAGACGGCGGTGTCGGAGCGCGCGTGCTCGCACAGGCAACCACCAGCAGTGGGCTCAACCATATCCAGCTGCGCAGAGCACGCATCGGCAGTCTCCGGTCGACAAAGGCGCGTAGGCTAGCGCGGTTCCCCGGCGGGCGCGATGCGCGCGTTGCGCCGGTCGCAATCCGGCCACGAGATCGACCTTGCATGCGATCCTTCCCCAAGCCAGAGCCAAACCCGACGATGCGGGTGCGCCGCCTGCAACCCTCCATCGGCCTGCTGCTGGTGCTGGCGCTGAGTCTGGTGCTGTATCCCTTCGCCGACGACAACCGCAGCCTGCGCACGCTCGCGCAACTGCTGGACATCGGCGTGGTGCTGAGCGTGATGCGCATGCTGCGCGTGCATGCATTGTGGCTGCGCGGCGGCTGGGCGATCTCGCTGCCGCTGGTGCTGCTGCAACTGCTGCACCTGGCGCTTCCCGGCTGGAGTGGCGTGCAAGCGCCGATGCTGGTGTTCCAGGTCGCCTTCCACGCCTACGCGGTGGTGCTGCTGCTGCGGTACGTGCTGCACGACGAGATCGTCACCGTCGACGAGCTGTACGCGCTGGCCTGCATCTACGTGTTGCTGGCGCTGCTGTGGGCCAGCGCCTATGCGATCGTGATCCACTACGATGCGACCGCGATCTACATCAACGAGGCCAACAACCCGGACGGCCGGATCGGTTGGTCGGACCTCGTCTACTACAGCATGACCACCCTGACCTCGACCGGCTACGGCGAGATCACCCCGGTCGCACCACCTGCGCGTGCGCTGGCGATGCTGCAGCAGGTGGTCGGCGTGCTCTACGTGGCGATCCTGATCGCGCGGCTGACCGGGATGGCACGGGGGAGGCGGTGAGTGGCGAGTGGTCCGCGCGGTTGCGCTGCGCTCGGTCGTGTAAGCGGACACCGCCACTCCTTTGTTTCCAGCCGATCGTCCACCCATGACCGACCGATCGCGATCGATGCCAAGGCCGCCTTCGGCAGGCCGGTGCTCGCAGAGCGCGGCATCACCACGGCGACGATTGCCGAGCGTATCGACTCCTGGCGGATCGAGGTGCTGTTTCCCTCCGATA
Organism: Lysobacterales bacterium; assembly: GCA_019187485.1. GTDB lineage: Bacteria > Pseudomonadota > Gammaproteobacteria > Xanthomonadales > SZUA-5 > JADKFD01. The sequence goes on along the minus strand of JABAQR010000033.1, from coordinate 20,252 downwards.
CCGCGCCGGGGACGCGGCGCACACGTCACTCCGGTTGCGGCTGGTCGCGCGGCGGCAGGTAATCGCGGAACTGCTCGCTCTGTTTCCAGCCAGGCACCGGCGGGGTGTGGCCGGGGCGCGGGGAGTGGTCGGAGAGCGCGAGCGTCTGCATGCGGTGCAGGTGGCGCGGGCAGTTGGGGAAGATGCGTTCGACGGCGACGCGGATGACGAACACGGCGCCTTCCATGGTCGCGTCCGGAGGCTCGACGCGGGCGCGGCCGTTGACGCGCAGGCGTTTGGGCTGCTCGAAGTCGATGAACAGCAGACCGACCTGCGGGTTGACCCGCACGTTGCCCCAACTGCGGTACATGCCGTTGCCATCGTAGTCGGGGATCGCGAGCGTGCGCTCGTCGACGATCCGCACGAAGCCCGGCACGCCGCCCTTGTAGGAGCAATCCGGGGCACCCTCGGCATCGGCGCTGGCGACGAACAGCATCGAGCAGCGGGCGATGAAGGCGCGATCTTCGTCCGTGAACGCACTGCGTACAATGACCTGCTCCAGGCGATCGGCGAGCGCGCGGGTCTCGCGCGCCTCCTGCAACTGGCGCATGCCGTCGTGGTAGAGGGGCTTGTCGCTCATCGGATGGCTCCCGGCGCACAACGCATTGTAGGAGCATCGCGTGCAGTGCGACCGGCTGGACGGTCGACAGAGCGTGGGCACCGCCGTCGGCGCAGGCTTCTCCTGGTTTGGCCGAAAAGCTCGCGGCTGGTGTCCCCACTCCCACGGGACGCGTGATGTCAGTCCTTGCTGCGCGTCGCCGCCTGGAGCGCCGCCACCGACACCAGCACCACGCCCATGCCGAGGATCAGTTGCAGCCCGAGTGCCTCGCCGCCGAGGGCCCAGCCGAGCAGCACGGCGATCACCGGGTTGAGGTAGGAGAAACTGCCGGCGCGCGCCGGGTGCCAGACCTTGGCGAGGTACTGGTAGGAGGCGAAGGCGATGCAGGAACCGCCGACGATGAGCCAGGCGGCAGAGATCCATGCGCGCTGGCCGACGTCGCCGTGCTGAGTGTAGCTGCCGAGGGCGCTGGTGAGGGCGACGCACAGCAGGCCACTGAACAGCATCTGGGTGCCGGCGTTCGCGAACAGGCCGCCGCTGTGCACGCGCGCGCGCTGGTGCAGGGAGCCCCAGGACCAGGCCAGTGGCGTCGCCGCGCAGACCAGCGCCGCGAGCGGATCGATCGCGCCGCCTTCACCCTTCCACACCACCAGCCCGACGCCGGCGAAGCCCAGCAGCACCGCGAGCCAGGCGAGCAGGCGCATCGGGTCGCTGCGCCAGGACAGCAACGCCAGCCACACCGGGATCGGCGCCTGCAGCACCGCGCCGACGCCGCTCGGGATGTATTGCAGCGACCACGCGGTGATCACGTTCGCGGCGCCCGCCATCAGCACCCCGGCGAGCAGCAGTGAAGGCAGTTCGGCGCGGCGCACGAAGCGTTCACCCGACAACCGCGCGACCATCAGGCACAGGACGCCGGCGGTGGAAAAGCGCAGCGAGGCGAGCCCGAGTGGCGTCAGGTCCGCGAGTGCCCATTTGTGCGCCAGCCAGGTCGACCCCCAGATCAGGGTGCAGGCGGCGAAGGCGAACCAGGGGAGTAGCGGGGAGGTGGCGACGGGCATCGCCGCAGTCTCACCCAGGCGTGGATGGCGAAGCGCGGGCGGGAGGGGACTCACGCCGCATGACGGATGACAGCGTCCGCATCGCCTGTCGGGAACGCCTGCGGCCTGCGCCCAACCTGCCTTGTCCCCGGCCGCGCCGCGCCTCCGTGAAGACAGCGTGCAAACTCAGATCGCCGGAGGATTCCATGAAGCGTTTCACAGTTCTCGCCATCACCACCATGACCCTCGTCGCCTGCGGCAGCGACGCCACCACCACCGGCCCGGCGCTGGTCGCCGAGAACGTCAGCGTAGCCCGCGCCGACATCAAGGTCTGGGGCGTCGAGCCGACCAGCGCCGTGCGCCAGGGCACCACCACCACCAACGAGGACGGCTCGGTGAAGGTGCAATGGAGCGACGGCAGCACCAGCACCCACGATGCCAGCTTCAAGGTGCGGAGCGGCACGCTGTTCCAGGACGGCAAGGTCTGCCACAACTACGGGCCGAAGTGCTACTGCGGCACCACCACCTTCCGCCTGGAATCCGGCATGGCGATGTGGAAATTCGGCACGCCCAGCAACAACCAGCCGGTCGCCTGTCCTTCCGGTATCGCTCCCACGGGCGATCCCGAGATCCGCAAGAGCATGAACAAGGAAGAGCTGGAAGCGCTCAAGCAGAAGATCCTGCGCGAGCGAGCGGCGGCCAGGCAGAAGGGCTGAAGACGGGTGTTGGGGGTGGATTGTCGCTGTTGGTCGAGGCTGCCGCGGCGGGCTTTCCCAGATGCAGTCCACCCAACACCCCCTTTCGTGGGACATCCTCAGACGATTGCGGTTAACATCCCGGCCCTTTTTCCGGGCTGACCGCCGTCTCCATGGCAAAGAATCTGCTGATCGTCGAGTCGCCGGCGAAGGTCAAGACCATCAACAAGGTCCTCGGCAAGGACTTCCAGGTGATGGCCTCCTACGGCCACGTGCGCGACCTGCCCAGCAAGGACGGCTCGGTCGACACCGAGCACGATTTCGCGATGGCCTACGAGGTCATCGACCGCAACGAGAAGCATGTCGATGCGATCGCCAAGGCGGCGCGTGCGGCCGAGGCGATCTACCTCGCCACCGACCTGGACCGCGAGGGCGAGGCGATTTCCTGGCATGTCTACGAGATCCTGAAGCAGAAGAAGCTGCTGGCGGACAAGGACATCCACCGCGTGACCTTTGCCGAGATCACGCCGAAGGCGATCAAGGAAGCGATCGCGCATCCGCGCAAGCTCTCGCACGATCTCATCAACGCCCAGCAGGCGCGCCGCGCGCTCGACTACCTGGTCGGCTTCAACCTGTCGCCGCTGCTGTGGCGCAAGGTCCAGCGCGGCCTGTCCGCCGGGCGCGTGCAGAGCCCGGCGCTGCGCATGATCGTCGAGCGCGAGGAGGAGATCGAACGCTTCATCGCGCGCGAGTACTGGACCATCGAGGGCGACTGCGTCGCCGGCGCGCCGTTCACGGCGAAGCTGACCACGCTCGGCGGATCGAGGCTCGACCAGTTCGACCTCAACAACGAGGCCAAGGCGCAGGCCGCGCGCGAACGCGTGCTCGCCGGCGCGAAGGCGCACTCGCCGAAGGGCGCGCTGAAGGTGGCCGACATCCAGCGCAAGGATCGCCAGCGCCGTGCGGCGCCGCCCTTCATCACCTCGACGCTGCAGCAGGAGGCCGCGCGCAAGCTCGGCTTCGGCACCCAGCGCACGATGCGCGTCGCCCAGGGGCTGTACGAGGGTGTCGACGTCGGCGAGGGTGGCCAGATCGGCTTGATCACCTACATGCGTACCGACTCGGTGCACCTGTCGAACGAGGCACTGGCGGAGCTGCGCCACGCGATCGAGCGCGAATTCGGCGCCGACAAGCTGCCGCCCGGCCCGCAGTACTACCGCACCAAGAGCAAGAACGCGCAGGAAGCGCACGAGGCGATCCGCCCGACCAGCGCGCTGCGCACGCCGGCCTCGATCGTGAAATACCTGACGCCGGACCAGTTGAAGCTCTACGAACTGATCTGGAAGCGCACGCTCGCCTGCCAGATGAAGCCGGCGCTGCTGAACACGGTCAGCGTCGATCTCGAGGCCGGCAAGGGCGATGTGCTGCGCGCCTCCGGAACCACCGTGGTCGACCCCGGCTTCCTCGCGGTCTACGAGGAAGGCCGCGATGCGAAGTCGGAAGACGACGAGGCCGGTTCCAAGCTGCCGCCGATGGAGATCGGGCAACTGGTCGAACTCGCCGACCTGCGCGCCGAGCAGCATTTCACCGAGCCGCCGCCGCGCTATTCCGAAGCGAGCCTGGTCAAGGCCCTCGAGGAATACGGCATCGGCCGTCCGTCCACCTACGCCAGCATCATCCAGGTGCTGCTGGCGCGCGAATACGTGACCCTGGAGCAGCGCCGCTTTCATCCGACCGATGTCGGCCGGGTGGTCGCCAAGTTCCTCTCCGGGCACTTCAACCAGTACGTCGACTACGAGTTCACCGCGCGCCTGGAAGACGAACTCGACGCGGTCGCGCGCGGCGAGAAGGACTGGGTGCCGGTGCTGCGCGAGTTCTGGGAGCCGTTCAAGGCCCAGGTCGAGGAAAAGAGCAGCTCGGTCACGCGCGCCGAAGTCACCCAGGGCCGCGTGCTCGGCGCCGATCCGAAGACCGGCAAGGAAATCTCGGTACGCCTCGGCCGCTACGGGCCCTTCGTGCAGATCGGCACCAAGGACGACGAGGACAAGCCGCGCTTCGCCTCGCTCAAGGCCGGCCAGAAAATGGATTCGATCACCCTGCCCGAGGCGTTGAAACTGTTTGAGCTGCCGCGCCAATTGGGCGAGAACGCGCAGGGTGAGGAGATCAGCGTCGGCATCGGCCGCTTCGGTCCCTTCGTCAAGGCCGGCAGCACCTACGCCTCGATCCCGGCCGGTACCGATCCCTGGGAGATCGACCTCGACGCCGCCTGCGAACTGGTGCGTGCCAAGCGCGAGGCGCTGGCGAATCGCGTGATCGCGAGCTTCCAGGAGGGCGCGATCCAGGTCCTGCGCGGCAAGTTCGGGCCGTACATCACCGACGGCGCGAAGAACGGCAAGATCCCGAAGGACGTCGCGCCGGAGGACCTCAGCGAAGCCGACTGCGTGACGATCCTGGCGGCGACGCCGGCGAAGGCCGCGGGCAGGGGCCGCTTCGGGCGCAAGGGCAAAGCGGAGTCGGCGCCGAAGGCGACGCCGGTGAAGGCTGCCAGGGCGAGCAAGCCCACCGCTGCCGCCGCCCCGAAGAAGTCGCCCGCGCGCAAGCCGGCGGTCAAGAAGCCCGCGGCGAAAAAGGTGGGCGCGAAGAAGGCGACCACCCAGAAACCGGCCGCCAAGAAGGCCGCCAGCCCGAAAGCACCACGCCGCAGGGCGGCCTGAAGGTCATCTCGTTCGTGAGTCCCGATCACGCGTCGGGCGCGGGCGATGAATCCTGCCGCTACGAGATTCCTGCCGGGCCCCGGCCGCTCAGTGCAGCGTACGCGGCGGCTCTTCGTCCTCGGCAGGCGGACGCGGGCGGAAGGGCAGCACGATGCCGCGCTGCGGCGGGGTCGGGCCGTCCCACAGCGGCTTGACGTCGATCGGAGCCGGTGGTTCGAGCGGGTCGCTGCCGAGGCGCGACTCGTCTTCTTCCGGTTCCTCTTCCCACGAGTAGCTGCGCACCGGTGGCGGCGGATCGAGCTTGCGGTAGAGGATCGCCGCGCACACGCCGGCGATCAGGCCGCCGCCGTGGTACTCGAAGCTGATGCCCGCTTCCTGCGGCAGGAAACCCAGGGTCATGCCGCCGTAGAGGAAGAACACCACCAGCGCGATCGCGATCGTGGTGCGGTCGCGGCGCAGCGCACCGAGCAGGAACAGGAAGCTCATCAGGCCGTGGGTGACGCCGCTGGCGCCGATGTGCAGCGACTCGCGCCCGAACAGCCAGACGATCGCGCCGCTGCCCAGCCAGATCAGCGGCAGCGCCTTGAAGGTCGCGCGCGGTACCGCGTACATGCCGAGCGCGACCAGCACGTAGGACGGCAGGCTGTTGGCGACCAGATGTCCGAGCGAGCCGTGCACCAGCGGTGCCCCGAGGATGCCGACGAGCCCGCTCCATTCACGAGGTGCGAGCCCGAGCGCGCTGAACTTCACACCGGAAGCCCACTCCGCTGCTGCCACCAGCCACAACAGCCCGACGAACACTCCGCCCCAGAACAATGCCGTCTCCAGGCGTCGCCGATCGCGCTTGAGGGCGTCCGGCGTGTAGGCGGAATCGGGAAGGGGTCGCAGGTCCATCCCCCGGTTCTGGGGGCCGGATGCGGGATCGCAAGGGCGTGCGGGCCCGGACCACAGCGGCGGCGCAGGAGCGATCCGCGGCGCCCAGGGCGTGCTGAGCCTCGCGTGCGATCACGGTGCGGCGGCACTCGAACCCCGGCCTTCCATGGGCGGAGTGTCCAGCGTCCTCGGTGGGGGTGCGCCCACCTCGCGGCCCAAGCGTCGCGACCTTGCCATCAACCCGACGTGGCCACCCGCTTGCCCGTGCGCAGCCGCCACCAGTAGCCCGCCGCGAGGCCGAGTTCGATCACCAGCGCCAGCCACAGGAAGGCACTCGGGTCGCGGTCGACGGCCATGCCGAGCAGACGCGCGCCACCGATCGAACCGTAGCTGACGCAGCCCAGCACCAGGCCCGCGCGCTGGTACTGGACCTTGTGCACGGCCGCCAGCAGCAGCGCGCCGAGGCCGAGTTCGAGACCCCCGTAGAAGGCGCGGATCTCGGTCGCGGCGGCGCCATCCGGAACCGCGAGGCCGACCATTGTCATCGCCGATTGAGGCGCCACCAGCATCCATGCGCCGAAGGCAAGGAATCCGACGCCACCGATGGCCAGCAGGGGGTTGTCGATGCGCATCGCCCGGACTCCGTGTCGACCCGCACAGGCTAACGCTTCTTAACGCTTCTTGCGGGGATCCGGCGTACGCGCCGGCGCGGCGGCAGCAAGGACTTCGCCAGTCGCCAGGCGTCCGCGCCGTCTTCGTAGTAGGCCGGACGCGCGCCGAAGATGACATAGCCGCGTTGCTGGTAGAGCGCCAGCGCGGGCGCGTTGTCCTGGCGCACTTCCAGGCGCATCTCCTCGAGGCCCTGCAGGCGTGCGATCGCCTCCAGCCGCAGCAGCAGGCGCGCGCCGAGCCCCTGGCCGCGCATCGCCGGCGCGACTGCGATCGAATAGACCCGGCCGATGCGACTGCCGCGGCGGCGGAACAGCAGCGCGTAGCCGAGCACCGCGCCGGCGAGGTCGGCAACGATCAGGTCGCTGCTGGTCGCTGCGACGTGGTGGGTGAACTGGCGCGCGGACAGGCGGTCGCCGCTGAATCCGCCCTCGAGTTCGAGCAACGCCGGCAAATCGCGCGCGGCCGCCCGGCGCACGCGCACCAGCCCGGTGCGCGCGCTGCGCGCCGCCGTGGTCCGCCCGCGTTTCGCCCCACGCCCGCTGAACCGACGACCCGCCATGCCGTGCAATCCCTCGAAGCCCGTGTGCCAGACTATGCACCCGGCGCCGCGGTGCTTGCCAAGCCCGCGGCGTCGCCGCGTCGGCCGGTCGCCGATGCTCCCCCTTCCTCGCGAACGCGCAGCCCTCCGCTGCGGCGACGGCGAGCGTGCAGGATCCCGCGTCGCATGAGTCGGCTCGTCATCGTCGTCGAGAAAGCCTCGGACTGGGGCAGCTACTACCCGTCCGACAACGTCGTCACTGCGATGGACTACCTCAAGGAGCCGATCCGCTCCGACGAGGAGCGCACCCAGGTCATCAATCTCTGCCGCAGCTACAAGTACCTCGGCACCGGCTACTACGTCTCGCTGCTCGCCGAGGCGCGCGGCCACAAGGTGATTCCCTCGGTGCGCGCGATCAACGATTTGCGCAAGCGCTCGCTGTACGGCGTCGACATCGAGGACCTCAACCAGAAGCTGACGCGGCACCTCGCGCAGGAACGCGACACCACCGACTTCGGCATCCTGGTCTACTTCGGCGAGACCGGCTACGAGCCGCTGCGCGACCTCGCGCGCCAGGTCTTCGAAGCCTTCCCCTGCCCGATCCTGCGCATCGAGTTCGAGCGCGACCGCAAGTGGGAGATCGACGCGGTCAAGCCGGCCGGACTGCACACGCTGTCCGATGCCCAGGAAGACGCCTTCGCGGCGGCGCTCGACCGCTTCAGCAAGAAGCTCTGGCGCGGCAAGCGCACGCCGAAGAAGTACCGCTACGACATCGCGATGCTGCACGACCCGGCCGAACAGTGGCCGCCGTCGAACAAGAAGGCGCTGAAGGCCTTCATCAGCGCCGGCAAGGACCTCGGCATCGAGGTCGACCCGATCACCCGCAACGACTACGCGCGCCTGGCCGAGTACGACGCGCTGTTCATCCGCGAGACCACCGCGCTCGACCACCACAGCTACCGCTTCGCCAACAAGGCGGAGAAGGAAGACATGGTGGTGATCGACGATCCCACCTCGATCCTGCGCTGCACCAACAAGATCTACCTGTCGGACCTGCTGAAGAGCCGCAAGCTGCCGACCCCGCGCACCGAGATCCTGTACAAGGACGAGCCCAAGAAACTCGCCGAACTCGGCGATACCCTCGGTTTCCCGTTGGTGCTGAAAGTGCCGGACGGCTCCTTCTCGCGCGGCATCGTCAAGGTCGCCGACGCCGCCGAACTCAAGCGCGGCGCCGAGGAACTGTTCGGCCAGACCGCGCTGGTGCTCGCCCAGGAATACCTGCCGACCGAATTCGACTGGCGCATCGGCATCCTCAACCGCGAACCGCTGTACGCCTGCCAGTACTTCATGTCGCGCGGGCACTGGCAGATCTACAACCACGCCGCCAAGGGTGAGGCGCGCAGCGGCGACTTCAAGACCCTGCCGATCCGCGAAGTCCCGTCCGAAGTGGTCAAGCTCGCCCAGCGCGCGACCGCACAGATCGGCGATGGCCTCTACGGCGTCGACCTGAAACAGGTCGGCGACCGCGTGGTGATCATCGAAATCAACGACAACCCCAACATCGACTGGGGCATCGAGGACGCCTACCTCGGTGAGGACCTGTACCGGCGCGTGATGGCCGAGTTCCTGCGCCGGCTGGAACGCAAGCGCCTCGGCGTGGGGGATTGAGGAGCGGGTGTTGGTGATGAACGGGGGCAACTCGTCATGAGCACACCCGCGCGCCAGCACCAGACCCGCACCTGTGGCGACTATCCGCGCTGGAAAGACGACCGGCACAGGAAGTGGATCGACGGCACCGCCTGCCGGATGGCGCCGGCGCCGAATTGGCGACAGCAGGAGCTCGCGGGCGAGATTTTTCGTCAGGTTGCCAATCCGCTCGCAGGTCCATACCGCTCCGTGACGAACGCGCCGCGCGCGCACACCGGGCTGCACGGCGACGCGCTCGATTCACCGGCAAACGCCCTGCAACAACTCGCCTGCCCCGGCATCCAGCAAGGCCTGCGCGACGCGCCGGCCCAAGGCTTCGGGCTCGACGGTTTCGCCGTGCTCCTCGGCGCGCACAAGTCGTCCGCTGGTCGCGTGTCCGACGAGGCCCTGCAGATGCAACCCGGCACCCGCAAGGTTCGCCAGCGCGGCGATCGGCACCTGGCAGCTGCCGCCGAGGTGCTGGTTGAGCGCGCGTTCGGCGCGGATGCGGGTGGCGGTGGCGGCATCGTGCAGCGCGCGCACGCGCTCGATGATCGCGTGGTCGCCGGCGCGGGCCTCGATGCAGATCGCGCCCTGCGCCGCTGCAGGCAGCCAGTCGGGCGCACACAGGCGGGAGCGGATGCGTGCGTCGAAGCCGAGGCGCCTCAGGCCCGCGACCGCGAGGATGATCGCGTCGTAGTCGCCTGCATCGAGCCTGGCCAGGCGCGTGTTGACGTTGCCACGCAGATCGCGCACGACGAGGTCCGGTCGGCGCGCGATCAGTTGCGCGTGGCGACGCAGCGAGGAAGTGCCGACGATGGCGTCCTGCGGCAGCGCGTCGAGGTCCTCGAAGTGGTTGCTGACGAAGGCATCCGCCGGGTCCTCGCGTTCCAGGATCGCGGCCAGTTCGAAGCCGGGTTCCAGCTCCATCGGCACGTCCTTGAGCGAATGCACCGCGATATCCGCCTCGCCGCGCTCCAGCGCCAGTTCCAGCTCCTTGAGGAACAAGCCCTTGCCACCGATCGCCGCGAGTGAGCGGTCGAGCACCTCGTCGCCGCGCGTCGACAGCGGCACCAGTTCGACCTGCAACTGCGGATCGAGCGCGCGCAGTCGCGCCGCCACGTGTTCGGTCTGCCACAGGGCGAGCGTCGATTTGCGGGTGGCGATGCGCAGAGGCATTGGGAGCGCGTGGGAACGAGGCGCGCAAGTATGCGGTGGGGCAGCTCGGGTCGCGAACCTCGCGTTCGGGATGAAACGTGCGACGCGGAGCAGGGTGGCGGACGGCGGGCAGTCGCCGGGGTTTGATCGGGCGCCCCAGGCGTGACCAGACGGACCGCAAGCCCTCCCGCAACGCTCCGGCCCTCAGAGCGCGGCCATGAGCTCCGGAACCGCCTTGGTCAGATCGGCGACGAGGCCGATGTCGGCGACTTCGAAGATCGGCGCTTCGGCGTCCTTGTTGATCGCGACGATGGTGCCGGCGTCCTTGATGCCGGTGAGATGCTGGATCGCGCCGGAGATGCCGATCGCGATGTACAGCTCGGGGGCGATGATCTTGCCGGTCTGGCCGACCTGCAGGTCGTTCGGCGCGTAGCCGGAATCGACCGCGGCGCGCGAGGCGCCGACTCCGGCTTTCAATTTGTCGGCGAAGTCGTAGATCAGTTGGAAGTTCTCGGCACTGCCGAGCGCGCGGCCGCCGGAGACGACCACGCGTGCGGTTTGCAGGTCGGGGCGGTCGCCACCGCCCTGCTGCAAGGACACGAAACGCGTGTGTGTGGGCAGTGGCACGTCCATCGCGACGGCCTCGATCACCGCCGAGCCGCCACCGCTGGCGGCCGCGAAGGACGCCGTGCGCACGGTCGCGACCACGGTCCGGCCCGCCGGGGCCTTGACCGTCACGATCGCGTTGCCGGCGTAGATCGGACGCTGGAAGGTGTGCGCGTCGACGACCGCCATCACGTCCGACACCTGGCTGACGCCGAGCTTCGCCGCAATCCGTGGCATCAGGTCCTTGCCAAAGGTGGTCGAGGGGCCGAAGACGTGGGTGTATTCCCCGGCGATCGCCAGTACCTGCGGCGCGTAGACCACGGCGAGTGCGTGCGCGTTGGCGGCGTTCGCCAGTGTGCGCACACGCGCGACCCCGGCGATCTGCGCGGCCTGCGCGGCGACCGCCGCCGGGTCGGCCGCGAGCACCGCGATGTCGATGCTGGCGCCGGTGATCTTGCTGGCGCAACTGACGCACTTGGCGGTGCTCGGGTTGAGCTGGCCATTCAGGTGTTCGGCGATGATGAGGATCTTGGACATGGCTCGGATTCCCTCGGAAGCGGGAAAAAGGAAAACGGAAAACGGAAAAAGGGGTTCAGGTCCGGGCGAAAATCGGGAGTCGGGTCAGGATGGATCAGGCGAGCCTTGGCTCTCCCCTTTTCCCTTTTCCCTTTTTTCCTGCTCTCAAAGCAAGCCCTTGGCCTTCAGGGCCGCGATCAGCTCCGGCACGTCCTTGACGATCACGCCCTTCTGGCGTTTCGGCGGCGGCGCGTGCTGGGTGGTGGCGAGGTGGTCGCCGGATTCGATGCCGAGGCTGGCGAGTTCGATGGTCTCGCGCGGCTTGCTCTTGGCCTTCATGATGTCCGGCAGCTTGATGAAGCGCGGCGTGTTCAGGCGCAGGTCCACGCTGAGCACCGCCGGCAGGTCGACTTCCAGGGTTTCGAGGCCGGCGTCGACCTCGCGGGTCACGCGCGCGACGTTGCCATCGACTTCGACCTTGCTGGCGAACGTAGCCTGCGGCTGGTCGAGCAGCGCGGCCAGCATCTGCGCGGTCTGGTTGGCGTCGTCGTCGATCGCCTGCTTGCCGAGGATGACCAGGTCCGGCTGTTCCTTCGCGCACAGTTTCGCGAACACGCGCGCTGCCGTCAGCGGCTGGATCGCCCCCTCGGTTTTGACCAGGATGCCACGGTTGGCGCCCATCGCGAGGCCGGTGTCGATCTGCTGCATGCAGGCCGCCACGCCGATCGAAACCACCACGACCTCGCTCGCCTTTCCGGCCTCGCGCAGTCGCAGCGCCTCTTCGAGCGCGATCTCGTCGAAGGGATTGACGCTCATCTTGGCGCCATCGATGGCCACGCCGGACCCGTCCGGCTTGACCTGCACGCGCACGGTGTAATCGACGACCCGCTTCAAACCCACGAGGATCTTCATGCCCAGCGCCAGCCTTCAGTACAAAGAGAACCGGGCGATGGTAGCCAAGGGGCGTGGAGGTGCCAAGCGAGGTGGGCCTGCGGACCCGCTTCGTCTGAGCTGTTGGTTGTCGGAAAAAGCAGAAGCCCGCACGAACGCGGGCTTCTGCCAGAAACCAGCGATCGACAAGCAGGAACCCGCCTTATTGCGCTTCCAGCGGGTACACCTTCACCTCGACACGCCGGTTCTTGGCGTGGTTGTCGGCGTCGCTGGCGTCGGCCGGTCGTGACCAGCCCATGCCCTGGGCGGAGAACTGGTTGGGGTCCATGGTCGGGAACTTCTGCAGGAGCTCCTGCTTGACCGCGTTGGCGCGATTGCTGGACAACTCCCTGACCGCCGATTCCGGCACCTGGCCGCGCATCGAGCCGTCGGTGTGGCCCTCGATGACGATGCGCGCGGCGCCGTAGGAACCAGCGAGTTTGCCGATCTCTTCCAGCACGAAGTCGACGTTGGGGTCATACATCTCCTCGACCGCCTTGCCGTTCTGGTCCTTGACCACCATCTTGCGCAGATCCCAGGAGTTCGGGAAGAAGTGGATCACGACCGTCTTGGTCAGGATCTCCGGGCTCTCCGACTGGATCGCGCTGGCGCTCATCGGCGCGAAGTTGATGCCGTAGCTGGAACGCTGGTTGGCGTACTTCGGCTCGGCGTTGAGCTTCTGCAGCACGCTGAAATCGGCGATCTGGTCGAAGCTGACGCGCGAGGCCACCGCACCGATCTTGCGGTACATCACGTAGGCGGTGTTGAAGGTGCGCTCGAAGTTGGTCGGGTTGTTGCGATTGAGGAAGAACTCGCGGTTCTCGGCGTAGTTGGTCCAGTGCGCGTCGGGCAGCATCGCCAGCGCGTCGGCTGGCGGCAGCGAGTAGCCTTCCGCCATCCAGGTGGCCACCTGCTGCTTGGCCTCCTGAGCCTCCAGCGTCACCATCGAGTCGAAGATCCCGCGCACCAGGCCTTCCATGATGTCGCCGTGGTCCTTGGCGAAGTCGGCGCGCGCAAACCAGACGTCGGCGATCAGCTTGTTGGCGGTCGCGGTGGACACCAGCAGCTTGTTGCCCTTCACATCCGACAGGTTGTAGATGTCCGGCGCCCAACTGACCACACCGGCGATCTTCTTGTCGGCGTTGAACGCAGCGGCGGCCTCGAAGGCGGTGCTGGTGAAGCGGAAATCGACCTCGGCCGGCTCCACGCCGGAGTTGATCAGCGTGTTCAGCGCGAAGAAGTGACTGGGGCTGTTCTGCGCCAGCACCACGGTCTTGCCGCGCAAATCCGAGGCGGTCTTGATGCTCTCGCGCACGACGATGCCGTCGCCGCCGTTCGACCAGTCGATCTGCTGGTAGATGCGCGGCATCACGCGGCTGTCCTTCTGCAGGCTCTCCAGCAGCAGCGGCAGCATGTCGACGGTGGCCCAGCCGATGTGCACATCGCCGGCGGCGTAGGCATCGCGCATCGCGACCGGGTCGTCGATCAGCACCAGTTCGACCTTGAAGGGCTGCCCGCCCGGCGCCTGCCAGGTCTTGCCGGGCTTGAATCCGCCGTTGGCGTGCACGATCGGCGCCCAGCCGGCCCACACATTGATCGCGAAGCGCACGGTGCGCGCGTCCATCGCCTTGTAGTTGGACACGCCCTTGACATCCGGCAGGCGTTGGCTGGGGACGTAGGCGTATTCCTTGACGGTGGTGATGCCGGCGGCATCGGGCGCCTCGGCTCCGCCGTCGGCAGATGGCGTGGTCGTGCCGCCGTCGTTGCGGCCCTCGTCGGCATCCGCGACGACCGGCGGCGGACGGTCGTCCGACGCGGGCGTCTTCAGCCGATACAGGCCGTAGCCCACCAGCGACAGGATCACCAGCAGGACGACGAAGTAGAAACCTGGCTTGGGTTGACCGTTCATTCCGCAACCTCGGGAAAAAGGAAAAGGGGAGAGCCGCGCGCTCAGTTCGGCTGCGCCGGGCCGAGTTCCTTCTGCGCGGGCGGCGCGGCGGCGATTTCGGGCGTGACGATGCCCATGTCCATCTCCATGCGCTTCAGCGCGTCCTCGGCCATCACCTTCTCCATGTTCTGCTCGGCCTCGATCTCGGCGATGCCGCGGTTGGAAAGGTCGGCGGCCACGCGCACCGCGCCGCGGTTCTTGTCGATGCGCTCCTGCACCACCTGCTCCAACTGGCCGAAATCGGTGGTGACGTTGAAGTTGAAGGATTCGGAGAGCTTGGCGACTTCGGCCTCGGCCTCGCTCATCTTGATCTCAGCGTCGTACTTCTGGATCTTGGCCTTGACCTCGCCGAGCTTCTTGGTGGCGTGCTGGATCTTGGCGAGGCTGTTGTTGTACGAGGCCTCGTGCATCGCCAGTTGTTCCTGGTTGGCGGCCAGGTCCTTCTTCGCCTTCTCCATCTCGAGCGCGAACTTGGCCGCGGTGGCGCGATCGCCGGCCTTCAGGTAGGCCTTGGCCTGCGCCTCCAGTTGCGCGACGTGGCGTTCGCCCTCCCTGACCTGGCGCGTCACCCTTTCCACCAGGCCGCGGTACTGCTCGAGTCCGACGCGGCCGTTCTTCAGTTCCTCGACCGACTTGTCGTACTCGTACTGCATCTGCGCGATCGGGTCGGCTTCCCAGAAGAAGTTCGCGAGCTTGTTCATCTGCGCGCGCAGCGCGGCCCAGAATTTGCCGAAGATCATCGTGGTACTCCTGTCGTGGTGCGCATCGGTCGCGCGCGGCTGGCGCGGCGCCGGACGCTCGAGTGTGCCCAAGCATAACGCGAGCGGCCGGCCGGGAATGTCAGAACAACGTTGGCCGCACATGTGCCTGGGGATGCGAGCCTTTTCCCGTACCCCGTACCCCGTACCCCGTACCCCGTACCCCGTACCCCGTACCCCGTACCCGAGTCGCTCAGCGCTTCTTCCTCGCCAGCAACTCATAGAGCGCGCGGTATTCCTGCGTGAGCTTGTGCCCGGGTTCCAGGAACACCAGCGGTTTGCCCGCCTCGTGGCTTTCCTTGACCTTGATGCTGGTCGAGAGGTATTGCGGCAGCACCGGCAACTTCTCGGCGATCAGCTCCTCCACCACTCGCGTCGGCAGCTTCGAGCGCGCGTTGAACTGGTTGACGACGATGCCCTCGACCTTGAGCCGTTTGTTGTGATCGGCGCGGATCTCGTCGACGTTCTCGAGCAGGCGATAGAGCGCCTGGCGCGAGAAATCGTCGCAATCGAAGGGAACCAGGCAACGGTCGGCCGCGATCAACGCCGACAAGGTGTAGAAGTTCAGTGCCGGCGGGGTGTCGATCCAGATCTGCGCGAACTCCTTCTTCAGGCCCGCCAGCAGCTCGCCGAGTTTGTAGATCTTGAGCTTGGTTTCGAGCTTGGTCTGCAGGTCGGACAGGCGCGCGTCGGCGGCCATCACCGCGAGATTCTCGAAAGGCGTCGGCGTCAGGTACTCGACCGGATCGCGCGTGCGCAGGCGGTAGGACAGGGTTTCCTCGAAAAAGTCGGCGATCCCGAGTTCGGGTTCGACACCTCGCGGGCCGAGCAGGTAACGGGTCGAATTGGCTTGCGCGTCGAGATCGACCACCAGAGTGCGCTGGCCGCTGGTGGCGGCGATCGCGGCGAGGTTGCAGGCGACGGTGGATTTGCCGACTCCGCCCTTCTGGTTGAATACGACTCGGATCATGCGTGGCACTCCCTACTCGGTGACGCATTGGAACGGTGCAGTATAGGGATGCAGCCCGCACCGGCCGTGGTTCATTCGGTTTTTACCGCCCGAGGCATAGGCTCGGCGCGAGTCCGTGGAGGAGGCAAGTCGATGCGCAGGCTGATTGCAGTGTTCGCACTGGCGCTGCTGTCCGGCTGTACCGCCGAGCGCTACACGCGCCACGAGAGCGGCTGGTGGACCGAGCGTGCGCCGGGCGCCAGTGTCGGCGTCGACGTGAGTTACGGCTGGTATTGCCGACCCTCCTGGTACGGTCCCTGGGGCCACACGCCGCACGTCTGGGGCGTCTGCGGATACGATTATGGCTACGGTTATGGCCGAGCGGGCTATGGATACGCTTATCCGGGCACCTGGTGGTGGCCCTACCCGCAGGTCTGGTACCTGTTTCCGCGCACCATCGAGGGACCGCGTGCCGGTGCGCGCGCACGCCACCTCGCCGGCGCACCGATGTTCCCGGAGTTCACCCGCTACGAGGATCTGGCGCCGCAGCGACGCCGCGATCCTGGTGACGACACCGCCTACGGTGCGCGCGACTCCTGGCCCGCGCTGCGCGCGCGCCCGGATCCTCGTCGGGACGCGCGTCGGAGCGGACTCTCCGAAGCGAGCCGCGATCCTTGGAATGGCGGTCTGTCGGGCGCGGGTCGCACGTCCGCGGATTTCGGCGGCGGCCGCGACGGCACGCCGCCCGGCAGCGCCAGCCGCAGCGCCGGGGGCGCCGAGCGCGCCTCGGTCGACTCGTCGCGCGAAGAGCGTTAGGCCCGGAGGGTTCATGGCTTCATGAAGCCTCCGTGCCAGGACGGTCGCTGTGTCTGAGCACGATGAACCGTAAACGGGGGTGAATGGCATTCACATTGCTTGACCACCGTCACAATATGACGGACCGGGCGGGCTATACTCGCTCCCGCAGTCGATGGTTCCGGCATCCGGCGTGCAGTTCATCCGGATTCCCCCTGTTCCTGTTGAACATCGGATGCCGGAACCGCCCATCGCCGGGCATAAAAAGGCCGCCGCAGCTCGCGCCGACGGCGGCCTGGACTCCCCCCCTGACACGCAGGGTTCGCTGCACGAAACGGGCCAACAGATCCGTTTCCTTTCCCTGGGATGGAGCACCAGGACCTTCTGAGAACCCATCGCCGTCGCCAACCCGCGGCGGGCCGAAGTGTCGCGACGCGCGCCCTGCTCCTACAATGCCGTCCCCGGTTCGTGCGGCGTTTTCATGCACCACTACGACGTCATCGTCATTGGCGGCGGCCACGCCGGCACCGAGGCGGCGCTCGCTGCGGCGCGCATGGGTGTGCGCACGCTGCTGCTGACCCAGAACGTTGAAACGGTCGGTGCGATGAGCTGCAACCCGGCGATCGGCGGCATCGGCAAGGGCCACCTGGTGCGCGAGATCGACGCCCTCGGCGGCTTCATGGCGCGCGCGGCGGACCGCGCCGGCATCCAGTGGCGCACCTTGAATGCCAGCAAGGGCCCGGCGGTGCGCGCGACGCGCTGCCAGGCCGACCGCACGCTGTACCGCGCGGCGATCCGTCACGCAGTCGAGCATCAGCCGAACCTGCGCCTGTTTCAGCAATCGGTCGACGACCTGCTGCTCGACGGTGACCGCGTGACCGGCGTGGTCACCCAGATGGGGCTGCGCTTCCACGCGCCGGCGGTGGTGCTGACCGCCGGCACCTTTCTGGCCGGACTGATCCACGTCGGCGACGTCCACTATCGCGGTGGTCGCGCCGGCGACGCGCCGGCGCAACGCCTGGCCGAACGCCTGCGCGAACTGCCGCTCGGCCAGGGCCGGCTCAAGACCGGCACGCCGCCGCGCATCGACGGCCGCAGCATCGACTACACCGGGCTGCAGGAACAGCCGGGTGACGACCCCGCACCGGTGTTTTCCTTTCTCGGCACCCGGGCTGACCATCCGCGTCAGGTGTCCTGCTGGATCACCCACACCAGCGCGCGCAGCCACGAGATCATCCGCGGCGCCCTGCATCGCTCGCCGCTCTACGCCGGTCGCATCGAGGGCATCGGCCCGCGCTACTGCCCGTCGATCGAGGACAAGGTGGTGCGTTTCGCCGACAAGGAATCGCACCAGATCTTCATCGAACCGGAAGGGCTGGACACCACCGAGATCTACCCGAACGGGATCTCGACCAGTCTGCCCTTCGACGTGCAACTGGAACTGGTGCGCTCGATCCGCGGCTTCGAGCGTGCGCACATCACCCGTCCCGGCTACGCGATCGAATACGACTACTTCGATCCGCGTGGATTGAAGCCATCGCTGGAGACCAGGGCCTTCGCCGGACTGTATTTCGCCGGCCAGATCAATGGCACCACCGGCTATGAGGAGGCCGCAGCACAGGGCCTGCTCGCCGGCCTGAACGCCGCGCGCGCGGTGCAGCAGCGCACACCCTGGTGCCCACGTCGGGACCAGGCTTACCTCGGCGTGCTGGTCGACGATCTGATCACCCACGGCACCAGCGAGCCCTACCGGATGTTCACCTCGCGCGCCGAGTACCGCCTGCAACTGCGCGAGGACAATGCCGATGCACGGCTGACGTCGGCGGGGCGCGAACTGGGTCTGGTCGACGATGCGCGCTGGGCAGCCTACAGCCGCAAGCGCGAGGCGGTCGAGCGCGAGAGCGCGCGCCTGCGCGCACTGTGGGCGGCGCCGAACAATGCGCTCGGCGCGACCTTCCAGGCCGCCACCGGCGAACCCCTGTCGCGCGAGACCCACGGCCTGGACCTGCTGAAGCGCCCGGGCATGGACTACGCGCGGCTGACCGCGGTTGCTGGCTTCGGTCCAGCGGTCGAGGATCCCGCGGTGGCCGAACAGGTCGAGATCGAGGCGACCTACGCCGGCTACGTCGAGCGCCAGCGCGATGAGATCGCCCGCACGCAGCGGCACGAGACCGCCGAGATTCCCGCCGGCTTCGATTTCCGCACGGTCACCGGGCTGTCCGCCGAGGTGCTGCAGAAACTCGAACGCGTGCGCCCGGCAACCCTCGGCCAGGCCGGCCGCATCCCGGGCGTCACGCCGGCGGCGGTGTCGTTGCTGCTGGTGCACTTGAAGCGAAGCGGGGCGCGGGCAGCGCAGGCTTCGTAGGTGTGCGCCGTGGGTCGGCTCGGCTTCCGGGCGTTCCGCAGTTGCCGACCCAGAGCTTCACAGCGTTTCGGCCGACAGGCCGAAGCGCTTGGCCGACCGAAACCCGTTGAAACTCCACGCCACCGGCGCAAACTGAGCGGCTTCAACCGCGATCGCTGGGCGACTGGCTGGGAAAGATCGCGGCTGAAGCCGCTCCCACAGGGAGTTTGAGATGCTCACCCAACGACCGGCAGCCCGAAACGCCGCCCGCTGCGCCCTACGTCCTTGCCAGAAACTCCTGCATCTTCGGCAGGATCGTGTCGGCGGCATCCTCGAGCACGTAGTGGCCGGCGTCGGCGAAGCCGATCGCCTCGGCGCGCGGGAAGCGTTCGCACCACTCGTCGAAATAGTCGCGATCGAACACGAAGTCGCGCAGGCCCCAGCAGATCAGCATCGGCTTGCCGGCGAGTGCGTGCAGGCCCTTGCCCGTGGCGGCGATGGTGGCGAAGGCCGGATCGTGCTCGGCGAGCGGGATGTCCTGCACGAAGCGCAAAGTGGCCCGGCGCGCGACCGGGGTGTCGTAGGGCGCGGTGTAGGCCGCGCGCGCGGCGGCGTCCAGGCCGCGCACGCTGCCGATGCGCGCGGCACCGACCGCGAAGGCATTGAAACGTTCGACCAGGAAGGCCCCGAGGCGGGTGTTGCGCACCAGCCGCAGCGTCGCCGGCAGCGTCTTCTGGTCGAGCATCGGGAAGGCCGCGGTGTTGAACACCACCATCCGCCGCACGCGTTCGGGATTGCGCACCGCCCAGGCGCTGGCGATCGCGCCGCCCCAGTCATGCACCACCAGCGTGAGCGGCCCGCTCGGCAGCATGCGTTCGATGAAGGCGGAGAAGTCGGCGACGCGGCTGTCCAGCGTGTAGCGGTAGCGGTTGTCGTCCGGGCGGTCGGAGAGCCCCATGCCGATGTGGTCCGGCACCAGACAGCGGTAGTTCGACTTCAGCGAGCGCACGACGTCGCGGTACAGCCAGCACCAGCTGGGATTGCCGTGCACCATGACCACGGGTTCGCCCTGGCCCTCGTCGAGGTAGTGCATCGACAAGCCATCGCGCGTGAAGAAACGAGGCGTGAAACCGAGCCCCTCGATCAGGGCCTGCGCTTGGGCATTCGGCACGGCGGAAGACGGCTCGCGAAAAGGGCGCGCAGTGTGGCGGAAGACGGGGGAGCTTGCAAAAGCGGGGCTCGGGGACCGGGCGAGTGCGCGGATGAGGTCGCGAAGATCTCGCGATTCCTCGCATGCACCTTGCGCGCGCCGGGACCGGCGGTTGCCCGAGGCCCGGGGTGCACTCGCCCCAGCCCTCAGTCCCCAGTCCCGCTCCTGTGCTCCCGGCTCAGCGCGGCGGCGGCGGCGGCCCTGGTGGCGGGCCCATCGGCG
>JABAQR010000016.1 GCA_019187485.1 Lysobacterales bacterium | reverse complement strand
GCCGAACACCTATCAACCCGCCCAAACGCTCTGTGATGGCGCTCCAAGCCAGGCCAAACCGACGCTAGCGCCGCCTCTGGCTACGGCGCAGACTGCTCGGAGAGGGTGTTTGAAATTCCTATACCCGCATGCGTGCATCATCCAGTCACCGGCGGCCCACACCGTCGCAGAGGAGAGCGTGCATGTCCGCCGATGCCTTCGACGCCTGGTTCGCGCCCGAGTTGTGCGTCTTTGCCTGGCGCCGCTGCATTGCGGCGTCGGAGCCCGCCGCGGCCGATTCGATCTGCCATCGCGCCGGTCTCGAATTCGAACTGCCCGCGCAGGCGGTGTTCGACTACCTGCGCGATTTGCGACGCCTGCGCGAGTGGTGGCCGGACGCGCGGGCGGTCCTGGCGTCGCCACCCGGCATTTGCGGCGTCGGCGATGTCGGCTGCTTGCGCGGGCGCTGGCAGGACCTCTGGTTCCGGGTGCTTTCCTACCGCGCGGGTACACGCCTGGTGCTGGCGATGCACACGCGCGCCACGGTGCTGCTCGTGGACCTGTGGAGCGAAAGCGAGGACACCTGGAGCGAAAGCGAAAGAGCGAAAGCGAGGACACCCGTCGATTCCATCGCCGCGGAACGCAGACGCACGTGCCGGTCGCTGCCGAATCCTTCATGTTTTCAACGGGTTGGGCTGACCAAAGCCAACGCCCCCAGGCGCCCGCGGCGCCGAGAAGGACGGGCTGTCGCTCTCAGTTCGAGAGCGAACGCGACACGCCCAGGCCGCGCAGCCAGCGCTGGCCGATCTCGGCGGCTTTGTCGAGGAGCGCGCTCTCGCTGCCGATCACGCGACAGAACCCGCGACCGGGCTTGACCGCGCGGACGCGGTCGATCCATTGGCTGGCGTCCATGCCCAGGCGTCCAAGGACGGCCGGTAGCTTTCCCGTGATCCGTCCGCGCTTGTTGGGGTGCCATCGGCGACCGGTCGCGTCGACCAGTTCGATGTACTCGGTGGTCGATAGCGCCGTCACCGACAGGCCGCGAATGCCGAGTACCGGCGCCAACTCAGGCTTTCGCGCGAGCTTGCTCGGCGGTGGAGCCACGTCGCAAAAAGTCGACTGCGTCTGCGGACGCGGTTCCAACTCGATGGCGCGGATGCGCTTGCAGATGCTGGTGTGGACGGACCCCTCCAGGTGCGAGGTCATGCCGGCGCGGATCGGGTTGAGGTCTACATAGGCCATCGCCGACAGCACGGCGGTCTCGTCGAGCAGCACCTGGGAGCGGAACCGGCCCTCCCAGAACCGACCTTTGCAGTGATCCTCGCCATTCGCGCGCCGGGCGATCGGCTCGCTCAGCGACTTCATGAACCACGAGAGGCTGCAGAGACGGGAGCGCAGAACCGCCAAACGGTCATGGTTGGCCACGATCTGCGCCTTGGCGGGCTCGTACTGACCGTCCTCCGGCGGATACAGCCCCAGCCAGCGCGTGGCGATCTCCTCCGCGCTCCAGGCGTGGGCGATGTCGGCGTGCATCTCGATCACCACATGCAGGTGATTGCTCATCACCGCGTAGGCCCAGATCGAGACGGCATACAGCTCCGCCAGTTGCGCCAGGCGGTCTTCGACCCACTGCCGGCGATGCTCATGATCGGCGCCGGTGAGCGGGTCTCGACCGCACAGCCAGGCCCGGCGCACGCAGCGCGACACGCAGTGATAGACACCGTGAGCATTGGCGGGGACCAACAAGGAGCGGGCTTGCGTCATGGGAGCAGCATGGCGCAGCAGGTTGACGCGGGCTGTCGGAGAAGCTCTGACGGTGGTGTCGGAGAACGGAAGACTCGCGGGTGTCCTCGCCTCTGGGTGTCCTCGCCTCTGGTGGTGGTTGACGCGGGCTGTCGGAGAAGCTCTGACGGTGGTGTCGGAGAACGGAAGACTCGCGGGTGTCCTCGCCTCTGCCCTCGCCTCTGGGGGTGGTGTCGGAGAACGGAAGACTCGCGGGTGTCCTCGCCTCTCGGGTGTCCTCGCCTCTCCCCTCGCCTCTCCCTCTCGTGGAGCGGCAGGCGGCGCCGCGCGACACGGACCAGGCGTATCGTCGGCGGTCGTCGGCTGCGTGAGGGAATCGTCGATGAGCCAGGTCGTGCACAGCCCGGAAAGCGGGATCATCGAAACCGCGCTGACCGGTGTCGACCTGATCAATCGACCGCTGCTGAACAAGGGCACCGCCTTCACCGAGGAAGAACGCCACGATTTCCGGCTGCACGGCCTGCTGCCGCCCTCGGTCGGCAACCTCGAGGACCAGGTCCGCCGGCGCATGCAGGTGCTGCGCAGTTTTGCGACCAATTTCGAGCGCTATTCCTTCCTGCGCGACTTGCAGGACATCAACGAGACCCTGTTCTACGCGCTGCTGGTGCGCCACATCGAGGAGACCCTGCCGCTGGTGTACACGCCGACCGTCGGCGAGGGCTGCCAGCGCTTCTCGGAAATCTGGCGACGGCCACGCGGCTTGTTCCTGTCCTACCCGAACCGCCATCGCATGCGCGAGATCCTCGCCGACCCGCGCTACGACAAGGTCCGGGTGATCGTGGTCACCGACGGCGAGCGCATCCTCGGCCTTGGCGACCAGGGTGCCGGCGGCATGGGGATCTCGATCGGCAAGCTCTCGCTGTACACCGCCTGCGCCGGCATCCACCCGGAAGCCACCCTGCCGATCTTCCTCGACGTCGGCACCAACAACGCCGAACGCCTTGCCGATCCACTGTACATCGGCTGGCGCAATGCGCGCATCCGCGGCGCCGAGTACGACGCCTTCGTCGAGGACTTCGTGACTGCGGTGCACGAGCGCTGGCCGGACGTGCTGTTGCAGTGGGAGGACTTCGCAGGCGCCAACGCGGGCGTGCTGCTGGAGCGCTACCGCGACCGCCTGTGCACCTTCAACGACGACATCCAGGGCACCGCAGCGGTCGCCGCCGGCACCCTGATGGCGGCCATCGGCGTCACCGGCCAGCCGCTGCGTGAACAGCGCATCTGCATCGTCGGGGCCGGCGCCGCCGGCACCGGCATCGCCGGACTGCTGGTCAAGGCGATGGAAGAAGACGGGCTCACGCACGAGCAGGCGCTCGGCCGCTTCTATGTGCTCGACAGCAAGGGCCTGGTCGCGCGCGGCCTGCGCGAGGTGTCTGGTGACCGCGCCCAGTTCGCGCAGCCGCAGGCGGCCGTCGCCGGCTGGACCCTGCGCGAGCCCGGTCGCATCGAGCTGATCGACGTGATGGTCAACGTGAAGCCGAGCGTGATCATCGGCGTGTCGGGACAAGCCGGCGCCTTCACCGAAGAGGCGATTCGCGAGATGGCGCGCCACGTCGAGCGCCCGATCATCTTCCCGCTGTCCAACCCGACCTCGCGCACCGAAGCGAAGCCGGAGGACGTGATCGCCTGGACCGACGGGCGTGCGCTGGTCGGCACCGGCAGCCCGTTCCCGCCGGTGCCGTGGAACGGCCGCGACATCCCGATCAACCAGACCAACAACTCCTACATCTTCCCGGGCGTCGGCCTCGCCGTGCTCGCGACGGGCGCGCGACGGGTCACCGACTCGATGTTCATGGCCTCCGGACGCGCGCTCGCGGCGCTGTCGCCGGCGCGCCTGGACCCGAACGCACGCCTGCTGCCGCCAGTCGACCAGTTGCGTGCGGTGGCGATCGCGGTCGCCGAAGCCACCGCGCGCCAGGCGATGACTGAAGGCACCGCCGACCCGATCGACGACGAGACCCTGCGCGCACGCATCCGCGCGCAGGTGTGGGAGCCGGTGTATCGACGCTACCGGAAGACGTGAAGCGGGTTCCCGGTTGCGGGTCGCCGGAAAGAGCGGCCGCGCTCCCGTAGCGTCGCTCTTCCACCGGGAAGCAGGAATCAACACCCGGCAACCTGCTGTTTGACAGTCTTCGCCGCGCCACGCTAGGTTCGACCTCCATTTGCATTTCGCCACCGTGGTTGTGCCGGCAGGCTGTGCCCGCGTCCACGTCTTCGAGACCCATTGCATGCGCATCGTACTTCTGGGGGCTCCCGGTTCCGGCAAGGGAACGCAGGCCACGCTGCTGAAACAGCGTCTGGCGGTACCGCACATCTCCACCGGCGAGATCCTGCGCGCCGCGGTCGCCGCGGGTACGCCGCTCGGGCTCCAGGCAAAGGCGGTGATGGCCTCCGGCGCGCTGGTGTCCGACGAGATCGTGCTCGGCATGCTCGAGGAGCGCTTCCGCACCGACGACGTGCAACGCGGCTTCATCCTCGACGGCTACCCGCGCAACCTTGCGCAGGCACGGGCCCTGGACGCGCTCCTCGGTCGACTGCAATTGCCGGTGCAGCGGGCGGTCCAGCTCGATGTGGCCGAGGCCACGCTGCTCGGGCGACTCGCCGGGCGCGCCCAGGCCGAGGGCCGGGCCGACGACAATCCGGAGGCGGTTGCGCATCGTTTGCACGTGTACACCGACCAGACCGCACCGGTGATCGATTTCTACCAGCGACGCGGCACCCTGGTGCGCGTGCCCGGCGAAGGCAGCGTCGAGGAGATCCTCGAACGCATCGTCGCGGCGCTCTGAACCGGACTCAGGGCGCCTCGATGCGGATGTGCAGCACGCCATCGGCCTCGCTGCAGCCGCGGTAGATGCATGCGCCACGCACGCACAGCGCCTCGATGTCGAGCGCCGCGAGCGGATCGGTCGCGAGGATCTCGATCAGCGTACCCGGGGCCGCGCCGCGCAGGCTGCGCCGGGCCATCACCAGCGGTTCGGGACAGTTGAGGCCACGCGCGTCGATGAGGGTCGGACAGGAATGCATGCCGCGATGATGCCTCGCCCGGATACGTCGTGTGGGCACAGGCCCAGGGACGGAGTCCAGCCGACCGCGCATGCGCGCGGCGTTGGCCGCGACGTCCGCGCTCGCGCGGCCCCCCGCTCGGAGCTTGCGGCAGTCTCCTCGCTGCACGATCACGATCTCCGGCGCGCCCACACGAGCATGCGGCCCCGATGAACCCGTTCGCGCTGCTGCGCTTTACCCTGGATCTCATCCAGTTGCGCGCCTCGCCCGCAGATGCGCCGCGCTCGACCCTGCTGCTGCTGCAACTGCTGTCGCTGGACCTGCTGTCCAGCCTGCTGTTCCTGCAGGCGCTGGGGACGGAAATCCTGCTCGCGCCGCTGTTGGGCCGCTTGCTGTTGCGCCTGGGCATGATCTATGCGGTGCTGGCGTCGTTCCGGCGAGGTGATCGCTGGGTGCAGACCGCGATCGCGCTGTTCGCGGTGAGCGTGCTGCTGACCTTCGTGATGCTGCCGATCGCCGCCGCGCTGGTGCGCACGCCCGGCGACTCGGTGGCGCTGGACGTGCAGTTCCTGCAACTGGGTTATCTGTCGCTGCTGCTGTGGAGCATCGTCATCGACGCGCATGTGCTGCGTCACGCCCTGAACCTCAAGATCTGGTACACGTTGCCGATGGCGCTCGGCCTGTTCATGCTGTTCAACGAACTGGCCACGCGGATGTTCCCGCTCTCATGAGCTCCTGCTCCGGCGCCGACCTGCACATCCTCGGCATTTGCGGCACGTTCATGGGCGGCATCGCGGCCATCGCGCGCGAGTCCGGCCTGCGTGTCGCCGGCAGCGACCGCGACGTCTACCCGCCGATGAGCACCCAGCTGGAAGCTCTCGGCATCGCCCTCGCGCAGGGCTACGAAGCCGCGCACCTGCAGCCCGCGCCGAGCGAAGTGGTGATCGGCAACGCGCTCTCGCGTGGCAATCCGGCAGTCGAGTACCTGCTGGATGCGCGCCTGGCCTACACCAGCGGCCCCGAATGGCTGGCCCGGCATGTGTTGCACCGCCGACGCGTGCTCGCGGTCGCCGGCACCCACGGCAAGACCACCACCACCGCCCTGCTCGCTTACCTGCTCGACCGCCAGGGCCGCGATCCCGGCTTCCTGATCGGCGGGGTGCCCCAGGACTTCCCGGTCTCCGCGCGCCTCGGCAAGGGCGAGGACTTCGTCATCGAGGCCGACGAGTACGACACGGCTTTCTTCGACAAGCGCAGCAAGTTCGTCCATTACCGGCCAACCGTCGCGATCCTCAACAACCTGGAATACGACCACGCCGACATCTTCCCGGACCTGGCTTCCATCCAGCGCCAGTTCCATCACCTGGTGCGCAGCGTGCCCGGCAACGGCCGCTTGATCGTCAACGGCGAAGATGCGGCGCTCGCCGAGGTGTTGCGCATGGGCCGCTGGACGCCGGCCGAACGCTTCGGGCTGGAGGCCACGGGTCTGGACTGGCGCGGCGAGTTGCTGTCTGCAGACGGCTCGCGCTTCCGCCTGTGGCGCGGCGAAGTCGCCGTCGGCGACGCGAGTTGGTCACTGACCGGCCGCCACAATGTCGCCAATGCCGTGGCCGCGATCGCCGCGGCGGCCGTGGTCGGCTGCGAACCGTCGGCCTCGCTGGCGCTGCTGTCCGGCTTCGGCAGCGTGCGCCGGCGCATGGAGCGGGTGGGCACTGCCGCGGGCGTCGCCATCTACGACGATTTCGCGCACCACCCGACCGCGATCGCGACCACCCTGGAAGGACTGCGCGCGCGGATCGGCTCCGCTCGCCTGGTCGCCGTCATGGAACCGCGCAGCAACTCGATGCGCCAGGGCGCGCATGCCGCCGCGCTGCCCGCGGCCTTCGCGGCGGCCGACGCCGTGCATGTGCTGGCGCGCCCGGAGCTGGGCTGGGACGCCGCCGCGACACTCGCGAGCATCGGCGCGCGCCTCGCCATCGCGCCCAGCGTGGCCGATCTGCTGGATGGCGTGCAAACCAGCCTGCGCGGAGGCGAGCATGTGGTGTTCATGAGCAATGGCGGCTTCGAGGGCGCTGCACAGCGACTGTTGCAGCGCCTGGGAACGCAGCCTTGAGCCTGCGCGCCGATGAGTACCCGCTGTTCCCGCTGTCCACCGTGCTCTTTCCCGGCGGCTCGCTGGCGCTGCGCATCTTCGAACCGCGCTACCTCGCGATGGTGCGCGACTGCACCCGCGACGACCGCCCCTTCGGCGTGACCCTGCTGCTGCGCGGCCGCGAATCCGGCGAAGCGGCCTCGGCGCTCGCGGTCGGCACGCTCGCGCGGATCGTCGATTTCGACACCCTGCCGGACGGCCTGCTCGGCATCCGCTGCGAGGGCGGGGCGCGTTTCCACGTCGACCACGCGCACGCCCACCACGACGGCCTGCTGATCGGCCGCCTCAGCTTGTGGCCGGAGGAGCCGCGGCTGCCGCTGCCGCCGGAGTACTTCCTGCTGGCACGCCTGGCGCAGGGGCTGGTCGAGAACCTGATCGAGGGCGCGCCGGAACCGACCAAGGCCGAACTCGACGACGCCTCCTGGGTCAGTTTCCGACTCGCCGAACTGCTGCCCTTCGAACTCGGCGAGAAGCAGCAACTGCTGGAACTCACCGACCCGCACGAGCGCCTGCAACGCATCGTCGAGGCCCTGCCCAGGTTTCGCAGCGAGGAACCAAGGGCGGAGTGATCGCGGCAGCCTGTGGCACGCTCCAACTGCCGGCGGCCAAACCCGGCTGCGTCGACCCCCTCATGTGTTGGCCCGGCGGGTGTGTCCCTTCAGGTGCGCACCGAAGGCGATTGCCGTGGCTTATGGGGATCCTAACTCCTGCGCCTCCGCGGGCGTCACGAACTTCTCCACGTCGTCATTGCCGCATGCCTGACAAAGGGCTTCGATGAGCTTGCCGGCTTCTTCCTCGAAGGTGTAGCAGGGCGTTTCGCACTCCAGGCAGATGTAGTACTCCTGCGCCTCGGGTGGGTTCTCCGCGAGGCGCAGCGCCGGGCGGCAGCAGAGGCCATTGGCGCCGAATGCGGTGGCGGAGAACAAGCCGGTCGAGATGAACACCAGGAACTGCCGCCGATGGGCCATGAGTGGACTCCCGCTGGGGGAGGACCATCGTGCCTCCGCGCCTCCGCGTTGGCAACGGGTAGCATCGGTGCTCTCGACCATTGACGGTGACGCATGGCCACGCTGAAAAACCAGACCCTGCTCATCACCGGCGGCTCGCGCGGCATCGGCGAGGCGATCGCGCTGCGCGCGGCGCGCGACGGTGCCAACGTCGTGATCGCGGCCAAAACCGAGCGCACGCACCCCAAGCTGCCGGGGACCATCCACAGCGTGGCGGCGGCGATCGAGGCGGCCGGCGGCAAGGCGCTGGCGATCCGTTGCGACATCCGGGAGGAAGCCGAGGTGGCGGCCGCCGTGGCCCAGGCGGTCGCGCACTTCGGCGGCATCGACCTCCTGGTCAACAACGCCAGCGCGATCAGCCTGACCGGCACGCTGGACACGCCGATGAAGCGCTTCGACCTGATGTTCGGCGTCAATGTGCGCGGCACCTTCCTGGTCAGCCAGGCCTGCCTCCCGCACCTCAAGAAGTCCGCCAATCCGCACATCCTGACGCTGTCGCCGCCGCTCAACATGGACCCACGCTGGTTCGGCCCGCACGTGGCCTACACGATGGCCAAGTACGGCATGAGCCAGTGCGTGCTCGGCATGGCCGCCGAGTTCGCAAACGAAGGCATCGCGATCAACGCACTGTGGCCGCGCACGGTGATCCACACCGCGGCGCTCGCGATGATTCCCGGTGTCGATCCCGCGCGCTGTCGCACGCCGCAGATCATGGCCGACGCCGCGCACGCGATCCTGACCACCCCCAGCCGCGCCCGCACCGGCGCCTTCCTGATCGACGAAGACGTGCTGCGCGCAGCCGGCGTCACGGACTTCGAGCGCTATGCGGTGCAGCCTGGGATGAAGTTGCTGCCGGACCTGTTCCTCTGAACCGGAGATGCAAGAGCGGGGCTGGGGACTGGGGGCTGGGGTGAGTTCGCCGTGAGCTTGCGCCGGGTTTCAGATCGGGAGCGCGGCCTCCACACTATTGCCCGCGGTTGCGCGCGCCCTTCCCCACCTTCTTGTCCGCGGTCCTCGGCGCACTCACCCCAACCCCCAGTCCCCAGTCCCGCTCCAGCTCCAGAGGCCCAATGCCCACCAACCACGACACTTTCCTCGCCGCCCAGGCGGTCATCCCCGGCGGCGTCAACTCGCCGGTGCGCGCCTTCAGGCAGGTCGGCGGCGAACCCTTCTTCGTCGCCCGCGCGCAGGGGCCCTACCTGTGGGATGTCGAGGGCAAGCGCTACATCGACTACATCGGCTCCTGGGGACCGATGATCGCCGGGCATTCGCACCCCGCAGTGGTCAAGGCGGTGCAGGACATGGCGGCGATCGGGATGAGCTACGGCTGCCCGAATCCGCTCGAGACCGAACTTGCCGCCGAGATCATCAAGCTCGTGCCGAGCGTGGACCTGATCCGCTTCGTGTCCTCCGGCACCGAGGCCTGCCTGTCGGCGATCCGCCTCGCTCGCGGCCACACCGGTCGCGATCGGATCCTGAAGTTCGCCGGCTGCTACCACGGCCACGGCGATTCCTTCCTGGTCAAGGCCGGAAGCGGCGTGCTCACGCTCGGCCTGCCGAACTCGCCCGGCGTACCCAAGGCGCTCGCCGACCTCACCATTACCGCCGAGTTCAACGACCTCGAATCGGTGCGCGAGATCTTCCGCCAGGTAGGCCATGAGCTCGCCGCGGTGATCGTCGAGCCGATCGCCGGCAACATGAACATGATCGAGCCCTTGCCCGGCTTCCTCGAAGGCCTGCGCGCGCTCTGCGACGAACACGGCTCGGTGCTGATCGTCGATGAGGTGATGACCGGTTTCCGCGTCGCGCTCGGCGGCGCGCAGGCGGTCTACGGCATCACGCCCGACATCACGACCTTCGGCAAGGTCATCGGCGCAGGCATGCCGGTCGGCGCCTACGGCGGCAGGCGCGCGATCATGCAGCAGATCGCCCCGCTCGGCCCGGTCTACCAGGCCGGAACGCTGTCCGGAAACCCGATCGCGATGGCCGCCGGCCTCGCAAACCTGACCCTGATCCAGGCGCCCGGATTCTTCGAGACCCTGTCGGCACGCACGCAGCGACTCTGCAGCGGCCTCGAGACTGCCGCCGGCGCCGCCGGCGTGCCGCTGCGCACACTCTCGCGCGGCGGCATGTTCGGCTTCTTCTTCACCGACGCGCCCAGTGTCACCAGTTTCGCCGCCGCGCAACGCTGCGACATCGAGGCCTTCAAGCGCTTCTTCCACGCCTGCCTGAAGCGCGGCGTCTACTGGGCGCCAAGCGCCTACGAGGCCGGTTTCACGTCGATCGCTCACGACGATGCGGTCATCGACGAGACCCTGGCGGTGGCAGCGGAGGCCTTCCGGGAGATCGCATGAGCGATCCCGTTCCGCGGCTGCGACTCGTTCCCGGATTGCGCCTGCGCCAGGACGCTGGCGGATTCGCACTGGAGACCGCCGTCGCGTTCCACGCCGGCGGTCCACACACGCTGGCGATCGTCGATGCTTTCCTGAAGCCTCGCAGCGTGGCCGAGGCACTCGCGGCGCTGCAGGCGCGCATCCGCGGTCGCCAGGACTGGATCGATTTGAGCGCCGAGATCCTGCGGTTGCGCGAAGCCGGCCTGCTGCTGGCCGAAGACGCCGGGGATCCGCCGCCACAGCTCGAGAACGCCTTCTCGTCGGTGCCGGTGCACATCCGCATGCTGCGCGACCGCGCGCGCACGCAGGCCTACCTGCGGGCGATCCGCGCGAGCGTGCGCCCGGGCGACGTCGTCGTCGACCTCGGCACCGGCTCCGGCGTGCTCGCCGTCGCGGCCGCCCAGGCCGGGGCCACACGCGTCTACGCGATCGAGGCGAGCACCATGGCCGCGGTCGCGCGCGAGCTCGCCGCCGTCAATGGCGTCGGCGACCGCGTGCGGGTGGTCGAAGGCTGGTCGACCACCATCGACCTGCCGGAACGCGCCGACGTCCTGGTGTCCGAGATCATCGGCAACGACCCCACCGACGAACGCATCCTCGAATGCACCGCGGACGCCGTGCGGCGCCTGCTCAAGCCCGGCGCGCGCCTGCTGCCGCAGCGCCTGCAGGTGCTGGCGGCACCGCTGCAGTTGTCGCCGGCACTGCGCGGGCGCGTGCGCGTCGGCTCCGCCCGACTGCGCAGCTGGCATGCGGATTACGGCATCGATTTCGCGCCACTGGCGGCCTTCGCACGCTCGCGCGATGCGCGCCTGCTGCTGTCCGCCAGCGAACTCGCGCACTCGCACGCGCTGGCGGCGAGTGCGACCTTGTGCGAGCACGCACTGCACGCCACGGCGCACCTGCCGCGCGACCAGGAATGCGCCTTCGACATCGTCCGCGACGGACGCCTGGACGCCATCGTCCTGGGCTTCCGCGCGGAACTGCTGGACGGACTCGAGGTCGCGTCGGATCCCTGCTCGCCACGCGCGGACAACCACTGGCGTCACCCGGTGCGCGTGCTCGCCCGGCCGCTGAAAGTGTGCGCCGGCCAGCGCCTGCGCCTGCGCGTTCCGGCCGCTGCGCCGGGGCGCGTGCAGGTGGAACGGCTGACCTGATCGCGGCGACGGAAACGCGCCGAAGCTGCGCGCAGACCTACGCAGCCCTTCCCTCGACCACCTCGCGCCAGCGCGCCAGCGCCTGCGCGCGCAAGGCCTGCGCCTCGAGCAGCGCGCGCGCATTGCGGCCCATGCGCACACAGCCGGGGCGATCATCGACCCACGTGCGCAGCGCCGTCGCGAGTTCCGCGGCCGCGCCCTCGGCGACGACGATCCCGCAGTCGTGTGCCCGCACGAGGTGCGCGGTCTCGCCTTGTGGATCGCCGCAGAACAGCACCGGCCTGCCGACCGCGGCGATCCCGTAGAGCTTGCTCGGCAGCACCAGTCCCTCGAAGGCCGGTCGCAGGCTGACCAAGTGCGCGTCGCCCGCCGCGAGCGTGTCCGCGAGTTGCGCCGAAGACTGCAGCGGCAGGAATATGAAGGCCCCGAGTGCCTCGCGCGCAACCGCTTCGCGCAAGGCCGGCAGTCGCGGCCCGGCGCCGACCACCAGGAAGCGGATTCGCGGCTCGCCGCGCAGCAGCCGCGCCGCGCCGAGCAAGGTCTCGAACTCGTGCACGCGCCCGAGGTTGCCCGAGTACATCAGCACGAACTCGTCGTCGCGGAAATGGGCCCGGCGCAGCTGCGAATCCCCGTGGGGGCGGGCCCGGACCTGCTCATCGCGGGCCCAGTTCGGAACGACTGCGACGCTGGCACCGGCCGCGCGCAGGCGCGCGCCCATGCCCTCGCTGATCGCGACCACGCAGTCCGCACGCCGCAGCCAGCGGTCGCGCCAGGCGCGCAGCGGCGCGAGCAGCCGCCGCAACCACGGCGCCGGCCAGTGCGCTGCGACCACTTCGGGGTAGACGTCCTGGCTCCAGTGCACGCAGCGCGCGCCGGCGCGCCGCGCCGCCGCCACCGCGATCGGCCAGGCGAGCGGCGGATCGCTGCAGACCAGCACGCAATCACCGGCGCGCAGCCGTTCGCGCAAGGCGCGTCGCATCCGCCAGGCAAAACGCGGCCAGGCGGCCAGCTTGGCCAGCAATCCGGTCCTGCCGGCAGGCAAGTGGTCGATGACGAGGCGAGCGGCATCGGACGGCGGCAGTGCATCGGCACGCGCCCGCGAGACCAGGACGACCTCATGCCCGGCCGCGCGCAGCGCATCCGCGACCTCGCCCGCCAGCACCGCGGTCGGCGCGGGGTCGGGCGGCAGCCACTGGTTGATGACGAAGATGCGCATCAGGCCACACCATGCAGGGGCGGCCGGCTACATCCAGCAGTGCGACTCTTCCGGAGGGCCTTCATCGCCCGCGCAGGAACAGGCGGTCGAGCGCCGCCTTGTCGAGCTGCACCCAGGTCGGGCGGCCGTGGTTGCACTGGCCGCTGCGTTCGGTCGCCTCCATGTCGCGCAGCAGCGCGTTCATCTCGGGCAGGCTGAGCCGCCGGTTGGCGCGCACCGAGGCGTGACAGGCGAGCGTCGCCAGCAGTTCGTTGCGGGTTTCCTCGATGCGCGCGGACTCGCCGTGCTCGCGCAGATCGGCCAGCACATCGCGCACCAGCGCCTCGATGTCGAGATCGGCGAGCGCACTCGGCACCCGGCGCACCGAGATCGATTCCGGACCGGCGCGGGCGACGTCGAAGCCGAGGGCTTCGAAGCGCTGCCCGGCCTGTTCGGCGAGGTCCGCCTCGCGCGCCGACACCGCGATCTGCACAGGCACCAGCAGCGCCTGGCTGTGGGTCGCGCCGGAAGCATCCAGTGCCGACTTGAGGCGCTCGTAGGTGATGCGCTCGTGTGCGGCGTGCATGTCCACCAGCACCAGCCCTGCGGCACTCTCGGCGAGGATGAACACGCCGTGCAACTGCGCGAGCGCGTAGCCGAGCGGCGGCACTTCGGTTTCGGGATGCACCGGGGCCGCGGCGGCCGCGTCGGTCACGGCGTACAGCGCGCGGTAGCTCGCCAGCGGCTGCGCCGCCTGCGGCCAGTGCAGCGGCACCTGGCGGTAGCTGCCCACCGGCGCGGGGGTCGCGTCGGCGGCCCCTTCCACCTCGGGCGCCGGCATCGGCGTCGCCACGACACCGCCTGCGCGCGTACCGGCGAGCGCCTCGTGCAACGAGCGATAGATCATGTCGTGGACCGTGCGGCCGTCGCGGAAGCGCACCTCGTGCTTGGCCGGATGCACGTTGACGTCCACGCGCGCGGGCTCGAGCGCGAGATGCAACACGAAAGCCGGGTGGCGGCCATGGAAGAGCACGTCCGCGTAGGCCTGGCGCACGGCATGCGCGATCAGCCGGTCGCGCACCAGGCGGCCGTTGACGTAGAAATACTGCTGGTCGGCCTGGGAACGCGCGTCGGTCGGCAGGCCCACCCAGCCGCGCAGGCGCGCGCCGGCGCCTTCGACGTCGATTTCGAGCGCGCGCTCGGCGAACTCGGGGCCGAGCACCGCACGCAATCGCTGCCGTTCGCCCGAGTGCGCCGGCCGGATCGGCAACTGCGCCTTGCCGTTGTGGCTCAGGCGAAACTCCACGTCGGTTCGCGCGAGCGCGAGCGAACGCACCCAGTCCTCGATGTGTCCGAATTCGGTGCGCTCCGCCTTCAGGAACTTGCGGCGCGCCGGCACGTTGTAGAACAGGTCCCAGGCCTCGACCCGTGTGCCCGGCCGCATCGCTTCGGGTTGCGGCACCGAGACCCCGCCGCTGCTGGCCTCGACGCGATGCCCCAGGCTCGTCCCCGCCTGCCGCGAAGCCAAGGTGAGTCGCGACACC
Organism: Lysobacterales bacterium; assembly: GCA_019187485.1. Classification (GTDB taxonomy): domain Bacteria; phylum Pseudomonadota; class Gammaproteobacteria; order Xanthomonadales; family SZUA-5; genus JADKFD01. Next base: position 75,733 of record JABAQR010000016.1, on the reverse strand, counting down.
GACGCGATGCTCGGCAGCGCCTCGCCGCGGAAGCCGAGCGAGCGCACCGACTCCAGGTCCTCCATCGACGCGATCTTGCTGGTGGCGTGGCGGCACAGGGCCAGCGCCAGTTCTGCCGGCGCGATGCCGCCGCCGTCGTCGGCGACCCGGATCAGCTTTGCGCCGCCGGCCTCGATGTCGATCTCGATCAGCCGCGCGCCCGCATCGAGCGCGTTCTCGACCAGTTCCTTGACCACCGAAGCCGGTCGCTCGATGACCTCGCCGGCGGCGATCTGGTTGACGAGGTGGTCGGGCAGGACGCGAATGGACATGCGCGGCGGATGCTACGGGATCGTCGGCCGCTCGGCGCAGGATCCAGAACGCCGAAGGCCCCTCGCGGGGCCTTCGGATGCATGCCTTCGGCGCGCCTCAGCGACCGAGCCGCGAACCACCCTCATCGAGCAGGACCGCGGCCGCGGTCAGCCGCGCGCTGCGACCGTTGCGAGCTTTCAGCAGCAACAGCAGGGCCACATGCCCCAGGACCAGCAGCAGGAACAGACCGATCAGCGCCAGGTCCGACACGCCCGCCTTGTGCAACACCAGCCCGAGTGTCGCCAGGCCAAGCTGGGCCGAGACGGCGGTCAGCACGAGCACGCCCACCGACCAGCCGCGATCCAGCAGCAAATGGTGCAAATGCCCCCGGTCCGCAGAGAAGGGCGATCGACCATCCACCAGGCGCAGCACAATCAGGCCCAGGCAGTCCACGATCGGAAGCGCCACGAGCCAGGGCCCGAGCGCGGGCGTGATCGTCGACTGGCCCTCCGCGGTGAGGCGGATCGCCGCCCACGCCAGCAACAGGCCGAGCAGCGCGCTGCCGCTGTTGCCCATGAAGGTCAATGCGCGTGGACGCCCAGGCAGGCGCAGGTTCGCCGCCAGGAACACGCAGACGACGCCGGAGCACAACAGCAGCGGCAGCACCAGGTGGTCGGCATCGCCGTGCACCGCGAGGGCCAGCATCGCGAGCAGGCTGGTCAGCGTCAGGCTGCCGGCGAGCCCGTCGACGCCATCGATCATGTTCAGCGCATTGATCAGGCCGACGATCGCAAACACCGAGAAGGGCCAGCCGAACCAGCCCAGTTGCAGGACAGGGTACCCTTCGCCCAGGCGCGTCAACAGCGCGTCACCCGCGTACACCAGCAACGTGGCCGCAGCCATCTGCGTCAGGATGCGGATCCGCCAGCCCAGATCCCGGCGATCATCGATGACCCCCAGCGCGACCAACACGGCACCCGCCAGCAAGAGCGCTGCAAGCCCGGGGAGCAGTTCTGAACCCACCGCACCGGCGGCCAGCCCGAGCCAGATCGCCACCCCACCCACCACGGGTACCGGCACACAGTGGTCCTTGCGTCCCCCGGGATGATCAATCAGTCCCAACGACCCGGCACGCGGAATCAGCCACCACAGCGAGATCGCGCAGACCAGCAGGCCGGCCGGCAGTCCCCAGAATTGCGTCACACAACCTCCTGTCTGCGAGCTGCCGGCCCTGGCTGCGGACCGGCGGCTGCCCCCTGGGGACGGAGTGTGCCAATCGGATACGAAGATGACAACCTCGGCGCCTGCCGGATCGCGTTCAGTACCGGGGGCTCCGATGCCAGCGCCACGCGGTCTCGACGATCTCCTCGATCTGCCGGTAACGCGGCGTCCAGCCGAGTTCTCGGCGCGCCTGGCTGCTGTCGGCCACCAGCACCGGAGGATCCCCGGGCCGCCGGTCGGCCCACTCGAAAGGCACCTCGAAGCCGACCACCCGGTGCACGGCCTCCAGAACCTGGAGCACGCTGTGCCCGCTCTCGCTGCCGAGATTGAAAGCCTGCGCACCCGCATTCCGCTCCAGATAGCGCAGCGCGCGCAGATGCGCGTCGGCCAGATCGAGCACGTGCACATAGTCACGCACGCAGGTGCCGTCGGGCGTCGGGTAGTCCCGGCCGTGCACCCGGAGCGGCGGCCCGCTGCCGGCGGCCGCGCGCAACGCATTCGGGATCAGGTGCGTCTCGGGATCGTGCGATTCGCCGACAGACCCATCCGGGCTCGCCCCGGCCGCGTTGAAATAGCGCAGGGAAACCGCGCGCAGGCCATGCGCGGCGCAGGCATCGGCGATCATCCGTTCGCACATCCACTTGGACGCGCCATAGGGATTGATCGGCGCCTGCGGATGCGACTCGTCGATCGGCGTGCGCGTCGGCACGCCGTAGGTGGCGCAGGTCGACGAGAACACCAGCCTGGCGACCCCGTGACGCTGCATTGCCTGCAGCAGCCGCAGAGTGCCGACCACGTTGTTGTCGTAGTAAAGCGCGGGTTGGGCCACCGATTCGGCCACCAGCGCTTTGGCGGCGAAATGCATGACCGCGTCCGGGCGCACGTCCGCGAAGTAAGCATCGAGCGCCTGCGGATCACGCAGGTCGGCCTCGACGATCGGGGCCGCCACGGCCTCGCGATGACCAGTCGAGAGGTTGTCGAGTACCGCAACGTCGAGGCCCTGCTCGACCAGGACCCGTACCATGTGGGCACCGATGTACCCGCAACCGCCGACGACGGCGATCTTCATGCGGGCGGGATCAGAGTCGGGCGTCGGCGGCATGCGCGAGGAACCAGTCGTAGGTGGACTTCAGGCCATCGGCGAGCCCGATGGAAGGCGCCCAGCCCATGCCGCGCAGCCTGCCGACATCGAGCAGCTTGCGAGGCGTGCCATCGGGCCGGGATGGGTCGGTCCGGATCTCTCCGACGTAGCCGACGACCGCGGCCACCGCCTGCGCCAGCTCCAGGATCGTCAGGTCCTCGCCCACGCCGACGTTGATGATCTCTTCGGCGCTGTAGCGCTCCATCAGGAACACACAGGCGGACGCGAGGTCGTCCACGTGCAGGAACTCCCGCCGCGGCGTGCCACTACCCCAGATCGTCGCCGAGTCGCTGCCACTCACCTTGGCCTCGTGGAAGCGGCGGATCAATGCCGGCAACACGTGCGAATCGAGCGGATGGAAGTTGTCGCCGGGCCCGTAGAGGTTGGTCGGCATCAGCGAGATTGCATCGAACCCGTGTTGGCGGCGATAGGCCTGGCAGAGCTTGATGCCGGCGATCTTCGCGATCGCATACCACTGGTTGGTCGGTTCCAGCGGCCCGTTCAGCAGCTCGGATTCGCACATCGGCTGCGGCGCGAACTTCGGGTAGATGCAGGAGGACCCGAGGAAAACCAGCTTGCGCGTACCGTGCCGCCAGGCCGCGTCGATGACGGCATTCTGGATGCACAGATTGTCGTGCAGGAAGTCTACCGGGTAGCGATCGTTCGCGTGGATGCCGCCGACGCGCGCCGCCGCGAGGAAAACGAACTCCGGCCGCTCCCGGGCAAACCAGTTCGAAACGGCATGCGCGTCGCGCAGATCGAGTTGCCCGCGCCCGGCGACGAGCGCCTCGATCTGCATGGATTGCAGCCGACGGCACAACGCCGAACCCACGAGGCCCCGATGCCCGGCCACGAAGACCCGCGCTGCCGGGGTCAGCAAGCGCTCACTCGTGGTGGTCATAGGAGCGGTATCCGGCACGTCGCATCAGGGCGTCGCGCTCGGCGAGCCGCAAGTCTTCGCGCGTCATCTCCGCGACCAGCTCCGCAAAGCCGACTTTCGGCGCCCAGCCGAGTTGCCGGCGCGCCTTGCCAGGGTCGCCGAGCAGGGTGTCGACCTCCGACGGCCGGAAGTAACGCGGATCAATCGCGACGATCCGTTGACCAGGCCGCGCCGCACTTCCCGCGGGTGCCTGCGCGACCACGCCGCACTCGTCGGCGCCCGCTCCGGTCCACTCGATCGCGATGCCGAGTTCGCGCGACGAGCACTCCACGAACTCGCGCACGGAATGCTGCTCGCCCGTCGCGATCACGTAGTCCTCAGGCCTCTCCGCCTGCAACATCAGCCACTGCGCCTCGACGTAGTCGCGCGCATGTCCCCAGTCGCGCAGAGAGTTCAAGTTTCCGAGGTACAAGCAGTCTTGCAGGCCCAGATGGATGCGCGCCAGCGCCCGCGTGATCTTGCGGGTGACGAAGGTCTCGCCCCGGATCGGCGACTCGTGGTTGAACAGGATCCCGTTGCACGCGAACATCCCGTAGGACTCGCGGTAGTTGACCGTGATCCAGTAGGCGTAGACCTTCGCGGCACCGTATGGCGAACGCGGGTAGAAGGGCGTGGTCTCGCGCTGCGGGATCTCCTGCACCTTGCCGAACATCTCGCTGGTCGACGCCTGGTAGAAGCGCGTCTTCTCTGCCAGCCCGAGGATGCGGATCGCCTCCAGCAGACGCAGCGTGCCCACGGCATCGCTGTTCGCGGTGTACTCCGGGCTCTCGAAGGACACCGCGACGTGGCTCTGTGCGCCCAGGTTGTAGATCTCGTCCGGCTGCACCTGCTGCACGATGCGGATGAGGTTCGTCGAGTCCGTCAGGTCCCCGTAGTGCAACACGAAGTTGCGGTCGGCTACGTGCGGATCCTGGTACAAGTGATCGACGCGATCGGTGTTGAACAGCGACGAACGCCGCTTAACTCCGTGAACCACGTAGCCATTCTTCAACAGGAAGTCCGCGAGGTAAGCGCCGTCCTGGCCGGTGACGCCGGTGATGAGAGCACGCTTTCGGGTCATTGCTGGGGCCTGTCTGTCGAAGGGCGCAAGCATAAGTTCCTCACGATCGGCATCGCCAGCACGAAGCAAGCAATCCGGCCATTGACACGCCCTAGTGTTCGCGCCATTCTGTCCGAGATTCGAGCGGCGAAGGGGGCGGTGTGCAGAACACGCAGAACACACAATCGAAGCGGAAGTGGGAGAAGCCGGAACTGGCAGAGTTGCCGATCGGCCGGACGGCGAGCGGTGCAACGACCGACGTCTACGAGCTTTTCACAGTCATGGGCGGGCCGAAGCGTCGTTCTGGCTGAGTTTCTGACTAGCGTACGAGCGTTCCAGACGGATACGACCTGATACCGACGCCGGCCCCTGGGCCGGCGTTTTTTTTGAACACTGCATGTTCTATCGAGCCTTCGGCCTAACGATCCAGACCGACGTCAAGCTCCCTCTTCCAGCCGCCGCTGATGACCACACCGCCGATGTGTTGATCGAAGAGGGTATCCGCAGTATCGACACACCAGGTGCTTGGATTCAATGTGGAGCTACTGCGTGGGCAAAGCCAAGGCTGCTCCGCTTGGAAATCCCCGGGCAGGCCACGCTTCACATCGAAGCAGGTTCATTGGTCCGCTACCAGATCCATAAAGCCTCCTCCGACGGAGGCTTCATGTCCCCACCCGTCTTCACCACTGCGATCGGAGCGCTCCTTCAGCAGCGTGGAATTGCGCTGCTGCATGCCGCCGCAGTAAGGAATGCGGACGACACTCTGCTGCTTGCGGGGTCGGCTGGATCAGGAAAATCGACACTGGCGGCAGCGCTAACGCTTCAGGGCTTTTCGCACTTGAGCGACGATCTGGCGGCTGTGAACGATCTTGGGCAGATTATCCCGAGTGAACTTCCCTGCGCACTCTGGCAAAACGCCACAAAAAGCCTTGGTATCCCTAAAGACGAGCTCATCCCGCTTCGGCCACCAATTCAAAAGTATTGGTGGAACCCACGGGTCATTACCGTACAACCGACCCGACCCAACCGAGTATTCATCCTCTCCCGGACCCACACGCCGAGTCCACAAGTCACTCCAATCGTCGGAAACGAGAGAATCATCGCTTTGTATGAGAACGTGCCGAGGCGCCGAATCCTCCACGCGTTCGCATCTCCCGCGAATACCTTTCGCGCTGTGACCTCGATTGCTGCTGCCTCGCATTTCCAAAGGCTCGCCCTGCCGATACAAACGAACTCGGTCAGGAATGCTCTTGATCTATTGTTGCAATCCTCATGACTCAATGCAACGGGATCTATTGGCTGGCTTCCTATCCGAAATCCGGGAACACCTGGATGAGAATTTTATTGCATAACATGATGAGCACTTCGGACGCGCCAACCGCAATCACCACGCTCGGTGGCTATCCAATTGCTAGTTCGCGAACATGGCTAGAGGAGCTCTCGGGAATTGAAACTTCGGAGATGACCGACGACGAAATTGATGAAATTCGACCGCTTGCATACCTATGGGCCGGGAGTCAGCCCGGAGTGACATACCACAAAGTCCATGATGCATTCGGGCTCACACCCTCCGGTACTCCCATGTTCCCAAAAACTGGGTGCTTGGGAGTCGTCTATATCGTCCGTAACCCACTGGACATCGTCTCCTCTCTCGCCAATCACCTCCAGTGCAGCACCGACGATGCGATCACCATACTCAACGACCCCAGCCAGATCTGGTCGGTCACGACCGACACTCTCGCCATTCAGTGTCGTCAGAAAATACTTGATTGGTCTGGACACGTTCGCAGTTGGGAAGAATCTGGGATTGCAGTACTGATCGTCCGCTACGAAGACATGCTGCGCACACCCATCCCGACATTAAGCCGAGTCATCGACTTTCTTGGCCTTGGCGGACAACGCGAACGCTTGCCTAAAGCCATTGAGAACAGTCGATTTTCATTATTGCAACAACAAGAGCGCGCACACAATTTTCCAGAAAAACCCGATATCGCAATCAACTTCTTCCGCCAAGGGATATCAGGAGCCTGGCGTCACGAACTCACGAACATCCAGGTGTCAACGATCCTCGACCGCCACGAAGAGACAATGCGGAAACTGGGCTATTGGCCGCCCGACGCGCACTGGCCATGAAACCAAGGAAGATCTGAAGTGCGCCGTGCAAAGGCGCACTTCAGAGGTTTCCTAATTACCAACCAACTGCGCAGCCAATTGTGCCGTTTTGAGACTATTCTCGGAAAATCTTGCACGACATTTCCCATCGCGTTCGATGCTGCCGCTCCAGACCCAATGCTCGCCGCAGCGAGTTGGGTACACTCGGAACACCACGTTAATGACGTCATCCACAACTACGCTGACAGGTTCGCTCAACATAAAGCACATGCGTCCATACACTCGGTCATCACAGTTTGGAGAATTGCTGAGCGACAAATCATCCGCAAAATCAAGATCAAACCATTGCAATATTCCATCAAAACGCCCTTCCTGCTCCACTCTGAAAGAGATAATATCGACGTTCTGGATTGGATCCGAATCGGTCCAGTGGATGGTTGCCCATTGCTTCTCTGGCGCCAGCAGCCGCGAGTTTTTGCCGCGTGTTCTGCGCATCTGCCCGCGCTCCAGCTCGAATAGCGGTTGCAAGTCCCATGCAATCGGAATATTTCTCCAGAATCTATCGAGCTCCGCATGTGTCTTTTCTTCGGTGACCGGCGCGAGATAAATTCGATCCCGGAACGGAATCACCTTAGCGCCAGGTCGTGCCAGACGTATCAGGGCGTCACGCACAATATCCAGTGTACCGTTCACGAGACTGGTCGGTCCGCGGATGTCCGCAAGAACCACGTCGGCGAGCTCTGGAAACTGAGTCTGTCGTGAATCTCCGTGAATCACATGCAGCCTGCCACTTGCGATTTCTTCTGGTGCAAGTCGGTACAAGAGTTTTACCAATGGATTGTTGTCTACTGCAAACACTTTTCGGGCACCGAGACTTAATGCATGCAACGCAAGCAAACCCGGACCGGATCCTAAGTCAAGGACAACACTGTCTTTATTGACCTCTCGTGCCATTGATTGCAGAAAACAGCGCCGTCGCTCTTCATCGGCAAACATCCAGCCGTAGTCGTTCAAGCTATACATGATACGTTTTCAGCCTCTTTCCAATGCTTGACTCGGCCGCCACAACGACGCAGCAATGCAATCGCAAACACCACCTTGTGCCATCCCGGAGGGCTTTGCCGGTAAAGTTCCGCCAAAGCATTTCTATCCACGAACTCTTCAAGACCAACTGCATCGTCATGTGGTGCTTCTTGCAATTTCAGTTCTGGGAAACGAGAATGCAGGCAGTGATCTGCCTTTAGATCGATATCCACCGACTCCGGTTCCCAGAATGGGCGGGCGACTTCACGAAAAATGGCGCGAGTCTTCCCGGCTCTGAAGAAGAATTCGCCCGGGATCCGGAGCGTGAACTCAAGCAGTTCTCGATCAAGTAAAGGGTAGCAATAGTCCAGCCCGAATCGCCGCCCATGACACCACCACGCCTCCATTCTTTCCGCCAGGAAACCGGCCCGAAAGAACCGTAGCTGCATGGCGTGCACGCCCGGCGCAGCTGCCAGCATTTGATCTGAGCTCCACTTGATCTGATAGCGTCTTCTCAATGCAGCTGATGCACAACACAACGTCGAGCGCCTGCGCACATTGGCTTGCGACAACAGCAGACTGAGCAACTCCTTCCTGATTCTGCGCGGCAGGTGACACAGACTTGTCATTACACTTTCACCGTCCCGTCTCCAGAAGCGGCGAATAGCAAGCTTCAGCTTGCCTCGCATCAAGAAGTCGATAGAAAATCCTTCACCACCGAAACTGATTCCCTCATCCCCCCCCCAACCACTCAGCATGCGCGCGACTCCAAGTTCGGAAGCCTGCCGCATGATCGCAAGTTCCAGACCTGTCGAAATGCGCGGAAACTCGACTGGATCCAGATCGTGTAGCCGGCAAACCTCCTCATGCAGAAACTCTTCGCTCAGAAGCGAGACTTGTAATCCCTTCGCCGCGCCCAGCCGATGGATGCGCCCCAACTCATCAGACTCGGGACCATGATATCCATCCATCGTCCAGGAAAAGCAGTGAACTGAACTTGTTAGTTCCTTCGAGGCCAAAGCAATCGTCGTGCTGTCGAGGCCGCCGCTCATGTGACAACCGACCAGGCTTTTGGGGGGCACCCGACGCGAAATCGCCCTCAAGAACAAGCGCCTTGTCTCATCGATGGCGTCCCTGAATGAGATTCCTTGGTCAACACGTACGCATTCAGGCAACCAATCCCGCTCGAAATTGACCAATCCGTCGTCTTTCAAGACCGCCGTGTGACCCGGCGGGACCCTCCAGATCCCAACGAAACCCGTGCGATCTGGAGGGCATTGAAATGCATGCGCGGGCTGCAGCAACACCGCCACCGTCTTGAGGTCGGCGACCGCGGCTCCGATCATGGACAGCAGAACCCGAGTCTCTGTTGAAGCAAGCCAGCAACCTTCATGCCTGCAGAAGTAAAGCGGTCTGGTGCCCACATGATCGCGGAACAAACGTGTGTCGCGCCCCTTCGTGACCAGAACACCACAGTACTCTTCGACACCGATTGCCCGGGGGCTCTCCCAGCGCCCCTTGACGGCAGGTGTCGCAACCAGCAAGCCCATCCCCGATTCATCCTCGAAATACTCACAGATCGAGGGGTCGCGAAGACTCACCACGGACAAGTGTTGTGCGGTGCGCAGGAGCCAACCCTTTGTACAACTTCGTTGCGCACGCTCCACCAAAGGCGCATCAAGGCCAATGCCGAAGGCAATCAGGAAGCTCAAGTCTTGACCTCGCTCTCGATGAGGTCAAGCCAGAGCTCCTGCATCCGCCGCGAGAACTCAGCCCGCCTTTCGTAACCGGAAGCTTTGAGGGAGGCACAATGCGCTCGAAGTTCCTCCCGAGCATGGCAATCACTCCCCAGCCTGACACCGATATCGATGTACTCCTCTCGGCTTGTTGCGACCAGTGAAGCAAGTCCGTAATCATCGACCAAAGCGGCGCCGCTTCTTGAAGTAAATTGCGACCCACATTGAGTCACGACTGGCACGCCACACCACAATGCCTCCGCAGTCGTCGTCACGCCGTTATAGGGAAACGTATCCAGTACAATATCCGCAATACTCAGATTTGCTCGATGAGTATCCGCACAAGGCTCCCAATCCAGGAAGCGGATTCGACTCAAAGGTAGACCAACGGACTCAAGGCAACTCTGCACCCAGGAAACGGACGAGGGCTGGTGCCAACCTTTCAAGACAAGAAATCCGTTTCTTGCGGAAGCAACGATGCTCAACTGATCGAGGAAGTTGGACGGATTTCTTTTATAAGGGGTCTGCCCACTGTAGAAGACCACTGCGTCTTCCGGAATGCCAAGCGATTGGCGGCTTACGCTTCCGGCTCCAATATCAAAATCAGGCACGGCCGCGAAGCACTCCAAGTGTACTACCTGTTCTCTATACTCACTTCCATGCTCCTTCGGGCACGAAATGGAATCTGCGATATAGAAATCTACCGCCGGAATACCGCTCGCATCCCACCCCAACCATGTCGCGATTCTGGCTGCCGGGCGCTGCGCCACCACCAAAGCGGCCAGATCCACACTCGCACTGTCGAGGTCCAACAACAGGTCGATTCGGTCCAAACGAATCCTTTCAGCCATTTCTGTCCAGTCAAGCGTGCGCCAACTTGAATCGGCATGCGCTACGAACCACGCTTGATCACGTTCCAGCCAGCCCTTGTCCGCAAGCATGTACAAGTGGACGCAAAAGCGACGCCGATCCATGTGTTCGAAAAGGCTTCGACACATCCAGCCCACTGAGTGCCCTCGGAGTCCATGAGAGAGAAATCCTATCCGAAACCTCGAATCTTCACTCAGAGCTTTCGGACGTCGATTCGCAGGTTTCGCTTCACAACCGGCGAGCCTTTGAACAGCCGCGCCGAGTTGATTCTGAACCCTTCTCAACTCACCGCGCCGATCCCGGACATAAGGAAGAAAAAAAGCGCTTCCAATCAATGAGGCGGCCAAACGAGGTGAATAACCGTCGACTTCGCAACACTCGAGCGCAAACGAGATGAGTTGGTCGTTCGCACGTTCGATTTTGCACCAATCTGCATGACAGGTAAGCAAACTTCTCACGCCCGCCTTGCGCTGACGCAACTCGATCGACAACGCATCAAGATCTACCTTCAACTCCACCTGCCACTAATAAGGCCACTGGCTGAAACCGCGAGATTTCGTTCCTCCCGAGAACAACCTGACTGCCCACTCGAACCCACGCGTGCGCAGACATTTCTCCCGAAACCCCCTTCGCTGCTCCGAGAACAATCTCGCAACTGCCTCGCGCTGGACCAACGAGAAGCAGCAAGGCAACAGCCTGGGGAAGACAATCCGCTCTCCAAGGCACTTTCCTCGAGATGATTCGAACAGATTCGGCGGCAAACGCGACACGGGATTGCAATTCTCCGCAGACCTCGCGGCTCACCCCGAACGGCACGACCGACCACCCCAGGAACTTGAGCCAAAGACGCGTGGGGCACAGCACCAACAACCGAGCAATTGCCAGACACAATAAGGCCTTGCAGTCCAACTTCAACCTCGGCAAGTTGATTTTCACTCTTGGGATCAGGATGACCACTCGACGAGCTCTGCTGAAACCAGCGCATTCAGAAACGAACGCACGTCTTCCAAGCATTGGTCGGTGTCGACATCAAAGCTGGCTTGCAGAATCCCGACAATCTCTTCCACAGTGCGAGGAACTTCCAGAAGTTCCCAGATCATGGCCCCCACTGACTTGCTCCCAAAGTACATGTCGCGCTCCAGACTCAACAGCACGAGGTCCCCATCCAGTTTTGCCGAGATGACCGACTGTTTCCGAATTAACCGCGTCACTTGCTCGCTCCTCGATTATTTTGATGCCAAGTCCCGCTCGATCGTTCCCAACAACTGTTCACAGTCTGAACGAACCGACGTCACCCGCAAACCCTTAGTCATTACGTAGACCGGAACCTTCGAAGCGAGCGCCAAGACTTCAGTTTGCACCCTTGCAGGTCGACCAAGATGCACTCCAAAATCAGCTGCGTAAAGAGAATCACGCCACCTGCGGAGTCGTTCACCAGCCACCACGCGCCGGATACCAAAGTCCGAGCCCCGCTCCAGTTCTATCCACACCAAAGCACGAACCTCCACCGGTCGAAGCGCCCGTCGTGCGCCAATCATTCGATACTTTTTCTGAGTACGCTCATCCCGCCGTGCGCGAAGCCTGTCTTCCCGAAACTCTGAAACCACCTCACGAAACAATCGAACTTCGGAGATTCCGGGGAACATGAACGCTCCCTTCTCGGCACATTGGAAGCTGGTCATGTCATCACTCACAATCTCGCCGCCAAAAGCCGATGCGAGTGCATAGGCCATCGAAGACTTCCCCGCGCCACTTGTTCCGGAAAAAGCGATGGCGCCACCACCGACAACACATCCAGAGACGTGGAAAGGTATTACATCCAGTTGGTAAAGAGAAATTCCCAATCCAATTCCCAAGAGGTATCCTTGGAACTCCCTCCAGTCGGCTTCATGCCGAATCGCCCATTCGAGCAGACCGGGGCTGGCACAAATCACGCCAAAGTCTTCAATCGCAAGAACAACCCGGTCCCTGTCGAGGCGCTTGATCCAATGTCGAGGAGGTCCGTCCTTGATGACTGCCTTCATCCATGGTCGACTGCGCCTCCTCAGCCGCAAATCGATACGGTCAATAGCAACGTCTTCACACGCTGACATCGGTGCCAAAGGACGATCAGATTCGACACGCAACCCGGCAAACACATAATGCCATGCGGCTATCATCGGAGCTCCTTTTGGAGCCGCTGGGCCTGGATCTCCTCAACACAAAGATCGATCATCAATTGGTACCAGCACATCAAGTAGGCATACCGAATCCCCGCGAGGCCATCAAGAAATCCGAGTTTCGCCACGTAGACATAAAGAAAGCGCAATACTGGGCGAAATGGGATGCGAAGAGAGATATTTTTCAAGGTCCTTCGCCGAATTACTCGATCGGTCGAGATCAGACCGCCGAAGTCGATGGCATCCGGAACACCCGCATACAGATGTGCCTCAGTTCTTGCATAGCCCAAATGCCTCCTGGACCAATCTGCAATTCCCTTCGAGAAGTTATGATGTTCGAGAGGAGCTCGCAGCGTGCCAACTTTGCCGTGCTTCACGAGTTCACGTTGTCCATGACCGAAATCCACGAAACTCAGTGTATCCTTCCGTCCGAACCGAACCTGGTAACATGGATACATCCCGGCATGTTTGAGCCACCGTCCCATGAATATCAGGCGAGATGCCACTTGAAACGCGGAGAATTGCATTGGAGACCGCACCACTTCCATCAGCTCGCGCTCCAGCTCCGGTGTGACGGCTTCATCAGCATCAAGATGAAGCACCCAATCGTTCCGCAACTCTTGCTCCAAGGCAAAGTTGCGCTGCTTGGCGAATGAGTCGAAGCTCCGCGTGAATACTCGAACTCCAGCGGAACGAGCAATCTCCAGCGTCCGATCTTGGCTGCCCGAATCCACCAGCACTACATCGTTGCTGAACGCCACACTCGCGAGGCAACGGGGCAGATTGATCTCTTCGTCTTTCGTCAATATCACGACGGAAATCATGACACCATCACCCTGTGTTTCAATATTCTTGCCGGATTCCCGCCGACGACCATTGCGGACGGGACGTCCTTCACCACCACCGCACCAGCCGCGACCACTGCGCCGTCTTGCACGCAGACCCCCGGTCCAACGAAGGCGTCGGCACATATCCAGACACCCGAACCAATCACAATCGGCAAGCGCTTCAACGGTAATGCCGTGTCCGTGTAGTCGTGTGTACCCGCACAAAGATGCGCACGGTGCGAGATTGTCGATTCACTACCAATCGTCACTTTTCCAAGGTTGTAGATCCACGCGGCCTCCCCGATGCTCGAATCATCGCCAACCGAAAGATTCCAGGGGATTTCGATTCTAGCGCCAGGGTAGATATGAACTCGGTCTCCGATCTTCGCTCCAAAGAGCCGCAGAATAGCAGCGCGCCAGCCATGGCAGATTCTGGGACTTGCGCGAAAGAACGGCGTGGCCAAGGCCCATAACATACGGCCGGCGTATTCTTTTCTGGAATACGGTCTAGCGGAGCGATTGCGTCGAATATCCAGCTTCACCGCCGTTTTGCCTCGTCTGCATGACGTTCATGAATGTCGGGCGTGCAAATCCGAGACCAATCCCCACCAGGGAGCCCAGAAAGATCACGATGAAACTGTCTGCCAATATTTGCCCGGATACGGTCAGACTCCCAAGGTTCGCAAGGAATAGTGCAAACAGTCCAGCGGCATAGATGCCCGCTGGTGTGCGCCTGCGCAGATGCATTCTGGTGACAGACCAGAGTCTGACGACCAGGGCAATCAACGTCCCGACGAATCCGACGAAGCCAGGCACGCCCAACTCGACCATGATTCGACTGGTTCCGCTCTCCTGCCAGATTCGTGGACGTGCTGCACCGATATGATGCGAGCCTGGTGTCGCAAATCCAAGACCATGACCGAAAAATCCGGCCTGTCGCACAGTTTCAAGAACTGAATTGAAACCGTGCCCACTCAAACGATCAAACGCGGTGTCGCCTTCTCGCGCGGAACTGTAGTACTGAATTTGCGCGGACTCTTCACCCAGAAAATCACTGACGAAGTACACCGATGCCGCAGGCACTACCAGAAATCCAATCATGGGGAGCACCCGTGCTGCGCGACCAAAATAGAAGTACACCCACGTCAGTGTGAACAGAAAGATCGGCAGCATGAAAACCATTTTTCGTCGTCCGCACAGAAACAAACCAAAAACCGCCCAGGCTGCAATCATTGTCCAGAACCATCGGGCCTTGCCGGTCTCCGAGAACGCGAGGATCAACGCGAGCATGCACACAGTCGCGGCGTGCCAGCCCATCACGTCTGCGCTGCGGTAAAATCCGGAGATCAAGTGCACCACATATCCTGGAATCCAGCGAAGCCATTCATGTCCCAGGGCGCGGTCGCCGATGACATCAAGTCCCTCGAACATTCCAAGATACTGGATGACCCCACCGACCAAAACCAGTGCATGCACGCCGACATAAAATGCGATCAGTTTGCGTATGGATTCCACACTTCTACCGAAGTGGAACCCAGCGATGATCGACAAGAAGATCAATGAATACGATGTCAAGCCCAACAATGTATATTGCCAACTTCCGGATGAATAACTGACAGAAATTACCACGGCGGGGATCACGAGCAGACACAACAAATAAATTCCTTTAGTGATCGATGGGCAGGCAGTCTTGAATGCAGCCCACCAACCTGGGATTTTTGCTCGGGATGCAAGCAGTGCGGAAAAAAATACCGGCAACGACAGCAAAGTAAACCATCCAGGGGTCCCTGGAGTGATTTTTCTGAGAGGATCCTGAACCGCTGCGATCACAATGATCAGAAAGTACATGCGACGCCAACTACTGAGGGAAGCGAGCGCCGCTGCCATGACCGCGATCAGGGTAAGCAACATGGTCATGGTTGCCACCCATTCATCATGTCGACAATGGGTCTGCTGAGATTGTCCCAGTGAAATCTCTGAGCGTTCGCAAAGGCGTCCCGAGACGCTGTCTTCCACGCGTCTTCGTTGGTCAAGAGCTGCGTCAGCGCAGCGGCAGCGGCAACGCTATCGCCTTCAGCCACGATCTTGCCGCCTGGACCTGCAATCTCGGGTGGCGCACACACGTCAGCCACCACCGTAGGGGTACCGAACACCTGAGCCTCCACGGCCGGTATTCCGAAAGATTCGCATCGGCTCAGCAGACAGAATACGCGCGCCCTCTTGTATGCACAAGCAAGCTCCAGTCGACTCAAATGACCTTCGATACTGATGCAATTATCCAAACCGCGCAAACGAATCATCGATTCGATGCGTTTTCTATAAACTGGCGTTGCCCATGGGCCGACCAGCCGCAGGCTCGCGTCCACTCCGCGTGCGCGCAGGATCGCAAATGCAGCAATGATGTCTTCGATCGATTTGTGAGGTGTCATGACCGACACGGTCAAGACTTCGCACGGGCGCTCTTCGTAGGCAGGTGGTGGTGTCTGCTGAGCCAATCTGAAGTAGTCCTGGTCTACGCCGACGTATATGGTCGCGCCAGCCGCGACAGCGCCCTTGGCGTTCTTTCCATACAATCGACGCATGTAGTCCGAAAGATAGAATATCGCCTGTGCCTTCCGCTGCGCTTCACGGTAGCCTCGTCGCTGCAACCAAGCCTTGAGGCGCTCACTTCCACGATGAAAGTTCGAAAAAAAACACCATGGATTCTGCGCGAATACCCACTGCGGAATCCCGATGTTTGGAATCAACGCGCCAGAGGTCGAAAGCACTGCATCCGCCCGGATTGAACGCAGAATCCTGTCGAATTGAAACGATTGCCAGGCGATTCGCCCAATCCAGCCGCTTCCCACCGGGCAACAGTGGAATCGAACATGCTCGCCAAGCTCTTCCCGGAGATCGTTGTTGGCCGCATGATGGAATATCGTGAACTGATGACGACCACGGCCGGCGTTCGCGAGGTTTCTCAGGTGTCCTCGCAGAACCGCTCGACCCGAAAAATTGTTGATCGGCAAGGCGTCGATAGCGAGATGCATCAAGAATTTGCCTGCATCGGCCACGCTCTTCCCTGCTCGGCGTCCAGCATCCGGCGGATAACGCTCTGCAAATCGGAAGTGGCCTTCCACCCGAGATACTCGGCGGCCCGACGCGGACAACCGACGCTACGCCGAAGGTCGCTCGGCCGGCGCAAGTCGTCGTCATAATCGACGTGTGCTCGCCAGTCCAAGTCCAGCGCAGCGAAGGCGAACTCGACGAAGCTGCGCAGCGAATGTGCCTGGCCGGTAGCGATCACGAAATCATTCGCCTCGGGCAACTGCAGCATGCGCCACATGGCGTCCACGTACTCCGGCGCCCATCCCCAATCGCGTTCGATGTCGAGGTTGCCCAGGCGCAAGCGCTCTGCGCTTCCGGCGGCGATGCGACAGACGCTCGCAACGATCTTGCGGGTGACGAACCGCAGCGGACGCAACGGCGATTCGTGATTGAACAAGATTCCGGTGCAGGCATGCAAGCCATAGGCTTCCCGATAGCTGGCCACCGCCCAGTGCGCACTGGCCTTCGCGACGGCATAGGGGCTGCGCGGCCGAAACGCCGTCTGTTCATCGGCAGGCTCCTCCTGATCTCCGAAGCATTCACTCGAGCCTGCGTTGTACAGGCGGGTGGGCAATCCGAGAAAGCGGATGGCTTCCAGCAGATTCAACGTACCGAGCGCGATGCTCTCCAACGTTTCCACCGGTTGTTCGAAGGACAACCCGACCGAACTCTGTCCCGCCAACAAGTAGACCTCATCCGGGGCGGTGCGGCTCAGCAACTGCGCCACGCTTCGAAAATCGGTGGTCACCGCCGAGTGCAGTTGCACACGATGGCGCACACCGACGCGCTCCAGGTTGCCGAAGTTCCCGATCTGCGCGTCTCTCGAGCTCCCGTGTACATGATAGCCCTTGGCGAGCAGCAGACGTGCCAGCAGCGCGCCGTCCTGGCCGGACACGCCGATGATCAATGCGCTCTTGCCATTCGGGGGTGCGTTCACGTTTGTGGTCGGGATGCAATCGGTCATGTGGCGACCACCCCACGGCGCGGTCGAAGCTCGCGATAAATAGTGCACATCGTGGCGGCAAAGTCGGCGACACATAGCGCCCCGGCGCGGCGCAGACCTGCACGCGCCAACGCGGCCGCGCGCAGCGGCTCGTCGAGAATAGCGGACACGACGCCGGCCATCGCTTCGAGGTCGTCCGGGTCGAGGCAGGGACAGGCATCGCCGGCTACCTCCGGCAGCGATCCGCGGTCGCTGCACACCACCGGCAGCCCGAAGCTCATCGCCTCCAATACCGGCCAGCCATAGCCTTCGTAGCGGGATGGGAAGAGCAGCAGCGAGGCCCGTCGATAGAGTTCCGCAAGCCGGTCATCGTCCGGATCGCCGACCCAGTTCACCCGCTCGGTGATGCCCAGCTGGCTCGCCAGGTCCCTCATTCCCGCGGTGGGCGGCGGTCCCGCCATGACCAACCGTCGCGCTCGTGCCCGATCGAGGCGCGCAAAGATCCGGAGCACCTGCTCGCGCCACTTGTAGAAACCGTTGTTGCCGAGGTGGAGAACCAGCCCTTGCTCGCGTGCCATGTCGGACGGCTCGGAAGCAAGCCGAGCCAACGAGGGCCGAAGTGGCAACGGAACCACTCGGCAGCGGGACACCGGAACCTGGAAGCACTCTTGCGCATCGCGGGCCGTCGAGTGACTATCGCAAACGAGCGTATCCGCTTTCCGCATGCTGCGCGCGTTGAGACGCCACAACAGCGCGGCGGCCCGACTGGCGCGCGGCGCGCCAGGAAAGCGTCCCTTCGCCTGAAGCCATGGAATCAGATCGTGGGCGGTGACGACACACGCCGCACCACGCAGAAGGCCCGTAAGGTAGGCACGACTGCCATCGAGCACATGCCAAACATCCGGCCAATCGTTGTCCAAGCGCCAAGCGCGCCATGGAAGTCGGGTCGTCTCCCAACGCGCGGACCAATGGCCTCGGCCGGCAGGAGAACCGATGCTGAGTCGGCGTACGTCGAGGTCTGGCGCAAACCGGACCAATGCGTCCATTAAGGTTTCGGCGTATGCGCGCATGCTTCCCGGCGCGTCCGGCGCCGCGGTGCAGACGAGTGCGATCTTCAGTCGGTCCCCGGTCATGCGCGTCCGCTCAACGAAGCGACCGCGTCCATCACGCCGTCCACCACCCGATCAAAGTGGTAGCCGGCCTCGACATGGGCGCGCGCCGCACGACCCATCTCGGCGCATCGTCCCGGCTTCTGCACCGCGAGCATTCTCTCGGCCAGATGGGCGACATCCGCGCAACGGAAAGCCCAGCCCGTGACCCCGTCCTCGACGAGATCGATCGCGCAGCCCACCTGGTCGCTGACCAACGCCGGCAGGCCGCAGGCCATCGCCTCGTTGACCACCAGCCCCCAGGTTTCACCGCTGTCGGAAGGGAGCACGAGGCAGTCCGAAGCGGCATAGGCCGCCGTGATCTCGGACTGGTTGAGGAATCCGGAAAAATGCACCGGCAAGCCCTCCGCCTGCGCGCGCAGGTCCGCGGCCAAGGGGCCGTCGCCGACCAGCAGCACCTGAATCCGCGCGCGCTCGGCGTCCGTCATGCGGGCCAGTGCCGCGACGATGTCACCGGACCGCTTCTTGTTGACGAACTTCCCGGAAAACAGGAACGTCGCACGCGCCGGGTCCAACCCGAAGCGCGCTTTCAGTGCCGTCACGCCGGTCGCGCTGCGCCAGCGCTCCGCCGCCGTGGCGAAGGATTCGTTGTCGATACAGTAGGGCGTATCGAAAATCCGCGACGACGGCACCCCGGCATCGAGCAGGTAGCGCCGGTTGTTGCTGCCGATGGCCAGGCATGCCGCGTACTGCGACAGCAGGCGGGCATGCAGGAAGCGCTTCCACGCAGCACGTGGGCGCAGGCCGTTGGCCTCGCCGCGCACGATGCACGGGATGCCCTGCAGGCGGCAGGCCAGCAGCGCCTGCAGGCAGGTCTTGGTGCCCCAGCCGTTGACAATCACCGCATCGAACTTGCCGCGCTTCAGCTCGTCGCGAACCCCCGGCGTGTCGCAACCGCCAAAGGCCGTCAAGGACGGGTGCTGCGCAACGTTGTCCAGCACCGTATGGGCATACCCTCCCAGCAGCGGGATGTCCCACTGGAAGGCGACCCCGAATTCACGTCCCTGCTGGTCAGCGTCGGGCAGCATCGCGAAATAGACGTGCAGATCGATCCCGGGGCGCTGCCCGAGCAGCCGCAGCCACGGGACCTGATACTGGATCGGGTGGGTGGTGACCATGGCGATCTTCATGCGGCGGGTGGCGTCGACTTCATCGATCGGCGACACGACTCATCCGTACCGTATCGCCCGTCCAAGGCGATCACAGATTCGCCTTGATATCAGCCAAGGTGAGCATCAGCAGCGACGGATCAATCGGCGAGGGCCGAAATCCGACCTGGCGATAGAATGCCGCCGCCGAATCGGATAGCGCATGCACCAGCAGCCCGCGAATGCCGATGGCATCGGCGGCATGCAGTACCCGCAAGCCGGCGTCGCGCACCAGCGCCCGGCCGACACCGCTGCCCTGCAACGAGCGATCCACCGCCAACCTGCCCAACACCACCACCGGGATAGGGTTGGGCATGTTGCGGCGAAAATGGCCTGATGCGGCATTGACCGCGACCGCGCTCGATGCCAAGGCGTAGTAGGCCATCACTCGTTCATCGCGACAGGCAACGAAGGTTCGCGATGCACCGCTGGCTTGATTGCGAAGAGCCTGTCGTCGTAACCAGCGGTCCAGCACTTCGACGCCTGATTCGAAACCTTCCAGTTCGTGACCCAGCGCCAGCGGTTCCGGTGCATCGAGATTCAATCGCGGGCCCAAGGCGGCTGGCTCCGCATGGTCCGTCGCAGGTTTTCGTTCGGCTCCGGTGCAGCATCGAGCCGGGCCAGGAACGCGGTATAGGCCTTGTGCCCCACGGGAATCACGGCCTGATCCAGCACTGCCTCCTCGGCGGCGACGCGGGCAGCCCCGAGCATGAAATCAGTCCGGCTTTTTCCCAATAGCCGGGCGGCGCGATCGATCAGACTTCGATCCTCGGGACGAATCCGAAGGTTCAGGGTATCGCGCTTGGCAGCGGACGGTTGTGCGGAAGGCATGTCAGGGTTCGCAGCAGGATGAGCCACCAGCATAGCACCACGTAATGACGTCTGCATTACGAGGCGTTCGGGCGGCTGGACAGCACAACATCCGACCTCGCTTCCTGCAGGCCGACGTTCATCGCCTGCGGAATGCTCGGCTCGGTCAGCCGCAGCCACGGAACCTGATACTGGATCGTGTGGGTGGTGACCATGGCCACGCGCATCAGTGCATCGTCTCCGAAGAGGTACCACGGACCGCGTTGACGGACGCGCTGCTCGTTCCCCTGCTTCCCGCTTCCGGCGTTTGCGGAGTGCTCGTCAGGGCTGGATCGAGCATGGAGGAAAGCGCCGGAAGCAGCCGCATGGCGCCGGCAACGCTGAGATGATGGCGGTCGGAATACAGTACCTCCCCACCCGCCAAGCCGGAGCAACTGGCTGCCGAGCAGAGCGAAACCAGCGGGTCCAGCAGGACACTGTTCGGCATGGAAGCAACGGCTCTTCGCAGCAGCGCAAGCGCCTCACCGCGCTGCGCCTCGGCCGTGCCGCGATCCATGTCGCAGACCGCCGCCGGTCGGCGCGCGAGGCAGGCCGGCACGTCGTGGAAAAAGTCCACGCCGGGTGCCAGCACCACCACCCGCAGCCCTGCGCCCCGCAGCTTGCCCAATGTCGCCATCCACTGCGCCTGCACCTTCTCGCGCGCCGCCTCGGTGCTCAAGTAGGCGCGCCAATGCGCCACCATGACCACCGTGTGGAGCCCGCTGCCGCGCGAACGCATGATTTCTGCCAGAACATCCGAATTGAACCGCTCGCAGCCGGCGAAGCTGCCACTGCCTTTCGGGAAATCGATGCCGACCATCGCCGGCGAATAGCCAGGAACCGGCGGGCATTCAGGCATGAAACGGATGCGAACAGGCTCACCGCGTTGGCGCGCAACTTCGGCAACCGCAGGCGCCAGTGCATCGGCATGGGAATCGCCCCATAGCAGGATCCCCGCCGTCGAGGGCGCGCATTCTTCGCGTTGCAGGAGGGTGCCGGAATACGGGCGTTCCTGCGCACAGCCCGACAGCGACTTGCGCATGCCACGCAACGCGGTCTGCAACGCCGTCTGCTGATCATCCCCGCGCCAGCCCACCCGCGCCCACGCGCCCAGCCCACCGGCCAGCACCATCACCGCAAGACAGCCCAGCGCGCCCACGGTGAACGCTCTCGGGCGCGTAGCCATCAGCGAGTACTGCCGGCGACGCAGCGGATTCTCGACGAAGCGATAGGTCACGCCAGCACGAACGCCAGCGCGCAAATCGCTGCGGTCCCCCACGGACCGATCTCCCCCAGCGTGTCCAGACGCGCGATGACCAGCAGCGGCCAGTGCCACAGGTACAGCGAGTACGACAGCAGCCCGACCCGCACCATCGGCCGCAGCGACAGCAGGCGCGTACACCAGCCGCGCTCGGCGTGCTCGCCGCCGAGGATCACCAGCGCCGCGCCCACTGCCGGGATGCCCGCGCGCCAGCCGGGGAACGGAGTCGCGCTTTCCGAGAATGTCGCGCAGGCCCACAGGATCATCGCCAGGCCCAGCCATGCCAGCGACTGCGCCAGCGGAATCGGCGCGCTGCGCCTGCAGACCAGGAAGAACGCCAGCCCGCCGATCGCGAACTCCCAGGCCCGCGTCGGCGAACCGAAGAACGCGAACTCCGGATGCGTCCCGGTGGTGACGATCGACAGCGCCAGCGACCCGATCCCCACCAGCGCCAGCATCCACGCCGCCGCCCGCGCCGGATCGGAGCGCCTGCGCACCGCCCAGCGTGACGTCAACAACAACAGCGTCGGCCAGACCAGATAGAACTGCTCCTCAACCGACAGCGACCAGGTGTGCAGCAGCGGCTGCGCCGCCGCAGGCGCATCAAAATAACCGCCGGTGGCATGCGCGAACCAGACGTTTGAGCCCAGCAGCAAGGTGGCGATGGCCGACTTCGCCAGTCCCTGCTGCTCGCCCCCGATCGGCACCAGATACACCGCGCCCAGCGCCAGCGTGACCGCCAGCACCAGCAACAGTGCCGGCCCCAGCCGCCGCACCCGGCGTTCGTAGAAGCCGACCAGCGAAATGTCGCCGCGCGTCTCGAATTCGCGCAGCAGCAGCCCGGTGATCAAAAACCCGGACACCACGAAGAACACGTCCACCCCGACGTAGCCGCCCGGCAGCCACGGCACCCCGGCGTGAAACGCCACCACCGCCAGCACCGCTACCGCGCGCAGGCCGTCGATGTGGCGACGGTAGCTCAGTTCAGCCATGCGCGTAGGCTTCTGTAAACAGAGTAGGTAGCCCTCACAACCGAAAACGGCAGGCGGGAAAAAATTCTCCAATGCAGACTAGGTGGGATTGAACGCATGGCGAGTGAAACGTCCTTCCATGCATCCGGAGCATTCCCCACTACAGACCGGACAAGCAGATTTCGTTGAAACCTGTCGCGCTGCATTTCCAGCGTCTTGGCACGCATTCCCTTGGACATGCAGCGCGCATGGAGCATCGCAATCGCCAACAACTGCCCCCTGATATAGCGCGAGGACCAATAGCCAGAGGACAGGCCAGCAAATCTGGCCGGACGATGAAACCTGACGCCGACTGATCCGGTATGGAACACTTGTCGTGGCGACTCGAGTTCGGTGAGTAGCTCGACGTAGTAGACAGACTCCTGCCAACAAGGCAGGTTCTCTCTCCAGAACAAGCCAGACGCCCTCAGAAAGCTGGTTCGCCACACTGGCATGTTGGTGTTCAGCGCGCATGTAAAATGTCCGGCTCGCCGTTCAATCAACGCTTCAATGTTTTCGTGGTCGGCGGACACAATTCACCCGGACGAAGCATCGACGACGACTTCCATATCGGAATAAACACAGGCAAGTTCCGGTCGCGCTTGGAACGCAACGATCGCCTGCTGGAGTTTGTGCCCTATCAGTTCGTCGTCGCTATCGAGGAACTGGATGAATTCTCCTGAGGCAGCCTCCATGCCTGCATTGCGCGCCGCACATGCGCCGCTGTTACTCTGGCTAAGAACTCGCACCAAGCCCGGATAGCGAACCGCCGCCGCTTGCAGTATCTGAGCCGTCCTGTCGGTGGAGCCGTCATCTACAACAACAATTTCCACGGCGTCGTGCGGATCGGCCAAGACCGACGCGATGCAACGCTCGATCGTTTGCTCTGCGTTGTATGCGGGAATCACAACCGAGATCAGAGGCAAACTCATCCGTGCCGTGCCCCAGACACTGTGTGAACCAGACTTGGCCCTTTCCGATTCAATTGCAAGGCCATCAGAAACCCTCGCAACTCCGCGAGCAGTGTCAACGGGATCCACCAAGGCCGTCGCAGATGGTGGCGGGTGCGCACCGCGCGCAGCGGGCGCAAAAGCGCTTGTCGCCGCCAGCCGGGATTCCGGGTGCACAGCCAGTAGTAGTAGGCACCCACGGCGTGAGTCGGTTTGACCGTACGCAGGTGATGGCCATGGGCACGGGTGCCGCCTGTGGGGATGGCCAGATGGTGGATGGAGGCGGCCGGCTCGAACCGAATGACCTCAAAGCTGTGAAGCCAGCGGTACGCGAACTCGGCCTCGAATCGGTAGGCGGCACCGACGAAGTTCTCGTCGAAACCGCCCAGTTCCAGCGCCATCTTCCGGTTCACCGAGAAATTGCCTCCCATGAACTCGCGGATATCCGCCGGGGCGATGCTGTTGAAGCGGAAGGGTTCGCCGGACCGAAGAGGTTCGGGCTTTTGGTCGGGCTGTAACACCTGCCCTGCGACGAGACCCGGAGCCTGTGCCTGCGCCTCGGCATGGACCGCAACAAGCCGTGCATCTGGAACCATGTCGTCGTCAAGAAAGAGCACAACCTCCGACCTTGCCTGCAACAATCCCACGTTCATCGCATGCGGAATGCTGGGTTCGGACAGGCGCAGCCAACGGATGGTGCCGGCGTCGTGCAGTGCCTGCAGCGCTTCCACCACGTCCGGAGGATGATCCTGGGTTTGGTCCACCAGCAGAATCTCGTCTGCCTTCCGCTCCAAGGCCGACAGAGCCCTGATGCTGGCCAGCGCAATCTCGCCGCGACGAAAACTCGGGATCGCGATCGACAGGCTCACTTCCATTTCCCGGAAGGATTCGCAAACCTGCCCTGTTGCAGCCCTATCCACCCGGCCGTCCCCTGTGCCACCGCACCGAACTCCATGAGGTTCCAGACTGTCGCAATCGCCTGCCACGGGGGTGCGCCCATTTGTCACGCGAGCACCGCCGGCTGCCTCATGACCAGCAACCGTTCGTAGAACTTCACCGCAGACTGTGCACAAGCGTCCCAACTCATCCGGGACATGGTTCTTCTTGCCGCTTGAGCAATCCGCTGCGCCCGGGGGAGGTCATCCATCACCGCAAGCGCCGCCTTGGCCATGCCCTGCCAGTCACCCACGTCCACCACAAATCCGTTCTCGCCGTGGCGGACATGGTCCTTCACTGCGCCCACGGCACTGCTGACAAGCACCTGCCCACGCGCCATCGCTTCGGCGCAGGCCTTGGCTGCGCCTTCATAAAGTGAATGCGCCAGTCCGATTCCGTGGGAGTCATAGAGTGCGATCAGTTCATCCTGGGCCTGCCAGTCCAGCAATGTGACCCGCGGTTGCAGCTCGGAAGGAAACAGGCTGCGTGCCTCGGCGTGATGGACGCGGCTGCAGACCCAGGTCAGGCTGGCCCTCGAATTACAACGCAATACTTGGCTTGCCGCCCGGGCCAGGAACTGCGGCCCCTTGATGAAGGAATACTGCGCCACGCACAGCATGCGCGAGAGTCGCTCGACACTCATGGGGCGAACCGGCGTGCGCAGGAACGCCTCGGGCACGCCATGGTGGATGACGGCCACCCGCTCCGGGTCGGCGCCATGGTGGGCAACGAGGTGGTCCTTGATGTCCTGCGCCGGCACGATCAGGCCATCCGAGAATCGCACCACCCTGTCGATCGAGGCGTGCAGCCTGCGCTGCAGGGCGGGCGCCAGCAGGTTGCGGGGAAAGCGGTTGGCCGGCATGCCCAGCTCCCGGTGCCCGCGTGCCAGCGCATGATCGGCCATGCATTCGAGGCCATGGCTGCGGTTGACGATGATTCCGCGCCGCCGGCGCCGCTGGTGATCCCTTGCCGCCATCCACGCATGGGGCTGACTCAACTGGATGACGTCGTAGTCCTTGCCCGAGCAGCGCCTTGCCACTTCCCGCCGATATTCGCGCGGAAGTTCCAGCCAGTAGTGCAGGTTCCAGTGTCGGATGCGGTGGGCAAGGTCAACATCCCAGAAGGCCTCCACCTCGTGTCCCAGCGTCCGTAGCGCCAAGTTGGTGGCCACCACGGTTCCGGCGGCGCCGGAGTCCGGATTGGGCGGAGCGTCGGCTCCGACAAGGATTCTCATGTCAGCGGTTTAGGATGCACATTCTTTCACCGCTCACTCGCATTCCAAATTCAAGTTCCGTCCGCAGAATCAAGTGGATCGCCAATCAGGCCGCCCCGCAATCAGCTTCACCAACCGCATCAAGACCCAATCGACAGCAAGCCAATTCCGCCACCGCGCTGTCATTCGTGCCACCAACAGTCGTCGTACTACGCCACGGACGATGCGAATGAAACCGCCGCTTCTAGAGCAGTTTGATTAACCCAGAACTCGAAGTTGCGACAGCCCATTAATCAACGACTTACAGCCGCTGAAGGGGCAGAAATTGAGGTTAATCAAACTGCTCTCTAGCACTCGCCGTCGAATTCCCGCCCCGAACCATCTCGTGCATCGGCACGTCATCCATGTGATCGGCCAACCAAGCGAACGCGGCGTGCCCAAACGCTGAATCGACCGAACTGCAGAATGCGACCAAACTGTGATTCCCGTAACCAATATCAATTTGGAACCTGTCCCAGAAAACCTGAATTGGACGAACAGCTTTGATCACTTTTGGTCGTGTCGCGAAGAACGACCCTCGAACAACAGGAAATCTTGTACATCCGACCGCAGGCGGGTTGCTCATGTGAGCAAACATTGCTGGCGTTATGACGGACGCCCAGTCATGTATCCCTTGACTCCTCAAACCAACGATTTCGCACTTTTCCAGTAGCGCGGACGCGTCCGAAAATATGCGCGATGAATTTATAACAACGTCATCATGCATGAAGAATGCGTATTCGTATTCATCAATATCGATCGATTCGATGAATTGCTGGTATGCGCCCCAGTCGTATCCGATGTTTGGTCTTGCAAGAATCCTCTCCGCCCCGACCATGTCGAACACGTATTTCGGCACCCGATTGATTGGAGCGTGTGAAAGCACAAAGACATCCAACGAAAGGGGAAAGTTGGATGCGGTGAATGTAGCTTTGGGGAAATGCCACCCCACTATGCAGCATACTGATCGACGATGATTGTCTTTCAACCGCCTACCTCACGCGCACTGCAATGGTCACAAACGACGGGGTAGGTCGACTCGGATAACTCTTCAGCTGGCAGACTACTGAGAATCCCAGCGACTCGAGCTTCTCCCGCATCAATCGCCTGTCGTAGTGGCTTCGATGGAACATCCCCGCATTCTCCTGTGAGCCGCATACCATTTTCAGTATGTAGCTCCGAGCCGCACTTCTGTCCGCCACTCTGCCGACCAAGGTACTTCGAATCCACTTCCAGCAAATCGCTCCGAAATCCGGGCATGAAACAACCAAATATCCGCCTGTTCGTAGCACTCTCGCCCATTCCTTCAATGCTGCCTCAGCATCATTGAAACCAAGGTGCTCTATGGCATGGTGCGTCTCGATCAGCCCAATGGACGCATCCTGATACGCAGAAAGATCTGTCATATCAAGGGCAACATCAGCCAATTCTGAGTACTTGTCGCAATTGACCATCCCTTCGATGTACTTTCTGCCACAGCCGAGGTGCAGCCCAACCCCACCCGCATTTCGAAGTCCGGAAACCATCCTTTCGATGATCAAGCTTCGCCGAACTCCGAGTGCCAGCATGCACCGCTCCGCCAAAGTCAACGCTGACCTTCCTTCACTCTCATTCACAAGCTCGCCCCTTCACTCATGCGAATAACACCCAAAGCAACCGAATCCAGGAGCAGAGATGCGAAAGCCGCGCACTACAACCGTGACCATCAGTCACCTGCTAATCGTCACTGCCGGCTTGAATAGCATGAGTGTGACGAAAACGGTGCCCGCCGTGTAGGAGTCGGAGTGGGTATCTTCAGCACAAACCGACAGCTTCAACGCGCATCTTCAAAATCAAATGCAGGGACCTTCCGACCGGTTAGGCCGGACTGCACCAGGCGGATCCAGGGTTTCGGACGTAGCGGAATCAAGCGAATAGCTTCCAACAAGTAGATCTGTGCGCGTGTGTTTTTCGAGGCTGTCAAGATGGATCCAAGTAGATAATTGGCATCCGCCATCGCCCGTCGGCGGGCGCGCGGATCTTGCGCTACACCGTCCCGAACGCGGGCCGACAGCGTTTCGGCTTCGTCCAGCCAGGGCTGTTCACTCTGCCCCGCGAGTCGCGACTTGCGACACAGATGCCCCAATTCTCCGAAACGGCGCTGCGCCGGCCGCGCGGCGCCCGAAGTGCTGGCGGCATCCTTGCGGTGCGCGTACCGAATACCCGGCACATAGCCGATGCGGGCGCGCTCCCCCATTCGCAGCCATAGATCGGAATCCTGCGAATAACGGAACTGACCGCGATAGCCGCCGACTTCGCGATACAGCGTTGAGCGGAACATCACGCTGCCATGCGCGGGCGGGCCTTCGCGGCGATGAAGCAGTCCTTCCGTGGCCTGCACGGAATCGGTCGTGCGTGAGATGACGCACAACGGCTCGTCCGCGGGCCCGAGGTACTGCGTGGCGCAGGACACGAAGCCGATGCCGGGGTCGCCGTCCAGCAGGGCCACCTGCTCGGCGATGCGCTGCGGATGCGACCAGTCGTCGGAATCCTGTCGGGCGATGAATTCGCCACGCGTTTCGGAGCAACCGCGGATCAGCGCGCGGGTCAGGCCGGTATTGTCCTGATGGATCACCCGCAGGCGGACATCCGCGGCCGCGAGTTCATCCAGCAACTCCCCGCTTCCATCCGTGGAACCATCATCGATGACGATCAGTTCCAGATCGCGCCAGGTCTGCCCGAGGATGCTGGCGACGGCGGTACGCAACCGCTCGGAGTCATTGAAGACGCTCATTACCACCGATACGCGCGGTGCCCGCCGTTCAGGCAAGGGCCGTTGCTCCTGATTGCCACCCCCCTCGCCTCGCCCGCTCGCCAAGTGCCACCGCGCGGCGCCAGCCCAGCACCCGCACCATGGCGCGAAAGAGGCGCAGGCGTTTTGCCGCACTGCGCCCGGCCATCATCTCGTCGGCAATGGCCAAGGCTTCTTCGGCTTCGGCAAGCAATCCGCGCTCGCCACACATGCGGGCGATCCAGAACAGCTTGCGCGAGAACTCCTCAAGATAGCTCCAGTCCGTGCGACCCGCAGCCTTCATCCTCCGCCAGATCGATCGATGGGCGAGAAAGACATCCCGTGTGAGATCAGGGGTGAAGCCCGTGTTCATCCCGCTGGATCGGGGGCCGGTGTGGTCGCGCACGGTGGCGACATGTGCATCGACGCGCACCGGCTTGATACCGAGCAGGCCGGCACGCAGGTCGTGCTCCCAGTCCTCCATGCAACACAGCTCCAGCCAGGGACCGATGGCTTCGCAACTGCTGCGGCGCCACAGCGGCGCGTTGGTGTCCCAGCCTCGCTTCATCAGAAAAGAAGGAAAGATGTTCTCGATGTCCTCGCCGGTGCGCGCCCAATCCCTCGTCTCACCCGTAGCCAGATTCACGCGCCGGGTCAGGCCGTAGGCCACACCCGCCCAGGGGTTGTCCTGCAAGGCCCGCACCTGCCACTCGAACTTGCGCGGTTCGATCAAGTCGTCGGAATCGAGGTACTGGACGAACTCGCCGCGCGCGTGCTGCAAGCCCAGATTGCGTGCCGCGCCCGGGCCGGCGTTGGCCTGCGATAGCATCCGCACCACGCCGGCGTTCTCCTTCTCCAGCGCCTGAGCTACCTCCGACGTCTCGTCAGTGGAACCGTCATCGACGATGAACAGTTCGATCGATCCGTAGGTCTGCTTCAACACCGAGCCGAGCGCTTCTCGCAACATCCCCGCACGGTTCCTTACGGGAATGATCACGGAGACAGTTCCCTCGCTCATGCTTGGTCTGTCTGCGTCGACCATTGATCCGCGCCGCGATACAAGGGAATGTCGAAGCATTCCCAAATTGCACGCACGGTCTCGACGTCTCGCTGATCCAGTTCCGTTCTCCAGTTCCGGGACATTGCGAGACTGTTGCGGACAACAGCATGCGGGCGGTAATCCTTGGCAGCCTTGGCCGGAGCAAGACACGCCGCTTCGTGAAAAGCAGCAACACCCTGTCCGTATGGAAGTTCCAGATGATTGAACAGTCGTTCAAGTTCATTCACGGGATCAGAGCACAGTTCCTCGTACAGGACCGGCTTCCCGATTCCGGATTGCACGAAACGCCACAGCACCGCCGTCAGGGCGCCATGCATTACTGCCGCAGACTCCAGACTGTCCTCATGGGCAAATCGCTCAAGGATTGCGCGAAATGGCTCAAGGTGCGCCTGCATCAATGGCTGGTCATTGAGAAACTGGCGCAGGAAGACCCCCGCGGCCAACCCAGGCGACAGAGACTGGCGACGAAACTGGCCGGATGGCGGAACAGGATCAGGGTCTGCAGGTCGAAACGACGCGTCAGATATTCGGTCAGCAGGCAAGCGATCGGGCCTTGACCAGCACCCTCGGAACCTCAGGCCTGAACAGGCGCAGCGGCATCAGCGGATGATCTGCATTGGGCAGATTCAAGGCCCGACGGAATCCTCCATTCAGCACATCGGAAAACAGTGCATCGATTGCGGGGTCAGGCGTTCCGCTTTCGCGATAGTCGAACGACCTCGGCCAGCGCCCTTTGCCGGGGAAGAACGGTTCATGGATATACCAGATGCCACTCGCGGCCAGCATCTTGGCCAGCCAGGTGGTGCCGCTGCGGTGGGTACCGGTGAGGAAGATCGGTTTTCCTGCGGGAACCGACCGATAGGCGCGTCGTTGTCCGGGATAGGCCAACCAAGCGTCTCGCAGCTTGCCTGCAGTGAGTTTCCAGTTCATGCCGGACGCCGCCCTGGTTCGCTCGACAGCATTGTCGACACAGCAGTAGAACCGGTCGTACTTGGCTCGCTCGCTGCATTTCGAAGACCAAGAATCCGGCTCGCCGCCGGAACTGCCATCTTCGCCTCATGATTTTCCCGGTTGCGGCTACCATCCGCCTTCTTCGGCGCCGACTCGTGCCAGGCATGCAGCACCGGCATCCAGCCCCCTTCGGCCACACACCGGGTACGCAGGCGATCGAGGAACTCGGTGTCCTCGCCGCCCCAGCCAACGTAATCCTCGTCGTGACCCCCGATTTCCCAATAGGTGGAACGACGGACAGCGAGCGGCGTCGGGTTATTCGAGACAATGGCTTCGACACCGTTTATGGAACTGCAGTCATGCGTTGTCGACAACTGCTGGCTGCTGGTCTCGTCAAGATAGAAAATCCACCGCGCTGGGCGCAAAGCCTCGACCGACTGCAGTACGTGTACGCACTGGCTCGCGAATCGCCGGGGTAGCAGGTAGTCCGCATCCAAAATAATGAGGACTTCTCCTCGTGCCGCCAACGCGCCGGCATTCAATGCACGACTCTTGTTGAACTCCGCGCCCGGCTCCGAGACTTGATGCAGATAACGCACACCGTCGGGAAATGTTTCGGACAGCTCCGAGATCGGTGATTGCTCGACGACGATGACCTCGCAGGCCACACCTTCCTGGGCGCGGGCGGCGGCCAGTGCCAGCCGGAACTGCGGCAGTCTCTGGCGGCCCCCGATCGGGATCAGGATCGAGACATCGGGGACTCCAGCCCGGGGCATCCCTTGTCCGGACTTGAAACCGACCGGAAAGCGCTCCAGCAGGTGCCGCAGCAGCCTTTCGGCGCAGCGAGGAAAGATCCGCGCCAGCGTCAATCGGCTGGAGTCGTCCCAATGGCACACCCGCCCGCCGCTGACCGGATCCACGCTCAGGCGCTCGTGGCGATTGCACTGGTCCAGCCACGACCACCCAAGGCGTTGTGCGAGACGTGGAAACCGCAGTATCAGCTCCGCACGCCAGCGCTCGTGCAACCAGCAGCCCAACTTCTGTTTCAGGGTCGCCGCTCCGCTCAGCTGCGCACTCCAATACGCCTTGCCGGCACCCCGCCCCAAATCTCATACGCCGGCACGTTCGCAGTCACCACTGCGTTGGCGCCGATCACCGCACCGTCGCCAATGCTTGCACCCGCCGTCACGACCACCCCGGCGCCCAGCCAGACATCGTCGCCCAGGGTCACGCCGCTGCGGCTCGGGTCGCTACCTTGGGACTGGATAATCGCGCCTCGCGCATGGGCATGATTGGATGCCACCAGTGTGCAGAACTGGCTGATCAGGCAATTGGCCCCGATCCGGATATCGCCACCACCGGCGCGCAGATTGTTGTATTGGCCGATCCAGGTGCCCTCGCCGATCTCGATGTTGCCGAAACCGTTTGCCTCATCACCGAAGGCGAGCACGCTGCCTTCGCGAACCTGCACGCGGGAACCCAGCTTCAGCCGACTTTGCGCATGGCCGATCACCAGCACGCTGTCGCTGATGCGCACGTCGGTTGCCAAGCGGCGCAACTCGGTAAGTTGCTGGCGGCGCTTCCATTCGTTGGCGAGCCAGCCATGCACCTCCCGCCGCCGCAGAAGGTTCAGGCTGCTGGCCAGGCGTCGCAGATCAGCCCACACCGATTCTCACCTCGTCGAGCGCTTGATCCACCGCACTGGCTACCTGCCAGAACCTCTCGTCGCTTGCCGCGTGGCTGTGCGCATGCGGCCACTCGCCGCCGGGGTCGGGAGTCTGCAACGGCTTGCCGCGCAACTGCCCGCGCAGGTTTTCGGCGAGGCGCGGACCCAGCCAGCGATCCAGGCGTCCGCTCGCTTTCGCCCGAGGGAGTTCCTGGAGACCACAGGCTTGCGGGCGACCCAGCACGCTGCGCAATGCCGCATCCCAGGCGCGCACCGAGGCATCGATCGAATAGCGCTCTTCTACCAGGCGACGCCCCGATGCGATCAGGCGGTTTTGCAGGGCCTTGTCGCCGTGCAGCCGCGACAGTGCATCGACCGCGCCCGCGACGTCGCCCGTGTCGAACAACAGCGCCGTCTCGCCATCGCGCAGCGCGCCTTCCAGACCGGAGCCCACGTAGCGGCTGCTGACGACGGGGACGTCCTGCGCCATGGCTTCCCAGGCCACGATCGGGCCGGTTTCCCAATGCGAGGTGATCAGCAGCGCGTCCGCTTGCGCGTAGAGGTCTTGCTTGAGCCGCTGCGTATCCAGTTGGCCGTGGAAGGTGACCCTGCCCTCTTCGTGCTGCGACGACAGTGCGGCTTCCAGCTCGGCCCGCTCCGGTCCGTCGCCAGCGATGTCAAGATGGAACGGCAGACCGCGTTCGGCCAGACCGTGGACGATGCCGACCAAGTCTCCGACCCGCTTCTGGCTCTCCTCCAACCGGCCGGAATAAACGATGCGAAAGGCCCCTTCGAAGGATCGGGGCGTGATGTCCGAACGATGCACGCCATAGGCGGCATAGTGGATGCGTTCCTTCGCGATACCGCCAAGTTGCCCGGTCAGCTCGCAGGCCAGCCGGTTGGTGCAGACCACCGCGTCGAGCATGCTGCGGTAGCGTCGTGCGTCGGCGTACAGCCAAGCCTCGATGCCGTGGACGCTAAGCACGGCATGCGCTGCCCGCTGGCCCTTCAATCGGCGGTCGTTGATGGCCACCAGCAGATCGGGGATGTTTACCGATACCGCAACATCTGCACGACTCTGATCCAATATGCGGTCCAGCGCGCGCCGTCGCCCCTCCGCGGTTCCCGTGGCGCAATGTGCCATCAGGACATTCTCGGTCGGATGCGCTGCCAGATAGCGCCCGGCCTGATGGTGATGCGGGCCCGAGACCAGACCGAGAGACACCTCCCAACCCTTGGCCGCAAGGCCGGGGAGGAGAAAATCCAGCCAGGTCGCAAGGCCACTGAGGGTGTAGGCCGAAGGCGCGACGAACAGGGCTTTAGGCATGAACTACTGGCCCGCTGTCATGAAGTTCGACTTGCCTTCTCTGGCCATAAACTCGTTCTCAGTTGACGACTCCAACGTCAGAAGCGCCGATTGGATATCTGCCACCGTATCGGCGGAGTGTCCACGATGGAACAGCGGCCATTCCTCGCCTCCCGGTGGGACTGCTGCACCCAACGTGGCGCGGCGCAGGCGACGCAGGCCGTCGATGAGACCGTCGGGCACACCCAACCGCTCCAGTCTTCCACGCGGATTGGCTACAGGCGCAATAGGCAGGGTCGATGCTTGAACAACCGGTTCTTTCGACAGATCGGCCAATTCGGCTTGCCAAGCATCCAATGAACGCTGCCAGGTATAGAGGCGCCCATGTTCCTGAGCATGAGCCGACAACTCTTGCAGCAGTGCCGATCCACGCTCAAGGCGCTGTACCGCCAGCGCTGCCGCTTCCATGTCGCCGACCTCAAACGACAAACCGGTTTCGCCATCCTTCACCAGTCCCTCGCTGTGAAAGCCGTAGTATCGCGAAGTCACCGGCACCACTCCGTGCATCATGGCCTCGACCAGCACGATGCCGAAGGCCTCGGAGGCTGAGGTCAAGATCAAGGCATCAAGGTTTGGAAAGATGCGCCGGTAGATCTCTTCATGCGGGAGCGCACCGTGCAGGCGCACTCGATTGCCCCAATTCTCCAGTCCCTCCTCGAGTTCGCCGCGACATGCCCCGCACCCGACCACATGGAGCTCGAAGTCCACACCAAGCCGTTCCAATTCGCGGCACAGCGGGATCAAGTCGAGGACGCGCTTGTCCGGCTGGCTGAGCCTTCCGATATAACCCAAGCGCAGTGGCGCACCGGGGCGTCGCGGTAGCCGATCAGCGAGGGGTGTGTCGGCACCGTTGGCGATGTGGACAACCCTTTCGGGGGCAAATCCTGCGAATTCCACCAAAAATCTCCGGGTCAACCGCCCAGGGCAGACAACCCGATCGAACCAGTCACGGTATAGGCGGAGATCGGCAAGCATGGGCGGCAGATTGCCTTGAGCATGCGCAACCAGCCGCACGGCCTGCCCTCGTTGCTTGCAACGAATGACGGCCTCGTTGGCCTCGACGATGCCCATGGGAAGTGCCACGTCGGGCCGCAGTGCGCGTATACAACGCATCAGCGCACGAACACGGCCTTCACGGTTGAGACCGCGGCCATCGATCTCGAAGGTTTCCAGTTCAGGATGGTGCGCGCGGTAACGATCCGGCAGGTTGTAGCGTAGTCCGCGAACAAGACCGACGATCGGCTCAAATCCGTTCTTCGAAAGGTTCGCGCGGATGCGATCAAGCCAAGTTTCCACGCCGCCTAGCGGCGACGACGAGTTCATGAAGAAGAGTACGCGTGGCATCCTACGTTCGGTTCCAGCCCCCCCCCCCCCCGCAAGTGCCCAAGGCCCCATGCAAAGGCAGGTGAACTCCGATCATTCCGCTCGCAACCAGAGACTCGCCGGTTCCGACTCGGGCCAAGCCGCACGCATGGCCGTGTACTCGGCGCCAAAGCGATCCATCATCTTATCCGGGTAATTCACCATCAGGTAGTTTCCTGCCCACACCACCGAGAATCGGCGGTTGAAACTGAGGAATGCTTGCAAAAGATACTGCTCCATCCAGATCCATTTGTTCTCAAGGGTTCGAGCCGGGTAAGGTCGCGGCAACGAAATGTCATGAAAATGCACAAAGACGCCCGATGGCAGGCGTGGCAGGATCTCGCAAATCTCCCACCAGACATCGCCACCAGGCCGAACCGTGTGGGTTGAATCGATGAAAAGGATGTCGCCCGGGGCAAGGCTGGTGAACAGTTCAAGTGGCACATCCTGCACGTAGGATTTCAGGATCCCGGAAACTTCCGGCAGTGCCGCCAACTCGCCCGAATGAAATGGCTCGATGCAGGTGAGCTTGCTTGCCTCGCGCCCTTCCTGAATATTGCGACGTATGGCAGTACACGCCAGACGTGTGGAATTTCCGGACCCGATCTCTATGATTCGAGCCGGAGCCAGTGCGCGAATGAGCCCGTAGTACATGTTTCCGTCAACCGCCATGAAGGTTCCGTTGACGAGGTGGTAGTCGGCAGGCGACGGCGGCGATGTTGCTGGCAATGCACGGAACTCGGGATCGTAGCGGGCGACGTGTTCGGTATGAAATGCAAGACAGGCATCCGCATCGAAGTTGCAGCCGATCAGCTCGGTTTCCCTCTGGCTCGCGAGGTCCTTCGCATCCGGTAGTGGCAGGTAGTAGTGGCGACGCAGCAATACATAATCATGCTCGTCGAACGCACGAAGAACCTCTTGGCCTGGCTTCACACGATCGAAGGCACCGGCCTGATACGCCAGAAAACTGCGCGCGGAGATTGCGAGGTCGAACAGGCGCCGCAACGGACGTAAGAGCCTTCGAATCATCTTGGGTGTTCCTCATGGTCATGCGCCTCAATCAGCACCCCCGCTGGAGATTCAGACTTCTCTTCACAAGCTGCCGCGGATGGCATTTCCCGGGGTACGTCCGCATCCAGCAATTGTTCAGTGGCAGCATGGAACACGCCGGCGCTGAACTCGGCCCGCGCCGTGGTGGTGGCTTGGCGACACGCTTCGGCGTAAGCCGATTCGTCGCCAAGCAGGCGGTCGAGCGCCGCAAGGATGGGGGTCGATTCAAGCGAGCTCGCCAACTCGCCGACCAGGTGCCGGGCGAGGAAGGCAGACAACGAGCTCTCTGCCGGAGCGTGCGCCAGAACCGGACGGCCCAGCGCCAGATAGTTGGTCAACTTGGTCGGGAAGGAATAGCGGCACAGCTCGCGCAGGTGCGGTACGAAAGGCTGCGGCATGTAGAACAGATGGCAGTCCGAGAGGATTCGCTGCACCTCTTCGGGCGGACGAAAGCCGAGGTAATCGATGCGGGCGCGGGCGTGGCTGGCGAGGTCGATCCGGCCACTGAGCACCTTCAGCCGCAGCGGCCGCCCGGCGACCTGCCAACCCACCGAATCCAGCGCCTTGAGGAAGGCGCGCCAGGCATCGTTGGAGTACATCGACCCTGCGAAACCCACCACCCATTCGTCCCGCGGTGGTTCACCCAGCGTTGCAGTCGCGAGGCCCGCGTCGGTCGGCAGTCCGTGGCGCAGGATCTGGATCGGCGCCTGCGTCCAGGCCGCGTAGTCCTGCTGCATCGTTTCGGACACCACGGCGACGCGCCGGGAGGCCACCAGACTCGCGCGGAAGTCCTGCAACAGCACGGCGCGGCTCCAGCGGTCGAATCGGGCCTGTTGCAGGAAATACTCTGGCGGATCCCAGACCAGGGTCACCAGAGGCACACCCAATGCCTTGGCCACGCGGTGGCCCACCGCCAGCATCAGTGCGTTGTTGAGCACGGCAAAGACCTGATCCACCCCGGCAGTGCGCGTACGCTCAAGCACCGCGGCGACCAGGCGCCGGACCTCGCGTCCGAAACCGAGGCGGAACCGCAGGTGCGCGGAAGGCGCGCTCCACTTGCTGCCTTGCCCATGCCTGCCGTGGGTGCGGGTGCTTTCGAGTCGATCCACCGCAAGCCCCGCCAGAGAGGGGTCCGGAACCCACCGATACTTCGGCCCGGCGATCGCCACGCAATGCACGCGGGAGACGCCGACATGTCGCACCAGATCGCGCAGGATGATCTCGCCCACGTTGGCCGAGCCCGGCGGGGTTTCGGTGAGCAGCAGCGTTTTTGTCGTGCCCGCCACGATCAGATGCGGTATGCGTCCTTCATCCACGCCACCGTGAGGGCAACACCCTCCGCCAGGCTGACGCTGTCTTTATGCCCGAGGTGGTCGCGGGCCTTGGAAGTATCGACGCGCTTGTCGCGCGTGGTCAGCACTTCCGCGTCCTTGTACTCGACAAGACTCGGGCTGGCCCCGGTCGCGGCGAGCACGATGTCCGACAGTTCCTCGATGCTGTGCAGATGCTGGCCACCAATGTTGTAGGTCTCTCCCGGGACAAAGCGCTCGGCGATGTTGGCCAGCGTGCGTACCGAATCCGACAGGTAGGTCGAGGTACGCGAATAGCCACGGAACACCACCCAAGGCAGGCCGCGCAGGGCGCAATAGACGAACCGCGCGTTCACCGAACGATACGGGCTGTAGTACTCGCCAGGTCCGTAGGTGTTGAAGATGCGCACGATCACCGACTCCGTGCCGTACTGCTGGCGAGAGTTGTGGATCTGCATCTCGTTGACCCACTTGGTCATGGCGTAGTCGTTCATCTGCCGGATCTCGTACTGATCCATCACTTGTTCCGCCATGATGTTCGGCCAATCCCCGTACACTTCGGAGGATGAAAAATGGATCAACCGGAATCCTTGCTGTTCCTGCAGACGAATCAGGTTCTTTGTTCCGACCGCATTGGATCGCCAGAGCTGCTCGTAGAAGTCTTCGCCATTCCAGCGCCCGAATTCCGCGGCGCAGTTGTAGACGTAGTCGAACGGCCCCCACTGCCTGAACACCCGCTCGATCTGCCGGAATTCACCGATATCACACCTGGCATATGCCGGATCACGCACGTCCGTCCTCAGCGAGAATCCGACCTCGTCCTCGGAATGACGCAGGTCGCAGGAAAACACCTCGAACCCACGCCCTCTAAGCTCCTGGATCAAGCCGCGACCGATCGTCCCGAGCCCACCCGTCACCAATACTTTCTTGCTCATGCGTCGTCCTTCATTCCGATTGCCGAGTTGAGTTCTTCATTGGCCCGCACTGGCCCATGCGACCAGGTCTTCCACGATGCGTTGCGAGGCACAGCCGTCCCAGTTGTGCGGACGCGCCGCCGTGGACCTGTCCTGCATGAGCGCGATGCGGATTCCTTCCCGTATGGCTTCCGGGTCGCGCCCGACCAACCGATTCGTGCCTTCATGGATCGTCACCGGGCGCTCCGTGTTCTCCCGCAGGGTTAGACAGGGAACCCCAAGCGCCGTGGTTTCCTCCTGCAAACCGCCGGAGTCGGTTAGAACGACTCGCGCTGCACAGGTCAGCCCCAGCATTTCCAGATACCCCAACGGTCCAAGCAGTGCGATCCGTGGCCGATCCAGCATGCGATCCAAGCCGAATTCCGCGATTTTGGATCGGGTTCGCGGATGCATGGGGAAAACGATAGGCAGGGTATCGCTCGCCTCCGCCAGCACGCCCAACAGGGTCTCAAGCACCGCAGGATCGTCGACATTGGATGGCCTGTGCATCGTGAGCAGGCCGAACCCTTGTTCAACCCACTCCTGAGCATTGGCGCCAACAATCGAGGTCAGCGTCTCGATTGCAGGAACCGCACGCGCGCGATTCGCAAGAAGGGTATCGATCATGACATTGCCGGCATGCATCACCTTGTCGCTTGCAATCCCTTCGCTCGCGAGGTTCGCCAAGGCATCGTCTTCGGTAATGTACAGGCGATCGGACAACTGATCCGTCAGGATGCGATTGATCTCCTCGGGCATGGTGCGGTCACGGGAGCGCAGGCCTGCTTCAACGTGAACGACCCGCACGCCCTTTTTGGCCGCGACCAGCGCGCACGCCAACGTCGAATTGACGTCTCCGACAACGAGCACGGCATCGGGCCGGCACTCGTCGATCACCGGCTCGAAACGCACCATCACTTCCGCTGTTTGTTGTGCGTGCGTACCCGAGCCGACTTCCAGGGAAACATCCGGAGCCGGAATACCCAACTGCCCGAAGAACCGGTCGTTCATGTCCACGTCGTAGTGCTGTCCGGTGTGGACCAATCGGACCTCGACCTCCGGCGCCCGCTCTGCAAACGCCTTCATGATCGGCATGATCTTCATGAAGTTCGGACGCGCACCCACGACGCATACGATGCGGAGCTTCGTTTTTGCTCGCATGGGTTGCCCGTCCTTCTTGACTACGGAATCAGTCGACATTCAATCCGTACCACTCAATGAACCGCTTCATGCCCGCCACGGATCGATGACCTCCACCCCGGTGGTCTCGAAATCGGCAACATTTCGGGTCACCACGGGCATCCCATGGACCAGCGCCGTGGCCGCGATCAGGGCATCGCGCACAGGGCGCGGATGCGGCACGTGCAGCGCCGCCGGTAGTCCTCGATCCCGAGCAGGACGTGTGCCGGCTTGCCGCGGTCGGTGATGACCAGGGACCGCGCCGACATGACGGGCCGCCAAGAACCGTCCTGTCATCTCAGCAAGGTCATGCCGGAGCGTTTCGCCGCCGCCTGATCGAAGGTGTACACCATCGAACAACCGGCTTCGCGTGCCAGCGCGCTCACCAGTGCGTCCGAAAAATCGCCGCCATCCTGCTTGAACCGGCGCAACGCGCGCCAGACGAGGTCGGCCCGATCCACCAGAATGCTGCCGATCCGCACCAGTGTTTCGACGACCGCCGCGATCTTGTCTTTATCGGCGCCGTAGCTCGCCTCCAGCACCCACACCGTTTCGACCAACACCACCTGCGAGACGAAGCCCTGAGCCTCTGGCGTCAGCGACTCGATCAGCTTCGTGGCAAGTGCCGCCTGCCCCGGGTCGTCCTGCACGATGTAGCGAACCAGAACATTGGTGTCCAGTCCGATCACCGGCCCATCGCCCTCGCCGCGCGCTCGTGAATGGCCGCGTTCATGTCCGCCACGCTCACCGCCCTCTCGGGCTTGGCAACCAGCCCCTTGAGGGCGGTTGCAGGCAAGGTGGCCGCGACGATCTCGTAATGGCCGGGCGCGGTTTCAATGAACTCGACGCGGTCGCCGGTGCCCACCCCCAGACCGCTGCGAACGGCCGCCGGGATGGTGATCTGGCCCTTGGAAGTCAGCGTTGCGGTACTCATGACGAAGCGGCTCATGGATTCCTTACGTCAAGGTAAGTCAATGCGACGAACCGCGCAAGGCAGTGCCGATCAAACCTGCGGAGCCGGTAACGAGCACGCGTGGCACGACTCGCATCCACACGACACATCCAGCCTCACCCCCGCCACGGATCGACAACCTCCACCCCGGTGGTCTCGAAATCGGCAACATTCCAGGTCACCACGGGCATCCCATGGACCAGCGCCGTGGCCGCGATCAGGGCATCGCGCACCGGGCGCGGCTGCGGCACGTGCAGCGCGGCGCTGCGCAAGGCGACGGCGGCATCGACCGGCAGGATGCGCTCGGCGAACGCCGGCAGCACATGCTGGTCCATCCATGCGCGCAGCAGCGCCCCCTTGCGCGGATCCTTGCGCACGGCCAGCAGGACGCCGATCTCCAGTTCCTGCACGGTGATGGCCGAAACGAACAGCTCCGCAGCGTCGACCTGATCGGCCCAGCGCGCCACATTGCGATCTGCCTTGCCGGAGGCCGCCTTGCGCAACTCGGAAACGACATTCGTGTCCAGCAGGAACATCAGGACAGTTCGGCCGGTCGCGCCAGGTCACGCAGCGAGGGAACTTCGAAATCCACATCGTCGAGACCGGGCATGGCCAGCAGGTCGGCTATCCTCCGGCGCCCGCCCGTCAGTCGCCGGTACTCCTCGATTCCGAGCAGGACGTGCGTCGGCTTGCCGCGGTCGGTGATGACCACCGGGCCGCGCCGAGTCGCTTTCTTGGCGCGACCCGTGTCCTGATTGAACTCGCGGCTGCTGATCGTGGTGATGGTCATGGCGCCGTTCTCGATGTGACCGGATGTAGCAACATTACTACCTTCTGGACACTCCGGCAATGAAGGGAACATGCGACCCCACCCAAGCCACCATTGGACACCCGCGAAACGTCACAAGTCCGCTCAAACCTCGAACACCGCCACGCAGTGGTCCCTCAGGCTCATGGCCCACGGCACCGACTGCATGTGGCGCAGGCCGTGCAGGCCCGGCAGTGCGTGCAGCAGGCGCTGTGGACTCCGCCACAGGCCGCCGCGTTGGCGCATGCCCCAATAGGCAAGCCGTGCAGCATCCTGTGTGCGCGGGGCGTGGCGGTGCGGGATCGTCTGGAACTCCCGCAACCGCAGGCCGCGTTCCACTGCGACGTGACGAAGGAATCCGCGGGAGATCACCGACAGGTGCTGTGGCGTTTGCAGGTACCAGTGCCCCGCGCCCAGCCATCGCCAGGTCCATGCATCCAGGTCTCCCGAACTGACGATCAGCACGCCGCCGGGTTTCAACAGACGTGCCAGACGGCCGATCGCCGTTGCAGGATCGGGTACGTGTTCGATCACGTCGAACAGGGTGACGGCGTCGAAGCGTGCATCCCATTCGCCACCGACCGTCTCGATCCAGTCAGCGATGATCTCGACTCGGTTGTCCCTGCGTGCTGCGTCGGCAGGTGGGCCCGGATTTTCGACCCCGAAGCGTCGCCACGCCTTGGGCAAGCCCGCGAGGAAGCGACCGGTATGGCAACCGACGTCGAGGACACTGGGAGATTCCACGGCCACCAGACGCTTGACCAGCATGTTTCTTGCCAGTGCCCACGCGGCATTGTCCTCGTAGACGTAGGCCATTTCTTCCGGCTTGGCATCGGCATACAACGCCGCGATGCCGACTGCATCCGGAATGGGATGGCGTTGCCCCAGCGCGCAGTGCGGACACCGGTACAGGTGGGCCTGGACGGAAACCCGTTCGTCCTGACTCCCGGGTATCGGACCGAGGTCGACCAAGCCATCGCCACCGCAACTGCGGCAGCGAACTTCATCCGCCATGCGCTTCCCGCACGTCGAATGCATTGTGTTCCTGCAAACTGCCCCAGCGATGCAGCGTGGCCACGAGGTAGCGGCCGGATGCCGGTGGCAAACCGGATGCAAAGACGTCCCGAGGCTCCACGTGCAAGCGGCACACGGCATCGTTGCGCCAGACATACTCGACGCCGGGAATGGCCAGTCCCAGCCCGAGCAGATACTCCCCTGCCGCGAGCGGGAAGCGCTCGAAGTCACAATCGATCACATAGCGGCCTTCCGACACTGAAAACGCCACCTGCTGGTCGGGCGTGGTCGACGTGAGCAGGAGCGTGACGCCATCGGGGGTCGTCACTTGCAGCACAGCGGAAAAGCTCCGAAAGGGACGCGCAGTCGAAAATTCGATCCTGAACTTGAGCGCTTCGAACGTCCCCGCGGCTGTCAATGGTCGTCCGTTCATGTCCAACAGTTGCAGTGAGGTCACCACGGCATCGCTGTCGACGGCATCGCTGCCATGGGCTTCGTAGAGGTAGCCGGGGCGCAATGCCACTCGATTCTCCCCGGGGCTGGACGCGCCGATATAGGCGCCGATGACCTCTTCGGATGCCCCGATCTGCGCCACCTGCCCGTCCCGCATCCACACCGCCCGCGCGCACAGCTTCTGCACCGCCGCCATGTTGTGGCTGACGAACAGAACGGTGCGGCCTTGATGCGCGACCTCGCCCATCTTGCCGAGGCAGCGCTTCTGGAAGTCGGCGTCGCCGACCGCCAGCACTTCGTCGATGATCAGCACATCGGGTTCGAGGTGGGCGGCCACGGCGAAGGCCAGGCGCACGTACATGCCGGAGGAATAGCGTTTGACCGGGGTGTCGATGAATTTCTCGACGCCGGAAAAGGCGACGATCTCGTCGAACTTGCGCGCCACTTCGGCCTTGCGCATGCCGAGGATGGCGCCGTTGAGGAACACGTTCTCGCGCCCGGTCAGCTCCGGGTGGAAGCCGGTGCCGACTTCCAGCAGGCTGGACAGGCGTCCCTTGACGCGGGCGCGGCCTTCGGTCGGCGGGGTGATCCGCGACAGCACCTTGAGCAGGGTGGACTTGCCGGCGCCGTTGCCGCCGATGATGCCGACCGCCTCGCCTTCGGCGACCTCGAAATTGACGTCGCGCAGGGCCCAGAATTCCTCGCGCCCGGCGCTGCGCCGCAAGCCCTTGCCGCGCAGCAGGTCGCCGGCCCGGCTGGACAGGGTGTGCTCGATGCTTTCCCCCAGCAGGAAGCGCTTGCTCAGGCCTTCGACCTTGACGGCGATGCTCATCAGATGTTGTCCGCGAACTCGCGCTCGGTGCGACGGAAGTACCAGATGCCGCTGGCCAGCATCGCCACGACCACCGCGCAGGACAGCGCCAATGGCCCGAGCGCTGGCGCGGCCTTGCCCAGCAACGCCCAGCGGAAACCTTCGACCACGCCGAAGATGGGATTGAGGCTGTAAACCCAGAGCCAGCGCGCCGGAACGATCTCCGAGGAATAGGCGATCGGCGAGGCATACATCCAGATCTGGGTCAGGAACGGCACCAGCAGGCCAATGTCGCGGTATTTGACGTTGAGCGCGGTCAGCCACAGCCCGATCCCGAACGCGGTGGCCAGCGCCAGCAGCACGAACAGCGGCAGCAGCAGCAGGCCGAGGCTGGGCGTCACCCGGTAGGCCAGCAGCAGCAGGATCAGCATCCCGAACGCCACCGCGAAATCCACCAGCCCGGACACGGTCTTGCTGATCGGCAGCACCAGGCGCGGGAAATACACCTTG
Organism: Lysobacterales bacterium; assembly: GCA_019187485.1. Lineage (GTDB taxonomy): Bacteria > Pseudomonadota > Gammaproteobacteria > Xanthomonadales > SZUA-5 > JADKFD01. The sequence goes on along the minus strand of JABAQR010000016.1, from coordinate 31,551 downwards.
GTGATCATGCCCGAGGAGCTGACGATGCTGGTGCTGGCGCCGCCGAGCGCGCGGGTGAAGAAGGTCCACGGCACCATCGCGCACATGGTGTACAGGGCGTAGGGATAGCCTTCCGAGGGCAGCCTGGCGAAGTTTCCGAACACCACGGTGAAAATGACCGTGGTCAGCAGCGGCTGCAGCACCGCCCAGCCGATGCCGACCGCGCTTTGCTTGTAGCGGATGCTGATGTCGCGCTGGATCAGCAGCAGCAAAAGGTCGCGGTAGGCCCAGACTTCGCGCATTTCCGCTGCAAACGAATGACCGGAGGCATTGATCTCGGTGAGGTGAGCGTGACCGAAATGCGTCTCGCGGAGCTGATCGTTGTACTGGCTCATGATTGCATCGCCGCGGCGCCTTGCAATAACGGGTGCCGATGCCACGCCGTGTCGATGATCGTGTTCAGGCCCGCGCGCCGCGATTGCCATTTCAGCTCACGATGGACCCGAGTGGTATCGATCAGAAAATCGCGGTCGGTCGTACGGTGTACGCACTCAACCCATTCTTCCACCGAGAATTCCGGATCATTCCCGAAGTCATGGGTTGCATTCATCCGTTTGACCTGCCGATCTTCCGAACGACCACGAGAGGGGTTTGCAAAACCTGCTGCGCGGCCCGATGGCTGCGTTGCGCGGTGCTTGCTCCCTCGCCTATCCATTTGATATGCCTCGGTCGCTGCGCTCCGTACGTCTTGCCCTCGGGCCGCTCGCGATGATTTTCCAAACCTCTCACGAAATGCCGGAGTTTCCAAGCGTTGCTCAGACATCGTAGTGCTTCCGATACCAACGCACGAAGCTCGGCACACCCTCTTCCACCTGGACGCATGGCACGTAGTCGATCGCCGTGGCGAGTGCCCCGCAGTCCGCTTCCGAATCCGGCACGTCTCCTGGCTGCAACGGCAGCATTTCCAATGCAGCCTTGCGTCCGGTGCTGTCTTCGATCAACTCGATATAGCGCAGCAGCTCGACCGTGCTGGGACTGCCGATATTGAAGATCCGATACGGTACAGCGCTGGTCGCAGGATCAGGAATAAGCGAATCCCATGCGGAATTTGCGGCGGGTGGTTTGTCGAGCACGCGCACGATGCCTTCGACGATGTCGTCGACATAGGTGAAACTGCGCTTGTGCCGTCCGTGGTTGAACACCTTCAGCGGCTCACCGGCAAGGATTGCTTTCGTGAACAGGAACAGCGCCATGTCGGGCCGCCCCCAGGGACCGTAGACGGTGAAGAAGCGCAGGCCCGTGCACGGCAGTCCGAACAGGTGGGCGTAGCTGTGCGCCATCATCTCGTTGGATTTCTTGGTGGCGGCGTAGAGCGTCAGCGGGTGGGCGGTCGGGTGGTGCTCCGAGAACGGCATCGTGCGGTTGGCGCCGTAGACCGAACTGGTGGACGCGTAGACCAGGTGCTCGATGCCGTGGTGGCGACAGCCTTCCAGCACGTGCAGGAATCCGGTGATGTTGCTGGCGATGTACGCATGCGGATTGGTGGCCGCGTAGCGCACGCCGGCCTGCGCGGCGAGATGGACGACGCGGCGGATGCGGTGGCCGGAAAAGACCTGCTCGACGGCGCTGCGGTTGGCGAGATCGGCGTAGCTGTGGTGGTAGCCGGCGTGCTGCTCCAGGCGGGCCAGCCGAGCGCGTTTCAGGTTGACGTCGTAGTAGTCGTTCAGGCAATCGAGGCCGACGACTTGGTGGCCATCCGCCAGCAGGCGCTCGGCGACGTGATAACCGATGAAGCCGGCGCTGCCGGTGACGAGAATGGTCATTTGGTGCACGCCCTCATCGGGCTTGGTACCTGCGGTCGCGGGGAAAACCCGCTCCCACAATCGATACGAGGCCACTCCGCGAGAATGGAAAGGCAGACCTCGAGACGCCTGCGAGCCATACGAGCGGTCGACACGTAGGTGACCCTGAGGATTCGCACGCTCATTGCGCTACAGCCGCCCATCCGCAGCTCCATCGACAACGTATTTGAGGTCGTAGACGGCGCCGCGGGGCTTGAGGAATGCACGCACGCCAACTCCGCCCAGTTCGGCAAACTGGCGATGCGCGACCGCCAGCAGGACCAGGTCGTACTGGCCCGGGGCGGGCTCCGACACCAGTGCCTGACGGTACTCGCGCCGGCATTCGGCCGGGTCTGCCCAGGGATCGTGCACGTCCACCTGCGCGTGGTAGCTCTCCAGCGCGCGGACGATCTCGACGACGCGGGTGTTGCGCAAATCGGCGCAGTTTTCCTTGAAGGTGATGCCGAGCACGAGGATGCGCGCGCCGACGACGTTGAGGCGGTGGCGGGCCATCAGCTTCAGCACTTCGCCGGTGACGTAGGCGCTCATGCCTTCGTTGATGCGGCGGGCGGCGAGGATCAGTTCCGGGTGGTAGCCGACTTCCTGCGCCTTGTGCACGAGGTAGTACGGATCGACGCCGATGCAGTGGCCGCCGACGAGGCCGGGGCGGAAGGGCAGGAAGTTCCACTTGGTGCCGGCGGCCTTGAGCACGGCTTCGGTGTCGATGCCGAGGCGACCGAACAGTTGCGCGAACTCGTTGACGAGCGCGATGTTGACGTCGCGCTGGGTGTTCTCGATCGCCTTGGCGGCTTCGGCCACCTGGATCGACGGCGCGAGGTGGGTGCCGGCGGGCACGATCTGGCGGTACAGCGCGTCGATGAATGCCGCCGCCTCCGGCGTGGAACCGGAAGTGACCTTGACGATGTCCGGCAGGCGCCGCGCCTTGTCGCCGGGATTGATGCGTTCGGGACTGTAGCCGACGCTGAAATCGCGGTTGCACTCAAGGCCGCTGACGCGCTCCAGCACCGGCACGCATTCCTGCTCGGTGGCGCCCGGATACACGGTGGATTCGTAGACGACGACATCGCCGCGCTTGAGCACGCGCCCGACGGTCTCGGAGGCGCGCAGCAGTGGCGTGAGGTCGGGCCACTTGTGCTGGTTGACCGGGGTCGGGACCGCAATGATGTAGACGTTGGCCGCACGCAGCTCGTCCAGGTCCGCGCTCAGGCGCAGGTGTTCGGCGGCCGCGATTTCCTCGGGACTGCATTCGCCGCTGTGGTCGACATGCCGGCGCAGTTGCTCGATGCGGGCGGCGTCGATATCGAAGCCGATGGTCGGGCGGATGCGGCCGAGCGCGATCGCGAGCGGCAGCCCGACGTAACCGAGACCCAGAACGGCCGGTCGCGATTCGGACGGAAGCAGTGTGTTCATAGCGATTGTGCGGCGACCATTGCCGCGAATCTACCCCGCGGACGCTCGCGCAGTTCGGCGTAGCTTCCCTGCTCGACGAGGTGGCCGTGGTCGAAAACCAGCACCTGGTCGGCCGAGCGCACGGTTGCGAGCCGGTGCGCGATGACGACCACGGTCATGCGCCCGTGCAACTCGTCGAGGCTCTGCTGGATCGCGCGCTCGGCCTCGCTGTCGAGCGAGCTGGTGGCTTCGTCGAGGATCAGCAGTTGCGGTTGCTTGTAGAGTTCGCGGGCGATGAACAGGCGTTGGCGCTGGCCGCCGGACAGGCGGATGCCGCGGTCGCCGACGAGGCTGTCGAAGCCATCCGGCAGGGAATCGATGAACTCGAGCAGATGCGCGGCGCGTGCGGCCTCGCGCACGCGTTCCCGCAGCGCGGGATCGCTCGCGGCGTCGCCGGCCCACAAGCAGATGTTGTTTGCGAAACTGTCGTCGAAGATCACCGCTTCCTGCATCACGTAGCCGATGCGGGCACGCCAGGCGGCGCGGTCGAGTTCAGTCGCCGGGATGCCGTCGACGAGCATCTGCCCGGTGCGCGGCGTCAGCAGCAGCGTCAGCAGGTCGATCACGGTGGACTTGCCGGCGCCCGAGGCGCCCACCAGTGCGACCGTCTTCCGCGCCGGAATGTGCAGGTCGATCGCGTGCAGCACATCGCCGATGCGGGTGTCGTAGGCGAAGCTGACGCCGCGCAACTCGATGCCCCACTGCAAGTCGACGACCGCACGGCCGCCGGTCGGTTCGCTGGCCTGGTCCAGGTGCTGCAGCTCATCGCGCACGAGTTCCAGCGAGCCCACCTGCGCCAGCAGCGACTGCCAGCTCGACTGCACGCCGAGCACGGCGTTGATGCCGCGGTAGAACAGCAGGATCGAGACCAGCACCGGCGCCAGCGCTTCGCCGAGCAGCAGCGCGTGGCCGATCACGATGAGGATGATGGTCAGCACCGCGATCGGCTCGCGCGCGGCGTTGGTGAAGGCCATCGCGAAGTTCTGGCGGGCCTCCAGCCGCCCGCCATGGCGGACGTTGGCGAGCACTCGCTCGCGCAACGGGCGGATCGAGGCGGTGGCGGCGAGGTACTTGAAGGCCTGGATCGACTGCACGAAGGTGCTGGCCACGGTGCCCATGTGTTCGGCCGAGTCTTTCGACAACGTGCGCACGGTGGCATTGATGCGGCGGAAGGCGAGCGCGAGCAGGCCACCGGCCAGCAAGGCGGCGAGGCCGAATTTCCACGCGACCAGCAGGCCGAAGCAGACGTAGGCGGCCGAGCGGATGGCGCCGACCAGCAGCGCCGAGAAGGCGTGGAAGGCACCGACCAGCGCGTACACCTGGGTGAAGCGGTTGTAGAAGTAGCCGGTGTCGCGGCTGGCGTAGTAGCCGTAGGACATGCGCGAGTAGGCATCGAACATGCGCTGCAGCAGGCTCGCCTGGAGGTCGGCGCGCAGGTAGCCGTTGTAGGCGTTCGCCGCGAAGGCCACCGCGCCCTTGCCGAGCACCAGCAGGCCGATCGCGAGCATCACCGGGACGAGGCCCTCGATGCCGATGCCCGCGAGCGCGGCGAGCAGCCAGGCGGAGAAGCCGCTGATGCCTTCGGCTGCGCCGCCGAAGGTCGCGAGCAGCGGCAGCAGCAGCAGCACCCCCACGCCTTCGAGCAGCGACTCGACCAGCATCAACCCGAACACGACGTGCATGCGCGGACCGATCAGATCACGGAAGCTGCGCGCGAAGCCGGGCAGGTCGCGCAGCGGTTCGCGCGCCATCGAATGGCGATCAACGGCCGGAGACATGGCGATGGCGGTTGCCATGCGTCCCCCATGCGTTTGCGCAGAGTGGGCGTGACCCGCGGGAAAGGCTCATCGACCCGCCACCACGCGTTGCAGCCCGGAAAGCCAGCGACGAAAGTAGGCAGCCAGCAGGCCGAGCGAGCCTTGGGCGCGGTAGCGGCCGCGCATCCAGTGCGTGGACGGGACCAGTCGGGCGCGCAGGTAGTGCATCCGCTCGCGCAGGTTCGGCAGCGCGCGCAGGCTGCGCCACAGGCGGGTGAGCGAGTTCTCGACCGGATCCAGCCAGTGGCGAGTGGCTTCGCTGCGCCCGAGGCACTCCCAGTCGACGAGCCAGGCCTCCGGCAGGCTCAACGGGAACCACGCCGCGGCCTCGCGCAGCGTGGCCGCGTGCAGGCCGGCGAGGCCCTGCGCACGCACGCGGCGGTCGAGTTCTGTCCAGTCGGATGCGTCGAGTCCGCGCGCGAGCAGGGCGATGTCGTGCAGCCACAAGCCCAGGCGATCCTCCACCGGCAGGTGCGCGCGGTAGTGGACGACCGCATGCATCAGCGCATCGATGCGCCCGAGGCCACGGGCACCGGCCGGCCCGCGCAGCGGCTGCGAGCGTTGCAGCAGCGCGTCGAATTCGAATCCGCGCACCAGTTCCGGGACCACGCCCAGGGCCCAGTGCAGATCGAGCTGGCGGGTGCTCACCGGGTCCAGGTAGCTGGCCTGGCAGCTCGCGTCGTCGTGCTGGCTGTATCCATCCGATTCGAATCCGGCCGCACTCAGCGCGGCGTGCGCGTCGAGGTGACGACGCGGATCGACCAGCAGATCCACATCGGATGCCGGGCGCAGTTCCGGACGGGCGTAGAGCCAGCGCCCGAGCGCGGCGCCCTTCAGCAGCAGGGCCGCACAACCACGCGCGTTCAGCGCTTCAAGCACCCGCGCGATCAGCGAATCCTCCTGGTGCACACGTTCGCGCGCGCCCTGCTCCACCGTCGCGCGCAGGGTCGGCAAAATCGCGTCGTTCCCGCAACCGCCTTCGAGCGCCAGCGGCAGCAGGCCGTGTCGGCGCAAGCCGTCCACGACGCCACCAAAGGACAGCCGCGACCAACCTGCCTGGGTCTCCGGTACGAACATCAGCAGCAGGGAGTGACTCACGGCAAGGACCTTGGATGCAGCGGAAGGGCCGCCATGAGGCAGGCCAGCACGAACACGCAGGACAAGGCGGTGGTGCGCAGCGGATAGTCGACCAGCGAGTGCAGCGCGGCACATCCGATCAGGCCGAGTCCAGTCATCCGCAATGCGTGGGTAGTCGGTTGGACCGTGCCGCTGGCGATCAACTCGCGCAGGCGCTGGAAAGCCCAGCGACCGAACAACAACAGCGGCAACAGGAACAACAGGCCAAGTTCCACCCACAGCTCCGCCCAGTCGTTGTGGGCGTGGTTCAAGATGCGCGCACCGACGAGGTCGATGGGCTCATGCGCCGCGTAGGTGGCCGGGAAGCTGCCGAGACCGGTGCCCAGCCAACCGTACTCGCCGGCCAGCGCGAGCACGCTGCCGGTCACGTTCCAGCGCAAATCGGAGGTCTGCGTCAGCCGGTCGGCGACCGCCATGAATCCGAACTGGAACGCGAGCAGGCCGCCGACCACGGCGAAGGCGAGCAGCCAGCGGAAGGTCTGCGGATGCCGCCGCCGGCGCACGAATGCCAGCGCGAGCATGCCGGACACGATCAGGACCGCGAGGCCGAGGCCGGCGCGCGAACGCGAGAGCGCGATCCCGACCAGCAGCATCGCGCCGGCCACCATCCAGCCGAGCACACGCAGTGCGCCCGCCTTGTGCGCGACTTCGCGACGGGCGTCGAGGATCAGCGAGCCGAGCACCATCAGCAGTGCGGCTGCGAGCAGCCCGGCGTAGTGGTTGCGATTGGCGAACAGGCCGACGGCGTCGTGGATGTTGGTCGGCGAGTACGGACGCAGCCCGCTGTGCGGCCCCTGCGCCACCTGCAGGATGCCGATCGGCACCATCAGCAGCGCGGCGACGACGACGATGAGCGCCAGGCGACGCAGCCACGCGGCGTCGAGCTGCACGCCGATCACGGCAAGGGCGGCCGCCGGCAGCAGCCCGCGCAGGCTCGCCAGGGTGGCGTTGGCATCCAGCGTCCAGGCTGCGAATGCAGGCAGATCGACGCCGAGTTCGGCGTAGCGCGTCCACAGCTCGGCGCGGCCCGGGAACCAGGCGAGCAGGGCGGTTGGCAGAGGAATCCATTGCAGCAGCGGCAGCGCCAGCGCGACGCCGAGCACGATCAGCAATTGACGAGCCGCAGGTTCCAGCGCCTGCCAGTCGAGCCGGCGCAGGCCCTCGATCAACACGCCGGCCGCAAGCACTTGGACGATGAGATCGCTGAACAGGTGGTTGCGGGTGCCGCCGCCGATCAGCAGCGCGCACAAGAGCAGAGCGCAGGCGAGCAACCCGGGTACGGCGAGTCCGCGGGTCTCGCCCGCAGCGCCGTCGTGTGCGCGGCCAGATCCGTGGCTGCGTGCGTAGGCACTCATCAGGGCGCGGAACTGCGCACGGATTCCGGACTGCGGGCCATGGCGTCCACCTCGCGTCGCAGCTCCGCGATCTCGCGCTCCAGGCGCGCGTACTCGCCCTGTTTGCGACGCAGGAAGTCGCCGGTTGCGCGGATCTTCGCCATCGCACCGGATGGCGTCAGCACATAGGCGTAGGCGAGCTTGTTGTCACTGTTGCGGAAGTTCTGCACCTTGATCCAGCCCTTTTCGGCGAGGGCGCGCAGGCAGTAGTTGGTCTTGCCCAGCGACAAGCCCAGTTCGCGCGCGAGCTCGCGCTGCGAGTGCTGGGGGTGCTCGGTCAGCAGTCGCAGCAGGCGATAGCGGGTGTCGTCGTCGAGCATGACCATGTGTCCGGATGAGTTGCTGCCCCGTCCATTCCGCGGACTTCGAGCGGAGGTCGTCCACGTCGTCCTTGCGGGCCAACGCGATCTACGCCGACAGCCTCCACGCTGCCGCTCTGCGGTGTAGGCCCGCATGGCCGAACCGCCGGGTTGGACTGCCGTCAGATGCGCGCGCCGAGCACGTGGCGGGGCACGACGATTTCGCGTTCCGTGCCCAGCATCGACAGCAGCAGGCGCACGCGGTCCTCGCCGTGTGCCGATCCGAAAATCGCGTCGAGCCCGCTGAACGGGCCTTCTTGGATGCGCACCTTCGCGCCCGGGGTCAGCTCTGGTGGCGCCAGGCGCACGAATCCGTCGTCGCCCTCCATCCGCGAGCGGATTTGCTCGATGACCGCCTCCGGAACCCGCGCGGGCTCGCCGCCGAAGCGCACGATGGTGCACACGCCGCGGGTGCTTCGCACCGGCGCCAGCGACTGCAAGGAAGGATCCGAATGGATGAAGACATAACGCGGGAACAGCGATTCGGTGCGAACGACCATGCCGGACGCCGCGCGCACACTGCGGCGGGTGCGCGGAAACAGGGTCTCGAAACCCTGCCTCAACAGGCAGATCCGCGCCTCCGCTTCAGCACGAGGCTTGGTGAGCACCGCAAACCAGGATTGCAAGGCAACGAATGTCCGTTCACGCCATGAACGGAACACTACGCGGGCCGGATGACCGTCGCAAGCACGCGGGTCGCGACACGCTCGTGCGGCTTCCTCACATCCCGACCGGCAGGGCGGTATCGCCGTGGCAGGAGATGGGTCGCGCCTGGTGTGCGCGCGGAACGCCTGGGGTTCCTCCGGCGACAACCCGACGATGATGCGCGAACAAGGCGTCGCCCTGGATGCGGAGGCGGGGGATGGCGTGCGAAGATTGCACGTGGGCCCAGCAGCCGGGAGAGCGGTCCCGAGGGGGAGGCGCGGCCGCGGACGATCATGGGCACGCCAACCTTCGGTCGCGTCGACGACTGGGTTCACCATTTTTGTTCATCATACAATAACGATTCAGAAAAAAAGGTGCATAGTGTGGGTTCCAGAAGGGAATGGCGCCGGGTCGATCCTGGATCGCCGGGCGCCCAGGCTGGACTCACAACAACTGGAGAGCTGAAGATGAAGAAAACGCTTTTGTGCGCCGCGCTTGCGGCGACAGTAGGCCTTCCGCTCGTCGCCTCGGCGGCGCCACGGGAACAGGGTCAATGGTACATCTCGCCGAAGTTGGGGTACGGCTGGGCGGACGAGTCCCGACTCTCCGATGATGGCCTGTACCTCGGCCTGGGCCTGGGCTACCTCTTCCGCGACAATTGGGCCGTCGAGTTCGGTCTCGACCACCACGAATTCGACGAGGATGCGAGCGCCGGCGAGCCTCTGGAGTGGCGTCAGACGGCCGTGTCTGCGTCCGTTCGGCACCTGTTCGACATGGACAAGATCCATCCCTATCTGGGGATCGCGCTCGGCGTGGTGGAAAACCGCGTGGACAACGTCCCACTCGAAGGCGACTGGGGTTGGCAGGCAGGTGCGATCGGCGGTTGGGAGTACGATCTGACCGATTCGGGTGCGCTGCGCTTCGAATTGGCGCACAAGTACACCGACTTCCACAGCGACGACCTCGAAGAAGGCTTCTGGGACACCACGGTTTCGGTCGGCTTCTCGCACTACTTCGGTGGCCAGGCCGCGCCGCCGCCGCCGGCTACGCCCGTGCCGCCGCCGGCCCCGCCCGTGCCGCCACCGCCGCCACCGGAGGAGCCGGTCAAGCCGCTGCCGGTGTCCATCACCCTGAACGGCGTCAATTTCGATTTCGACAAGTGCACCTTGCGCACGGATGCGATCACGATCCTCGACGAAGCGGTGCGCGTGCTGAACGGCAACGAGATCCGCGTCGAAGTTGCCGGTCACACCGACGCCGTCGGCACGGATGCCTACAACCAGAAGCTGTCCGAGTGCCGTGCGAAGGTGGTCTCCGACTACCTGACCGGACATGGCGTCACCAACGCCAAGATCTCGGCGGTCAACGGCTACGGCGAGTCCCGTCCGATCGACACCAACGACACGGCTGAAGGCCGCGCACGTAACCGTCGCACGGACCTGAACGTGCAGTAATCGTTCTCGTCGAGGCAGCGTCGCAACAGGGAGCCCGGCCTTGCGCCGGGCTTCCTGCATTCGGAATCCATGAAACCGGCGCCGTCGCCCAGCGGCGCGCGAGACGATGACTCACAGGCCGCACGCCGCCCCGGATGCAGCGGGACTCAAACTGGAAGCATCGCCGCCAGACGCGCCAGCAGCGGCTCCAGTTGTTCGCGATAGTGGGTCCATGCCGGGAGCGCCTGGGGGCTGATCTTCCTGCGCACCTGGGCAGTACTGGCAGTGGTCACCACGCCGCGCGACCTCTCGGTATTCAATGCCTCCGGCGCGAATGCCAGACCGCAATATTCGAAGACTTCCTTCGCGACCGTTTCGGTGGCATTGGTCAAGCGCACGAAATCAACATCGAGGATGCGCCCGGGGAGCACCCGGTGCCAATGTTCCATCAACCCACGATAGCCGAGATAATAATCAGCCAGCTCGTCCTGGCGATAGGAGTATCCGCACGCCTCTGCAAACAGTGTGCGCAAGTTCGAAAAGCAAGTCTCTCGCGGATCGCGAACCAGATGCAGGAACTTTGCATGCGGCAGCGCTTTCGCGATATATCCGATATTCAGAAAATTCGACGGCAGTTTCTCAGTCAACCACGGTCGGCCATTTGCACGCCGAACACTGCGTGCCATGTAGCCTTCGCCAACCTTCCGGAAATCGGTTGCAGCGGAGCGTCGGATCAATTCCACGTCCAGCATGCCCGCGCACCCATAATCGGCTTGCAGTTTCATTTCGACGTTGAACGCATAGCTCTCGCCACCATCTGCCACATCGGGATGGCCGGCCAATATGCGTTCGAGCAAGGTGGTTCCGGTGCGATGCATGCCCACGATGAAAATCGGCGTCGGCGCCGGATTTGCGACGGGTTCGCCGGAGATAAATCCACCGTCGCACTGCGCCATCAATCGCGCAAACAGGCCCATGGTCTCACCGTGATCGTAGCGAACGCGTCGACGCTTGGCCGCGCATCCGTGCGCCAGGGCCGACCATGCTTCCGGGTATCGCTCCAGATCGTGCAACTCGTTGAAGAGGGCAAAACTCAAGTAGATCTCGGCCCCCAGCCCGGGCTGTGCCTGTCTCAGTTGCTGCTGGATCCTGGCCACGTGATTGCGTTCGGCGGTCTGCGGGAACAGCGAAGAAAGCACCCACGACGCCTGTGCGAAGCACGGATCCGCAGCGATGCTGAGCTCGAACGAACGTTCGGCCTGAGCGAGTTCCCCGGCGAACATGTGCAGGTTGCCGCGAAAATAGCGTGAGGGCGCGTGCCTGGGATCCCGCTGCAACGCCAGATCCAGCAGGGCAACGGCTTCAGCGTGTGCACCGATGTTGCTCAGCAGTACGCCAGCCTCCGCCAGCGTCTGGGGTGACGCAGCGCGCCGGAAACCAGGATTGCGCAGACATCCGATCAGCGCGTCCTCTTCGAGAAATCGGATCAACAGTCGCGCAAGCGACAGGACTATTTCCGGCTTGTCGGGCTTGAGCGCGGATGCCGTCAGTGCATGCTCCCGAGCGCGACGGAAATCCCCGCGCTGCAACAGAGCCGATCCCAGGCGCACCCGTCCGAGGGCGTTCCGGGGCTGGAGCTCGACCAGCGCCTCGCCCAACTGAATCGCCTCGTCGAGGGCGCCGCGGGCCAGTGCGGCGTCGATTCTGTCCAGCAGCCGTCGGGCGGAAGCCGCCGCAACGTCGGTTAGGCCGCTCAAGCCATCGTTCTCCAGGATTGGTTCGCCCGATGCGGCGAGAGCCGTCCATCAGTACGAACGGGACTGCCGACCCCCAAAATGACTGTGGCCCCTCGCGGGGCCACAGTCGGCGCATCTACCTCAGCATCGCATCAGAAGCGCTGCGTGTACTGCATGTAGTAGAAGCGACCCGGAACTTCGTACTGCGGGTCGAAGCTGTTGGCGAAGGTCGTGAACGACACCGGCGGATCCTTTTCGCCGACGTTGTTGATGCCCACCGTGATCCGCGCATCCCACGGTGCATTCCAGTAACCGGAGATGTCGTGGTAGGTGGTTCCACCGAGCTTGTTCAGCGCCGCCGGATTGCCGTCTGCATCCACGCGATTCGGATCGGAGCACAGATCGCCGAAGCCATAGTCGACCATGAACTGACAGTCTTCCTCCTGACGGGAGTAGTACCGCGAATTCCAGGTCGCACCCCAGTTGCCCATCTCCCAACGCGTCGCCAGGTTGGAACGCAGGCGCCAGTTGTTGTTGCGGTCCTGGTATTCGCCGACGACGCTGTCATCCAGTTCACCATCGAGATCGTTGTCGGAACGATTCTTCAGCGTGTAGCTGTTGTCCAGCGAGAAGGAGAAGGTGCCGTAGTCGGTGTCCGCGAGCACGTAGTTGAAGGTGACATCGAAACCTTCGACTTCGGAGGTGCCGATGTTGCCGTTGCCCTCCAGCAGGTTGTCGATGTCGCCACCCGGCAGGCGGTTGAACTGCGAGCAGAAGGCCTGATTGTTGTTCAGGATGCAGTCGTCCAGGATGAACTGTGCGCCGGCGCCCGAAATGGTGTTGCGCAGGCGGATCTTCCACCAGTCGACGGACACGTCGAAGCCATTCAGGAAACTCGGGCTGTAGACGATGCCGAAGTTCTTGGACACCGAGGTTTCCGGACTGAGGTTCGGATTGCCGCCCACCAGGGTACGGATCTGCGGATTGCCCTGCTGGTAGCCGCCAGCCGGCACGCCCTGGGCGATGCAGCGCGCCTGCGCGTCGGCGCTCAGGCTTCCGAAACGAACCGTGTTGCAGGGATCGGCGACCTGCGGGAAGTTGTCCGACACTCCCTGGAACAGTTCGGCGATACTGGGGGCGCGGAAGCCCTCGGCATAACTGGCGCGGATCAGCAGGTCGTCGATCGGGTTCCACTTCATTCCGAAGGAGGAATTGGTGGTGTCGCCGAAGTTGCTGTAATCCGAGTAGCGGGTGGCCAGGCTGAACTCGAGCGACTTGGCCATGGTGACGTCGGACAACACCGGCAGCGCGAACTCCAGATAGGCCTCATCCAGGCTGTAACGACCATCGGTGGGCTTGCGGGCATTGCCGGTGGTGTTGCCGGCCGCGATCAAGGCGTCCGGCGTGTCGAAGCCCTCTTCCGTGCGGTGCTCGAGGCCGAAGGCGAAGCCGGCCATGCCGCCCGGCAACTCGAATATTTCGCCGTACAGGTTGGCGAAGTAATCCAGCATCTCGTAACCGAGCTGATCGTGGGCGATGAAGGAGCTGAACGCCAGCATGTCCGGCGTGATGGTACCCGGCGCACCGAGCAGGTTCAGCGGTACGCAACCCGCGATCGCGGTGGCCGCGTTGCCCGGCGTCGACACGCAGGTCGGCACGCCGTTCACCAGCATGGACGGGCCGAGGGCCTGACGCAGCGCGGATACATCGAACAGACCTTCGGTCACGTCGTTCTGATCGTTCTTCGCATACATGTAGCCGGCGTCCCAACTGAAATAGCGGTCGCCCAGCGAGAACGAGCCTTCCAGGGTGCCGTTGAAGGCGAAGGTGTCGACGTCCTGCTTGAAGCTGCGGCCGCCGGTTTCCACCGCACGGCGCTGGATGCGCACCACCGGCGCACCGAAGGGGTTGTAGATATTGTTCTGGTGGATCAGCACGGTGCGCGCCTGCAGGCCAGCGCCGGGGCCGGTGCCGAGCACGATCGGCATCGCCGCGAGCAACTGCTCGGACTTGCGCTCGTTGTAGGAGGCCATCATCGAGAAGCTGATGTCGTCGGTGAGCTCGACGCTGGCCCGGCCGAAGATGGAGGAACGCTCCTGTGGGGTCAGCAGGTAGTTGTCCGGCGCGAAGTTGTAGATGTCGTCCGGAATGACGAAGGGACGCCAGTTGGTGCCGGACTGACCGGGAGCGTAGGTGAACTGACCGGAGCTACCATTCGGCAGAACCCGGTTGGCGCCGGGGCAGGACAGCGGCGCGGTGACCGGCGTCGCGGTATTGCAGATCTGGAAGCGACCGAAAGGCGTGGTGCTGGATCCGAAGGTGGTGCCGGTGCCGAAGGTCGGCTCGGCGGAAATGGTGCGATCACCCGCGCCGACCGGCTGTTCCTTGACGTAACCGGCGCCCATCAACGCGGTGTAGCGATCACCGCTCGCACCGATCGTCATGTCATACGATTCGCGCTGTCCGTCGCCCTCGTCGTACTCGCCCTGATAGGTGTTGAACTCCGCGCCGGTAAAATCGGTGCGCAGGATGACGTTGACCACGCCGGCGATCGCATCGGAACCGTAGATCGAGGAGGCGCCGTCCTTCAGCACTTCGATGCGGTCGACCGCGGCGGTCGGGATGGTGTTCAGGTCGACCGCACCGCCGAGGCCGGTGCCGCCAACCCAGCGGCGACCGTTGATCAGCACCAGGGTGCGATTCGAGCCGAGGTTGCGCAGGCTGACACGCGTCTCGCCGTTGCCGCCGTTGTTGAACGTGCTGTTCAAGGTGGAGCCGTTGGCGGTGATGTTCTGGATCACGTCGCCGACGGACGTCAGGCCCTGGGCCTTGATGTCCTCGCGGCTCATGGTGAAGACGGGCTGCGAGGTCTCGGCGTCCACGCGCTTCACGCGCGAGCCGGTGACCGTCACCGTTTCGATGCGGGTTTCCTTGTCGGCATCCTGCGCGAGCACCGGCATCGACACCGCGGCGACCGACCCGACCATGAGCGCGCGGCCCATGGCGAGGTTCAACTCCCTAAGCTTCAAGTTCATTTTGCACTCTCCAAAGGACTTCACAGATGAATCTCGGGATCTTGCCATCTTGACCAGACGCGTGTCCTAGCCCCATCCCTGAGCGGAGGCGAGGCTAACAAAAAGCTAACGGTTGCAAAAGTGCCTCGGACTGTCGTGTTTGCGCAACAGGCGACGGGTCATCGCCGTGGGAAGGCGCTCGACATCAAGGGAAGGTCTGAACAAGTCCATCCTGGACTTCTTCAGACGTGTCGAGCCCGGCACAGGCCCAGACTCGGCACCGCTGGATCAAGCACTTACGTGCTCGATCCGCGAGCGCGCCATCCGTGGCGCGCGGAACCTCTGAATTGTTCAGAGGTTCCCAAGCTCGATCCGCAACGGGCAATGGGCGCGTCCGGTGGAGAGCGCACCCATCGTCGGAACGGGCCACCCTCAGTCGGGGTCTGTCGCGGCCGCGCACGGTCCACCGAGAAAGTCCTCGATCAACTCCAGCGTCTGCCGATGGTGGCGCGGATACCAGGGCAGGCTGTGCGGCATGTCGGGAATCAGTTCGAAACGGGCCGGCACCCTGCCTTTGACCGCGCGGTAGTAGTCGCGCGCGTGGAAGGCGGGCGTGCGCACATCGCGATCGCCGACATACAGGAGGATCGGAATGTTGGCCTGGCCGGTGTGCTTCATGGGATCCATGCCGGTCACGGTCCGGCCCTGCAGGATCCGTTGAACGCGGTTTTCGCTCCAGCTCACGCCGAGCCGCGCCAGATCGGTCACCGGGGCTCCGGCGATGGCGCACCGATAAGGGCTGTGCGGGCGCACCGCGGCGGCGGCGGCCGCGAAGCCGCCGTAGGAGTACCCGAAGATGTGCAGGCGCTGCGGATCGGCGATGCCCTGCGCGACCAGCCAGGCGGCGCCGTCGTCCTTGTCGTCCTGCATCTTCTGCCCCCACTCGGCGTCGCCGGCCAGCCACAGCGCGCGTCCCAATCCCGACGACCCGCGATACTGCGGACGCAGCACGGCGTAGCCGCGCGATGTGAGGAATGGCACCCAACCGGGAGCATCCCAGCCACCGAAATCGCGCGCCCACGGTCCGCCGTGCGGGTGGATGACCGCCGGCAGCGCGGCATCGCCCTTCTTCCAGCCAGGCGGCAGATCGAGCAGGGCGGGGATCTTGAGGCCATCCCGCGCTTTGTAGCTTACCCAGCGCTGCTCGCCGATGCTGTTCGGATCGATGCCGGTGCGCTCGGCACCGAGCGCCTTGACCTGCTTGCCGTCGAGCAACAGATGGTAAGCGGGCGGGTGACGGTTGCTCTCGGTACTGAACAACACCCGATCGCGCGCGTCGGTGTAGCCAAGAATGGCAACGTCCATCCCGGGATAGCCCTTCTTGAGGCCCTCGGCGATCGCGCGCAGGCGCGGTTCCAACCAGGTGGTTTGCGGACTTGCCGCGTTCACGGTGAAGCCGATGACCTGGTTGAAATCGCTCTTGCGGGTACCCAGCAGCAGACGGCCAATCGAAAACTGCGGGTGCGTGACCAGCGGCTCCGGATCGAAGGTCTTGGCCTTCGCGTCGTAGAGCATGGCCTGCACATGATCCGACTTGAGGTCCGTCAGCACGTAGAACTTGCCGCTCTCCTCATCGCGACCGACGATCTCGACCGTGTAGCGATCGGCAAGCCGGGTGGTCAGCGCCGGCTGGATTTCGAATTCCCCGGACTCGGCATCCAGGATCAGGATCCGCTGTTCGTACTCGCCGCCCTCGATCGGCTCCAGTTGCGTGCGCGTGAGCACGTCCCCCGTGCGCGGGTCGAACAGACCGGGCGAGGACCGCCCGGTGGCACGGAACAGCAGCTCGCTCTCGTGGGTGCGCAGGTTGTAGCGGTAGTAGGTGTCGCGAAAGCGCGCGGTGTCGAGCTGCGCGATGATCACGCGATCGGGATCCAGCGGCAGCGGCTCCACCAGACGCGCGCTGCCGGCCAGTTCCAGGCATCGCCGCGTGTTCTCGCTGATGCCGATATCGCGGCTTTTGTCCGCGAAAGCCACTTCGAATTTGCTGTGCTCGACATCGCTGAGATAGATCTTGGTGACGAAGGTCTTGGTCGATCCGGTGCTGCGGCCTTCGCCGCAACCGGCGAGCTCGCCGGTCCATTCCTGACGGGCCACGACCAGGAAGTGCCCGGCCTTCAGTGCGATCGCGTTGATGAACTTCATGCGGTCGCCGGAGGCCGTGGTCTTCGGGGCGCGGTCCAGCTTCTCCAGGTCCCAAGTGGCGAGGACGGTGTCGAACTCCTCCGCGTCCGGCTTGCCCGCGAGCGCGATCAGATGCTTGCCGTCCGAACTCATGGAAACCGATTGCAGGCTCGGCATGCGCGCCAGTTGTTCGATCGGGATGGGTTCGGCGCCGACCATCGTTGCGGCGGCCAGCAAGGCCAGTGCGGCGAAAATCCTGGTGTACATCGAAGCCTCCAGCGGGAAGTGCGGTCGTCCGGCGTTATAGCGCCAACCCATCCGGGATGGCGTGGCGGTGCAGGGCATCGCCTGCCCCGAATGCCTGCCCCGAATGCCTGTCCCAAATGCCTGCCTCGGAAACGACGACGGCCGGGAGGTCCCGGCCGTCGTCGTCACCCCGAGCGTGTCGCTCAGAAGCGGTAGCTGAAACGACCGAAGAAGGAACGGCCGTACCAGTCGTACTGCGTGGCGAATGCCGGAATGGTGCCGTACCGGGTGGAACCCACCCCGGTGGAGATATCCGGCGGCGCCTTGTCGAACAGGTTATCCACACCCAGCAGCACATCCCAATCGTCGGTGCGGTACTGCACCGAGAAGCTGTGATACGTGCGGGCGCCGGCCTGGAAGTCGTAGACCGGGTTCGCGTTGCCGAAGTAGCTGGCCGGCTGCGTGAAGGTGAAGTTCTCGGTGTCGCCGACGTAGCGCATGCCCCAGGTGTAGGTAAAGTCGCCGCGGGTCAGTCCGGTGCGGATGTTGCCCACCAGCTCCGGGCGGCTGATGATGCCGTTCAGGTCGTTGGTGTCGTAGCCGCTCTCCTGGCTGCTGTCGAACAGCTGTTCCACGTCTTCCATCGTGTAGGTGAACTGCGACTCGACGTCGATCTTGCCGAAAGCGAACTCGCGATCCCAACGCAGGTTGAGGTCGTAACCGCGCACCACCTGGCGGTTGATGTTGAGGTACGAATCGCGGATCTCGGTGATGTTGTACGGGTTGTCCGCGGTGCCGGAGGCGCGGTCGAACAGGCCGCAGAAGGCATTCGGGAAGTTCGGCAGCGAGTAGCAACTGCCGACGATCGCGGCGCCACCGAGCTGGCTGATCTGGTCGTTGACTTCGATCTTGAAGTAATCGACCGAGATGCTGAGGCCCGCCTCTTCCGGCGTGAGCACCAGGCCGGCGGTGAACGCCCGCGAACGCTCCGGACGAACCACGCCCAGACCGCCGCCGGTGACGATGGTGGCCGAAGAGCCGGCGCCCGAGTAATCCCGCGGGATGCCCGCGGCCGCGCAATTGCGCTGGATGTTCGGGTTCGAGCTGTTGCCCCAGTCGATGCACGGGTCGACGGCGAGCTGGCCGACGAAGGCGGTCTGGTCGCCGAGGAACAACTCGTACAGGCCCGGTGCGCGGTAGGACGTGCCGTTGGTGGCGCGCAGGCGCACCGAGGGCACGACCTGCCAGCCCAGACCCACCTTCCACACATGATCGGAATCTTCCACCGTGTCGTACTTGAACAGGCGGGCCGAGCTGTTGAAGGTCAGTTGTTCCACCCCCGGCAGACCCGCGAGCAGCGGAATTTCCACTTCGCCGAACAGCTCGGACACGTCGTCGTCGCCCTCGGTGCCGGTGGCCGAACTCTGGCCCCACAGTCCACCGGTGCGCTCAAGGTCACTCGGGTTGTCGTCGATCTCGAGGCGGCGGAACTCGGCGCCGAAGGCACCGGAAGCCACACCCGCGCCGGTTTCGAACAACTCACCGGTAGCCGTGCCGGTCGCCACCATCTGCGAGTAGACGGTGTTGCCGGTGTGGACGGCGCCGACCGCGGCCTGCAGCTCGTCGATCGCGGTGCCACTCAGGAAGCGTGGATCGAAATAGTTGACCGGCGTGCCGCCACCGTTGCGGTCGACGTTGAGATCGCCGGTGAGGTCGCGCGCGATGCTGAGAACGGTGTAGTCGCCGTCCGAACGCGAGTAGGTGGTGTCCAGACGCCAGGACCAGCTGGTGTCGCCGAAGCCACCACTGAAACCGGAGGCCAGATAGTAGTAGTCGACGTCGATTTCCTGATTCGAGCGGAACGGCATGACCGGCTGCACGCGCGCCGGGAGACCGGCCGCCGTGCCGCTGACCACCGGGAAGAACTGACGGAAGCGCTCGGAGGAAGTCTCGCGGTTGTTGTACAGGAACTGACCTTCCCAGGCGACATTGCCGAAGGTGAAGTCGGCGCCAGCGTACACGCTGGTGCGCTGCTGCTCGGAGAAGATGTGCGCGTCGCCGAAGAAATCGAAGTTCAGCACATCCTCGTAGAAGGCCGCGCTGGTGGCGGTGGCATTGGCGTTGCGGCGCGGGCGATAGCCGGGCAACGGGCCCACCGTCGTGCCGTCGGGGGACGGCACGTAGCGCGTTGCGCCGGCGAGCACGGTGTTGGCGTACAGGTTGTTGCAGCCACCGAGCGGCGTGCCTGCGGTGATCGAGCGGTCTTCGCGGTCGATCAGGTTGCCGTTGGGGCCGCGGACCAGATCGCGCGGGCATTCGAAGAAGTCGCGATCACCAACCTTCAACGGTTCCTGGCGGTAGGCCTGGAACGCAGCGACCACGCTGCCGTTGTCGAAGTTCCAGCCGGTCGCGCCGGAAATATTGATGCGCTCACCGCCGCCGTCGAAGGGCAGATTGGTGTCGACGCTGAGTTCGGTGCGATCAATGGACTTGCGCGTGATCAGGTTGACCACGCCCGCCACCGCGTCGGAACCGTAGATCGAGCCGCCGCCATCCTTGAGGATTTCGGCGCGCTGCAGGATCACCGTGGGCATCACGTTGAGGTCGAACGCACCGACCTGGCCGCGCGTGCCGGCGGGACCCGGACGACGTCCGTCGAGCAGGACCAGTGTGCGGTTGGCGCCGAGGCCGCGCAGCGAGAGCGTCTGCACGCCGTTGCCGCCTTCGACCACGAATCCGGAAAACTGGTTGCTGATCTGGGTCGAACCCGAGGCGACGCTGGTCGATTGCAGGATGGTGGTCGTGTCGAGCTGGCCGGTGGTCGCGCTCACGTCCGAGGTGATCACCTGCACCGGGGAGACCGTGTCGAAGCCGTGGCGCTGGATCAGCGAGCCGGTGACGACCACGGGCTCCATTTCGTCGACCGCCTCCTGTTCGCTCTTGGTCTTGTCTTCCTTGTCTTCATCGTCCTGCGCATACACGGGTTGCAGGAACGACGCCGCCAGCAGGGCGCCCAGGGCCAGCGTCAACGGGTGTCGCGCGGGAAACGGTTTGACTTTCATGAGTACCTCGATAACCGGTATGGATGAAGACCATGCACCCCCTCCGGGTGCAGGCTTAACCAAATCATAACCGAAGTAGCCCGCTTAAGTCATGTTGCGCCGGCCTCTCCGCCGCAAAGCTAAAATCTTTGCAGAACAATGCGTTAGTTTCATTTTTGTTGCATTGCGCCGACGCACCGCCCGCGCGGGCCGCGCCCGGGTCCGAAGCCGTGGCTGTAGACGCTCGGTCGCTTGCCGTCGGGTCCGGGGTCTTCGTGGATGACGGATGCAGCCGGACCGGCGGCCAGCAGCGTCCAGCCGCCGCTGCGCCAAGCTTCTGGCATGCTCCCGTGCCCACCCGCATGTACCCCGACGATGCCCGGATCCCGCCGCCGATTCCTGCGCCATGCCGTGCAACTGGGCCTGTGGCCCGCGCTGGTCGGCGGGCTCGGCGCGACCGTGGGCTGTGCGCGACCGTCGGCGCGCGCGTCGGCGACCGCGCCAGGCCTGCGACCGGCGCGCGACGCCACTACCGGACTGCCGCTGCTCCGACTGCCGCCGGGATTCCGCTACTTCACCTTCGGCTGGACGGGCGAAGCGCTGGCCGGCGGTGGCCGCATCCCGGCGAACGCCGACGGCATGGGCATTGTGCGCGCACAGGGCTCGGTCCTGACCCTGATCCGCAACCACGAGATCGTCGACGCAAGTGCCCGCTTCGCGCCGGGCGATGGCGCCTGGGATCCGCTCTGCGGCGGCGGCTGTGTACGCCTGCATCTGGATACGGCGGCCGAAAAGCTGGTGCACGCCGAGGCGGCGCTGACCGGCACACTCGCCAACTGCGCCGGCGGCGTCACCCCCTGGGGAAGCTGGATCAGCTGCGAGGAAATCGTCATCGATCGCGATCAGGTGCGCCCGGACCAGCACCGTCCGGACCGTGCGCTGCGGCGACCGCACGGCTTGGCTTTCGAAGTTCCGGGGATCACAGGTGGGCCGGCGCGACCGATCGAGGACATGGGCCTGTTTCGCAAGGAAGCCGCGGCGATCGACGCTGCGACCGGGCAGGCCTACCTGACCGAAGACCGCGATGAGGTCTCCGGGTTCTATCGCTACACGCCGCGCGTGCGTGGCGATCTCGCAGCCGGCGGCGCGCTCGAGATGCTGGCCGCCGAAGGTGGGCCGGATCTGCGTCGCGGGCTGCGCAGCGGCCAGAGCTGGCGCACCCACTGGGTACCGATCGCCGAGCCGATGCGCGGCCACTCACCCGGCACCCGCGATCAGGGCGGCGTGGTGATGCAGGGCCTGGCGGCGGGTGGCTCACGGCTGCTGCGCCTGGAGGGTTGCCTGGCGCGCAGCGACGGCATCTGGTTCACATCCACCTCCGGGGGCGACGCCGGCGGTGGCCAGGTGTGGCGTTACGACCCGCGCGAATCGCTGCTGCAACTGATGTACGAGGTCGGCGACCGCGAAGGAATGGACTATCCGGACAATCTCGCCGAAGGCCCCGGCGAGGGCATGGTGATCTGCGAGGACAGCAAGATTCGGCAGCGCCAGCGCCTCAAGTGGCTGGGTCGCGATGGCCGCCTGCTGACGATCGCCGAGAACGACACGCACATCGACGGTGTCGACTACGGGGCCGCCGAGTGGGCCGGATGCTGCGTGTCGCCCGACGGGCGCTGGCTGTTCGCGAACGTCTACCGTCCAGGATTCACCGTGGCGATCACCGGTCCCTGGGAAGAATGGCTTTCGCAATGAGAGAACCAGCATGAACCCGTTTGCGATCACTTCGATCTATGCCGCCCTGTGCGCGCTGCTGCTGTTGTGGCTGGCGTGGCGGGTGGTCGAATTGCGTCGGCGCGAGAAGATCGGCATCGGCAACGGTGGCAACCACGCCCTCGAACGCCGTGTGCGCATCCACGCCAATGCCGTCGAGTACGTGCCGATCGCACTGATCCTGCTCGCACTGGTCGAGGCCGGCGGTGCGCCCGCCTGGAGCGTCCACGCGGCCGGCGCCACGCTCCTCGTCGCGCGTTTGCTGCATGCCTGGGGGCTGAACGGAAGCGCCGGCCACAGCATCGGCCGCTTCTGGGGCGTGCTGCTGAGCTGGCTGGCGATTGCCGGCCTGTCGCTGTATCTGTTGCTGCGCCCGCTGCTGGCATGAGGAGATCACCGATGCGCAATCGCCGTTCCTGGACTGCCCTGACACTGCTGGTCCTGCTGCTGGTCGCCTGTGGTGGCCCGCGCCGTGTGCTCGGACCGCCGACCCTGTCCATGCAGGAAGTCGAGGCTCTCGATGGACGCTATGTGGCGCGCGTCCGCCTGGACAGCCCGGCCAGCATGCCGGTCACCCTGGAGCACTTCGACTGGACGCTGAACCTGGACGGCGTGCAGGTCGCGCGCGGCATGCAGAAGCTGTCGCAGTCGCTGCCGCCGGTGTCCGGCGATGTGGTGCGCGTGGACCTCGGCGCCATCGAGGCGCTGCCGCAGTTCGCCGCGCTGACCACCGACAGCAGCCTCGCCTACGTGCTGGAGGGCGAACTCAAGTATTCCGCGCCTAATGTGCGCTTCCCGCTGCGCTACGAGGGTCGCTTGCGCGCGACCCCGGGCAAGCCTGGCTCCTACCGCTGACCCACCGCGACTCCCAGAGGCCCACCGATGAAGTACACCGCACCGCAGACCGATATGCGCTTCGTGCTGTTCGACGTCTTCGAGGCCACCGCGCTGTACGCCGCCCTGCCCGGCGGCGAGCAGCACGGCCGCGAACTGATCGAGGCGATCCTCGAGGAAGGCGCGAAGTTCTGCGAGCAGGTACTGGCTCCGACCAACGCGATCGGCGACTCCGAAGGCTGCCACTACGACCAGGCCAGCCAGTCGGTGACCACTCCGAAGGCCTTCCGGGAGGCCTATGACCGCTTCGTCGAGGGCGGCTGGACCGGACTGTGCGGTGACCCGGCCTACGGCGGCCAGGGCATGCCGGAAAGCGTAGGCTACGTCTTCAAGGAGATGATCGAATCCGCGAACGTCGCCTGGGGCACCTATCCGCTGCTCAGCGCCGGCGCGGTCGACGCGCTCACCCACCACGGCGAGCAATGGCAGCGCGAGGTCTTCATCCCGCGCATTCTCTCGGGCGACTGGACCGGCACCATGTGCCTGACCGAACCGCATTGCGGATCCGACCTCGGCCTGTTGCGCACGCGCGCCGAGCCGACAGCGGACGGCAGCTACCGGATTTCCGGCACCAAGATCTTCATCACCGCCGGTGACCATGACCTGTCGAAGAACATCGTCCACCTGGTGCTGGCGAGGCTGCCCGATGCGCCTGCGGGCACGCGCGGCATCAGCATGTTCATCGTGCCCAAGTACCAGGTGGCGCGCGACGGCTCGGTCGGCGAGCGCAACCCGGTCGCGGCGGGCAGCATCGAGCACAAGATGGGTCTGAAAGGCTCGGCCACCTGCGTGATGAACTTCGACGGCGCGGAGGGCTTCATGATCGGCCAGCCGAACCGCGGCCTGGCCGCGATGTTCACCATGATGAACACCGCCCGCCTGGGCGTCGGCGTGCAGGGCCTCGGCCTGATCGAGGTCTCGCACCAGAACGCGCTGGCCTACGCGAAAGACCGTTTGCAGATGCGCTCGCTGTCGGGTCCGAAGCGCCCGGACAAACCTGCCGACCCGATCATCGTGCATCCGGACGTGCGGCGCATGTTGATGACCCAGAAGGCTTGCGCCGAGGCCGGTCGTGCACTGTGCATCTACTCGGCCTTGCAGGTGGACCTGGTCTCCAGGCACCCCGACGCGAGCGTGCGCCAGCGCGCGGACGAACTGCTGTCCTTCCTGACGCCGATCAGCAAGGCGATGCTGACCGAGCTGGCGATCGAGTGCACCAGCCACGGCGTGCAGATCCTCGGCGGGCACGGCTACATCCACGAGTGGGGGCTGGAACAGTTCCTGCGCGACGCGCGCATCACCAGCATCTACGAGGGCACCACCCAGATCCAGGCACTGGACCTGCTCGGACGCAAGATCATGGGCCAGCAGGCCGTCGGCCTGCGTCATTTCCTCGGCGAAATCGGCTCTTTCTGCACCGCCCAGGCCGCCAACGCGGTGATCGCCCCGTGGGTGACGAGCGTGGCCAGGCATGCGCAGGACTGGGAGGTGCTGACCCGCGAGATCGGCACCAGGGCCGCGCAGAACGCCGAGGAAATCGGCGCCGCGGCGGTCGATTACCTTTTCTATTCGGGCTACGTGAGCTTCGCCTACCTGCTCGCCCGGGAGGCCGAGGCAGTGACTCGCGCGTCCTACACCGGCACCGCAGAGTTTCGTGACGCGAAGCTGGCGACGGTCGGCTTCTATTTTGATCGTCTGCTGCCGCGCACGCTGACCCACGCCGCCGGCGTGCGCGCGGGCGCGGCCTCGCTGACCACCGCCGTGGAGGCGGCGCTGGTCTGACCGACGCCCGCAGGAGCGACGCAGGCGACGTTCCTGCCATGACCCGCATGCATCTCGCTCTGCTCTGCCGCGCCGGTTTCGAGCCCGATCTGATCGCGGAGCTGCGAGCGCTGCCGGGGCTGGACGCCGCCGGAGTGGCCTCTCCGCAGGCCGCGCTGGTCCGGGTGCAAGCCGCCGCACGCGCGCCGCAGCTGGACGAATTGCTGTTCGCACGCGAGCTGATGGTGGTCGCGGCGGAGTTGGTCGCACTCGAACCGCGCGACCGGGTCACGCCGCTGGCGGCTGCCCTGGCGCCGTTTGCGCGGGTTCAGGTCGTGGTGCCGGACAGCGACGACACGCGTCCGCTGGCGCCGCTGGCGAGCGCGCTGGAAGCACGCCTGCGGGCGCACGCGAGCGTCGCCTGCACCACGACCGCCGCCGTCTGGTTGCTGACCAGCACGCACGCCCTGGTCGGTCAGGTGCCCCCCGGCGGCGCGGCCTTTCCGGGCGGCATCCCGCGGCTGCGTTTCCCGCGTGGGGCGCCCTCGCGCTCGACCCTGAAACTCGAGGAGGCCTTCCACGTATTGCTCGACGAGCGCGAACGCGGCGCGCTGCTGCGCGCCGGCGGCAACGCGGTCGATCTCGGCGCAGCGCCCGGAGGTTGGACCTTCCAACTGGTTCAACGCGGACTCAGAGTCACGGCGATCGACAACGGCCGCATCGACGCCAGCCTGCTGGCGAGCGGCCAGGTGCGGCATCTGCGCGAGGACGGTTTCCGTTACCGCCCACCCAAGCCAGTCGACTGGCTGGTCTGCGACATGGTCGAAAAACCCGATCGCGTCGCCGAACTCGTGCTGCGCTGGGCCACGCAAGGTTGGTGTCGGGCGGCGATTTTCAACCTGAAGCTGCCGATGAAGCGACGCTTCGATGCCTGGCAGCGCGCACGCGCCACCCTGTCCCCGCTGCTCGCCCGCGGCTGGCGACTGCGCGCACGCCAGCTCTATCACGACCGCGAGGAGGTCACGGTGGCGCTGCTGCCGGTGGATCTGCGCGCGGGCGCAGGTGCCACTGCGAGCAACGACCGCAGCCAGCATCCGCCTGCGAGCCGTCGATTGCCGGAAAAATCCGCAGCCGCCGGCAAATCCGCCTGCGACCAGAAGCGCCGTTCGTCGCGCGGCCCGCGCATCCGATGAAAGCCTTCGGCGCGTAGATCGGTCCGTCCGACTCGTGCTGGATGCGGATGATTGTCTTTGTCATCCGACCGGCATAGCTTTATGCCGCCGATGACGGTCGGCGGCATCCAGGCTGCGCGAGCGGCCAATCCCTGCCCCAACCGGGGCCCCATTACGCAATTCGGAGAACAAGACCATGAGCAGCAAGACGATCAAGCCGGTTTCCCTGGCGGTTGGTGCCGCCTTCCTGGGCAGCCTCGCATTCGGCACCGCCGCGACGGCCGCCACCGGCATGGACGCAACCGACCTCGCCCAGGGCTACATGCTGGTCAGCGACGACAAGGCCAAGGAAGAAGGCAAGTGCGGCGAAGGCAAGTGCGGCGGCGACAAGGCCAAGGAAGAAGGCAAGTGCGGCGAAGGCAAGTGTGGCGGCGACAAGGCCAAGGAAGAGGGCAAGTGCGGTGGCGACAAGGCCAAGGAAGAGGGCAAGTGCGGCGAAGGCAAGTGCGGCGGCGACAAGGCCAAGGAAGAAGGCAAGTGCGGCGGCGCAGCCTGAGCTGATCCTGCGGGACGCAGCCGATGAAACGACTGCCCGCAACCGCGGCCGGTCTCGGGCTCCGGCGCAGCATGCTGCCGGAGCTCGATGTCTGCAACGAGCTGCCTGCGCGCGTCGACTTCTTCGAAGTCGCTCCGGAAAACTGGCTCGGTATCGGCGGAAGGCTGGGCAAGACCTTCCGCCGCTACACCGAGCGCTTCCCCTTCATCTGCCACGGCCTGTCGCTCTCGCTCGGTGGCCCGGATCCGCTGGACGAGATCTTCCTGCAACGCCTCAAGGGCTTGCTCGACGAGCATGGCATCGTGCTCTACAGCGAACACTTGAGCTGGTGCAGCGACGGTGCCCACCTCTACGATTTGCTGCCGATCCCTTTCACCGAAGATGCGGTGAAACACGTGGCGGCGCGCATCCGCCGCACCCAGGACATCCTCGGGCGACGCATCGCGGTCGAGAACGCATCGTTCTACACGCCGCTGGCGAGCGAGCTGAGTGAACCGGAGTTCCTGCTCGCGGTCCTCGCCGAGGCGGATTGCGAGCTGCTGCTGGACGTCAACAACGTCTACGTCAACAGCGTCAACCACCGCTACGACGCGCGCGCCTTCATCGACCGCATCCCCGCCGCGCGCGTCGCCTATCTGCACGTCGCCGGTCACTACCACGAAGCGCCGGACCTGATCGTCGACACCCACGGCGCCGACATCGTCGATCCGGTCTGGCAGTTGCTCGACTACAGCTACCGTCGCATCGGCACGCGGCCGACGCTGCTCGAACGCGACTTCAACATCCCGCCGCTACCGCAATTGCTGACCGAACTGGACCGCGTGCGCGCGGTGCAGGCCCGCGCGGTCGACCGCGATCTGCCGACACCGCTCCATGCCGTCATTTGAGGAACTGCAACTGCGGCTGGCGCGCCATCTGCGCGATCCCGCGCGAGTGCCGGCCCCGACGGATCTGGAAGACCGTCGCGTCGGCATCTATCGCGAACTGTTGTTCAACAATGTCCGCGGACTGCTCGCCGGCAATTTCCCCGTGATCCGGCGACTGCTCGGCGATCTGCCCTTTTCGGCGCTGGTGCGCGAGTTCTACCGTCGGCACGCCGCGCGTACACCATTGTTCCACGAACTCGGCAGCGAGTTCGTGCGCTTTCTCGGCGAGCATCCCGAGCTATGGCAGGCCGAACACCCCTTCCTGCACGAGCTGGCGCATTACGAATGGGTGGAGTTGGCGCTGGACCTGGATCCGGCGAGTTTCGACGACGTCCGGGTCGATGCCACGCTGTCCGATCCGCTGGAGAGCGTGCCGGTTCCGTCTGGCCTCGCCTGGCTGCTGGGCTATCGTTTCCCGGTGCACCGGATCCGACCGGGCTGCCAGCCCGGTGAGGCGCCCGCCCAGCCGAGCTGGATCGTGGTCTACCGCAACCGTGCCGACCGGGTGCAATTCCAGTCCCTGGAACCGCTGGCGGCGCGTCTGCTGGCGCTGGTGCAGGAAGACGGCGGAAACTGCGGGCGCGCGCTGGTCGAGCAGGTGGCGAGCGAGGCCGGACAGGCAGCCGAGCCATTGCTGGCGCCAGCCGACGTCCTGCTGCGCGGATGGATCGCACGCGAAGTGCTGGCAGGATTGCGCGCCTGAGCGGACCTGGCGGGAACCCGACCTGGATCTGAATCCCCGGCTGGGGGAACGCCCTCGCCAACACGGCCGTACTCCGTCCCATACGGGTCGGGCACCCAGGCGCGTAACGTCGTGGGCATGCGCGCCGCCCTGCGTACCGCTCAGGGCCCTTCGAGAATCCGCGGCTCGCCAAAGCCGCCCGAGCGCAGGCGGACGCGAATCGCATCGGCCTGCGCGCGGTCGGCCAAGGGGCCGATGCGCACCCGCCAGACCTGCCCCGCCCGGGTGCGCGCGGTGTAGATGCGAATCTCGTCGAAACCAGCCTGACGCAGGCGTTTGCGGTAGGCGTAGGCGTTGGCGCGCGTGCCGAAGGCCGCCACCTGCACCAGCACGTCGCCGCGCGAACGCAGCACCGACGGCGGCTTCGACGGATGCGACACCCGGCGCGTGGCGAGGCCATCATCCGCGTGCAGCACCTGCACCTCCACCGGTGCGGTACCACTGCCGTGGATGCCGAGTTTGACCGCGGCGGCGTACGAGAGGTCGATCAGACGATCGTCGACGAAGGGCCCGCGGTCGTTGATGCGCACGACCACGCTGCGGCCGTTGTCGATCCGGGTCACGCGCGCGTAGCTGGGCAGCGGCAGGGTCTTGTGCGCGGCGGTGAACTGATACATGTCGTAAGGCTCGCGGGTGCTGGTCAGACGCCCGTGAAACTTGGTGCCGTACCAGGACGCGATGCCGCGCTCGCGATAACCCGCGCCGCGCGGCAATACCCGGTAACGCTTGCCGAGCACCTCGTAGGGCGAGTGGTTGCCGTAGCGCGCGAGCGGCTCCTCGCGCGGCACCGGCTCCGGGATCGCGTCGACGTCGAAGGGCACGTTCGGCGGCCCGTCCAGCGGCTCGTAGCGATGCGCCGGATCCGCTCCCGCCCGCGGCGCGCGCTCGGGCCCGTGCGAGGCGCAGGCGGCGAGGAGCAGGGTGAGCAAGACGAACCCGCTCCGAAAGCGGTGGGCGAAAACGGGAGCGGGGTTTGGGACTGGGGGTTGGGGCGCACGACCGTCCGCCTCGGAAGGGCGCCATGCGCGAGCGGGACGGGTGCAGTCGCCTTCCCGCGCGCACGCCCCAGCCCCCGGCCCCTGCCCCGGCTTTCCGGGAGGCGCCTTCACTCCCCACCCGCCCGCGCCGCGATCTCCTGCGCCAGCTGATGCACCGCCAGTGCGTACATCGGCGAGCGGTTGTATTTCGTGATCGCGCGGAAGTTGCCGAAGATCGCCCAGTAGCCGTAGTCGGACTCGGCGACTTCCAGGGTCAGCAGGTTGGCCGGGGTGTCGGGCGGCAGGGCGCTGCCGTCGGGCGGCTGGTAGCCCCATTCGACCAACTGGCTGAAGGGAAAGACCGGGTCGAGGCCGGTGTCGCGCAATCGGCGCGCGCCCGGGCCGGGGACCATCTCGGCGAGCACCGGCTGGCCCGCGGCCCAGCCGTGCTCGCGCAGGTAGTGGGCGACGCTCATGTGGATGTCGGCCGGCGTGGTCCACAGGTCGATGCGGCCGTCGGCGTCGGCGTCCACCGCCCACTTCGCGAGGCTGGTCGGCATGAACTGGCCCAGGCCCATGGCCCCCGCATAGCTGCCCTGCACGTTGGCGAGGTCGAGCTCGATCCCGCGTTCGCGGGGCAGGCCGAGGAAGCGCAGCAGCTCGCCGCGGAAGAAGGGCTGGCGTGGCGGGTAATAGAGGCCGAGCGTCACCAGCGCGTCGATCACCTTCCACTTGCCGGTGATGCGCCCGTAGAACGTCTCCACCCCGATGATCGCGACCACGTATTCGGCCGGCACGCCCTGCGCGTCCTGCGCGGCGGCGAGCGTCTGCCGGTGCTGCGCGAGATAGGCGGCGCCGGCGGCGATGCGCTCTTCGGTCAGGAAGATCTTGCGGTACTCGTACCAGGGCTTGACGCCCTCGGCCGGGCGGCTGATCGCGTCGATGATCGCCTGCCGGTACTCGGCGCCCTGCAGCAGCGCGCGCGCCTGCGCCGCGATCGCCTCGTCGCCCGCCGCCAGCTCGGCGATCACCGCCTCCATGCCGGGGTGCTTCTCCGCGGTCGCCGCGGCCTCGCCTGCGAGCGCGCACAGCAGGCACAGGCACCAGGTCCAGCGTGCAGCGATCATTCCGCGTCGGGGTCCTGCGGCGGGGAGATGGGGATGCTACGTCAAGCCTTGCACGCCGTCGGCAGCGTCCGTGTGGATTGTGCTGAAATGCACGCATGGACGACCTGAACCGCTTCCTCGACGAGCTCGGCGGCGGCGATCCGGCGCTGGCGCAGCGCGTCTATGCGGAACTGCGCGCGCTGGCGGCGCGCCAGCGGCGCCGCGCTGGCGGCGGCGAGGCGAGCACCACCAGCATCGTCCACGAGGCCTACGAGCGCCTCGCGCGCCAGCGCAGCGTCGACTGGGTCACGCGCGCCCAGTTCTTCCATCTCGCCGCGCGCGCGATGCGCTGCCTGCTGGTCGACCGCGCGCGCCGAGCGCAGAGCGCGCGCCACGGCGGCGGCGCGATCGCGGTCGAACTTGCCGATGCGGATGTCGAGCAGATGCCGGCGGAGGAACTGCTCGCGGTCGACCAGGCGCTGGTGGCGCTCGCCGCACTCGATCCGCGCGCGCACGATGTGGTCGTCTGCCGCGTCTTCGGCGGACTCGACGTAGCCGACACCGCGCTCGCACTCGGCTGCGGCAGCGCGACCGTCAAGCGCGACTACGCCTTCGCGCGCACCTGGTTGTACCGGCAACTGACGGGCGCGCCCCGGTGAGCGACTACGCGCGCCTGCGGGCGGCCGTCGAGGCGGCCTGGGAGGCGCCGGCGGAGCGGCGCGATGCGGTGCTCGCCGAGGCCCTCCACGACGATCCGCCACTGCTCGCGCAGGCGCGCACGCTGATCGCCGCGGATGCGCCGGCCGTGGCCCATTTCGATGCCCTGGGTGCACGCGCGGTGCACGATGCCGAAGCCGAACTGGCGCGCCGGCAACTGGTCGGCCGCGCCTATGGGGCCTATCGCGTGCTGCGGCGGCTCGGAAGCGGCGGCATGGGCGAGGTCTGGCTGGGCGAGCGCTGCGACGGCCAGTTCGAGCGCAAGGTCGCGATCAAGCTGCTGGCGCCCGGGATCGCGGCCGAATGGACCGCGCCGCGGCTGGCGGCCGAGCGCCGCATCCTCGCCAGCCTGGACCACCCCGGCATCGCGCGCCTGCTCGACGCCGGCATCGACGCCGAGGGCCAGCCCTGGCTGGTCGAGGAGTACGTCGAGGGGCGCGGCTGGCAGCAGGCGATCGCGGAGCTGCCGCAGGCAGGGCGCGTGCGCCTGCTGCTGGCGGTGTGCGCGGCGGTCGCGCACGCGCATGCGCGACTGGTCGCCCACGGCGACCTCAAGCCCGGCAACCTGCTGGTCGACGCGCAGGGCCAACCGCGCCTGATCGACTTCGGCATCGCGCGCTGGCTGGACACGGCC
>JABAQR010000017.1 GCA_019187485.1 Lysobacterales bacterium | reverse complement strand
GACAGCGCGGCCTCGGCCATGCGCGCGCCCGCCTCGCCCGCGGGCGGCAGCAGCGCGTACGCGGCAGTCTCGCCATTGCCGGTGATGTGGCGCACCAGCCGCTCGCGGTCGATCGCCAGCGACAGCGCGGCGCGCAGGCGCGGATCGGCGAGCTTGCGCTGGCGCAGGTTGTAGCCGAGGTAGAAGGTGGCGTAGGCCGGCGCCACCACCAGTTCGCCGGCGTGCTGCGCGCGCAGGCGTGCCAACTGGCCCGGCGGCAGGGTTTCGGTCAGGTGCAGCTCGCCGGCGAGGAAACGCTTGCGCTCGGCGCCGGCGTCCTCGGTCACGTGGTAGCGCACCGAGGCAATCGCGACCTCGCCGGCGCGCCGGTAGTGCGGATTGCGTTCGAGCCGCAGGGAGGCCTGCGGCGTCCATTCGCGCAGCACATAGGCGCCGTTGCCGACCAGACGTCCGGGGCGTGTCCAGGTCATGCCGTGCGCTTCGATCTCGGCACGCCGCACCGGCATCGCCACCGGCAAGGCCAGCCGACGCAGGAAGTCGCTGCGCGGCCGCTCCAGGCGGATCCGCAGCGTGCGCGTGTCGAGGGCCTCCACGCCGAGCGCGCCGTGCTCGCCGCGTAGACGCGCGGCGGCGCCGGCGATCGGCAACAGCAGTGCCGCCGACGGCGCGGCGGTGGCCGGGTCGAGCGCACGCCCGAGCGCGTACACGAAGTCCTGCGCGGTCAGCGGCGCGCCGTCGGCATAGCGGCCATCGGCGTGCAGCCAGAAACGGTATTCGCGTCCGTCGGCGCTGATCTGGTAACGCTCGGCCGCGCCTGGCACCAGGCGCCCATCGGCGTCGTCGCGCAGCAGTCCTTCGTAGAGATCGCGCAGCACCTGCTGCGCCGACAGGCCCTGCGCGCGCTGCGGGTCCAGCGAATCGGGTTCCGGGCCATTGCCGCGCTCAAGCGTGCGCGCCGCGAGCGGCGCCGCCAGCAGCAGCGCGAGCAGCCAGCGGAGACCCAGGCTAGTGATCGCGGTCTGGCGACGCTCAGCCGCCACCATCGAGTTGCTCGTCCAGCTTCTTCTTGTGCTCGAGGTTCTGCGCCTCCACCGCCTGCGCCTTGTCGCGCGCCTTCAGGGTGTCGTCGAAGACCGTCGAGGTCCGCGGCGGCTCCTTCGTCGGCGGTGGCGGCGGAGTCGGTTCGGATCCGCAGGCGGCGAGCGCGAGCAGGGCGAAAGGCAGGAAGGTGCGCATGGCTGGATGCTCCGGTGAAGGCTCCGATGAATGCGCCAGTGTAGCGCTGCTTCCTGGTTCCGCGGGTTGTTCCTGCCGACATGCAGCAAGCAACCAGCAACCACCGGCTCCCCCACCTAGAATCCCCCTTCCCCCGCCGGAGCCCGCGCCCGTGCGCATCGTCCTCGCCCTGCTGCTCGCTGCCTCCCTGCCCGTGAATGCATCCGACACCCTGACCATCGACCGCGTCTACGAGGATCCCGCCTTGTCCGGTACCGCACCGCGCCAGTTGCAGATCTCCCCCGACGGCCAACGTGTGACCTTTCTGCGCGGCAAGGAGCAGGACCAGACGGTGTTCGACCTCTGGGAGTACCACCTGGCGTCGAAGCAGACCCGCCTGCTGGTTGATTCGGCCTTGCTCGGCGGCGGCACCGACGAAACCCTGTCCGACGAGGAGAAAGCAAGGCGCGAGCGTGCCCGCATCGCCGGCAGCCGCGGCATTGTCGAATATTCGTGGTCCGCCGATGGCAAGCAGTTGCTGTTCCCGATCGCCGGTGCCCTGTACATGCACCGCATCGGCGGCGGCGAGGATTCGACGCGCCAGATCGCCAAGGTCGAGGACGGTTTCGCCACCGACGCGCGCTTCTCGCCCAAGGGCGGCTACGTCAGTTTCGTGCGCGGTCGCAGCCTGCACGCGATCCGTCTCGCCGACGGCGCGCAATTCGCGCTCAGCCCACCGGCAGAAGACCGGCTCAGCTACGGCATGGCCGAGTTCGTGGCCCAGGAAGAAATGAACCGCCAGACCGGCTACTGGTGGGCACCGGATGATGGCGCGGTCGCCTATGTGCGCGTCGACGAGGCGCCGGTCGCGGTCGAACGTCGCTTCGAGGTTTACGCCGACCGCACCGAAGTGATCGAACAGCGCTATCCGGCGGCCGGCAAGGCGAATGCCGACGTGCGCCTGTACGTGCGCCACCTCACCGCCGAGGGCAAGCCCCGGGACGTCGAGATCGACCTCGGCGAGGAACGTGACATCTACCTCGCACGGGTCGACTGGGTCGACGCGGCGACCCTGCTGGTGCAGCGCCAGAGCCGCGACCAGCGCCAACTCGACCTGCTGCGCGCGAGCGCCGGCGACGGCAGCGCGCAGCTCATCCTCAGCGAACAGAGCCAGACTTGGGTGAACCTGCACGACTGCCTGCGGGTGCTGCCGGATGGCCAGAGCTTCGTCTGGGCGAGCGAACGCAGTGGCCACCGGCATCTGGAGCTGCGCGCACTCGACGGCAGCCTGATCCGGCCGCTGACGACCGGCCCCTGGGTGGTCGACGAATTACTCGCCGTGGATGCGAAAAAGCGCCGCTTCTGGTTCGCCGCGAATGCCGAGGATGTACGCACCCGGCAGATCTACATGAGCTCGCTGGACACCGATTCGCCAGGTTCAGCCACCCGCATCAGCCTGCACGAAGGCTGGCACGACGCGACCTTCAGCGCGGACGCACGCGTCTACGTCGATACCTGGTCGGACGAGAACACACCACCGCAGCTGCGTCTGCACGACCACGCCGGCAAGGAACTGGCGGTGCTGGAGGCGAACAAGGTCGCGGGCGAGCATCCCTACGCACGCTTCCTCGCGGCGCACCGCAAGCCCGAATTCGGCACCCTCGAAGCCGCCGACGGCCAGACCCTGCACTACCGCGTGATCCAGCCGCTCGGCTTCGAGGCCGGCAAGCGCTATCCGGCGCTGGTGCGCGTCTACGGTGGCCCGCACGTGCAGGTGGTGCAGCGCAAGTGGGACGAGCGCTGGGGCCTGATCGACCAGGTGTTCGCGCAGCGCGGCTTCGTGGTGTTCAGCCTCGACAACCGCGGCAGCGCACGCCGCGGTGTGGGCTTTGAGGCCCCGATCCACCGCCGCATGGGCGGCCCCGAGGTCGAGGACCAGATGGCAGGGGTGCGCTGGCTGGCGCAGCAGGAATATGTGGATGGCAAGCGCATCGGCGTGTTCGGCTGGAGCTACGGCGGCTACATGAGCCTGCACCTGCTGGCGCGCCATTCGGCCGAGATCGCCGCCGGCGTCGCGGTGGCGCCGGTCACCGACTGGAAGCTCTACGACACCCACTACACCGAACGCTACATGGACGATCCGCGGCGGGTCGCGCAGGCCTACGAGCGCAGTTCGATCTTTCCCTGGCTGGACGGCTTGAAAAGTCCGCTGTACCTGGTGCACGGCATGGCCGACGACAACGTGCTGTTCACGCACTCCACGCAACTGATGGCGGCACTGCAGGAGCGCGGCACCCGCTTCGATCTGATGACCTATCCCGGCGGCAAGCACGGCATCAACAACAGCCCGGCGATGCGCAAGCATGTGTTCAATTCGATCGTCGGCTGGCTGGAGGGGCGGTTGGCCGCGCCCTGAGGGCGTTGCCATCCGTTGCCCACTGCTTGCGCTGGAGCCTGGAAGAAGCGGAGAGCCCCGAGCCTGGCTATCGCCAGGAACCGACAACCAGGAAGCGGACCTCTTCGGCGCGCGCCAGACGATCCCGCTGCGGGCCCACCTACTCCGTGTACACCTCCACCCGGTCCCTGCCCGCGTTCTTCGCGCGGTACAGCGCGAGGTCGGCAAACTCGAACAACTGCGCGGTGTCGCCGGGCTTGTGCTTGCGGCGTTCGGCGACGCCGATCGACACGCTGCTGCCTTCGCCGTCGCAGCCGACGTGGCGGGCGTCGCGGCGGATCGCCTCGGCGCGTTCGCGGGCGACATCGATGGTGGAGCCCGGCATCAGCAGCACGAACTCCTCGCCGCCGTAGCGCGCGAGCAGGTCGCCGGGTCCCACCCAGCCCTTGAGGCGCTCGGCGATCGCCCGCAGGCGCTCGTCGCCGACGAGATGCCCGTAGCTGTCGTTGAAGCGTTTGAAGTGATCGACGTCGATCAACAGCAGCGACAGATAACCGTCGCTGGACTTGGCGGCAGCCCAGGCGCCCTCCATTTCATACTCGAGCTTGCGGCGGTTGGCGACTCCGGTCAGGCCATCGGCGTCGGCCAGTTCGGCCAGGCGCTTGTTGAGCTGTTCCAGTTCGATGCCGCGCAGCGCGAGCGCCTCGGTGCGCTCCGACACCAGCTTCTCGAGCTCCTCGTTGCGGCGCTTGAGTGTGCGCGAGCGCCAGTGCAGCAACAACACGAACAACAACGCCAGCGTAGCCACCCCCAGCAGCAGCGCCGAGGGTGTCTGCCACCAGGCGGCGGCGACCCGCAGCGGGTAGCGCAGATCCTTCCCGGCGGGCCCGGCCCCGTCCAGCGCGCGCACCACGAACACGTAGTCGCCAGCGGGCAGCGCGCTGAACTCGCGGCTGCCCTCGCCGCCATCCACCCACTGTTGCTCGTGTCCCTCCAGGCGCGAGCGGAAGCGTACGTTGGCGGAAATCGCCGGGCTTGCGTACTCGAAGCGCAACTGCCGGAAGGGTGGCAGCACGATATTGTCGGCCTGCAGCGGCAGCAGTTCGGTGCTGCCTTCGCGAGTGGAAAGACTGACCCGCTCCATCTGCGGACCTCCGCGTGGCGGCGGCGAGCTCCGCGCCGCCGGGTCGAAGCGCACGATGCCGTTCCAGGTGGCCACGAAGGCGCGTCCGTCCGGATCGCCGCACCACAGATCGAGGATCCCGCGGGTGCCGCCGTCCATCGGTTGCAGCTCGACGAAGGGCGTCACCGGATCGGCATCGCGGCGCAGCAGGCGACGATCGTCGAAGGCGAACACGCTGCCGTCGCCACAGGTGC
This sequence comes from Lysobacterales bacterium, assembly GCA_019187485.1. Taxonomy (GTDB): domain Bacteria; phylum Pseudomonadota; class Gammaproteobacteria; order Xanthomonadales; family SZUA-5; genus JADKFD01. The sequence goes on along the minus strand of JABAQR010000017.1, from coordinate 89,948 downwards.
GCACGCGCAAGCCGTCGGTCGGCGCAAATCCCGCCCGGATCAGCGGGTGCTGCGGCTGCGGCCGCAGGGCCGCGCCATCCCAGACGAGCAGGCGCTGGTCGCTGGCCACCAGGATCCGGCCGTCGAGCTTGAACACCGTCGCGTTGCCGTCGGGCGCGCGCGCCGTGCCCAGCGGAACCGCCTGCGGTGCCTCCAGCGTGCGCCCGTCGGCCTGCATGCGCAGACGCACCGGGTCGTCGAGCAAACGATCGATCCACAGGCTGCCGTCGGCTTCCTCGGCGATCTCGTCGAAGCGGAACGCCGGGTCTGTGAAGCGCTGGCCGATCCGATAGTCGTCGCCCTCGCGATCCAGTACGTGCATTCCCGCGTCCTCGACCACGTAGACGCGGTCGGCGACTACTCTGGATGGAACCAACCGCCAGGCCAGCATCCCTGTCGCGACGGTACGCAACCGCCCATCACGCCACAGGTATACGCCTTCGCGCGCACCGACCAGCAGGCCCGGCGTCGTGGACGCGAGATGATGGATCTCGGTCTGCGGCAGGCCGATCAGCTCCAGCAGGGTACCGCCCGCGGGCGTGCGCACGGCGCCGTACAGGCCCACGGACGTGGCCACATAGAGTCGGCCCTGATGCATCGCCGCGTGGGTCACCGGGCCGCGCAGGCCCTGACTGCGGTCGAACAGCGACCAGGCCGTCGACAGCGAGACCCGCACGATGTCGGCCTCGGTGGCGGCCCACAGGTGGTTCTCGCGGTCGACGCCGAGCGCGATCACCGGCGCGTCACCGACCGGCCAGACCTGGAAATGGCTGAAATCGGCGTCGAAACGAACGATGTCGCCGGCGAGCGTGCCGACCGCATGCCCGCCGTCGGGCAGTGCCGCCATTGCGTAGGCCGTGCCCGCGCGCAGCACGGCCTCGGCCGGGTGGCGTCGGCGCTGCGCGAGCTTGCCGTCGATGTGGTAGAGCTCGCCGGTGTCCGTCAACAGCCAGTACTGCTCCGGCCCCTGACGCGCCAGCCCGCATACGCGCCCGGCGGCGCGCAGCCAGGGGCGCAGCTCGCCACCCTGGATCTGGAACAACCGCCGGTCGCGCAGCGCGACCACCGGCTGGCCGCCGGGCTGGAACATCGCCAGCAATGGACTGGGCAGGTCCAGCGTGCGCTGGCTGCCATCGTAGCCGACGAAAAACAGCTTGAGGCTGGTCGCGAACCATACCCCGTCGGCCACCGCCACCGTGTCCCAGATCTCGCCGAGCGGCGCACCGACGCTGTCCGGGAAGAAGCTGCGTTCGTAGCTGGTGAAGGCATAGCGGCCATCGGGTGCGCGTTCGAGCACGCCGAAGTTCTGATAGCCGCCGAGGTAGATGCGGCCATCGGCCCCGAGTGCAAGCGAACGCACGGTACCGGCTCCGGGCACCTCGATGGTCTGCCAGCGACGTCCGAAGTGACGCAACAGGCCATCGGCATTGCCCACGAAGACTTCGCCGCTGGCCAGTGGCAGCACCGCGAAGCTGTAGGGCTGGGCCTCGGTGTCAGCCGGCGTGTAGCGGGTCAGGCTGGGCTGGCCGATCCAGTCCTCGGCGCGGCCGGCCTGCGCACACAGCAGCGCGAGCGCCACCGGCAGCCCGCGCCACCACTGGCGCATCCTTCCCTCGCAAGGGCGTTCTCGTGCGATGTCCGGCATACGCCCCGTTCCCGTCACCCGGGCACGATGCGACTTTCCTTCGGCCTGCGCAATCGTTTGATTTGTGAGGCTTCGCGACCTGCGGCATACTCGTTCCGGCGCGCCTGCCTGGCGTGCGCATCCCGCCGCCGCCGATTCCTCCATGCGCCTGCTGTACCTGCTGCTCGGCCTCGTCGCGCTGCTGTCTTCGGCGCGCGCCCAGGACTGGACCACCGAAGACGTCTACACCCGCCATCAGGCCAGCGTGTTGCAGGTACGCATCATCGACGCGCGTGGCGGCGCCAAGCGCTCGATCGGCAGCGGCTTCGTGGTCAGCGACGACGGTCGCCTGATCACCAACTTTCACGTGGTCGCGGACTTCGTCCATCACCCCGAGAGTCATCGCGCCGAATGGCAGGACCGCGAAGGCGCCAGTGGCCCACTGGAACTGCTGGATGTCGATGTGGTCCACGATCTTGCGGTGATGCAGTCGCCACAACTCGCCGGACGCGCCTTTCTCGCGGTCGAGGGCAACCTGCCGAAGATGGGCGAACGCATCTACGCCCTCGGATTCCCCTACGACCTTGGCCTCACCATCGTCGAGGGCACCTACAACGGCCTGCTCGAAAAATCGCTGTACGAGCGTATCCATCTGACCGCCTCGATCAACCCCGGCATGAGCGGCGGTCCTGCGGTGGATCGCGCCGGCAACGTGATCGGCGTCAACGTCGCCAGCGCCGGCGACCAGGTCGGCTTCCTGGTTCCCGCACAGCACGTGATCGGTTTGCTCACGCGCGACGAAGCCGCTACTCGCGGCGAACTGATGGAGCGCATCGGCGCGCAGTTGCGCGCCAACCAGGCGCAGTACCTGATCGACCTGATGCAGGGCGAATTCGCCAGCGTCGCCCTCGGCGCATACCGCGTGCCGGCCGCACTGGCGCGTTACATCAGTTGCTGGAGCCAGACCGACCAGGACGACGAACGCCTGATCGACCAGACCGAGCTGTCCTGCCAGAGCGAGGACGACATCTTTCTGGCCGGCGACCTCAACACCGGCGCGATCCGTTACGAGCACGAACTGCGCCAGGCGCGGCGCATCGGCCGGTTGCGCTTCTGGGCGCAGATGGAGCGCGACTTCACGAGTTTCTACGGCGAACTCGGCGGCGATCGCAGCAAAGTGACCGACTTCGAGTGCCACAGCGATTTCGTCGACGACGCCACGCTCAAACGCAAGCTCGTGGTCTGCGCGCGCCGGTACCGCGAGTTTGCGGGCCTGTACGACCTCGTGCAGCGCCAGGTCAGTCTCGACGACGATGGACGCTCGCTGCAATCGACCCTGGTGCTGACCGGGGTCGACCGCGAGCACGGCCTGCGCTTCGCGCGCCGCTTCACCGAAGCGATCCGGCTGGAGCGACCATGAGCTGCGTGGGCGCGCTCGAACTGATCGACCGCAGCGGTCATGTGCAGCAGCGGCTGCGCATCGAGCGGCTGCCCTTCCGCGTTGGTCGCGCGCTCGACAACGATCTGGTGATCGATGACCCCTACGTCTGTGCCCACCATGGCGAGATCCGTGCGCACGACGGCGGTCCGCTTTGGGTGGATGGTGGCAGCCAGAACGGCAGCTTCATCGGCAACCAGCACGAGCGCCGCGAACGGGTCGCGCTGACGAGCGGCGCCGAGTTGCGCATCGGCCACACCCATCTGCGCTTCCGCAGTCTCGACGAGGAACTGCCGGCGGCTCTGCCGGACCCGCTCGCCGGTTCGCGCTGGCTGGGACTGGACCGCTTCGGCTGGGCCGCCGGCGCGGTCGTCGGCAGCCTGCTCGCAATGGTCTCCGACCAGGTCCTCGGCAGCGCACAGGCCCTGCGCGTGGGCCTACTGCTCTCGGCCGTGACGCCAGCGCTGATCGTGCTGGCCTTGTGGGCGCTCGCCTGGAGCCTGGTCAACCGCGTCGTCGCGCACCGATTCCATTATCTCGGCCATCTCGCGATCGGCGGCCTCGGCGTCGTGGCGAGCAACCTCGCCGAGAGCATCGGTGGCTACGTCGGCTTCGCCTTCACCGCCGACCCGTGGCTGCCGGCCTGGGGCAGCTTCTCGGGCGCGCTGCTGGTGTCGGCGGTGATTTTTGGCCACCTGCGTCTGATCTCGCGCGGTCGCGCCCGGCAACTGCTGCTGCCGGCCGGTCTCGTCGGCATTGTCTTTCTGGCGCTCACGCTGCTCCCGGGCGTCGGTGACCCACCTTTCAGCAGCGAACCCAACCTGTCCGGCACCCTGAAACCACCCTACGCTGCGCTGCGTCGGGGCCGCAGCGCCGAGCAGTATTACCAAGATGCCGCACGAGTGTTCGAGCGCGCGGACGAAGCCGCGGAGGCGACGGCGGGAGAACCGTAGAGGCGTGATCGACCGCGCCTTCCCTCTGTCCCTGGCCATGCATCGCATGTCATGCGCGGTGCCGCGCCATCGCCCCTGGATCGGGGAAGGCCGCCTTGCGACGGCCTTTTTCTTCGGAACGTCGGCAGGTCAGAGCACGTAGACGAACACGAACAGACCCAGCCAGACGACGTCCACGAAGTGCCAGTACCAGGCGACGGCTTCGAACCCGAAGTGCTGATTCTTGCTGAAATGACCGGACATGCAGCGCAAGCTGATGACGATCAGCATGATCGTGCCGAGGGTCACGTGCATGCCATGGAAACCTGTGAGCATGAAGAAGGTGCTGCCGTAGACGCCGGAACCCAGGGTCAGGCCGAGTTCCTGATAGGCATGCACATACTCGGTACCCTGGAAGTACAGGAACAGGCAGCCGAGCGCGACGGTGGCCCACATCCAGCCCACCAGGGCACCGCGCTTGCCGACTTTCAGCGCCCAGTGCGCGAGCGTGATGGTGAGGCCGGAGGTCAGCAGGATCAGCGTGTTCAGCAGTGGCAAGCCCCAGGCCGGGATGGTCTCGAAGGGCCCGCCGACCTGCGCCGGGCCGTTGGTCGGCCACACCGCCTCGTAACCCGGGTGCAGCAGTGCGTTGGTGGCAAAGCCATCGCCCTCGCCACCCAGCCACGGCACCGAGTAGTGGCGCGCATAGAACAGTGCGCCGAAAAAGGCGGCGAAGAACATCACTTCGGAAAAGATGAACCAGACCATCCCCAGACGAAAAGAGACGTCGACCTGCGCGTTGTACATCCCGCGCACGCTTTCCTTGATGACGGTACCGAACCAGCCGAACAGCATCACCAGCAGCAGCGACAGCCCGATCAGAAACTTGATCATGCCCGGGCCGCTGTCGTCGTTGATCAGCGAAGCGGCGCCGCCCAGCAGGAAAAACAACGCCACCGAACCGAGGATCGGCCAGACGCTGCCGTGTGGAACGTAGTAGCCGCCTGCGCTTTGTGCTGCCATGTGCAATCCCCGTCGGAAACCGTGGTGCCGCCGGACAGGACCCGGCGGACGTGTCAGAGCGCCGGATTATTGGCCAGCACGGAGTGCTGCGCCAGACGATCCGTGGCGATGTCGTTCAAGTAGAAGGTGTAGGACAGCGTCAGCACGCGCACATCGGCGGGCAGGCCGGGATCGATGACGAAGCGCACGGGCATCTGCCGGCGCTCGCCCGCGCGCAGCAACTGCTCGGTGAAGCAGAAGCATTCGGTCTTGTTGAAGTACAAGGAGGCGCGGTTCGGCGCAACGCTCGGCACCGCCTGACCAACGAGGTCCGTCGCGCCCTCGTTGCCAGCCTCGAACAAGGCCTCGACCAGTTGGCCGGGATGCACCCGCATGCTCGGCACCTTGGGTCGAAAGCTCCATGGCAAGCCGGCGTTGACGGCAGCGTCGAATTGCACCTCGATCAGACGCGTGTCGTCGATGGCCGCAACCGGCGCCTGTGCGCGGCCGGTCTTGCCGTTGACGCCGGTGATCTCGCAGTAGATCGAATACAACGGGATCAGCGCGAAGCAGAAGGCGAAGGAAGCAGCGCAGACCCACAGGATCCGCCGAATCAGCGGAGTGTGCACGCCGGTGCTCACGAGAGCAGCGACGCGCGCACGAACAACAGGCCGTAGAGCGCCAGCGCGACCGCGCCGAGCAGCCACGCGGTACGCCGCGCGGCCGCCCGGCGCTGCTGGATCTGACGATCCGCGCGTGCGTCCATCAGTGCGCCACGTCGCCGTGCGCGAGCATCCGGTCGTCGATCTTCGGCGGTGTCGAGAAGGAGTGGTAGGGCGCCGGCGAAGACAACGTCCACTCCAGGCCGCGCGCGCCTTCCCAGACGCCCGCGGTGGCTTTCTGGCCACGCTTCAGGAAGCACACGTCGATGATGATCCACGCGAACAGCAACTGGCTGAGCCCGAAGGCAAAGCCGCCGATCGACGAGATCATGTTGAAGTCGGCGAAGGCCACGTTGTAATCCGGGATGCGTCGCGGCATGCCGGCGAGACCCAGGAAATGCTGCGGGAAGAACAGGATGTTGACGGTGATCGTCGACAGCCAGAAATGCACCTTGCCGAGCGTCTCGTTGTACATCCGGCCGGTCCACTTCGGCAGCCAGTAGTAGACCGCGCCCATGATCGAGAAGATCGCACCGGTCACCAGCACGTAGTGGAAGTGCGCGACCACGAAGTAGGTGTCGTGGTACTGGAAGTCGGCCGGAACGATCGCCAGCATCAAGCCGGAAAAACCGCCGATGGTGAACAGGATCACGAAGCCGACGGCGAACAACATCGGCGTCTCGAAGCTCATCGAGCCGCGCCACATCGTGGCCACCCAGTTGAACACCTTCACGCCGGTCGGGATCGCGATCAGCATGGTCGCGTACATGAAGAAGATCAGGCCACCGAGCGGCATGCCCACGGTGAACATGTGGTGCGCCCACACGATGAAGGACAGGAAGGCGATCGACGCGGTCGCGTAGACCATCGCCTGGTAGCCGAACAGCGGCTTGCGCGAGAAGGTTGGAATGATCTCCGAGGCCACGCCGAAGGCGGGCAGGATCATGATGTAGACCTCGGGGTGGCCGAAGAACCAGAAGATGTGCTGGAACATCACCGGATCGCCGCCGCCGGCGGCGCTGAAGAAGGTGGTGCCGAAGTACTTGTCGGTCAGCAGCATGGTGACTGAGCCCGCCAGCACCGGCATCACCGCGATCAGCAGGAAGGCGGTGATCAGCCAGGTCCAGACGAACACCGGCATCTTCAGCAGATCCATCCCCGGCGCGCGCAGGTTGAGGATGGTGGCGATGATGTTGATCGCGCCCATGATCGAGCTGATGCCCATCATGTGCACCGCGAAGATCACGAAGGCGACGTTGTTGCCGCCCTGGATCGACAGCGGCGGGTACAGGGTCCAGCCACCGGCCGGGCCACCGCCGTCCATGAACAGGGTCGACAGCAGCAGCGCGAACGCGAAAGGCATGATCCAGAAGGACCAGTTGTTCATGCGCGGCAGCGCCATGTCGGGCGCGCCGATCATCATCGGGATCATCCAGTTCGCCAGGCCGACGAAGGCCGGCATCACCGCGCCGAAGATCATCACCAGCGCGTGCATGGTGGTCATCGAGTTGAAGAAGTCCGGCTCGACCAGCTGCATGCCGGGCTGGAACAGCTCGGCGCGGATGACCAGCGCCATGCTGCCGCCGACCAGGAACATGATCAGCGAGAACACCAGATAGAGCGTGCCGATGTCCTTGTGGTTGGTGCCGCAGAACCAGCGCTCGAAGAAGCCGCTCGGCTTGTGGTCGTGGTCGTCGTGGCCGTCGTGCGCCGCGTCGTGGGTGTGATCGCCGTGGTGGGCCATGGCTGTGCTCCAGAATCTTGCGAATGTGGTGCGGGACGGACGAATCAGATGCCGGACGAGGTGGCCGTCGGCGCGCTCGCGGCGACGGCGCCGGCCGGCATCTGCGCGGCCTTCTGTCCGGCCAGCCAGGCGTCGAACTCGGCGCGCGGCTTGGCGACGACCACGATCGGCATGAAGCCGTGATCCTTGCCGCACAGTTCCGCGCACTGGCCGCGGTAGACGCCGGGCTCGTCCACCTGGGTCCATGCCTCGTTGATGAAACCCGGAATCGCGTCCTGTTTCCAGCCGAGCGAGGGCACCCACCAGGCGTGGATGACGTCGTCGGCGGTGATCACGAAACGCACCTTGGTGCCGGTGGGGATGACCAGCGGACGGTCGACATCGAGCAGGTAGTTCTCGACACTGTGTGGATCGATGCCTGAGCCCAGTTGGCGCGCCTCGTCGGCCGCGCGTGCCAGCGAGGACATGAACTTGACGTCCTCGCCGAGGTACTCGTAGCGCCACTTCCACTGGTAGCCGGTGATCTTGACGGTCAGCTCGGCATTGCCGGTGTCGGCCATGCGCACCAGTGTCCGGGTGGCCGGATACGCCATGCCGAGCAGGATCAGGATCGGGATCGTCGTCCAGATCACTTCGGCGGTGGTGTTGTGGCTGAACCTTGCCGCCACCGCACCTTTGGATTTGCGGAACTTGAACATCGCGTAGAACATCGCGCCAAACACGGCGATGCCGATGAACACGCAGATCCACAGGATCAGCATGTGCAACTGGTAGACGTCCTGACTGGTCGCGGTCACGCCCGGCGTCATGTTGAGCTGCCAGGGTTCCGGATTGGCGAACGCGCCGCCTGCAACCAGCAGCGTCAGCGCCGGAACGACGAGTTGTCCAAGTAGCCGCTTCATGCCGTGCTTCCTCTTGCCTCGTTTTCGAATCCTGCCGCACTCGGCACTACGCGAGTCTGCCGCAGACGGTCCTTGATCATCCTTTCCAGACGCTCGCGTTCGGTCGCGCCCAGGAAATTGCCCACTTCGGTGCGCCGGCCATGCGAGCCCACGCAAACGCAACGATCCCCGCGATACTTTCCGCTCTCCGACCACACCCGCACCCAACCGGTCTGGTAAACCGCTTCGCACACGGCTGTCCCCCTTCGACTGGCGATCACGACCCGATCCGTATCAAAACGAATGCAGTCGTGGTGCGCCGACTTGCGCCAGACCACGGCGAAGCAGGCCGCGACCAGTGTCAGGTCGAGCAGCGCGAACCACGGCGCCAGCACGTTGCCCTGGATGAAACTGAAACCAGACACCAACAACACCGAAGCCGACAGACCCGCATACACGGCCAGCAGCGTGGCGAGATCCGCCGACCGGTTCGGTCGTACGACGATCTCCACCGCCCCGCCCAACAGGCGTTCGCTGATCGGCAGGTTCACGGCTCGCGGAGAGGCTTGGCGTGTCGGAAAGCCGGTGGAGTTTACCCGCCGGGGTGGATGAGGGGCAATGGAAGGAGCCGCAAGGAGGCACGAGGGCACGCAAGCAGGATTCGCGTGGTTCGGCCGGGATCGCGCCAGCGCGCGCAAGGCCATGGAGTCGTGGGCCACGACGTCATTTCGTGCCCTTCTGCCCTTCGGCACCCGTGTCCTCGTGCCCTCGTGCCATCCCCCCTGCGCTACCATTCCCGACCCATCCGCGTTCCGATCCTGCGCATGCGCCCCAAGCCCATCCTGCTGCTGATCCTCGACGGCTGGGGCCACGCGCCGCCGGCGGCGGACAATGCGATCAGCCAGGCGCAATGTCCGAACTGGCGGCGGATCAGCACGCGCTGGCCGTCCACGCTGGTGCGCACCGACGGACTCGCGGTCGGGCTGCCGGAGGGGCAGATGGGCAACTCCGAGGTCGGGCACATGAACCTCGGCGCCGGACGCATCGTCTACCAGGATTTGACGCGGGTGGACGCGGCGATCGCCGACGGCAGCTTCGACCGCAATCCGGCGTTGCTCGGCGCCGCGCGCACGGTGGCGGCCAGCGGTCGCACGCTGCATGTGCTCGGGCTGGTGTCGCCGGGCGGCGTGCACAGTCACGAGGACCAGATCCTGGCGCTGCTGCGGCTCGCCGCCGCGCAGGGCGCACGCATCGCCGTGCATGCCTTCCTCGACGGCCGCGACACCCCGCCGCGCAGCGCCGCGCCTTCGCTCGAACGTCTGCGAACGCAATGCGCGGCGCTGCCGGAGGCGCGCATCGCCAGCATCGGTGGGCGCTATTTCGGCATGGACCGCGACCAGCGCTGGGAACGTGTCGAATGCGCCTGGCGCTGCATCGTCGATGCACGCGCCGATGTCGATGCCGCCGATGCGCCGGCGGCGCTGGCCGCGGCCTATGCGCGTGGCGAGAACGATGAGTTCGTGCGGCCGACCACGATCGCCGGCGGCTGTCGCGTCGAGGACGGCGACGCGATCGTCTACATGAACTTCCGCGCCGATCGCGCAAGGCAACTGACGCGCGCCTTCGTGCGCGCGGACTTCGAGGGCTTCGCGCCGGCACGGCGCCCGGCGCTGGCGTGCTTCGTCAGCCTCACCGAGTACGCCGCCGACCTGCCGACCACGGTGGCCTTTCCGCCGCAGAGCATGGAGCACACGCTGCCGCAGGTGCTCGCGGACGCGGACCTGCGCCAGTTGCGGATCGCCGAGACCGAGAAGTACGCGCACGTCACCTTCTTCTTCAGCGGCGGCCGCGAGACTCCGTACGCCGGCGAGGAGCGCATCCTGGTGCCCTCGCCCAAGGTCGCGACTTACGACCTGCAACCGGAGATGAGCTGTCCCGAAGTCACCGCGAAGCTCACCGCCGCGATCCGCAGCGGGAGTTTCGACTTCATCGTCTGTAACCTCGCCAACCCGGACATGGTCGGCCACACCGGCGACCTGCGCGCCGCGATCGCCGCGGTTGAGGCGGTGGACGTTGCGCTCGGCGCGCTCGAGCAGGCAATCCTCGAGGTCGGCGGCGAAATGCTGGTCAGCGCCGACCACGGCAACCTCGAGGACATGTGGGACGAGGAGAACGGCCAGCCGAACACCCAGCACACGACGAACTCGGTGCCGCTGGTCTACATCGGCCGGCCCGCGCGCCTGCGCGAGGGCGGCGCGCTGCGCGACCTGGCGCCCACGGTGCTCGCGTTGATGGGACTGCCGCAACCAGCGCAGATGAGCGGCCATTCGCTGGTCGAACTGGGGGGCTGAGGATGCGCGCCGCCTGGCTGCTGCTGTGGCTGGCGGGCGTCGCGGCGGCCCAGCCCGCCGGGCCTGCCGTCGACGCAACGGCGACGGATGCACGAGCCGCATCGCCCGCCGCGCCCGTCGCCGACGAGGCGGGCCTGACCGCGCGCCTCGCGAAGATCCGCGAGGACCTCGTCGCCGCCGAGCGCGAGCGGGCGCAGCGCGCCGACGCGGTGCAACGATCGCTGCAGGAACTGCGCACGGTCGAAGGCGAGATCGCCACGCGCAACCGCACCCTGCGGCAACTCGCCGCCGAGAGTGCCGAAGCCGACGCGCGCCTGACCGAGTTGCTGGCCGAACGCGCCCGCCAGGAAACCCGCTTGTCGGCGCAGAAAGCCTCGCTCGCGGCCTTGCTGCGCTCGACCTACGCGCTCGGCCGGCTGGACACCCTGAAACTGGTGCTCGCGCAGGACCAGTTGGCGGACACCGGGCGCCTGCTCGCCTACCAGCAGCAACTGCAGCGCACGCGCGTCGATCGCATCGGCAGCGTGAATCGCCTGCTGCAGTCGCTGGCCGCGCTGCAGCAGGAAACACTGTTGGCGCGCGCGGCGCTGGAGCAGGCGCGCGCCGCCGAGACCGAACAGTTGGCGGCGCTCCAGGAAGTGCGGCAACGGCGTGCGCGGGTGCTCGCGCAACTGCGCCAGGCGCTGGCGCAGTCGCAGGCGCGCGTGGACGCGCTCGAATCCGATCGCGCCGACCTCGAGGGCCTGCTCGCGCAGTTGCGCGAGGTGATCGGCGACGTGCCGGCGCTGCTCCCGGAAGACCGCCCCTTCGCCGAACTCAGGGGTCGCTTGCCGCGACCGCTGGCCGGGCGCGTGCTGCTCGGCTTCGGCCAGCAGCACCTCGGCCGCGCCAGCGCCGGGGTGCGCATCGAGGCCGCCCGCGGCGCCCAGATCCGCGCGGTGGCGCGCGGCCGGGTCGCCTTCGCCGATTGGTTGCGCGGCTACGGCCAGTTGCTGATCCTCGACCACGGCGACGGCTACATGAGCCTCTACGGCCGTTGCGAATCGCTGCTCGCCAGCGAAGGCGAATGGGTGGAAGCCGGCGCCGTCGTCGCACTCGCCGGCGATTCCGGTGGCGCCGCCAGCACCGGCCTGTATTTCGAGCTGCGTCAGAACGGGCAAGCGCTGGATCCGGCGACCTGGTGGCGGCCCTGAGGGTGGTTCCGGTGCTCGGTCGTGGTGCCCGATGGCTGGCCGGCGTGCGGGAGCGCACCGGCGCCGGACCCGCCATACTCGGCCCATCGCTCGATTCCGCGCCCGCCATGAAGCCCACGCTGTTCGCCGCCATCGCCCTCCTGCTGTCCGCGGTCGGCTTCGCCGCCGAGGAGCCGCCCGCGACGCCGCCCGCATCGGCGGCCGCGGCCGCCGAGACCGCCAGCGCCGGCGCCGACGAAGTCAGCGTCGAGGACATCCGCGTGTTCACTGCGGTCTTCCGCGAGGTGCAACGTTCCTACGTCGAGCCGGTCAGCGCCGAACAGTTGATGAAGTCGGCGATCCGCGGCCTGCTGCTGGACCTCGACCCGCACAGCGCCTACCTGCGCAAGACCGACCTGCAGGCGCTGACCGACGACACCAGCGGCCGTTACGGCGGCCTCGGCCTGGAGGTGCAGGTGCGCGCCGGCGCGCTGACGGTGATCGCACCGATCGACGACACCCCGGCGGCGCGCGCCGGCATCCAGCCGGGCGACGTGATCAGCCGCATCGACGGCGTCCCGGTGGAGAGCGAGGACGCCGATCTCGCGATCGACCGCATGCGCGGCGAGGCCGGTACCGAAGTGCAGATCACCGTGATCCGCGCCGGCCAGCCGGCCTTCGACCTGACCCTGAAGCGCGAAGTCATCGACGTCACCGCCGTGCGTGGCCGCCTGCTGGCACCCGGCTTCGGTTACGTACGCATCGCCACCTTTCAGACCAATACCGCCGAGGAAGTGGCCAAGCGCGTCGGCGCCCTGGTGCAACCCGGCAAGCCGCTCGAGGGACTGGTGCTCGACCTGCGCAGCAATCCCGGTGGCCTGCTCGACGCCGCGGTCGATGTCAGCGACCTGTTCCTCGACTCGGGTGCGATCGTCAGCACCCGGGGTCGGGTGGCGCTGGCGAGCGCGCAGTTCAGCGCGCAGCCCGGCGATCTGCTGCTCGGCGCACCGCTGGTGGTGCTGGTGGACGCCGGTTCGGCGTCGGCCAGCGAGATCGTCGCCGGCGCACTCCAGGACCGCAAGCGCGCGCTGATCCTCGGTCAGCGCACTTTCGGCAAGGGCTCGGTGCAATCGGTGCTGCCGCTCACCAACGGCGAGGCGATCAAACTGACCACGGCGCTCTACTACACGCCGAACGGCCGCTCCATCCAGGCCGAGGGCATCGAACCCGATGTGCTGCTGCAACCCGCCGAGCTGCGCCCGCTCGATGCGTCCGCGCGCGGCGTCAGTGAAGCAGACTTGCCGGGGCACCTCGGCAACGGCGCTCGCAATGAGCGCGACGGCGATCCACCACCCGCCGTCATGCCCCCCGCCGGCGACCCCGAGCGCGACTTCGTCCTCGGCGAAGCACTGAACATCCTGAAGGCGTTGGCGCGCTGGGGGCAGGTGGAGCGGTGAGTAGTGAGTAGAAGCCGGTGTTTTCTGGGGATTTCTCGGCGATACCGGAGTCTTCCCGTGCAGGTGATCCGAGAAACCGCAAGGAAACACCGGCTTCTACTCACTACTCACTACTCACCGCTTCACCGGCGGCATCGGCAGCGGCACCACCTTCTCGCCGCTGCTACCGTCGCGGATAGCCGCCGCGCCACGCCGACCGACTTCCTCGATGCGCACGATTGCATGCACCGGCAGGTGCAGCGTGCGAGTGTCGGCGAACTCCTCGCGCAGACGCTCCTCGGTAGGATCGACGAGCACGCCCTCGCGCGTGCCGAACTCGAGCCCGGACACGGTCGTGAAACCCCACATTTCGCTGCTGGCGACCTGTCGCGCGTACAGCTCGTAGACCTTGCCGGCGTTGTGGAAGACGATCTTGTAGAGCTTTCTGGTGGCCACGGCGCCGTCCGGGGAAGGGAAAAAGAAAAATGGAAAAAGGAAAAGGGAGAACTCGAGAGGCGGGCGTCGCCAGCGCTCGAACTGGTCGCACGCTCTCAGGCGCAGCGGATGCTGCGCCGTTCTCGTTCAGGCTGGCTCGAAACGCTTTCAGGAAGGCCCGACAAGTCCGCGGTGGCTTTCCCCTTTTCCTTTTTCCATTTTCCTTTTTCCTCCTGCATCACACCATCCTCGCATCCCGACGATACAGCCAGGGACGCAGCGTCAACGCCAGGAACAGGCCGTTCACGAAACCGAACACGTGCGCCCACCAGGCGATTGCACCGCTGTGCGAGCCCAGGGTCTCGAGCACCTGGAACAGCAACCAGATGCCGATCAGGTGGATCGCCGGCACCCGCACCAACTGGAAATACAGCCCGAGCGGCAGGATCACGCCCAGGTGCGAGGTCGGAAACAACAGCACGTAGGCACCGATCAAGGCCGACACCGCGCCGCTGGAGCCGATGATCGGGGCGTTGACCAGCGGCGCCATCAGCGCCGCGAACAAATTGGCGGCCGCGCCAGCGATCAGGAACAAGGCCAGCGTGCGCACCGAGCCAAGGGTACGTTCGACGCCGGCGCCGAACAGCCCGAGGAACAGCAAGTTGCCGAACAGATGGGTCCAGTCGGCGTGCACGAACAAGGCGCTGAACAAGCGCAGTCCGGCGCCACCGAGCAGGGCTCCGAAATCGAGGCGCAGTTCGGAGGGCACAGTGCCCCAGCTTTGCAGCAGTGCGTAGCGCTCGGGCGCAGCCATCATCGCCTGGCGCACCGCGATGCCGAGACAGGCGAGCACCAGCAGCGGCGTGGCCCAGCGCCAGCGCCGCGGCGCCTTCTCGTCGACGCGCACGAACATCCGCGCGGCTCGTCAGAAGGTCTGGCGCGGCAGCAGGAAGCGCTGGCCGCGGTACTCCAGAACCACGCCGTCGGCGATGATCGACAGCAGCTCGAGTTCGGGGCCCGGGGGTGGCGTGTCGGTGCCGTAGCGCTTGCCGTTCAGCACCACGAAGCTCTCGCCAGGCTCGGGACTGTAGACGTGCATGGATAACGCCAGTTTCGGCAGATCCTTGCGCGTGGCGTAGGGCAATTGGTGGATCGCCAGCAACGTTTCCTCCGACTTGCTGCCCGGATCGGGAGCCTGCGCAGCCATGACCGACGGTTGGGCGTGGGCCAGCGTTGGCGCAGGCTCCACCGGTTCCGGCGTCGCGACCTGCGCGACCGGATCGACCATTGCGGCGGCCGGCGGCGGCGTCTCCGGCGTTGCCGAAGAGGCGGCGACCTGAGCCTCCGGCGCCGCAACCGCGGGCTCGGTGATTTGCGCTTGCGCGGGCGATGCTGTGACGACTGGCGTCGAACCAGGCGCCGCGGGTGGTGGCGGCGCGCTGGCGACATCCGGCGCCGGATCGACGCTCGGCGTGAACAACATGGCACGCTCCGGCACCGGCAAGCCGCCGCCGCTGACGCTGACGCCGTTGCCACCCCCGGCGACGCTTCCGAAAGCCGCCTCCGCTCCGGCGGTGCGGAACACCGGATCCGTGCCGGCTGCCGGACCAACCGTGGGCGCTGCGACCCGCCCAGGGTCGCCTCCCGACTGCGCAAGCTGCGTCGAAGACGACGCGTCGACGGCGGATCCGGCCATCGGAACCGTGCCCGGCGCGTCCAGTTCGCCAGCGAGCTTCCCGCGTCCCATCCACACCCAACCGCCGACGAGACCAGCCGCCAGCAGTGCCGCGCCGGCCCCGGCCACCCAGGGCGCGCGACGGGCACGCCGGGGAGCGCTGTCGAACTGCACGCACAGGGTCGGTGGCAGACCGCGTCGGCGTTCTGCTTCGGACTTCTTCAGCGCATCCAGGATCAGCGACATCTTCAACCTCGCGAGGCTTCGAGGCGCGCCAGCCGCGGGCCTTCGTCATCGTAACTGGACAGTGCCATCTGCGTCTCCGGCCCGGCGATGCCGTCCGCAATCAGTCCGAGCCGGAGCTGCAGCCGGCGCAACCGGCGTTCGAGTTCGCCGTCGAACTCGTCGCCCTGCCCGACCGGACCCTCCAGACCCAACTGGACCTCGGCGGATGCCAATCGTTCCCGCAGCCAGACCACACCGGCGCCGCGGTCGCCCTGACGCAGCGTGGTGGGTACCCAGTCCGGGGCGCGCCAGAGGACGCGGTAGTCGCCCAACCAGTGCAGTTCGATCAAGGCGCGTGGAACCGTGATCACCTCGCCGGAAAATCCCAGCCGGACACGCTGCTCGTCCATGCCCAGCAGCAGCGCCGACACGAATCCGGCTTCGCCGCCGCGCAGGCGCAACACCACCGGGCGGTCGAGCGCACCGAGCCTGCCGAGCGGACCGGAGGCGCGCAGGCAATTGACTCCCCCGGCAATGCGGCCCTCGCAGGTCGACAGTGCTTGCAATTGCTGAGGGCCAGCCGGCCATTGCCAAAGCTCGGCCAACCGTGTCCAAGTCGCCAGATCGTCGCCCGCAGGCTGCGCCAGCAGGCGGCGCAATGCCTGTTCGGGCGCCTCCGCCGGTGCCTCCGGGGCCACCGCGGCATACGCCTGTTCGACCGGATCGGATGCACGCGGCCAGCGCCAGGCGAGCAGCGAGAGCAGCAGCAGCGCGAGCACCGCGGCCGCGCTCATCCACATCCGACGGCGCCGGCGTGGACCCCCGTGCAGGGCCTCGTCGGCGGCCTCGTCGATCACGCGCTCGCTGATGCTGTCGAGCGAACGTGCGTAACCGGCCACCAGCGCGCGATCGGCGATCACGTTGATCAGCCGCGGCACCCCGCCGGAGCGTTTGTGCAGGGTACGCAAGGCCAGGCGCGTGAACGGCAAGCGCTCGCTGCCGGCCACATGCAGGCGGTGGCGCACATAGGTTTCGGTCTCGTCGGCATCCAGCGGCGTCAGGTGGTAGCGCGCGGTGATCCGCTGCGCCAATTGCCGCAGATCCGGTCGGTCGAGCAGTTCGCGCAGCTCCGGCTGGCCGAGCAGGATGATCTGCATCAGCTTCTGGGTGGCGGTTTCCAGGTTGGTCAGCAGCCGCACCTGTTCCAGCGATTCCACCGACAAGTTCTGCGCCTCGTCGACGATCACGACCACACGCTCGCCGTCGGCATGCGCCTGCAGCAGGAAAGCGTTGAGGCGGTCGGTCAGCGCCTTGATGCTGCCGCGCGCCCCGGCGATTTCGAGATGCAGCTCCTCGCAGATGGTTTCCAACAGCTCGATCGGGTTCAGCAGTGGATTCAGCAGCAGCGCCACCCGGGTCTTCTCCGGCAACTGTTCGAGCAGCAGCCGGCACAGGGTGGTCTTGCCGGTGCCGATTTCGCCGGTCAGTTGCACGAAGCCGCCCGAGCCGCCCTGTCCAACCCCGTAAAGCAAGTGCGCGAGGCCGTCCCGGTGACGCTCGCTCAGGTACACGAAGCGCGGATCGGGCGTAATCGAGAAAGGCGCCTCGGCGAGGCCGTAGAAATCGAGGTACATCCGTGCATTCTAACCGGCGGCCACGGGGGAAGTTCTGAACCGGTCTGCCGCCCGGGCGGACCGATGCCGGGTTCGGGGCTCCTGCGGATCGACCGACGCTGGCGGCGAAAGTTCGCTTGCCGCTGCAAGAGCGCTGCGCTACCTTGCGCGCCCATGCCACAGACCAAGTCCGAAAGCGCGCAACCCGGGGCCATCGCCGAATTCGAGAAGTCGCTCGACGAGCTCGAGTCGCTGGTCACGCGCATGGAAAAGGGCGACCTGACCCTGGAGGATTCGGTCAGGGCCTTCGAGCGCGGCATGGCGCTCTACCAGAACTGCCAGAAGGCGCTCGACGAGGCCGAGTTGCGCGTGGACCTGCTGTTGCGCGGCGGCGACCCCGCCGGCCGCGTGCGCTTCGATCCGGAAACGCCCTGAGCGCATGAGCGCACCGGCGCTGGACTTCCTCGCGCACGCCGCCGCGCGCGTCGAATCCGCGCTCGGACGCGCGCTGCCGGATACCGATCGGTCGCCGCCGACGCTGCACGCGGCGATGCGCTACGGCGTACTCGGTGGCGGCAAGCGCCTGCGCCCGGCCCTGGTGTACGCCGCTGCCGCCGCGGTGGGCGTCGATTCGTCCGCACTGGATACGCCGGCGGCGGCGGTCGAGATCATTCATGCCTATTCGCTGATCCACGATGATCTGCCGGCGATGGACGACGACGCCTTGCGGCGCGGCCAACCAACCTGCCACATCGCCTTCGGCGAAGCCGAGGCGATCCTCGCCGGCGACGCCTTGCAGGCGCTCGCCTTCGAGTTGCTGGCGGGCGAGCACGGCTGGCCGGCACGCGCGCAACTGGCGATGCTGCGGCTGCTCGCGCGGGCCTGCGGTTCGCACGGCATGGCCGGCGGCCAGGCGATCGACCTGGCCGCGGTCGGCCAGACGCTGACACTGGAAGAACTCGAACGCATGCATCGCTACAAAACCGGCGAGTTGATCCGGGCCAGCGTGCTGCTCGGCGCGCTGGCCTCCGGTTGCGAGGAATCGACCGCCGAATACGCCGCGCTCAACCGCTACGGTGAGGAGCTCGGTTTTGCCTTCCAGATCCACGACGACGTGCTCGACGTGCTCGGCGACACGGCCGTCATCGGCAAGCCACAGGGATCCGACCACGCCCGCGGCAAGCCCACCTACCCGGCGCTGATCGGCGTCCCCGAATCGCAGCGGCTGGCGCGCCTGCACCGCGACCACGCGATCGCGGCGCTGGCGGGCTTCGACGCGCGCGCCGACCTGCTGCGCGCGCTCGCGAGCTATGTGGTGGAGCGGGAGAGCTGAGCAGCACGGGGCACGCCTTCCTCACCCCACCCTGCGCGCATTCCTCGCGACGTACTTCATGACTTCGCGGAAGTAGACGCCCGGCAGCCAGCGCTTCAGCCACCAGCGCAGGCGGGTGTCGCGATGCGGCAGCAACAGGAAACGGCCGCGCTCGCTCTGCTCGACGGTGTAGCGGGCCACCGTCGCGGCGTCGATCGGGCTCTTGTCCATCAACTTCTCGGCGATATGTCTGAGCGGTGCGTCGCGCGCGCCCTGGAAGGACTCCAGCAGGCGTGTGCGAAAGAAGCTCGGGCACAGCACGCTGACTCCGATACCCTTCGGCAGCAGTTCGCCGCGCAGCCCCTCGCTCAGCGCGACCACCCCGGCCTTGGAGACCCCGTAGGCACCCAGGCCGGGTGCGCCGGCAAGGCCAGCGAAGGAGGCGACGTTGACGACCAGGCCGCGCCCCTGTGCCTCCATCATCGGCACGAATTCGCGCACGCCGCGGACCACGCCCATCAGGTTGATGTTCAGGGCGCGCTGCCATTCGGCCATCGTCGTATGCGCGCACTCGCCGCCGCAGGCGATGCCGGCATTGTTGACGAGCACGTCGAGTCCGCCCCAGGCGCCCTGCACCTGCGCCCGCAGCGCCGCCATCGCGGCATCCGAGCCGACATCGGCGACCAGCGCGAGGTGGCCGCCGCCGGCGAGCAGCCTGACCGTTTCCTCGGCGCGATCGGCGTACTGGTCGACCACCGCGACCCGATCGCCACGGGCCGCGTAGACGATCGCCAACTCCCGGCCGAGCCCGCTGCCCGCTCCGGTGACCAGCACGCGCCGACCCGACATCGCTCGCTCCTTGGAATGCTCGATGGCAAGGATGCAGACTCGGGCCCGCCCCCGCAAACCAGTCCGGAACCCTCCATGCGCGACCCGCTGTTCGACCTGACCGGCAAGACCGCCCTCGTGACCGGCGCCAGCCGCGGCATCGGCGAGGCGATCGCACGCCTGCTCGCCGCGCACGGCGCGCACGTGATCGTCTCCAGCCGCAAGCAGGAGGCCTGCGAGGCGGTGGTCGCGGCCATCCGCGCCGACGGCGGCAGCGCGCAGGCGCTGGCCGCGCACATCGGCGACCCGGCCGCGATCGACGCGCTGTTCGCACAGCTCGACGAGCGCGGCCTGCACGTCGGGCTGCTGGTCAACAACGCGGCAGCCAACCCCTACTTCGGACCGATGCTGGACATGGGCCTCGACGCCTTCCACAAGACCGTCGACGTCAACATCCGCGGCTACTGGTACATGACCCAGCAGGCCGCCAAGCGCATGCCGGGTGGCGGCGCGATCGTCAACATCGCCAGCGTCAACGGCCGCCGGCCGGCCTTCGGCCAGGGCGTCTACTCCTTCTCGAAGGCCGCGATCATCTCGATGACCGAAGCCTGGGCCAAGGAACTGGCGGGCCAGCAGATTCGCGTCAACGCGGTGCTGCCGGGCCTGACCGACACCAGGTTCGCGAGCGCCCTGACTTCCTCGCCGGCGATCATGAAGATGATGCTCTCGCTGATCCCGCAGCAGCGCGTGGCCCAGCCCGCCGAGATCGCCCCGGCCGTGCTGTACCTGCTGAGCCCGGCGAGCGCGTACGTGACCGGCGTGGCGCTGCCGGTGGATGGGGGGTATCTGGCGTAGTTTGTGCAGAGCGCAGCGTGCGCAACGATCGCGGCCATCGTCGGGCACGGCTTGCGGCCTTTGCCCGACCTACGACTACCGACAACCCGCGTTGAACAACCCCAGTGCCGCTTGACCCACGTGCCCTCGCTCCGCGCCGCCAGGCCGTAGACTGCCGCTCCCGCCTTTCCGAACGCCCGAGCTGGCCGCCATGACCGCCGACCTCGCCCTGCTGCGCGACACCCCGTCCGACGCCGATCCGTCCCTGCTGCGCCTGGCCGAGCACTACGCGCGCGACGAGGCCGAGGCGGTCGCCGACCTGCTGCGCATCGCCGAGATGGACGCCGACCTCAAGGCGCGCATCCACGACACCGCAGCGGACCTGGTCAAGCGCGTGCGCGCCCGCAAGGCCGAGCAGAGCGCGGTCGAGTCCTTCATGCGCGAGTACGACCTCTCCAGCGAGGAGGGCGTGATGCTGATGTGCGTGGCCGAGGCGCTGCTGCGCATCCCCGACGCCGACACCGCCGACAAGCTGATTTCGGACAAGCTCGGCGACGCCGACTGGCAGGCGCACGCCGGCAAGAGCGACAGCTTGCTGGTCAACGCCGGCACCTGGGGCCTGATGCTGACCGGCAAGATCGTCAAGATCGCCGAAGACACCAAGCGCAACTTCTTCGGTGCCTTCAAGCGCCTGATCGGACGCTCGGGCGAGCCGGTGATCCGCCTCGCCACGCGCCAGGCGATGCGCATCATGGGCCACCAGTTCGTCATGGGCCGCACCATCGAGGAAGCGCTGGGCCGCGCAAAGGACAAGGACCAGCGTGGCTACCGCCATTCCTTCGACATGCTCGGCGAATCCGCGCTGACCACCGCCGACGCCGAGCGCTACATGGCGAGCTACCGCGCGGCGATCCTCGCGCTGGGCAAAGGCGGCCCGTACCCGGACATCGTCGCCGCGCCGAGCATCTCGGTGAAGCTCTCCGCGCTGCACCCGCGCTACGAACGCGCCAAGCGCGCGCGCGTGCTCGCCGAACTCGCCCCGCGCGTGCTCGAACTGGCGCAGTTGTCGAAGGCCCAGGGCATCCCGATGACGATCGACGCCGAGGAGGCCGATCGCCTGGAGCTGTCGCTGGAGATCATCGCCAGGGTGCACGCCGATCCCTCGCTGGATGGCTGGCAGGGCTTCGGGCTGGCGCTGCAGTCCTACCAGAAGCGCGCGGTCGGCCAGATCGACTGGCTCGCCGAGCTCGCGCGCAAGGTCGGCCGCCGCCTCAACGTGCGCCTGGTCAAGGGCGCCTACTGGGACAGCGAGATCAAGCGCGCGCAGATCGACGGCCACACGGGCTATCCGGTCTACACGCGCAAGCCGAACACCGATCTCTCCTACCTCGCCTGCGCGCGCCGGCTGCTCGCCCACGGCGATGTCTTCTACCCGCAGTTCGCCACCCACAACGCGCACACGATCGCCGCGATCCACCACCTCGCGCAGGGCCGGCCATTCGAGTTCCAGCGCCTGCACGGCATGGGCGGCGACCTCTATGGCGAGGTGATCCCGGCGGAGCGCCTGAACGCCGCCTGCCGCATCTACGCGCCGGTCGGCAGCCATGAGGACCTGCTGCCCTACCTGGTGCGCCGGCTGCTCGAGAACGGCGCCAACAGTTCCTTCGTCAACCGCATCGTCGATGCCAACGTGCCGGTCGAGGAGCTGATCCACCATCCGGGCGAGATCGTCGCCGCGACCGAGCCAAAGGCGCACCCGCGCATCCCGCTGCCGCTGAATCTGTACGGCTCGGATCGCCAGAACTCGCGCGGTGTCAACCTCGCGCAGGAACGCGAACTGCGCGCGCTGGTCGCCGAGATGCAGGGCATCGCCTTCGGCAGCCTGCGCGCCGCGCCACTGGTTCCCGGCTCGTCCAGCAGCACCGCGGCGGTCGAGATTCGCGACCCGGCCGACCGCCGGCGCCTGGTCGGCCTCTGGGTGCCGGCGGATGCCGCGCAGGTCGAGAAAGCGCTCGCCAATGCGGTCGCCGCGCAGCCGGCGTGGGACGCCACCCCGGTCGAGCGCCGCGCACAGATGCTCGAACGCGCCGCCGACCTGCTCGAAGCCAACCGCGGCGAGCTGATCGCGTTGTGCACGCGCGAAGCGGGCAAGACCCTCAACGACGGCATCGCCGAAGTCCGCGAAGCGGTCGATTTCTGCCGCTACTACGCGCAGCAGGCGCGTCGCGACTTCGCGCCGAAGACCCTGCCCGGCCCGACCGGCGAATCCAACCAGTTGTTCCTGCACGGCCGTGGCGTGTTCGCCTGCATCAGCCCGTGGAACTTCCCGCTGGCGATCTTCATCGGCCAGGTCGCCGCGGCGCTGGTCACCGGCAACAGCGTGATCGCCAAGCCGGCCGAGCAGACCAACCTCGTCGCCCACCGCGCCACCCAGTTGCTGCACGAGGCCGGCGTGCCGCCCGAGGTGCTGCAACTGCTGCCGGGCGACGGCGCCACGGTCGGCGCGCGCCTGACCGCCGATGCGCGCATCGCCGGCGTCTGCTTCACCGGTTCGACCGAGACCGCACGAGCGATCAACCGCTCCCTCGCCGCGCGCGAAGCGCCGATCGCCGCGCTGATCGCCGAAACCGGCGGCCAGAACGCGCTGATCGCCGATTCCTCGGCGCTGCCCGAGCAACTGGTCAAGGACGCGATCAGCGGCGCCTTCGGCTCGGCCGGGCAGCGCTGCTCGGCCACGCGCATCCTGTTCGTCCAGGAGGACGTCGCCGAGCGCACGCTCGCGCTGCTCGCCGGCGCGATGCAGGAACTGGTGGTGGGCGATCCCGGCCTGCTGGCGACCGACATCGGCCCGGTGATCGACGAAGACGCGCGCAAGGTGCTCGCCGAGCACGCCGCGCGCATGGACCGAGAGGCCAGGAAGGTCGGCGAGATCGCGCTGAGCGATGCCCACGCGCACGGCTGCTTCTTCGCCCCGCGCGCCTACGAGATCGACTCGCTCGCACGCCTGCCGCGCGAGGTCTTCGGACCGGTGCTGCACCTGATCCGCTACAAGAGCCGCGACCTCGACCAGGTCATCGACGCGATCAACGCGACCGGCTACGGGCTCACGCTCGGCATCCACAGCCGCATCGACAGCACCATCGAGCACATCCAGCAGCGCATCCGCGCCGGCAACTGCTACGTCAACCGCAACATGATCGGCGCGGTCGTCGGCGTGCAGCCCTTCGGCGGCGAAGGCCTGTCCGGCACCGGCCCCAAGGCCGGCGGCCCGCACTACCTGCACCGCTTCACCACCGAGCGCACGCTGACGATCAACACCTCGGCGGTCGGCGGCAACGCGACGCTGCTGGCGCAGGCGGTTTAGAGATCGGCAGAAACAGAGGCGGGGCTGGGAAAGCAAGAGCGGGGCTGGGGCGCAAAGCCGGAGCCAGCGACGCGAGGTCGAAACTCGCACGAGAACGTCTTTGCGACCATGGTCCGGTTTCGCGCCCCAGCCCCCAGCCCCGCCCTTGCTGCTCGCAACACGCTCAATCCGGCCGCAGCACGTCCATCGCGAACTCGCTCTCGTAGGGCGGCACGCTGCATTCGATGACGTCGCCGGGGGCGATCTGCAGGGAGGCGCCGACGATGTCGGCGCGGATCGGCACCTGGGCCACGCAGCGGTCGGCGAGCACCGCCGAGCGGATCGTGCGTGCACCTTCGGCGCGCAAGAACTCGAAGACGCGGAAGAAGGAATAGCCCTGGTAGAGCACGTCGTCGACCACCAGCACCTGGCGGTCGCGGATCGTCGGCGCATCGCTCGGGGTGTCGAGGCGCGTCTCCGGATGCAGCAGCTTCAGGTCGTCCGAATAGCGCTTGACCTTGAGGTCGAGGCGGTCGACGCTGAAGCCCGGCAGGATCGCGCGCATCGCAGCGACCATCATGTCGGCGAGCGGCGCACCGCGGCGCAGCACACCCACCACCACCGGCCGTTGCGCGGGATCCAGCATCAGCAGCGCCTGGCGCGCCATACGCTCGATCACCGGACCCAGGTCCGCGGTGGTGTACAGGCGGAAACGCTGTCCGGCGACTTCGGTCATGGCTCTCGCTCCTGAAATCCGCCGCGGATCATAGTCCGATCGCATGCGCTAGGCTCTGCGCATGAGCAGCACCCGCATCCTCGGTATCGACCCCGGTTCCCGGCGCACCGGCCTCGGCCTGATCACCAGCACGCGCGGGCAGGTGAGGCACGTCCACCACGGCATCGTGCAAACGCTGGACGAAGCCTTCCCGCTGCGCCTGAAAGACATATTCGATGGGGTCAGTGCAGCCATCGCCGACTTCAAACCGGACGAAGTGGCCATCGAGACCGTGTTCCTATCGAAGAATCCGCAATCGGCACTGAAGCTCGGCCAGGCGCGCGGCGCCGCGATCTGCGCCTGCGTCAACGCCGGCTTGCCCGTCAGCGAATACGCGCCACGCCACATCAAGAACGCGGTGGTCGGTTCCGGCGGCGCGGACAAGAGTCAGGTGCAATACATGGTTGGCATCCTGCTGACCCTGCAGGGCCAGCTGCAGGCCGACGCCGCCGACGCGCTGGCGGTCGCCATCGCCCACGCGCACATGCGCGAGAGCGCCGGGCGCCTCGGACTGCCGGCGAAGTTGTTCCGGTAAGGCGCGCCGCGCGTGGCATATTGCCCAAGCGTCCCCACGGACCCGCGTGCATGTTCAAGCTCTTCCAGCGCCTCTCCGCCGCGCCGACCAATCCCAAGCCCACCCAGGCGCCGAAACGCTTCGATGTGGCCGATCTCTACCGCGGGCCGGCGGATGTGGTGGCCGGCGCCGAGGCAGCCACCGCGCTGCCGCTCGACGAGAAACTGCGCCAGGCCTATTTCTGGATCGTCAACACCGCGATCATCTCGCCGCATTACGACATCGAGTACCTCGACGGCCCGCCGCAGGAATATCGGCTCGGCGACCGCAAGGCGCGCCTGACACTGCCCTCCGCGCAGAGTTACTCGAGCTTCGTCCTGTTGCCTCTGCTGACCTTCGCCACCCAGCGCAAATGCCTGTTCATCGGCGGCCCCGGGCGTGGCAAGACCGCCAGCGCGGTGCTGATGGGCGTGCTCGCCGGCTACCCGGTGCGCGAGGTGCGCCGCGGCATGCAGCGCGGACAGCCGCAGATGACGGTCTCCGACCTGCTCGGCCAGCCGCTGCCGGCGGACCTGATCAACGCCGACAGCGTGGCCAAGGTGCGCGTGGCCTGGCGCTCGTGGCTGTCGATGCGGGTCAAGATCATCGACGAGTACAACCGCATCCCGACGCGTACGCAGTCGGCGCTGCTGACCCTGATGGGCGACAACTACGCCGAGCAGTTCGACCAGATCTACGAATGCCCGCCGGCGGCCTGGTACCTGACCGCCAACGACGACGCCGGCGGCGGCACCTACCAGGTGATCGAGGCGCTGCGCGACCGCATCGACGTGATCGTGCAGGCGCTTGCCTTCAACCCGCGCTTCCTCGGCGAGCTGCTGACGCGCATCGAGGAGGATGCGCGGCCGGAGGAGTTCGTCCCGCGCGAGATCCTCTTCAGCGAGGAGGAGATGCGGCGCATGGCGAAGGAGGTGCGCGGCGTGCCGATGCCCGCGCCCGTGCGCCGGCGCCTGGAGTTCTTCGCCAGCCAGTTCGAGTACATGGACGTGGCCGGCGAGCAGTTCGAGTACAAGAACAAGGACACCGCGCGCCTGGCCGGCACCGACTGGGCCTGGCTGACCGCGCAGGACGATGGTCGCGATCGCCTCAAGGACCTCGGCTGCCACACGAAGAACGGGCTGTCGGTACGCAACCTGATGACGCTGATCAGCTACGCCAAGGCGCTGGCCTGGTTCCGCGGCTCGGCCGAGGTGTCGCTGGAGGATTTGCGCCAGGTGCTGCCTTTCGTGCTCAACGACAAGCTCAAGCCGGACCTCGATTCGCCTTTCTTCCAGTCGCCGGCGCACACCGGCTTCCGCTCCGACCGCATCGGCTGGCTGCGCCACCTCTTCGATGCGAGCTGCAAGGAGTACGACCAGCTCGACCTCGACCGCAAGGATCCGGTGGCGGAGCTCGCGGCCGAGTTGCAGCAGGGCCTCGACGGCGTCGAAGAGCCGGAGGTGCGCAAGCGACTCGCGCGCATCGAGCGCCAGATCGCCGCGGTCGGCAAGGGCGGCAAGCTCTACGGGCATCTGCACGACGACCTGCTGCTGCTGAAATCGCTGCACCAGCGTTACACCAACTACCTGCGCTGGCTGGTGCAGGCATGAACGTCTGTGCGGCCTTCGCCGAGGTGCTGCGCGGCGGGCGCGCCGAGTACAACCGGCGCCATGCGCTGGCCCAGCAACGCTGGCCGGGCATCGAGCCCGCAGCCTTTTCCGAGCTGCTGGCCGGGCCGGTGGACGCGCTGGTCGCGGCGGTCGCGAAGGTCGCGCCCGCGGCGGTGCCGGCGACCGCCGACGCTGCCTACGACCTGACGCTGTCGCTGCTCGGCCAACGCTGGATCGGGCCTTCGGGTCGCGCCGGCATCATCCTGCGCGGCTGGGAGCTGCTGGCGCAGCGCGCACCGACGCTGCTGGCGACGCAACCGGCGGCGTTGCTGACCGCGGTGGCGAACGCGCTGGTGCACTGGAGCGCGCACGGCGGCGGCGAGGCCTGGCTGGACACGCTCGCCGCGCTCGCCGCGCGCGCTCGCTCGCCGGAGGAACTGCTGCACGCCGCGCAGGTGGCCGCCTGGCGCCACGGCATGGTGCACTTTCGCGACAGCGCGCTCGAGCGTGCGCGCGGGCTGGAGCGCGAGCTGCTGGCGATCTGCTTCGGGCTGCCGCTGGAGCGCTGGCAGGACACGATGCTGGAGCAGATGTTCGCAGACCGCTGGTACCGCCCGGACGCACCCGCGGAAACGCGACCGCGCGTGGCGGCGCGCGTCGGTGCCTTCATCGGTTTCGGGGGTCGCTTCGCCGAGCCGCCGCTGGTGGTGTTCCATGAGGGCGAGTTGCTGCTCGCGGCCGCCGGGGCGCGCTACTCGCTGCACGCCGACGCCTTTGGCGCCTGCGTGCAGCCGCATGGCGAGGGAGCGGTGAAGGCGCAGCTCGCATTGCCTGCGGGCTGGCGCTTGCAGGGGGTGCAACTGAGCGGCCCCGGGCTGCGCCTGGCAGTCGCCGAGCTGGGCGCGATCACCAGCGCCGCAGCCAGCGCAGACACGCTGGTGTTGACGCATGCGTGGTCGCACGCGGCGACGGTACTGGCGCTGGCGTGAACGCTCCGCCCTTCCTGACCGGCCACGCGCCGTCGGCATGACGCGTCCAGCCACCCAGCCGCCCACCCTTGCCGAGCGCTGGTCGGCCGCGTGGCCGGACGCGCTCGCGGCGTGGAGCCCGTACACGCGCCTGAAGCCACCGCTGCTGCTGGAGACCAGCGCGGCGGCGAAGAAACAGGGACTGAGCAGCAGCTTCGCGATGATCCGCCTGGTCGACCAGACCGTGGTGATCGACCTCGAGGGCGTGTGCAGGCTCGGCATCGGCGACTACGCGGTGGAAGTACTGGCGCACGAGATCGGCCACCACGTTTACGCGCCAGCCTCGATCACCGAGCACACGCGCTCGCTGGCGCGGATGCTGCCCGCGCTGCCGACGCTGGCGCAGCACGCGCCGATGGTCGCCAACCTCTACACGGACCTGCTGATCAATGACCGCCTGATGCGCAGCGCCGGGCTGCGCATGCCGCCACTGATGCAGGCCGTCGTGAAGGGCACGAAGCAGGGCAAGTCCAGCAAGCTGTGGACGCTCTACCTGCGCACCTACGAACTGCTGTGGGGCATGGAGCGCGGCAGTCTCTGCGGGCGGGTGTTGAAAACTCCGACGGCGCCGGTGGATGCCGGCCCTCAGGCGGAGCTCCAGGAATCGGAGCTGCCGTCTACGGTCGAAAAAACCACGCTGGTGGCGCGCCCATTGACCAACGATGTCATCGAGGTCGACGCGCGGCTCGCCGCGCGTCTCGTGCGCCACCACGCGCGCCACTGGCTGTCGGGTATCGGCCGCTATGCGGTGCTGGTGATGCCCTACCTGATCGAGGACGCGCGCGCCGGCGAGGGCCTGCAATCCCTGATGGACACCAAGGACGCCGGCGACGGCGGCCAGCCGGAAGGACTGACCGGCATGGATCCCGAGGAACTCGGCGAGATCCCGCACCCGGCCGCCGAGCTCGCCGAGGGCGAGGGCGACGACGATGCGGCAGCGCTGGAAGGCGAGTCGCCGGGCGCAACGCGAGAGAGCGCCGCGAAGACCACCCCCGGCCAGTGCCGCGACCCCTACCAGTATGGCGAGCTGCTGCGCCTGGCCGGCCTCAAGCTCGATCACCAGAAGGCGGCCATCCGCTATTACGAGGAGCGCGCGCGACCGTATCTGGTGCCCTTCCCGACGCTGCCGTCGGCGGAAAGCGAAGACCCGATTCCGGAGGGCCTCGATCCCTGGGAGCCGGGCGATCCGATCGAAGCGATCGACTGGCGCCAGAGCCTGACGCTGTCGCCGCGGCCGATCCCCGGCCTGACCACGGTGCAGCGCCGCTGGGGCACGCAGCCAGGGCGCGAGCCGCAGCGCCAGCCGCTCGATCTCGATGTCTATGTCGACAGCTCCGGGTCGATGCCCAACCCGGCGACGCAATTGTCCTGGCCGGCGCTCGCCGGTGCGGTGATCTGCCTGTCGGCGCTGCGCGTGGGTGCCGCCGTGCAAGTGACGCTGTGGGCCAGTCGCGAGCAGGTCATGAGCACCAGGGGCTTCGTGCGATCGGCCGAGGACTGCCTGCGCGTGCTGACCGGCTACTACGGGGGCGGCACCCAGTTCCCGCTGCCGACCCTGCGCGAGACCCACGCCAAGCGCGTCAAGCTGCGCCGGCCGACGCACATCCTGGTGGTTTCCGACGACGGCGCCTCGACGATGTTCGACACGCCGGACGAGCAGGGCACGCCGGGCATCGAGGTCTGCGGCAGGGCGCTGAAGCAGGCCGGCGGTGGCGGCACCCTGGCGCTCAACATCCCCGGCACCTGGGCCGGCAAGCAGGCCAACCACTACTACGCGAAGGCCTTCGGCTGGCTCACGAAAGCACACCAGGAACAAGGCTGGCTGGTTGCCGCGGTCGCGAACCTCTCCGATCTATTGGCCTTTGCACGCGAATTCACACGCACGCACTACGATCCACGGCGCTGACCCCTCGGGCCGCTCCGCCGCTGGCGCTTTGTCCACGGAAACGGCAGCATCGCCCGGCGCTTGTGGAAATGGCATCCTCCGTTCCTGTGCAACGAGTGCCGCGCCCCGAGACGTGGCGCGTGGATACCCGAGGCTTGACGATGCATGCGAGTCCCCTGCTCGGTCCGGTCGTCGCGCTGATTGCGTGGACGCTGGTCATGTGGACCTGGATGTATCTGACACGCATCCCGGCAATCCGACGCTTGCGGATGCGTCTCGATCCGAACGCCCCGCGCGGCGAACAGATGAGTACGCTGCCGCCGAAAGTGCGCTGGAAGGCGGACAACTACAATCACCTGATGGAGCAGCCGACCATCTGGTATGCGCTGGTACTTGTTCTGGCGATCACCGGCGACACCAGTCCGTGGAGCCTGTGGCTGGCCTGGTCCTACGTGGCGCTGCGGGTAGCACACAGCTTGGTGCAGGCGCTGCTCAACGTCATCGAACTACGCTTTGCGTTGTTTTTCTTGTCAACCCTCCCGCTGATCGCACTGACCTGGCGCGCAGCGGTGCGGGTCTGGTGAGAAGGCATCAATACACCCGACAGAATGCCGCCTTGAGGTAGCGCGACTCCGGCACGTGCGCCAGCCAGGGATGGTCGGCGCCGGCCCCTCGTACTTCGAGCAGCTGGAGCGTACGGTTCGCGTAGAAGGCGGCGCGACGCAGCATGTCCAGGAACTGTTCCTCGCTGACCAAACCGGTGCAGGAGCAGCTCAGCAGGATGCCACCCGGCTTGACCACGCCCATCGCAAGCTTGTTCATGTCGAGGTACTTCTTCAGCGCCGGGATCAGTTGCTCGCGGTCGCGCGTCATTTTCGCTGGATCGAGGATCACGGTGTCGAAGCGCTCGCCGTTGTTGGCGGCGTCGCGCAGCCAGGGAAAGATGTCGGCGTGCACGAAGCGAACCTGCGCACGGTTGAGGCGCGCGTTCTGCTTCGCGAGCTCGAGCACCTCCTCGTCGAGGTCGATCGCAACGACCTCGCTGGCGCCGGCCGTCTTCGCATAGACCGCGAAGCCACCGGAGTTGCAGCAGAGGTCGAGCACGCGACGACCGGCAGCGAACTCGCCGAGGCGCTTGCGGTTGTCGCGCTGGTCGGCGAAAAAACCGGTCTTGTGCTTCAGGCCCGGTGCGACCTTGAAGGAAAGTCCGTGCTCACGCACGGTGGTCGGCGGTGGCGGCGTTGGCGCCGAACAATCGAAGCTCTCCTGCTTGGCCACGTGTTCTTCGGCAAACCAGTAGAACGGATGCTCGGGAAAGTGCTCGGCAAGTGCGCGCCGGATGACGTCGCGCTGCTTCCACATCCCGGCCGAGAAATACTCGATGACCAGCGTGTCGGCGAAACGGTCGACGATCAGGCCGCTGAGATCATCGCCCTCGGAATGCACGACGCGGTAGGCGTCGGTGACGTCTTCCAGCCGCAGTATTTCGTGCCGTAGTCGCAGCGCGCGCGCGATGCGTTGCCGAAAGAAGACCGCATCCACGGCCTCCTCGCGGCGTTCGGTCAGCACGCGCAGCGCGATGCGCGAATGGCCGTTGTAGAAGCCGCGGCCCACCCAGGCGCCGCTTCGGTCCTCGATGTCCACGACCGTGCCAGGACGTGGCTTGGGGTCAGGCTTCTCCACCATCTTCTGGAAGATCCAGGGATGATTGGACCGACGCTCGGTCTTCAGCCTGACCAGTGGTACGGCTTCTGGGACTTTCATGCGGAAGCTCCGGGCGCCGGACCGGCGCGTCATTCGCGAGGATTCTGCATTCGCTACGGGGGCGATCCCGGGCTCAAGTGTCGCCACCACCACCGATCCAGCCTTGTGCGGATAACTGTCTCGACAGCGAATGCCTGACACTTCCAAAGATGCCTCTCTGCCGGACGCAGAAAACGGAAGGGGGGCTTGCGCCCCCCTTCCGAACTGCTTGCAACTACGACCCGAGGATCAATCGCACGGAGTCGTGCCGAAGGCGCCCTTGAAGCAGGCGCGCGACGAACGGTGCGGATACGCGCCACCGTAGGAAGCCTGCAGACCAGCGCCCTGATTGACGTTCAGGACACGCAGTGCCCAGAAGCCAACCGCCGGGAGACCGAAGAAGCTGTCCGGCGTGGTGCCGGCCGGCGGAGCGGTCTCGGTGAGGGGCGGACGCAGCAGCGGCGACAGGATACCGCCCGCGTCGATCGCGTCCGGATCATAGAAGCCCAGCCAGAACCAGCCGTTGTTGAACGTCTTCTGGATGATCCCGAACAGCGAAAGATAGGTCGGAACACCGGCCCACAGAGCCACCGCACCACCACCCGCACCCGGCGCGCCGAGGATCGGCGTGCTGCTGTTGGCAGCAACCGGAACTCGCGTGAACCACAGCGGGTTCGCTTCCCAGCACAGGGACGGGTTACCAACCTGCGGCGAGAAATCGAACACGCGGAAGGTGTCTTCCTCACGGTTGTAGATACGGCCAGACACACGTTCGCAGAAGTTCCAGCCCACAGTGAACGGCGCGCGCGTCGTGTTCGGAGCGGTCGTGAACAGGTGACGGACCGGGAAGGTGACCACCCACTCGGAACCAGCACCCAGATCCGGATCCACTTCGTACTCGTTGAACACCGCCTCACGCATCAGGACCGCCGCGACGGCATTGACGCCGCCCTGGTTGGCCGTCAGCCAGTTGCTGGTGATCAGGCGACCACGATCGAACACGTAGGACGTCACCACGCCCGGGGTCGGGCCGTTGGCCTGGCCGATCGTCGGGTTCGCGCCGGACGGCGCACCGTGCTGGATCGCCGCCGAGAAGCCGTCGATGGCTTCGGCGTTGTAGTTGATGTACGTGCCATCCGCCACATCGACGATCGCCGCGCCGCCAAACAGACCGCCGGTCGGGGCTTCCAGGTCAACGAAGGGGTTGTTGAACCAGATGCCGCTGCCACCCGGGGTACCGGAGGACAACCAGGCAGCCTCCAGGAAGGTGCAGTCCGCCGGACGGTTGTTGATGTGCGTCAGGAAGAAGCCGAAGCCGTTCGGGCTGTCGTAGGGGATCGAGCCCATCTCGATCATCTCGACATAGCCGTCACGGGTACGCGTCGGGGACGTCAACGCAGAGGCGGTGAAATCCGTGAACAGCGTGGTACGGAACGGGAAGTAACGACGGCCGTCGGCCAGCGTCGGCAACTGGAAGATACCGGACTCGATGCCCGGGACCGTGCAGCTGGTATCGTCGGTGACGACATTCGCCGGGCCGGCATCGGCCAGCGAGAACACCGCCGCAGTCCACACGTCGTACTCGGACAGGTACAGGTTGAAGTCGAGGACATCGCGGGAGTTGCGGGCGTCCTTGAAGCGCACCTTGACGGCCTTGCCGGCGTCGGTGGTGTTGACCACGGACAGGACGGTCGTGTTGCCACCGTTGACGGTGTAGTAGGGGTAGATCAGGACCTGACCCACGCCATCCGGGTTCAGGTTCACAGCGGTAGAGATGTTCGCGATGCCTGCGACGCCGGCGAGGCCGGCAACGATGGCAGTCGCCATGGTGTTCTTTTTCATTACAACACTCCTAGTCAACTACAGGGCTTCGCCTACTGCCAACCTCACTCCGATTCGGGGATTCCCCTCTTTGCGGCAAGGTTAGACAAGAGCGCTACGGATGCTAAGACAACTCAAACCGGCGCGCAACAGCCGGTCAACGATCAGTGCTGGGCACCAGATACCATTCGCCGTCGCTGAGGATCCACGATTCGGTGACGACATTCAATGCATCCACAGTACCGACGCGCATCACCGGCATCTGGAACTGCGCGTTGACCTGGATCTCGACGGTGCAACGGTCGGATTCGCACTCGACGCCCTGGAAGAGCACGCGCGTCCACTGCACCGGACGGTCCTTCATGCTCTTGGTGTAGGCGTCCTGCGGATGCACTTCGCGGTAGCCCGGCGAGAGCAGCGCGTAGGCCTCATCGAACTTGCGCTCGATCAGCAGGTCCCAGCGCTTCAGGGCGCGCTGCTTGACCGCCTCCTCGGGGGCCAGCCTGGGCGACGTGGGTGCAACGTCCGGGCGGGTGGTGCGGCTGCCGCAGGCGGCCAGCGCGAGCGCGCAGGCCGCAAGCAGCCCCCACTGGCGGGCGCGGGTGCGTAGCTTGGACGGGTTCGGGTTCATCGGTGTCTCCTTCCTGGATGACTTCAAGGTGTCTGGCCGCGCGGCTCAGTTCTGCAGCGCGCGGCGCGCGCTCTCGGCAGCTTCCATGTCGCGGATCAGCGGCGACAGGCCCTGGAAGCGCTTCTTGTATTCCTCGGTGAGCTCGCGTGCGTCCTCGGCGCCGCCGCGGATCACGGTCGGCGTGATCAGCACCAGCAGTTCCTTGCGCGAGTTGTCCTTCTGGGTGCGGCCGAAGAGCTTGCCGAGCACCGGGATCTTCATCAACCCGGGCATGCCGGACTGGGCTTCGCTGTCGTTTTGCTGAATGAGGCCTCCGAGCAACACGGTGTCGCCGCTCTGCACCGCCACCTCGGTCTCGATACTCTTGCGGTCCACCGGCACATTGCCGCCGAACTCGGATGCGGTGTCGGCAGGGCCAGGCGTGCTCTGTTCAGCCTGCACCTCGAGGAACACCAGCCCACCCGGATTCACCCGCGGTTTGACGTTCAAGATGATGCCGGTATCGCGGAACTGAAACTGGTTCTGGCCGAGCGAACCCGCGCCCGGCTGGGTGATCGGGTTGACGAAAGAGCTGCTGACCACCGGGATCTGCTGACCCACGTTGATCGAAGCCTCAGTGTTGTTGAGCACCAGTACCGAGGGCGCCGACAGCACCTTCACGTCGCCCTCGTTCTGCAACATGCTGACCAGCGCGCCCGCGCGCCGCCCGGCGAAGATCCAGTTGGTGCCGGCACGGGTGATCTCGCCAAAGGTGTCGCCGCGGATCGCGCCCTTGAGCGCACCGCTGTCGTCGTCGCCATCGTCTACATCGGGTGGCGCCAGGCGGCTCAACGCATCCTCGAAATACCATTGCACGCCGAACTGAAGGCCATTGGTGAGGCTGACGTCGAGCAGGCGCGCCTCGATGTGCACCTGCAGCGGCACCGAATCGAGCTTGCGAATCGCGCCGCGGATCGCTTCGTATTGCCCCGGCGTGGAGCGGATGATCAACTGGTTGTTCTCTTCCACCGCGGTGATGCGGATCTCCTCGCCCTCGACGATCGCGAGGCCGCCATCGGCAGCGGTTGCTCCCGGCGCGATGCCACCCGGTGGCAGGCCTCCCGGCGGCTGCGAGCCCCCCCCCGGCGGAGTGCCGGGGGCGCTGCGACTGTCGTTGCCCGCCTTCTCGCCCGTCGGAGAACGCAGGTTCAGGGCGCTGCCAGTGGAGGACGACATCTCGATCGGCTGCAGACCGGGCGCGACACCACCGGCGGCGGAAGCGGTCGCCGCGCGACTGGCGTCGCCGCCGGTGCCGCCGAAGATGTCGTTCAGGCGATCGGCGAGATCGGTGGCCTTGACGTTCTTGACGTCGTAGACGTACAGGCGCACGCCGGGCTGGTTGCCGCCCTTGTCCAGGCGCGCGATCCAACGCTCGGCTTCGTCCAGATAGCGCTGTTGCGGGGTGATCACGAGGATCGCGTTGAGGCGCTCGATCGGCACGAAGCGGAACATGCCCGCCAGCGGCGACTGCGACTGTTCGCCGAAGATCTGATCGAGTTCCGGTCCGAGCACCTTGGCTTCGACCTGCTCCAGCGTGTACAGGCCGATCGACATGCCCTTGATCCAGTCGACGTCGAAGACTTCGATGGTGGACAGGTAGTTCTCGAGTTCGCGACGGGTGCCGCCGAGCATGATCAGTGCGCGCGCGTTGTCGGCCTTGAGAATCGCGCCCTCGCGCGCGTAGGGCTGCAGCAGCTTCTCCATCTCGGTGGGCGCGATGAACTGCAACGGCACCGCGCGCACCTCGTAGCCGCGCGCGGATGCGGCCGGGCCCACGCGCGGCACGAGGTTGCCACGCACCGCGGTCGCCGAGGGCACCACCGAGTACTGGCCGTCGACGTACACCAGCGCGAGGTTGTTCCACGAGAGCAGCATCTCGAGGATCGAGAAGGCCTGCTCGGGGGTCACCGGACGCGCGGTCGAGAAGGTCACGGTGCCGGAGACGCCGGCGGCGATGATGTAGTTCTCGCCGAGCAGGTCGCCGAGGATCATCTTGACCACGTCGGCGATCGGCAGGTCGGCGAAGTTCAAGCTGGCCTTGCCCTTCTCGGGTGGGCGGTGGGCGGGAACGCGCGCGGCCTCGAGGTCGATCAACCGACCATTGCCGGGCTGGCGCACATCGCCTTCCTTGGTCTCGGCCGCCGCTTCCGCTGGTTTCCCGGCGGTCGCGGTGCGCGCGGTCGGCGCGGCGTCCTCCTCCTCACTCATCGCGCGCGCCACTTCGGCGACGCGTTCGCGCTGGGCGCTGTCGGCGGTCTCCGGTCCGGCATCCGGGCGCGCGAACGGCCCGCCGGCGCAGCCGACGAGGATCAGGCAGGTGAGCGCGAATGCGCCCGGTCGGAATCCATTCGTCACCCTGTTCTCCTCACTGCTTCCCTTGCTGCTGCATCTTCTCGGCCTCCGCGCGCATCTGGGCGCGGCGCTGTTCGATGATCCTCTGCACCTCGGCCTGGCGCGCCGCCTCGTCGGTCGGCAGCGAGGCTGCGGTGGGCACTGCGGGCGTCCCGGGCGGTTGCGGCGGAACGCCCGGCGGCGGCACCGGCGGCGGCGCGGACGCGGTGGGCGACTTCGACATGTCGAGTTTGAGCTCGGCGGTACCCTGCTGCGGCCCACCATCGAAGAGTGCCTTGCGCGGCTCGAGTTCCTGCAGCGTCCAGCCGGCGAGTTCGCCGGGCAGTGGCATGCCGCGACGCACGCGGATCACCGCGCTGCTGGCGTTGTCGCGCAGCACCGCCATCTGCAACGCCGGATCAATGAGTACCGCCAGCAGCGTGGCGTTCAGCGGCACCGGCGGCGGCGCATCTCCGGCCGGTGCGGCGGTGGCCTTGTCGTCGATCGGCCGCGGCTTGCGATCGGAGGTGAACAGTGGCCGTGCCGCCACCTCGGCGTAGCTCGCGAATTCGGGCAGCTTGAACTCGATCTGCTGCATCGGTCGCTTCAGATCTTCGTCGAGCGCGGCCGGCTCGTCCTGAAGCAGACGGTAGCCGGAACCGATGCCGAGCGTCTGCAGCAAGGCCAGCAGCGCCAGCAACCCGCACAGCCCGCCGAGGATCAGGGTGGCCCATTGGCCGGGATCGCGGCGCGTCATCCCTTGCCTCCGGGCTGACGGATGTATCCGTACACATCGAAACGCGCGTCCATGTCGCCGAGATTCGGCTGCGGCATGCCGCCCTGGAACATCTGCTGCATGTACAGGTTGAGTTCGATGACGAACAGGAAGGGGGTTGCGTTCTCGAGTTCGTAGAGGATCTCGGCAAGATCGTCGAGGTCACAGCGCATGCGCACCTTGACGACTACGCGCTGGTAAGGTTCGGGCGCGGTGGGACGCTCGTTCTGGCTGCTGATCAACTGGCAGCGCTGCGGATCGCGACCCTTGTCGGCGATGGTCTGCTTGATCTGGCTATTCAGATTGGCGGCAGCGAGGTCGAAACTCTCCTCCGGCAGGAAGTAGTTGGCGCCGGCCTGGAACTGGCGCACCTCGGCCAGCCGCTGCTCGATCTCGCCGCGCAGTTTTGCTTCCTGGCGGAAGCGCAGCTCGTTGTCCTTGAGTTCGGCGATCTGCGTGGCGTAATCGATGTGCTGCGCGAAGAAACCGTGGAACAGCAACAGATAGGCGATCACCAGCGCGAACAGCGTCAGGCCGATCGCAACCGGTTTGCCCTTACCGGGAGCCGGCAACAGCGTCAGTGCCATGACAGACTCCGGTCTTGAGGTCGGCGACGAGGGTGAAGCGCTCCTTGCCGGTGGCGCCATCGGGGGTGATGATCCCCTGAAACTGCGGGTTGGCAAGGCAACGCGACTTGGTCAGGATGCCGATCAGCTTGTCGGCACGCGCCGACTGGCCCTGCAACTGCACCTGGTTCTGCACGAAGGACAGCCGCTCCAGCCAGGTGTCGTCGGGCACCAGATGGGTGATCTCGGAAAGCACGTCCACGGTCACCGCCTGTTCGGCCTTCTTGCGCGCGAGGAAGTTCGCGCCCTCGATGGCATCGCGCAACTGGCGCTTCAACTCGGCGCTCTGCATCGCGGCGGTGCGCGAAGCGGCCAGTTCCTCGTCCAGGCGCTCGATCGCCTGTTCGCGCAGCGCCAGCGATTGCAGCATCACCAGCCACAGCAGCGCCACCGCGGACACCGCCAGGATCAGGTTCAGGCGCAGGCGCTTGTCGACGCGCCGCGCGCGCCGCTCGCCGGGCAGCAGGTTGAACCCGGCCGGCACACCGGCGACGGCGACGTCGGCGGCATCCAGCGGCAGGTTGCCCAGGCCTTGCAGCAATTGGTCGAGCACCGTGCGCGGCACCGCCAGCAATTCCACGAGCATGCTCCGTGCCGCCGCGTCGCGCCGCGCGATGCGGTGGTCGAAGTAGACCTGGTCGGCGCGGAAGGGCGTCTGCCGATCCATTTCGAAGGCGAGTACCGAGGCCAGATGCTCCTCGGCGGCGAGCGGCAGAGTCAGGCGCCGACGCAGCGTGCATTCGGTCGGCAGCAGCAGCACCTGACGCGGATCCTCGTGCTCGGGGCGCAGTCGTTCGCTGGCCTGGGTCAGCGCATCGCGCTCGGCGATCGCCTCCAGATCCGCCTCGATCTTGCCGGCGCGCACACGCCGCAAGCGCCAGCCGTCGGTGCCCGGCGTGAAAGTGACGACCGCGCGCTCGGGTGCCAACCATTCGCGCCAAGCCGGCGGCAGCGCGGCGAGCAGCTCGCTGCGCCACCAGCTCAGGAATTGGGCGAGGCCGCTCTTTTCGTAGCGTTGTCTCAGGCGCCTGAGCGGTTTCTGGATCAGATCGAGCATCGGGTCGCTGCGCCGGGTCGTCGGGAAAATCGTTCGGGTTGGTTTCTGCTCCCATCCCGGTTTCCCGGGAGAGTCGCGAAGGAGCCCGCAAACATCCTGATGCCGCAGCGGCGACTCGCAGGCCGACGCACGGCGGCACGTCAGCGAGATTCGCCGTCGCGCCAGCGGACGATGCGGAAGGGCCGGCGCGCCACCATGCTCGCGCCGAGGCGGATGGTGGCTTCCAGGCTCGTCTTGGCCCCGCCCGGCAGTTGCGCACGGGACCGGATAGTGTACGTAAGCCCTCCACCCTGCGCCACCACGGGCGTACCGTCCGGCAACGCGAGCCCGGCACCGGCCGCGCCCGCCGGACCGGGAGCGATCGCTTCGCGCTGCCGAACGAACAACTGGACCAGGTCTGGATTCATGCCGGGCAGGATCTGCAGGACCTCGGGGGCGGCGAAGGCCGGGTTTGGCTGCGCGCGCCCGGAATAGATGGTCAGCAGCGGTTCGAGTTCCCGGTACAGCTCGAAACTCATGCCGAGCACCTGTTGCAGTTCGGAAACGGTCTCGAAGGGCGCGTTGCGCGGCTTGTACTTGCGCCCCTCGGACTTGTACTGATCGGCTTCGGCACCGTTGAGCGTCAGCAGGTCGTCCGGATCGCGCCAGTCGACCACCGCCGCCGCGAGCGCTTCGGCGGCCGGCTTCTGGAGCTTGCCAACGATTTCGAACAGCGCCGCCAGCAGCAGCGGGTCCGTCACGTTCAGGTCGACCTTGCCGGTCTCGTCGTACAACTGCACCTCGATCTCGGCGCCTTCGAACTCGAAGGGATAGACGCGACCGTCGGCCACCCAGCGGGTGTCCGGGTTGTTGCCGCGCA
Organism: Lysobacterales bacterium; assembly: GCA_019187485.1. Taxonomy (GTDB): domain Bacteria; phylum Pseudomonadota; class Gammaproteobacteria; order Xanthomonadales; family SZUA-5; genus JADKFD01. The sequence goes on along the minus strand of JABAQR010000017.1, from coordinate 50,669 downwards.
ACTCATAGGCAGCGCGGTGCAGACCGGCCTCGGCGGCGTAGCGGGCACGCGTCGAATCCAGCAGGTTGCGGCCTTGCAGCGCCTCGACCCGCGCGCTCAGGCTGAAGCTGGCCAGCAGCACGGTGATCAGCACCGACACCCACAGCACCAGCACCAGCGCGACGCCACGCTGGCGCGAGCGCCTGTGACGCGCCTGGACCGTGCGTGGAGTCGACGATGTGCGGTGCACGCTACTCATCCCGACGGCAGGGAGCCGGCGTTGAAGCCACGCGTCGCGCCACCGTCCACCATCATCACCACTTCCAGCAGTGGCCAGTCGATGCGACTGTCGGGGCTCATCTGGAGTTCGAGCTTGATCTCGATCGGGGTCAGTTGCGCGTCCTTCCAGTCTTTGTCCCAGTCGCCGACCTTGCCTTCGGGGTTCAGTCCACGGAAGCGGAAGCCGCCGTCCTTGATGCCGGCCAGCAGCAAGATCGGCGGCTCGTCGTCATCGATCTCCTTCTCGTCGAAGCCGTTGTGCAGCCAGTGCCGAAACACCAGCGAGCGCCAGCGGCCATCGCGGATCAGTTCCAGTTCCTGCACATAGGTGCCGCCATAGCCGAGGTAACCCGGCATCGGCGCGACGAAGCGCACCTTCTCGGAATCGCCCTCGAACACGTAAAGCTTGCCGTTGCTCTGGTCCTGCTTGTAGGCCAGCGGCATCAGGCGCGACAACTGCTGGCGCACGAACTCGTGCGTGATGCGCAGGCGGTTGCTGCGGTCGATGAAGTCCTGGCCGCTGTCGGCCGCTTTCTGGCCGCTGCGCAGCCCCTCGTAGACCAGCACCATCAGCATCGCCACCAGGGTCATCGCGACCAGCAGTTCGATCAGCGTGAAGCCCGCTTGCCGGCGGCGGACGCCGCCAGCGGGAAAAAGGAAAAGGGAAAAGGGAAAAGGGGAGAGCGGAGGCGCGGCTTTCCCGTTTTCCCTTTTCCCTTTTCCTTTTTCCCGCCCCATCAGAATTGCCCTTCCTTCAGCTTCGAACGCATCGTAACGAAGCTCTGACGGTTTTCACGACCGCGCTCGCCCCAGGAGACCACCAGTTCGACGCGGTAGAGATCGACCGGAAAGTTGTCTGCGGAAATGCCATCCGCGCGCGCGATCTCCTGCTTGCGCACGTCCAGTTCCCAGCGGTAGCGGCGGTTGAACTCGCCACTCTCGGTCCCCTCCTCCAGCTCTTCGACCGTGCCGAGCGCGTCCAGCCGCGACTGCGCCCACAGCGCCGCCTCGCTGACCTCGGCCGAGCGCCGGGTGTTGCGCAGCGCCATCCCCAACGCTTGCAGCACCGCGCCGAAGATCGCGACGAAGACCACGAAGGCGACCAGGACCTCGATGAGGGTGAAGCCACGCTGGCGCGGCTGGCGCCGCGCTGCGCGTGGAAAAAGGAAAAAGGAAAAAGGAAAATGGAGGCAGCGCGCTCGCGCTCTTCCCTTTGGCCTTTTCCCTTTCCCTTTTTCCTGTCTCACGACCTCCTCCCGTCATCCAGCTCGATTTCGCCGGTCAGCCACGACACCTTGACCTTCCATTCGCGGCCGCCCGAGATCAGGGTCACGCGGCCGCCGGTGGATCCGCCGTCGGAAAAGAAGCGGATGCGCCCGGTCTGGGCGTCGCTGACCTCCGAACGCGCGGTCAGCAGTTTCAGTTCGACGCCCTCCGGCAATGCCACGTCGGCCCGGCCGGGTGCGAGGTAGCTGCGTTTCTCGAGGTCGACTTCCAGGAATTTCTCCTGGCGATGCAGGATCGCCTGGCTGCGGGTGTAGCGCAGCGCTGCGGTCAGATCGCGTGCCGCCGTGGCCACCTTGACGCTTTCCAGTCGCCCGACCACGGAGGTGCCGAGCAGCGCGGCCATCGTCGCCACGATCAGCAGCACGACGATCATCTCGAGCAGGGTGAAGCCGCGAACGCGCGAAGGGCGGGGCTGGAGGCTGGGGGCTGGGGTGCCTGGCCCGACTCCGGGAAGGGCAGACGATTCCGCGCGAGAGCGAATCGCAGGCGCGGCCGGTCCGCGGTTGCCGGGGGCGCGTGCGCCCCAGCCCCCCGCCCCCAATCCCGCATTTGCCCGTTCAGCATTCATGGCCGCCCGCGAGGGCCCGGCATCACTGGTTGTTGTCGATGTCCGCGGCGTTGTCCTTGCCGCCGGGCGCCTTGTCGGATCCGAGCGAGATCACCGAGTACGGGTGACCGCCTTCGCCCGGCACCTTGATCACGAAGGGCGTGCCCCACGGATCCTTGAGCTGCGACTCGTTCATGTACGGACCGCTCCAGTTGGCGGCATTCGCCGGTCGCGTGACCAGGTCCTCGATCTTGCTCGGCAGGCTGCCGGTGTCGAGGTAGAACTGGTCGACATTGGTCGCGACCTTGCGTACCGCGGCCTGCGCCGCACGCACATTGGCGCGCTGCTGGTTGCCGAAGATGTTGGTCGCCAGCATGGTCGCAATGAAGGCGATGATGCCGAGCACCAGCAGCATCTCGATCAGCGAGAAACCCTGCTGGCGGATGCCGGTCCGGCACGCACGCGGACGCAGACGCTGCGCATCCAGCAAGCACAGCGCCAGCAGCCTGGCCTTGTCACGCAAACGGTATTCCATCGACTTCTCCATACCCACTCCGTCAACCCACCAGTTCATTGAGACTCAGGATCGCCATCACCATCGAGATGACGATGATCGCGATGAAGCCCGCCAGCAGGATCGTCATCACCGGCACGAAGGCGGCCATCATGCGGTCGATCGTTGTGCGCACCTCGCGGTCGTAGGTGTCGGCCGCGCGCAGCAGCATGTCGTCGAGCTGGCCGGTTTCCTCGCCGACCGCGATCATCTGCAGCGCCATCCGCGGGAAGCGCTTGCCGGTCGCGAGCGCGTGGGCGAGGCCGCCGCCGGTCTTGACCTCGCCCGTCGCTGTCTCGACCTGCGCACCGAGCGCGGAGTTCCCGAGCACGTTCTTGGCGATCGACATCGCCGACAGCAGCGGCACACCGTTCTTCAGCAGGGTGCCGGCGGTACGCGCAAAACGCGCGGTGTCGACCTTGGTCAGGATGTCGCCGATCCACTTGAGATTCAACAGCCGCGTATCCCATTCCAGGCGCGTGACCGGATCGCGGAACTGGCGCTGGAAGTAGACGACGAGGCCGGCGATCGCCAGCGCGAAAGCCCACCAGCCGTAGCGCACTGCATTGGCAAAGGCGAGCACGATCTGGGTCAGGATCGGCAATTCGCCGCCGAGCTGCTCGAACAGCGGCATGAAGTTCGGGATCACGAACACCAGCAGGAAGATCAGCGCGCCGCCAGCGAGCAAGAGCAGGATGCAGGGATAGATCATCGCCGAGACCACGCTGGACTTCAGTTCCTGGTTGCGCTCCAGGTACTGCGCGAGGCGCGTCAGCGTGTGGTCGAGGGTGCCGCCGAGCTCGCCGGCGCGCACCATGTTGACGTACAGCCGAGAGAACACCCCGTGCTGGCGCTCGAGCGCCTCCGACAGCGAGACGCCGCCACGGACCTCGTCGCGGATGCGATCGACCAGGCGCTTCAGCCGCGGCGTCTCGGCGAGTTCGGCGAGCACCAGCAGGGAGCGATCGAGCGGCAGCCCGGCGCCGACCAGCGTGGCCAGTTGCTGCGTGAACTGGGCGACGTCCGCCTGCGACACCCCGGTGGAGCGGAACAGCGCACCCAGGCCCACCCCCTGCGCCTGCTCGGCAGGAATCGCCTCCAGCGGCAGGTTGCCCTGCTCGTGCAGCCGCGCCACCACCTCGTCGGTGCTGGCGGCGTCCATCTGCCCCTGCAGCACCTCGCCGCTGGGAGCGACCGCCTTGAAGCGGAAAGCGGGCATCAGCGCGCCTCCGGCGCCCGCGGCGCCGAAGGCGCGGGGAAAAAGGAAGAAGGAAAAAGGAAATAGGAAGAGCGCGCCGGCGCGTACCCCGGCGCCTGATGCAAACGAGCTGTTGATCTTCCCTTTTCCATTTTCCTTTTTCCTTTTTCCGGCTTTCGCACTCAGTTCTCCTGGCACACCCGCAGCACCTCCTCGATCGTCGTGAGGCCGGTCAGCGCCTTGGCGATGCCGTCCTCGTACATCGTGCGCATGCCTTCCTCGCGCGCCAGCGCCTCGATCTTGCCGTGGTCGGCGTGTTGCATGACGAGGCGCCGGATCGGATCGGTCATGGTCAGGAACTCCATGATCGTGGTCCGCCCGAGGTAGCCGGTCGCGCTGCGCTCCGATGCAATCGGACGGTGCAGATAGATCGGCGTGTGGCGCGTGTAGTTGCGCAGCTTGTGCTCCTCGATGACCTCCGGCAGCGCGAGGTAGCGCTGGCTGGATTCGCGGTCGAGCTTGCGCACCAGGCGCTGCGCGAGCACGCCGTTGACGGTCGAGCACATCAGGTAGTCGTCCACGCCCATGTCGAGCAGGCGCGTGACCGCGCCGGCGGCATTGTTGGTGTGCAGCGTGGACAGCACCAGATGGCCGGTGAGCGCGGACTGGATCGCGATCTTCGCGGTCTCGAGGTCGCGCATCTCGCCGATCATGATGATGTCGGGGTCCTGGCGCACGATCGAGCGCAGCGCACTGGCGAAGTCGAGGCCGATCTGCGGTTTCACCTGGATCTGGTTGACGCCTTCCAACTGGTATTCGACCGGATCCTCGACGGTGATGATCTTGACCTCGGGGGTGTTGATCTTGCTGAGCGCCGTGTACAGCGTGGTGGTCTTGCCCGAACCGGTGGGGCCGGTGACCAGCATGATGCCGTGCGGCATCTCCAGCACGTTCAGGAACTTCGGCAGGAACTCGTCGGTGAAGCCGAGCGCCTTGAAGTCCAGCACCACGCTCTCGCGGTCGAGGATGCGCATGACCACACTTTCGCCGTAGCTGGTCGGCACCGTGGACACGCGCAGGTCGAGTTCCTTGCCCTGCACGCGCAGCATGATGCGGCCGTCCTGCGGCAGGCGGCGCTCGGCGATGTTGAGCTTGGCCATGATCTTGATGCGGCTGATCACGGCGGCGGTGGAACTGGCCGGCGGCGATTCCACCTCCTGGAGCACGCCGTCGATGCGGTAGCGCACCTTGAGGCGGCTCTCGAAGGGCTCGATGTGGATGTCCGAGGCGCGCTGCTCGACCGCGCGCTGCATGATCAGGTTGACCAGGCGGATCACTGGCGCTTCGGAAGCAAGGTCGCGCAGGTGTTCGACATCGTCCTCGCCGCCATCGCCGCCGCCTTCGAGATTCTCGACGATGGTGCCCATCGCCGAACGGCCCTGGCCGTGGTAGCGCTCGATCAGATCGTCGATCTCGCTGCGCAGGCCGACCACGGTCTCGATCGTCTTGCCGGTGGCGAGCGCGACCGCGTCGTGCGCGTAGTTGTCCTGCGGATCGGCGACCAGCAGCCGGACCGTTCGTTCGGTTTCAGCCACCGGCACTACGTGGAACTGTTTCAGGAAGCGCACCGACAGTTGCACGCCGGCCGGCGGCACTTCGGGCGCGTCCTTGGCAGACAGCAGCGGCAGTTCTAGCAGCTCGCTGAGCGCCTCGGCGACATCGCGCTCGGAGGCAAGACCCAAGCGGGTCAGCAGCGACACCAGGCCGACCTCGGCCTGCTCCTCGTGTACCCGTCGAGCGCGCGCAAGATCGGCTTCCTTGAGCCGGCCCTTGCGCACCAGGAACTGGCAGATGCGCTCGTCGAGCTGCCCGACCTCGGTCGGTGCCCGCAGGGCGACCGGTTCGCCCACGTCCTGTTCGTCGACTTCGTTCACGCGCGCGGGCCCCTGAGCGGCGACTGGTGGAGGGACGGCATCTGGACCTCAGTCATGCGCGGCGGTTCCCGGCAGCGCATCCTCGGTGACCAGACTGCGGATGAAGGCCTGGTTGAACAGCACCCACAGGATCACCGGTGTGATTGCCGGCAATACCAGGTACCCGAACTGGTAGCAGAAGGCGATCAGGTCCAGCGAGATGCCGGCATCGGCGACCGCCTGGGCACCGGCCGGACCCGCACGCAGCCCCAGGTTCTTGAGCACGTCGAAAACGCTGCCGAAGGTCTGCACGGCGGTCAGCATCGCAAGTCCGAAACCGATCTGCCACAACCGTTGCACGCCACGCAGCGGCGTCGCCATGACCAGGCCTACCAGCACCGGGATGCAGTACCCGTAGATCATCGGATTGATCTCGATGACCACCGCCGGCGTGCCCTGACTGGTGTCGATACCGGAGAGCATCGCCGGATCCAGCGGCAAGGTGGTGAAGAAGGCCAGCAGGTGACGGCTCTGTTCGTAGCCGTCGAACACGGCCGGCAGCCAGGTTTCCAGCACCCAGTTGGCCAGCCCGGCGATCGGGGTCACGAACAGCTGCGCGAAGTAGAACCAGACGAAGAAGGACAGCGGCAGCCACAGCACCGCGAGGAACAGCAGAGTTTTCAGGGGGCCGAACATGGCTGGAAAGCGGTGAGTAGTGAGTAGTGAGTAGTGAGTAACAGCCGGCAGATCGGTGCGCGCGGCGAGGGATGGGTGTGTGACTGGATTCTATCGCGGGGCCTGGATCGCGCCCGGGCCTGCACGTTTTCGGCTCTTACCAGGAAGGAACCAGGAACTGTCCCTGAGTTTCCGCGCTGATCGCAGCGCCTGTTTGTGGACGCAAAGGGGCGCAAAGTACGCAAGGAAAGACAAGAGCGGGCGGACGATTTTGCTTCCGCTGTCCTCTGCGTCCCTTGCGTACTTTGCGTTCCACGCCGTTCAGCCCGACCGGAGCGACCAGGCTTCATCCCTCGCGGGTCGGACCCTACGATGACCCACTCACCACTCACTACTCACCGCCTCACCCCACCCACACGCGTGCGTTCCGGAACATCTGCAGCCAGGGACTCGCCTCGCCACCGACCGCTGCCCAACTGAGCTGCACGCGCCGGAACACACGTTCCGGATGCGGCATCAGGATCAGCGCGCGGCCGTCGGCGGTGGTGAAACCGGTGTATCCGTCCGGTGAACCATTCGGGTTGGCCGGGTATGCCTGCGCGACGCGGCCGTCGGGTTCGATGAAGCGCAGCGCCGGGCGGGTGCTGGCAGGCATCGAGCCACCGTCCCAGTCGGCGCGGCCCTCACCGTGCGAGACCACCAGCGGCAGGCGCGAACCGGCCATGCCGGCGAGAAGCACGCTCGGCGAATCCAGCACCTCCACCTGCACCAGGCGCGCCTCGTACTGCTCGGAGCGGTTGCGCAGGAAACGCGGCCAGCCTTCCGCCCCGGGCACCAGCGCGGCGAGGCCGCTGAGCATCTGGCAGCCGTTGCAGACGCCCAGCGTGAAGCTGTCCGCGCGCTCGAAGAAGCTTCGGAAAGCGTCGGCGAGCCGCGGGTGGTGCAGAATGCCCTTGGCCCAGCCCTGGCCGGCGCCGAGCACGTCCCCGTACGAGAAGCCGCCGCAGGCCGCGAGGCCCTTGAAGTCGCGCAGCAGATGGTGGCCGGATTCGAGGTCGGAGACGTGCACGTCGACCGCCTCGAAGCCGACGCGGGTGAAAGCCGCAGCCATCTCCAACTGACCGTTGACGCCCTGCTCGCGCAACACCGCGACGCGCGGACGCAGGCCACGGGCGATGTACGGTGCGGCGATGTCGGCTTCGACGTCGAAACCCGGCGTCTCCTGCAAACCGGGTGCGCCGTAGTCGGCCAGACGTGCGTGTTCTTCGTCGGCGCACTCCGGGTTGTCGCGCCCGCGCTGCACGCCCCAGGAGGTCTGCGACCAGGTGCACAGCAGTTCGGCCATGTCGGCGGCGATCAGCTCGCACCCGCCGCCGTGCACGTGCAGGCGCGCATCGGCGCGTGCACGGCCGATGCGGCGCACCCGTGCCCCCGCCATACCGGCAGCGGCGGCGAAGGCCACGGCATCGACCTCGGCCACCTCGACGAGCACGCCGAGTTCCTCGTTGAAGAGCGTCGCCAGTGACGCCGCGTCCTCGCCGACATCGAGTTCGAGACCGCAACGCGCGGCGAAGGCCATCTCCAGCGCGGCGACGATGAGGCCACCATCGCTGCGGTCGTGCCAGGCGAGGATGCGCCCGCTCGCCTTCTCGGCCGTCAGCCACTCGAGCGCGCGCCGGAATGCGGCGGCGTCGTCGAGGTCCGGCGGGCGATCGCCGAGCTGGCCGTACACCTGGGCGAGCGCGCTACCGCCGAGACGACGGCCGCCACCGAGGTCGACCAGCCACAGCGCGCTCGTCCCGTCGACATGCCGCAACTGCGGCGTCAGCGTCGCGCGCACGTCGGCCAGGCGCGCGAAGGCACTGACGATCAGCGACACCGGCGCCTCGCTGCGACAATCACGGCCGTCCTCGGTTCGCCACTGCGCGCGCATCGACAGCGAGTCCTTGCCGACCGGGATGGCAAGACCGAGCGCCGGGCACAATTCGCGGCCGACCGTCTCGACCGCCGCCCACAGCGCGCCATCGGCCACCGGGTCGCCGACCGCCGCCATCCAGTTCGCCGAGAGCTTGACGTCCTCCAGGCGCGCCACCGGCGCCGCCCACAGGTTGGTCAGCGCCTCGCCGACCGCGATGCGCGCCGCGGCGCGTGCGTCCAGCAGCGCCAGCGGCGTACGCTCGGCCATGCACATCGCCTCGCCGGTGTAGCCCTCGAAATCGGCGAGCGTGACCGCGACATCCGCGACCGGGGTCTGCCACGGGCCGACCATCTGGTCGCGGTGGCTCATGCCGCCGACCGTGCGGTCGCCGATGGTGATCAGGAAGGACTTGTTCGCGACCGCCGGGAAGCGCAGCACGCGCAGCAATGCGTCCTGCGCGTCGATCGCGCTCGGATCGAACGCAGGCCCGGGCGTCGCCCGATACCCATGCGCCACGCGGTACATCTTCGGCGCCTTGCCGAACAGCACGCCCATCGGCAGGTCGATCACGTCGCTGCCGTGCAGGCGCACCCGCAACCGTTCATCGGCGGTGACGTGACCCACCAGCGCGTACGGGCAGCGTTCGCGGCGGGCGATGGCGGCAAAGCGGTTGAGGTCGACCTCGCGCACGCCCAGCGCGTAGCGTTCCTGCGCTTCGTTGCACCAGATCTGCATGGGGCTCATGCCCGGATCGTCGTTGTGTACCGCGCCGAGGTCGATCTCGCCGCCGACTGCGCTGTCGTGCAGCAGTTCCGGGATCGCGTTCGACAGGCCGCCAGCGCCGACGTCGTGAATCGACACGATCGGGTTGGCGTGGCCGAGCGCGGTGCAGCGATCGATGACCTCCTGGCAGCGGCGTTCCATCTCGGCGTTGTCGCGCTGCACCGAGGCGAAATCGCGCGCCGCGCTGCCGACACCACTGGCCTGCGAGGACGCAGCCCCGCCGCCGAGGCCGATCAGCATCGCCGGGCCACCGAGCACGATCACCGCATCGCCGGGTTGCAGACTGCGCTTGGCGACATCGCCTTCGCGCAGATTGCCGAGGCCGCCGGCGATCATGATCGGCTTGTCGTAGGCGTGACCGCGTGCGTCGTCGTCCGGATAGTGCTCGAAGGTGCGGAAATAGCCGCCGAGCGCCGGGCGTCCGAATTCGTTGTTGAAGGCGGCCGCTCCGAGCGGACCCTCGGTCATGATCCGCAGCGGACTCGCGAGCTGCTGCGGCAAGGGGCGCGCGCGCTCCCAGGGCTGCGGCGCGTCGGGCAGACGCAGGTGCGAGACCGAAAAGCCGGTCAGCCCCGCCTTCGGCTTCGCGCCGCGGCCGGTGGCGCCCTCGTCGCGAATCTCGCCCCCGGCGCCGGTGGCGGCGCCGGCGAAGGGCGCAATCGCGGTCGGGTGGTTGTGGGTTTCGACCTTGATCGCGAGATGGATCGGCTCGACGTGCGCGCGGTAGACGCCATCGGCGTCGGCGAAGAAGCGCGCGCCGGCGTGTCCTTCGAGCACCGCCGCATTGTCCTTGTAGGCCACCAGGGTGCCCTGCGGCGTGCACGCGTGCGTGTGCCGAATGTGACCGAACAGACTGGAGGACTGGTCGACGCCGTCGATGCTCCAGCTGGCATTGAAGACCTTGTGCCGACAGTGCTCGGAATTGGCCTGCGCGAACATCATCAACTCGGCATCGCTGGCGCTGCGCCCGAGTTCGCCGTAGCTCATGGCGAGGTATTCGATCTCGTCCTCGCTGAGCGCGAGGCCGAGGCGCGCGTTCGCCGCGCGCAGGCTCGCGACATCGGTGGCGATGTGCGCCAGCGGCGCCGGCACCGGGTGCGCGAACAGCTCGCCGAAGCGCGTGCGATCGGCGAGCACGCTCTGCGTCATCGGGTCGTGCAGGGCTTGCTCGACCGCGGCGGCCGCGGCCGCGTCGGCGGGCCACTCGCGGAAGCGGTAGCACAGCAGGCGCTCGACGCGCTCGACCCGCAGACCGCAGCGATGCAGGATGTCGGTGGCCTTGCTCGACCAGGGAGAACGCGTACCCAGACGCGGCGCCACCCAGCGCATCGGCAGTACGGTATCGACGCGCGCAACACCGCCCCATTGCAGTACCTTCGCCAGATGCTCGTCGGCCACTCCGTCCGCGCCAGCGAGGACGAATTCCTCACGGACGCTCGCGGCGCGCGCACCCAGAGTCGCGAGCCGGCGGTTCAGCGCATCCAGGCGGAACGAGGACAGGGCCGAAGCCCCGGGCAGTGTGCGGATCGGCATCGGGGCGGGAAGCACCGCGGTTGAGGGCGCGGATCATACGCGCCGACAACGGGGCAGGACGCTGTCCGCCCGCGCCGTCGGCCCGGCGGACCTGTTACTTGCCGGCTTCGGCGAGACGCTTCTCGGCCAGAGTCAACTGCTGCTCCAGCTGCTCGGGCGTCACGTAGCCCGGCGCCACGTGGCCATCGGGAAATACCAGCGTCGGCGTGCCGTTGACGCCCATGCGCTGTCCGAGCTGATACTGCGCCTCGACCGGGTTTACGCAGCTGCCGTTGCCCGGATCCTCGCCGGCCTTGGCCTTGGTCAGGGTCTCCTGAGGATTCTTCGAGCACCAGGCCGCCACCGCCTTGCGGAAGGAGTCGGAGCCGACGCCGGCGCGCGGGAACATCAGGTATTCAACCTGGATGCCGCGGTCGTTGTATTCGGTCATGTGCTTGTGCAGTTCGCGGCAATAGCCGCAATCGATGTCGGTGAACACGGCCACCGTGTGCTTGACCTGACCTTTGGGTTTGAACACGATGCGTTGGCTGCTCGGCGCCTGCGACAGCAGGCCGCGACGCAGTTCGGCACGCCTCTCCTCGGTCAGGTCGGTCTTGTCCGCCACCTGCAGCATCGGGCCGAGCAGCAAATACTTGGCGTCGGCGGTGGTGTACACCACCTGACCCGGAAGGGTGACTTCGTAGATCCCCTCGATCGGCGTCTCGCGCACCTCCTCGACCTTGAGCGCGGGGTCGAAGGTTTTCAGCGCGGCTTCAACCGCCGACTTGAGGGAATCGTCGGCGAAGGCCACGGTACCGGTCAGCAGGCCGCAGACGGCCACTCCGAGAGCAAAGCGCATGGGGAAACTCCAGTTGGTTGGACGACCGCGGCAATGACCGAGGGCTCCTCGGACCACGCCGAGCGCGGGAAGTTCCCGGCCTGCCGGGGGAATTTTCGGCGAAGACCGGAGGTGCACAGTCGTGCGGGAACGACCAGCCCGAAGCCATCCAGAACCCGTCCAGCCAAGCCTTCTCCTGCCCTCGCACGGCGTCGGATGCTCAGGAACCCACGAGCGGGCTCGCCGCTGGCGCCAGCACCTGGATCAGCACCGCCGTGAAATGACAAACGCTGCCGGCAATCACGAAGGCGTGCCAGATGGCGTGCGCATAAGGCAGTCGCCGACTCATGTAGAACAGGGTACCAGCGGTGTAGGCAATACCGCCGGCCAGCAACCAGGCGAAGGCCGAACCCGGCAGCGAACGCATCAGCGGATCCAATGCGATCACCACCAGCCAGCCCATCGCGAGGTAGATCGCGGTCGACAGGCCCTTGAAGCGCCCGGTGTAGAAGAGCTTGAAGATCACGCCGGCGACCGCCAGGCCCCAGATCAGGCCGAACAGGGTCCAACCCCAGACTCCGCGCAGGCTGGTCAGCGTGAACGGCGTATAGGTGCCGGCGATCAGCACGTAGATCATGCAGTGATCGAAGATCTTCAGACGCGCCTTGGTGGGCGCGTGGTGGATCGCGTGGTAGAGGGTGGATGCCACGTAGAGCAGCAACAGCGAACTGCCGTACACGGCCGAACCGACGATCGCCCAGACATCGGCGTAAACCGAGGCCAGGGTAATCAGCACCGCGGCTCCCGCGAGCGCCACCACCGCACCGATCCCGTGCGTGAGGGCGTTCAGCAGCTCCTCGAGGCGCTCGCGCTGGTGGGATGCCACCGCTTCGCTGCTCATGGAGATCGCCAGTCGCGGAAAAGGGCCGTTAGGGTGCGCCATGCGCAACCGAATGGTCAATGACGGATGCCAGGGCCACTCCGCACGCGACGCGGTCGCACACAGTAGACTGACAGACCCGTCCGCGGAACTGATCCATGCAACGCATCGAAGGCAGCTACGCGCCGCCGCAGGGGCGCATCGCCCTGCTCGCCTCGCGCTTCAACGAGCTGGTGGTCGCGCGCCTGGTCGAGGGCGCACGCGACGCGCTGCTGCGCCACGGCGTTGCCGAAGCGCAACTGACGCTGGTGCGCGTGCCGGGCGCCTTCGAGCTGCCGCCGACCGCCGACAAGCTGGCCGGCAGTGGCGCCTTCGTGGGCATCGTCGCGCTCGGCTGCGTGATCCGCGGCGACACCGCGCACTTCGATTACGTCGCCGGCGGCGCCGCGAACGGTTTGATGCAGGTGGCGCTCGACCACGGCCTGCCGGTCGGATTCGGCGTGCTCACCGTCGACACCCTCGAGCAGGCGCTCGACCGCGCCGGCGGCAAGGCCGGCAACAAGGGCGCCGACGCCGCGCTGACGGTGATCGAGCAGCTCAACCTGCAGGCGCAACTGGAGCAGCTCGCATGAAGCCCACCCGTCCCTTCCCCGAGCGTGCGCGCGCCCGCCGCCGCGCCTTGCAGGCGCTCTACCAGTGGCAGATCGGCGGCGGCCCGATGCGGCGCATCATCGAGCAGTTCAACGAGGAACAGGACATGGCGATCGCCGACGGCGCCTATTTCTCGGAACTGCTGCTCGGGGTCGAGGCGCAACTGGCGCAGATCGACGGCGCGATCGCGCCCTGCGCCGACCGTGGCATCGACGAGATCGACGCGATCGAGCGCGCGACCCTGCGGCTCGCCACCTTCGAACTGCTGCACCGGCTGGACATTCCGTACAAGGTGGTGATCAACGAGGCGATCGAACTCGCGCGCGACTTCGGCGCCGAGGGCGGCCACGGCTATGTCAATGCCGTGCTCGACCGCGTCGCCCGCAACGCGCGCACCGCGGAAACGCGCTGAGCCGCCCGCCGTGCCCACCGAATTCGCCTTCATCGATGCGTTGAAGGCGCGCGTGCGCGGTGGCGAGGGCGTGCGCCAGGGCATCGGCGACGATGGCGCGGTGCTGGCGCCGCCCGCCGGCGAAGAGCTGGTGGTCAGCACCGACACCCTGGTCGCCGGCGTGCACTTCCCGCAGGACGCGCACCCGGCCGATGTCGGCTACAAGGCCGCCGCGGTCAATCTTTCGGACCTCGCGGCGATGGGCGCGACCCCGCGCTGGTGCACGCTCGCACTGACCGTGCCCAGCCTCGATCCCGGCTACGTCGAACCGCTGGTCGCGGGCCTGCTGGCGCTGCTGGATGCGCACGCCACGGCGCTGGTCGGCGGCGACACCACGCGCGGGCCGCTGGCGCTGACGCTGACCGCGATCGGCAGCGTGCCGGCCGGCCAGGCGCTGCGCCGCAACGGCGCCCGTCCGGGTGATGCGGTCTATGTCAGCGGCACCCTCGGCGACGCCGCCGCCGCACTCGCGCTGCGCGGCACGCGCCTGGATCCCCAGGACGGCGAGGCCAAGCTCGCGCGCACGCGCCTCGCGCAGCGGCTGGCGCGGCCGACGCCGCGGGTCGCGCTCGGACAGGCCCTGCGCGGACTGGCGCACGCCTGCATCGACGTCTCCGACGGCCTCGCCGCCGACTTGGGTCACATCTGCCGGCAGAGCGGCGTCGCCGCGGTCATCGAAGCGGATGCGCTGCCGGTCTCGCGCGCGCTCGCGCCGCTGGAGATCGACCCGGCACGCCGCCTGCGCCTGCAGCTCGGCGGCGACGACTACGAACTCTGTTTCGCGCTGGCACCGGAGGACGAAGCACAACTGGCGGAAATCGCCCATGCCTGCCACGTGCCGCTGACCCGCATCGGCAGCCTCGGGCCCGGCGAGGGCGTGCACGTCCTCGACCACGCCGGTCGCGTGATCGCGCCGCCGGTGGCGGGCTACGAGCACTTCGGGTGAGCCGCGACATCCGCCGCGAGGCGCGCATCCTGCTGCGCCATCCGCTCGGCCTGCTCGCCTGCGGCGCCGGCAGCGGGCTCTCGCCCTGGGCCTCCGGCACCACCGGGTCGGCCGCCGCGGTGCTGCTGTTCTGGGCCGGCGGCGCGCAGCACTGGCCGTGGTGGTGGAACCTCGGCTTGGCCGCGGGGCTGTTCGCGGCGGGAGTCGCTGCCGCCGGCTGGGCCTGCCGCGCGCTGGCCAGCGACGATGCCGCGCCGATCGTGGTGGACGAATGGGTCGGCCAATGGCTGACGCTCGCCGCCGGCACCCTGACCTGGCCGCGGCTGGCGGAACCCGGCTGGCTGCTGGCGATGCTGGTCGCAGGCTTCCTGCTGTTCCGGATCGCCGACATCGTCAAACCGTGGCCGGCCGCGCGTCTGGACCGCGAACTCGGCGGCGGCATCGGTGCGATGGCCGACGACGCGGTTGCGGGCGCCTATTCGGCCGCGGCGCTCGCCGCGCTGGGCGGGTGGCTGCCCGGGTAGCGTCGCGGGCGCAATCGACGCCCTCCGGACGGTGCGCTGCCCAGTTTGTCGGCATCTTCGCGCGAACGCGATTCCCCGCCTGACTAAACGTCCCTTAATGCGCCTCCCGCCGATCGCCGGATGCGCGCTTGCTATCGTGCGCGCATGTTTCGGCGCCCGCTCCTGCCGCTGCTCGCCGCCATCGCACTGATCGCCGGGCCGGTGCGCATGGTCGTGGCGGCCGATGAACAGGTCTACGCCGATCTCGAGGCGATCGCCGGCGAGCCGCTGACCGTGGTGCGCTTTTTCCGCGTGCGCGGGTGGCAGTCGCTGCACGAGCGGGCCCTGGTGCTGTGGCTGGGCCGCGAGGAGCCCTACCTGATCGATCTGCGCGAGCGCTGCTCGGGCATCGAGAAGGAGATCTGGTTGCGGCTCGCCGATTTCCAGCGTCCCGGACGCAATCAGCTGCGCGCACGCGGATCTTCGATCCTGCTGCGCGATGGCCGCGCCTGCCGCATCCGCCAGATCCGCGCGCTCGACCACGAGGCCTTGCTGAAGCTGGACATGCGCTTCCGGCCACCGGAGACGGGCTCGCCACCACAGCCGCCGTCCCCCTTGCCGCGGGAGACGCCTTGATGCGCGTGCTGGTGGTCGAGGACGAAGTCAACACCCGCGAGTTCGTGGCACGCGCGCTGCGCGAGGCTGGCCACAAGGTCGAGGCCGTGGCCTCAGGCCGCGACGGCCTGCTGCTGGCCAGCAGCGAGCCCTATGATCTCCTGGTGCTGGATCGCATGCTGCCGCAAGTGGACGGGCTGACCATCGTGCGCACCCTGCGCGCCAGCAATTCGAACGTGCCGGTGCTGATCCTGAGCGCGCTCGGCGAGGTCGACGACCGCGTCGCTGGCCTGCGCGCCGGCAGCGATGACTACCTGATCAAGCCCTTCGCACTGACCGAACTGCTGGCGCGGGTGGAGGCGCTGCTGCGGCGACCACGCGTCGCCCAGGACCACGGCGAAGCCACCGCGCTGCGCGTTGCCGACCTCGAGCTCGACCGGCTGAAACGCCTGGTGCGCCGCGGCGAGCGCCGCATCGAGCTGCAACCCAAGGAGTTCGCGCTGCTCGAATATCTGATGCGCCACCGCGACCAGGTGGTCACGCGCACGATGCTGCTCGAAGGCGTCTGGGACTACCACTTCGATCCCAAGACCAATGTGATCGACGTGCATATCTCGAACCTGCGCCAGAAGGTCGATCGCGAAGCCAGGCCGCTGATCCACACCGTGCGCGGGGTCGGCTACCGACTGGGACTGGACGCGAACTGAGGCCGGCGACGGTGACCGGCCCCCTGCCCCGCAGCGCTTTCTTCCGCTTCGCGGTCGCCCTGCCGCTGCTGATCGGCGGTCTCGTGGCACTGCTGATGTGGCCGATCTACCGCGAGGCCGTGGGCCATATCCGCGACGAAGCGCGCGCCGCGATCGAGCGCGATGGTTGGGATCTCGAAGTCGAGTTCCACGAACACGGTCTGGCCGGCCTGGTCGCACGCATCGACGAGCGCGTGCAACGAGAGCTGGACCCGGGGGATCTCTACCTGCTGGTCGACCACGCCGGTCGGCCTCTGGCCGGCAATCTCGGATCCTGGCCAGTCGCCACGGACGCACTCGACCGCGCCTGGGTGGAGTTCCGCAGCGGCGACGGCCACGTCGCCGAAGGCCAGATCTATCGCCTGTTCGGAGGCCGCACCCTGCTGGTCGCGCGGCGCTCGCCGCTGGCGAGCTTCGACCGCCATCTCGGCGTGCAACTGGCCTGGACCTCGCTGGCGGTGCTGGCGCTGGCCGCGCTCGCGGCGGCCTGGTTCAGTTGGCGTCTGCGCCGCCGCCTGCGCGCACTCGCCGCCGACGCCGACGCGATCCGCGCAGGCGATCTGGGACGGCGGCTGCCGGTGGCCGCGGGCGGCGACGAGATCGATGAGCTGGCGACGCGCTTCAACGACGTCTTCGCGGACCTGCAGCGCCTGATCGACGGCATGCGCGAACTGTCCAGCCAGCTCGCGCACGATTTGCGACGTCCGCTGCAAGCGGCCCGCCAGCGCCTGGAGGGACTGCTCGCGAATCCGCAACCCGACGCACGGGTGCGCTCCGCGGTCGAAACCAGTCTTGCCGACATCGACCAGTTGCTGTCGATCTTCGCCGCTCTGCTGCGCCTGGCGCGGCTGCAGGCGGGTGCTTACGAGCGCAGCGCCGAACCGCTGACGCTGGATCGCGTGGTCGGCGATGCCGTCGAGACCTATGCACCGGTCGTGCAGGCAGCCGGACGCAGGCTGCGTGCGCGGATCGGAGCGTGCAGCGTCCCCGTCGATCGCCATCTGCTGTTCCAGTTGTTGCAGAACCTGATCGAGAACGCGCTGAACCACGGCGCCGGCGATATCGAGGTCGAGCTCTCCGACGAGGCCCGTCTGAGCGTGCGCGATCACGGCGCGGGCGTGCCCGACGATCTGCTCGCACGCCTCGGCGAGCGCTTTTTCCGTGGCGATCCGGCTCGCAGCAGTCCCGGGGCCGGCATCGGTCTCGCCCTGGTGCGGGCGATCGCCGTCCACCACGGTGCGCGCGTCGAGTTCGCGCAAGCCGATCCGGGGCTACGTGCGACCATCGTCTGGCCCTGACGGCGATGCGCTCGGCCGGACACCACGTCGGCAAGAGACGGCGGCTGGACGAGCCCATCCCGGATCCGCCAGCCCACGCCGAGTCCGGCGAAGGCCCGGACGTGACTTCGCAAGGTCATCGCCCATGCGCTCGATGCGCGTGCTGGCCATCCACGGGCGACGGGGTATCCCTCGCGGACCTGGCGTCCCGACGAGCGCCTCACCCAAACTCGCGCAACTGCGCGGGCAAGCTCAGCCTCCGGTGCGCGCCACCTGGAGCAGTCTCGCGGCGAGGTTGGACGGGCGCGGTGCGCAAGCAGGCACCACCAGCATGGTGTATTCCTCGTAGTGCGCGCGCGCCAGGTCGCGCAGCGGCATGCGCTCGGCGCGGAAAGGCTCCACTGGCAGGCGCGCGGCCTCGTACAGAATCACTTCATGCTCGGGCGGGTAGTCGCGCTGCAGGCGCTCGACCAGCCGCTGCAGTTCCTGCGGCTCGGCGTGGAAGCGGACGCAGGCGGTATCACCGGTCAGCGCCACCTGCCACAGCAACAGCAGGCTGCGGGTATCGATTTCGCGTTCTTCCAGCAGGAACTGGGTGGCCTCCAGCGATTGCACGCCGTGGCGACCCGGATCGATGCCAAGGTCCGCGTACAGACAGGCTTCGGAAGAGATCCCGGGTTCCATCCGTGCGCTCAGGCCGGCCTCCCGAACCTTGCGCACCACCGCGTGCGGGACATCGGCGAATACGCCTGGGTGGCCGTAGAAGACCACACAGACGCGCTTGCCGGCGAGCACTTCGGCCATGATCGCCGCTTCCATCTCACGGTAGGTCTGGCGGCGATCCTTGCCGGGCGCGTAATGCACGCGCAGGTCAATCAGGTCCGGGCGCAGCTCGGCGATCATCGCGTGCGCGGCGCCATCGGTGAGCACGAGCACGCGCTCGGCCTCCTGGATTTCCGACAGCCCGCGTTGACTCAGGTGGCGCCCGAGTTGGATGCCGCTGCCAACCACCACCAGGCCCGGTTCGCTGCGGGCGCACAGGCTCGCAGCGGCCGCGTCGACGACGCGGTTGCGACCGTTGCGTTTGGCCTCGTACAACGCCATGTCGGCACTGCGCAACACGGTTTCGAGGGTTGCGTCGGGGTCGGCCTCGCACAAGCCGTAGCTGAGACTGTAGTCGATGCGCCGTTGTTCAAACTCGAAGGGCGCAATGCGCCGCCGCAAGTCCTCGACGAGGTAGCGCGCCTGCTCGACGGCGCCATCCACCAGCATCGTGAACTCCTCGCCGCCGCTGCGCCCGACCACCGCCCGCTTCGGAAATACTTCGAGCAGCAGTTTCCCCAGGCGACGCAGCACCTCGTCGCCGGCGGCGTGACCGTGGCGATCATTGATCTGCTTGAAATAATCGATGTCGGCGACGATCGCGGTGAGCCGGCGACCGTCGCGACGGCAGCGCAGCAGCAACGAGTGGCCGGCGCGCAAGGCGCTCTGGTGGTTGCGCAAGCCGGTCAGGCCGTCGCGCTCGGACAACTCACGGAAGCGCCGGCGTTCACCGACCGCACGCGCCAGCAGCGAGAGCAGCAACGCGCTGACCAGCAGCAGCGCAAGCAGACCGAGGCCCTGCAGCCATTGCGCCCGTGAGCGCGCCTCGAGTTCGGCCGCCTGCAGTTCGCGCTCACCTTGCAGCTCGGCGATCCGCTGTTCCTTGGCCTGGGTGTCGAATTTCATTTGCAGCCAGGCCAGGCGGCGCTCGCGCGCGATTTCATCGAGTTCGTTGTGCGCGATGCGCGCGAGCTGGAGTTGTTCGAGGGCACCGGCGGCATTACCTTCGCGCGCGAGAATCTGCGCGAGCAGCGTGCGCGCCGTCTCGATGTTGTCGCGGGCCTGCTGTTGCTCGAAGACGGGCAGCGCCTCATCGACCAGCGCGCGGGCACGTCGCAGCGGAGCGCCCGAATTCAGCAATGCCCGGCCGAGGGTGACGCCAGTCTCCAGGTAGCCGGAAGTAAAACCGGCCGCCTGGAACTGCCGACGCGCCTGTTCGAGCCAGGGAATCGCCTGTGCGTACAGCTCCTGCGCTACCAGCACCTTGCCGACGCCCTTGTAACCATCGGCTCGGAACACCGGATCGCCGGCGCGGTCGCAGGCGGCAATCTGGGCGCGGCTCATCGATTCGGCTTCGCCCGGATTGCCGGTCAGATCCAGCGCGATGGCGAGGTCGGACAGCGCCAGGCATTCGTCGCGTGGATCGCCGGTACCGTGCGCGACTTCCAGCGCCTGGCGGGCGTAGGCGAGCGCCGCGCGCTCCTCGCCGACACGCAGGTACAGGTAGGAGGCCATGCCCAGCAGGCGCGGTTGCGGGGCCTGAATGCGATCGAGCAGGGTGAGACCCTCCTCGAGCCAGCCGAAGGCGCCCGGATAGTCGGAAACATTGACGCTGATGTTGACCGCCAGGGTCAGCGCGCGGATCCGCAACTCTGGTGGCACATCGCGCTGCAACAAGGACTGCGCGAGCTTGAGTCCGCGCTCGTAGTCGCCTTTCAGCGCCAGGTTCCGAGACTCGATCAGCTCCACCCGAAATCGCTGCGCTTCGCTGAGCTGGGTGCGGTCGGGACCGAGTGCCTCGATCAACGCCGCCGAAGCCTCCCAAGGCTGGGTGCGGTTGATGCGCTCGATCTGCGCGATGCGCTCATCCAGCGATTCTGCGGCGATCACCACCCCGGCCACTCCAACCAGCAGCAGTGCCGACAACAGAGGACGGAACGTGCGCATGGTCGCGGGCTCAGTCGCGGCCGTCGTAAGCCTTGACGGTGCTGTTGGTCGCGAACTGGCCATCCTTGAGGCCGGTCAGGCGCTTGATCGCCGCATAATCCTTGCCCAACAGCGCATCGCGCTCCTCGGTGGACAAGTCGTAGCGCGCGATCACAGCCTGCGGATCGTTGTGATACTCCTGCGCCAGGGCCGCGTCGGCCCCGAGTTCTCGCATCAGTCGCAGCAGCCTGGACATGGCGCGTTCCCCGAGTCGATCACCGTCACCGTTGGACGAATGCCCGCGGGCATCGAAAATCCGCGCAGGGCCGCGAGAGAAACGACGATCATTTCTGCGTCATCCGGCCCGAACGGACCGTTGCTGGTCATCGCCGCGGCCCAGTCGCAACCTCCGGCCGCAGTCCGCATGCCGTTGCGAGCATCGAAGTCGGCGCATGGCACGCCGCGCATGCCGCCGATTGGCACGCTTCGTTCGCCTCGCCTCGGGCCAGAATGCATCGGAAACCGCCTGTCATTACGCTGGGCGGCAACGCTAACACAACTCAACCGATCAACCGGCAGCGAACGCGCCGGAATCCAGCCGCGACGTCACAGTATGGAGGCACGCAGTCGCGTCTGGGGTGTCGGCCGATCGCGTGGCCGCGCCTTTGCGTGGACGCGAATTTCGGAAAACGCCAGGCCATCGCGGGCGGTGGCCACAGGCGTGCGATCCCTGCCCGCGCTTTCAGTGCTTCTGACCCATCTTGCGCAAGCGGTCGATCGCCTGCAACTGCGCGGCGAGTGCGGCGAGTTCGGCCTGGGCGGCGGCGACTTCCTTGGCGTCCATCTGGTTGGCGATCGCGCGTTCGGCGGCTTCCTTGGCCTCGCGCACCTTGGCCTCGTCGAGGTCGGCCGCACGCACCGCGGTGTCGGTGAGGATGGTGACCACCGTCGGCTGCACCTCGAGGATGCCGCCGGACACGTACAGGAACAGTTCCTCATCGTTCGGCTGGATCACGCGCACCTGGCCGGGCTTCAGGCGCGTGATCAACGGCGCGTGGCGCGGCGCGATGCCGAGCTCGCCCATCTCGCCAGTGGCAACCACCAGCTTGGCCTCGCCGCGGAAAACCTCGTGCTCGGCACTGACGACGTCGACGCGGATGGTGCTCATGGGCTACGGACTACCTCTGCTGCCATTGGATGTTGCTTCGGGCCCTGTCGAACCCTTTTCGTCGGGTGAGTGGTGCGCGCGGCTGCGCCGCGCTCAGTAGTGAGTAAGAGCCTGCGAGTACGAGCTGTTACTCACCACTCACTACTCACCACTCACTGCCGCCGTCAGGCGGCCACGCCCATGTCCTTCGCCTTCGCGAAGGCCTCGTCGATGCCGCCGACCATGTAGAAGGCCTGTTCGGGCAGGTGGTCCACCTCGCCGTCGACGATCATCTTGAAGCCGCGAATGGTCTCCTTCAGCGAGACGTACTTGCCCGGGCTGCCGGTGAACACTTCGGCGACGTGGAAGGGCTGGCTGAAGAACTTCTCGACCTTGCGCGCGCGGGCCACGGTCGCCTTGTCTTCTTCCGACAACTCGTCCATGCCCAGGATCGCGATGATGTCCTTCAGTTCCTTGTAGCGCTGCAGGGTGGACTGCACGCGGCGCGCGGTGTCGTAGTGGTCGTTGCCGATCACGTTCGGGTCGAGCTGGCGGCTGGTCGAGTCCAGCGGATCGACCGCCGGATAGATGCCGAGTGCGGCGATGTTGCGGCTGAGCACGACGGTTGCGTCGAGATGCGCGAAGGTGGTCGCGGGCGACGGGTCGGTCAAGTCGTCCGCGGGCACGTAGACGGCCTGGATCGAGGTGATCGAGCCGGTCTTGGTCGAGGTGATGCGCTCCTGCAGCACGCCCATTTCCTCGGCCAGCGTGGGCTGGTAGCCCACCGCCGACGGCATGCGGCCGAGCAGCGCGGACACTTCGGTGCCGGCCAGCGTGTAGCGATAGATGTTGTCGATGAACAGCAGCACGTCGCGACCCTTGCCGGACGCGTCCTTCTCGTCGCGGAAGTACTCGGCCATGGTCAGACCGGTCAGCGCGACACGCAGGCGGTTGCCGGGCGGCTCATTCATCTGGCCGTAGACCATCGCCACCTTGTCGAGGACGTTGGAGTCCTTCATCTCGTGGTAGAAATCGTTGCCCTCGCGGGTGCGCTCGCCGACGCCAGCAAACACCGACAGGCCCGAGTGCGCCTTCGCGATGTTGTTGATCAGTTCCATCATGTTGACGGTCTTGCCGACGCCGGCGCCACCGAACAGGCCGATCTTGCCGCCCTTCGCGAAGGGGCACATGAGGTCGATGACCTTGATGCCGGTTTCCAGCAGGTCGTTGCCGCCTGCCTGGTCGGCGTAGCTGGGCGCCGAGCGGTGGATCACCCAGCGGTCCTGCTCGCCGATCGGGCCGGCCTCGTCGATCGGGTTGCCGAGCACGTCCATGATGCGGCCGAGCGTCTTCAGGCCCACCGGAACCGAGATCGCCTTGCCGGTGTTCTGCGCGACGAGGTTGCGCTTCAGGCCGTCGGTGGAACCGAGCGCGATGGTGCGCACGATGCCGTCGCCGAGCTGCTGCTGCACCTCCAGCGTGATTTCGGTGCCGGCGATCTTGAGCGCGTCGTACACCTTCGGCACGGATTCGCGCGGGAATTCGACGTCGACGACGGCGCCGATGATCTGTACGACTTTGCCCTGGCTCATGTTCTTGCTCCGAACTGCATTTGTGCTTTGGCTGGAGGCGTGGGGCGCATCCGACCTTTGATCTTGAGTGAGTAGTACGCGCGGCTGCGCCGCGCTCAGTAGTGAGTAGCAAGAGCCTTCAAGCTCGCCACTCACCGCTGTTGCTACTCACTACTCACTACTCACCACTCACTAAACCGCTGCCGCGCCGCCCACGATCTCGCTGATTTCCTGCGTGATCGCGGCCTGGCGGGCCTTGTTGTAGACCAGGGTCAGCTCGCCGATGAGCTTGGTGGCGTTGTCCGATGCGGACTTCATCGCGACCATGCGCGCGGCGTGCTCGCTGGCGAGGTTCTCGAGCACCGCCTGATAGACCAGGCTCTCGATGTAGCGCGTCAACACGTGATCCATGATCTCGGGCGCGCCGGGCTCGTAGAGGTAGTCCCAACCGTGCTTGCTGTCGATGTCGTCTGCCGGCGGCAACGGCAGCAACTGACTCATCGTCGGTTTCTGCGTCATGGTGTTGACGAAATCGTTGTAGCAGAGGAACAGGCGGTCGACGCGTCCCTGCATGTAGCTGTCGAGCATCACCTTGATCGCGCCGATCAGGGCTTCCACGCGCGGCTTCTCGCCGAGGTGGGTGACCGAGCCGACGAAGTTCACCTTCAGCCGCTTGAAGAAGGCGGTCGCCTTCTGGCCGATGCAGACCACGTCGACCTGCACCTTCTTTTCCTGCCACTGGCGCATGTCGGCCAGCAGGCGGCGGAACAGGTTGGCGTTGAGGCCGCCGCAGAGGCCGCGGTCGGTGGAGACGATCACATAGCCGACGTGCGAGACCTCCTCGCGCTCGACCAGGAAGGGGTGCTGGTACTCGGTGTTGGCCTTGGCGACGTGGCCGATCACCTGGCGCATCAGTCGCGCATACGGACGCGAAGCCTTCATCAGGTCCTGCGCGCGCCGGATCTTGCTGGCCGACACCATCTCCAGCGCGCGCGTCACCTTGCGGGTGTTCTGCACGCTCTTGATCTTGGTCCGGATTTCTCTTGCGCCTGCCATGGCTCGCTTCGCTCGCTGTGAGTGGTCCGCGCGGCTGTGCCGCGCTCAGTGGTGAGTAGTGAGTAGCGCGGTGTCGCGGTGTGCAGGCTTTCGCCATTCACCACTCACCATTCACCACTCACTGCTTCAATCACCAACTCCCCGTCTTCTTGAACTCCGCGATCCCCTTCTTGAAGGTCGCTTCGATGTCGTTGTTCCAGTCGCCGCTGGCGGCCATCCTGGACATCAGCTCGCCGTGGTTGCTGTGGAAGTGCTGGTGCAGGCCCTTCTCGAAAGCCTGGATCTTGGCGAGCGGCAGGTCGTCCATGAAGCCTTCGTTGACCGCGTACAGCGACAGCGCCATCTCGGCCACCGACATCGGCGCGTACTGCTTCTGCTTCATCAGTTCGGTGACGCGCTGGCCGCGTTCCAGCTGGGCGCGGGTGGCGGCGTCGAGGTCGGAGGCGAACTGCGCGAAGGCGGCCAGCTCGCGGTACTGAGCGAGCGCGAGGCGCACGCCGCCGCCGAGCTTCTTGATGACCTTGGTCTGGGCCGCACCACCGACGCGCGAGACCGAGATGCCGGCGTTCATCGCCGGGCGGATGCCGGCGTTGAAGAGGTCGGTCTCGAGGAAGATCTGGCCGTCGGTGATCGAGATCACATTGGTCGGCACGAAGGCCGAGACGTCGCCGGCCTGGGTCTCGATCACCGGCAGCGCGGTCAGCGAACCGGTCTTGCCCTTGACCTCGCCGTTGGTGAACTTCTCGACGTACTCCTCGTTCACGCGCGCGGCGCGTTCGAGCAGGCGCGAGTGCAGGTAGAAGACGTCGCCCGGATAGGCTTCGCGGCCCGGCGGGCGGCGCAGCAGCAGCGAGATCTGGCGGTAGGCCCAGGCCTGTTTGGTCAGGTCGTCGTAGATGATCAGCGCGTCCTGGCCGCGATCGCGGAAGTACTCGCCCATCGCGCAGCCGGAGTAGGCGGCGACGTACTGCATCGCGGCGGACTCGGAGGCAGAGGCGGCGACGATGATGGTGTGCGCGAGCGCGCCGTTCTCTTCCAGGCGGCGCACCACGTTGGCGATCGAGCTCTGCTTCTGCCCGATGGCCACGTAGATGCACTTAATCCCGGAGCCCTTCTGGTTGATGATGGTGTCGACCGCGAGCGCGGTCTTGCCGGTCTGGCGGTCGCCGATGATCAGCTCGCGCTGGCCGCGGCCGATCGGCACCATCGCATCGACGCTCTTGTAGCCGGTCTGCACCGGCTGGCCGACCGACTTGCGCCAGATCACGCCCGGCGCGACCTTCTCGATCGGGCTGGACAGCTTGGCGTTCAGCGGCCCCTTGCCGTCGATCGGGTTGCCGAGCGCGTCGACCACGCGGCCGAGCAGTTCCGGGCCGATCGGCACCTCGAGGATGCGTCCGGTGGTCTTGACCGCGTCGCCCTCGCGCAGGTGCTCGTAGTCGCCGAGCACCACCGCGCCGACCGAGTCGCGCTCCAGGTTCAGCGCCAGCGCGAAGGTGTCGCCCGGCATCTCGATCATCTCGCCCTGCATGACGTCGGCAAGGCCGTGGATGCGCACGATGCCGTCGGAGACCGAGGTGATCGTGCCTTCGTTGCGCGCCTCGGCGGCGGCTTTGAACTTCTCGATGCGCGACTTGATCAGGTCGCTGATCTCGGAAGGATTCAGTTGCGTCTGCATGGCGAATGGATCCGGATAGTGAATTCGTGCCGCGCGCCGCTGGGCGGGCGCGGCGGGGTATTACTGGACGAGTTCGGCGCGCAGGCGGGCGAGCTTGCCGCGCAACGAGCCGTCGATGACGATGTCGCCGGCCTCGACGACCGCGCCGCCGATCAGCTCGGGGTCGAGCACGACGTCGAGCGTGACCGCGCGATCGAAGCGCTTGGCGAGCGCCCCGACGAGCTGCTGCTGCTGCGCCGGGTCGATCGGCAGCGCGCTCCTGACGCGCACTTTCAAGGTGCGTTCGTCGTCGGCGCGCAACTCCTCGTAGAGCCCGGCGATCTCGGCCAGCAGCGGCAAGCGCTGGTTGGCCTCGAGCAGGGTCAGGAAGCGCGCGAAGCTGCCGTCGGCCGTCTCGCCCTCGGGCAGAAACAGCGCGACGCGGTCGGCCGCCCCGAGCTTGGGACTGCCGACCAGCGCCTGCACCGCCGACTGACCGATGACCTGCGCGGCGAAGCCGAGCCGGTTCGACCACGCGGCGGCGGCACCCTCGCCCTTGGCGAGTTCGAAGGCGGCACGCGCATACGGGCGCGCCAGGGTGAGGGTGTTGCTCATCGCGCGATCTCGCTGATCAAATCGTCGAGCAACTGCTTGTGCGCCTTGGCATCGATTTCCTTGCGGATCAGGCGCTCGGCGCCTTTCACCGCGAGCTCGGCCACCTTGTGCGCCAGCTCCTCGCGGGCGCGGTGCGCGGCGGTCTCGATCTCGGCGATGGCGATCGCCTTCTGGCGGTTGCCTTCGGCGATCGCGTCCGCCTTGGCCTTGTCGAGGATGCTCGCGTATTCCTTCTCGGCGCGGTCGCGGATGCCCGCGGCTTCGCCACGCGCCTCGCGGATCACCTGATCCTGCTTTTCGCTGGCGGAGGCGAGCGCCTTCTTGCCTTCCTCGGCAGCGGCGAGGCCATCGGCGATCTTCTTCTGCCGTTCCTCGATCGCGCGGATGATGTACGGCCAGCCGAACTTCATGACCAGCCAGGCGGTCGCGAAGAATGCGAGCCCCTGGATGACCAGAGTCAGATTGATGTTCATCGCTTTACTCCGTAATGGCGACCGCCCCAAGGCGATCGCCAGCCTTCGCGGTCGTGGGACGGATCAACCGCCGGCGATCTGCGACAGGAACGGATTGGCGAAGATCAGCAGCAGCGCGATGGCCACGCCGATGATCGGCACGGCGTCGAGCAGGCCGGCGACGATGAACATCTTGGTCTGCAGCATCGGCGCCAGCTCCGGCTGACGCGAGGCGCCTTCCAGGAACTTGCCGCCCAGCAGCGCGAAGCCGATGGCGGTGCCGAGGGCGCCGAGGCCGATCAGCAGGCCGGCCGCAATCAGCGTGTAGCTCATGACAGTTTCCATGGAGGACTCCGTTTTTCTGGTTTCAGTGTGGATGGAAAGGGTGCAGCAGGATCAGTGGTGCTCGGCGGCCATGCTGAGATAGACGATCGTCAGCATCATGAAAATGAAGGCCTGCAGGGTGATCACGAGGATGTGGAACACGGTCCACACGAAGCCCGAGAGCAGCTGC
The DNA here is from genome assembly GCA_019187485.1 of Lysobacterales bacterium. Lineage (GTDB taxonomy): Bacteria > Pseudomonadota > Gammaproteobacteria > Xanthomonadales > SZUA-5 > JADKFD01. The sequence continues at coordinate 23,358 of JABAQR010000017.1, read as the reverse complement.
ACCGGGGCGAGCGCCCAGAAGGAGAACGAGGACAGCGAGGCGCCGAGCGTCATCACCGCGATCAGGACGAAGATCAACTCGCCGGCGTACATGTTGCCGAACAGACGCAACGAGAGGCTGACCGGGCGCACTGCTTCCTCGATCAAGCGCAGCAGCAGGTTGGCCGGTGCGCCCTTGGGTCCGAAAGGAGCGGTGAAAAACTCGCTGAAGAAGCCACCGACGCCCTTGTGCTGGATGCCCATGTACTGGATCAGCAGGAACACGCAGAGCGCCATGCCGAGGGTGGTGTTGAGGTCGGCGGTCGGCACCACGCGCAGGTACTCGACGCCGCCGGCGTGCGCCGCGGCGGGCAGCAGGTCGACCGGGACCATGTCCATGAAGTTCATCAGGAACACCATCCCGAAGATGGTGATCGCAAGCGGCGCGATCAGTTTGCTGTGGCCGTGGAAAGTTTCCTTGACCAGGCCGTCGACGAACTCGACGATCATCTCGATGGCGCACTGCAACTTGCCCGGAACGCCCGAGGTGGCGCCGCGCGCGACCTTGACGAACAGACCCAGGAAGATCGCGATCATCGCGAACTTGAAGATCACGCTGTCGAGATGGATGGTCCAGAAAGCGCCATCGCCAACCTTGACTTCGAGGTGGTGCAAATGGTGCTTGATGTAGCCCGTCATGTCCGAGCCACCTTCACTCACCCACATCGAGTAGAGCTTATCCATAGCGTAGCAATGCCCAGGTCCCTGCGATCTGCGCCGCGATCAGGCCGACGAGGAGGCCGCCCGCAGGCAAATCCAGCCCCACCAGTCCCAGCGCGAACAACGCGAACAACGCCATCCATTTCCACGCCGCGGCGCCGTAGAAGCGCCACAGCATCGTCTCCACCGCCGCCACACTCCGCATCTGCCGCCATCCGGCGAGTGCCTGCGCCAGCGCTACCGAAAATGCGCCCCAGATCGCCGCCAGCGACGGCGCAAGACCGAGGCCCGCCGCGAAACTGACGAGCGCCAGCAGGGTGCCGACGATTCCTTGCGCCTGCACCACACGCCAGACCAGCCGGCGCCCCCTCGCGAAAGGATCGTGCACGCACCACCCCGAAACCGTTGCCGACCGAAGCAAGCAGGGCCGGGTGAAAAATCAGCGAAAGTATATGGGTCGGCAGAAAGCCCCCGCAACCTGGAATCGACGGTTCGATGGTCGAATGTTGGAGCGGGGGCTCTAGTCCGGATGCTTCATGAAGGCGCGTGGATGATCGCGAAGGGTGAGCCTTGGACTGCTGATGCCCGCGCGGTTCCTGCTTCCCGGTTCCGCGGCTTGCCGCTCCATTCCACCGCTCGGCATACTCGCGGCCTCGCCGCCGTGTCCCGCCGAGCCCTCCGATGAGCGATCAGAAACCGGTGTTCGTCGACATGACCGCGGGCCACTACGTGTTCCGCGAAGGCGACGCCGGGAGCGAGATGTACATCATCGAGGCCGGCACGCTGGAGGTGCTGCGCGGTGCGCGTGGTCCGACGCCGCTCGCCACTCTGGGCCCCGGCGATTTCTTCGGCGAAATGGCGATCCTGGAGGACCAGCCGCGCTTCGCGTCGGTGCGCGCGGTAACACCGGCGCGGTTGCTGCGGGTGGACCGCGCCGCCTTCGCAGGCATGCTGCGCGACAACTTCGAAATCGCCGTGAGGATCATGCGCAAGCTGGTCGCACGCCTGCGTCGTACCGAAGAGCAGCTGCAATCTGCGCACGTGGAAATCGAGCAGTTGCGCGCGGACGGCGAGCGGCCCGCTCCGGCACCCGCGCCAGCACCCACCGGCGTCGATCCGGCGCCGGCACCGACTCCTGAACCACCACGCACCACGGTGCGCGGTGAAGTGCCCAGGCTGGCGCAGCTCACGCCCACCCGTCGCGCCGAGGTCGTCGACCCCGGCAAGCTCGGCCAACCGGTCAAGCTCGTGCACGTCGACAGCGGCGCGGAGTTCGCACTCAACACGGACAAACCGGAGTTGCTGATCGGCCGACCGGATCCGGTCACCGGTCTGCTGCCGGAAATCAACCTGGGTCCGCTCGATGGCCAGCGCAGCCTGTCCCGACGACACGCCAAGGTGATTAACGAAGGCGGCATGCTGTTCCTGCGCGAGGAAGTCGGCACCACCAACGGAACCTTCATCAACGGCGCACGCGTCGCAACCGGCCAGGCACGGCCGTTGACCGCCGGCGATGTGCTGCGTTTCGGCTCGGTGGAACTGCGAGTCGAACCGCTTTGATGCATCGCCCCTGCCCGTCCTTCCGTCTGGAGACGCCATGTCCGTGGACCTGAACAAGATCGACCTCGGCGCCATCGAAACCCTGGCGCGCATCAAGGGCGAACACGACCAGCTGAGCGAGCGCCTGAAAGCGATGGAAGCCCAGCGCGAGAAGGTATCCGTCGAGGTCTACCAGCGCGTCCAGGACGACTATCGGCGGCGCATGGCCGAACTCGCCTCGCAGGCTGCGCCACTGAAGCAGAGCGTCGGCGATCTCTACCGCTCGCTGCGCACCGAACTGGCCGCACTGGAGGCGAGCTTCAGCGCAGCAAGCCTGGACCGCGAGGAGATCGACTTCCGCCATGCCTTGGGTGAGTTCGACGAGGCGGAGACGAAAAAACGCGTCGAGGCGGTCGATTCGCGCATTCGAACGGTCGGTGCGGCACGCGCACAGGCGCTCGCGCTGAAAGAACGCTTCCTCGCCGTGGTCGCCAGCGAAGCCGAACTCGACGGCAACGATGAGGACACCGAGCGCATGGTGGCGATCACGCCACCGATGCTCTCCGAAGCAACCGTGATCGCGGTGCCAATCAGACCCGGCACGCCCATGCCCGTCGATTCCGCAGCCGCGGCGTCGAGCCCGGCTGCCGCGGCGTCCCCGGCAGCGGCTGCGCCGGTGGCGGTAGCAACGCCCGCGTCGCCGATGGCGCCAGCCGTCACGGTTGGCGCACCACGTGCCAGCGGCCGGAGTTCACGCAACCCGGATGCCACCGTGGTGTTTCGCCAGGGGCGTCTGGAGCCGCGCAACCCCGAAGCGGGTTCGGTGGTGCAGACGCTCGGCCTGAAGCCGGTGAGCATCGGCAGCGACACCGGTTGTGATCTGCAGTTGTCGGCCGCCGGCATCGCCAAACGTCATCTGGAGATCGTCATGACTCGCGCCGGGTTCAGTGCGCGCGATGTCGCCGCCAGCGGCCAGGTCAAAGTCAACGGCAATGTCGTGCAGGAACATGTGCTGGCCGACGGTGATACGCTGTCGGTCGGACCCGCCCAGTTCAACTTCCGCTTGCTTTGAGGTTCGCATGGCACTCGAAATCGGCAGCGAAATCCAGGAGGATTTCCGCGTTCTGCGCTTGAACGGGCGTCTCGACACCGAGACCTCGGCCGACTTCGAACTGGCCGCGCACGATCTCACTGCGGCCGGCGAACGGCGCTTCGTCGTCGATCTGTCAGGGATCAGCTACGTCAGCAGCGCCGGCCTGAGGGTGCTGCTCGCGCTCGCAAAGCAGGTGCAAACCGGCGGCGGCGCAATGCGCCTGTGTGGCCTGGCGCCGAGCGTGCGGCAGGTCTTCGACCTGTCGGGCTTCAGCAAGCTGTTCATGATCGCCGCCGACATCGCGAGCGCGCTCGGCAACGACCCGAGCTCGGCACCGGCGATCGGTAAGGCTGCCGCCGACATTCTGGGCGCTTCGTCGAGCGCCCCCAGAATGGCCTCGCCAAGCCCATCCCTTGGCCGTCAGGCGGCCGATCTGCTCGGTGCGAAACAGGCGCCGAAGCCCGGCCTGTTCGCACGCCTGCTCGCCTGGTTCAAGGGCCAATAGGATGCGGCGGCGCGCAAGCGTCTCCCGACGGACGCGCACCGGGGCCGCCACGCGCTCCCACGGGTCGCACCGGGGAACGCGAGGAACGGCCCCGCAAGAGAGGATCATCGCCCCGGCAATCGTTTCCGTCGGTGCACCCCGCCCCACACCGCTTCAGCCACGCAGGCGACCCAGGCAGATGATCGTCAAGTCGTCGGTCGAGCGGTCCTTGCCGACAAACTCCATCAAGGACTTGCGCAACGCCTGGTTGATCTCGCCAGCGCTGTCGCAGGAGATCAGCACCTGATCGCGACGCGCTTTTCCGTAGGGATCGCCGGTGCTGTTCTCGCCCTCTTCCACGCCATCGGTGGTCAGTACCAGGCAATCGCCCGGGGCGAGCGCGAGGCGCTGCTCGCGCACGGCAAGTGAACTGTCGGTCCCGATCGGCGATCCGGGGTCCAAACCCATCTCGATCACCTTGCGCGCCGACGTGCGCAGCACCGGCGCCGAGTGCCCGGCCAAGCCGACCCTGCACATGCCGGTGCGGGTGTTGACGAACACCGCCGCCACGGTTACGAACATACCCGGTTCGAGCACGGGAATCAGCGAACGTTGCAGGTTCTCGAGCAGCTCGGCCGGGCCGATATTGGATTTCAACTGGTGACGCAGGTCGGCGACCAGATAGGCCATGTACATCGCGGCGGAAACGCCCTTGCCCGAGACGTCGCCGATCAGCACCGCGAGTTCCTCGCCGTGCCTTTCGATGTGGAAGAAGTCGCCGCCGACCATCATCGCCGGCGTGTAGCTGCAGGCCAGCTCGAAGCCGTCGATCTGCTCCGGCGGCGGGGTCAACAGACGTTGCTGGATGCGTTGCGCAAGGCGCAGGTCCGAATCGCGCATCTTGCGCGAAGCGGCTGCCGCCTGCGAGCGGATTGCTGCCAACGGAATCCGCAGCAGCATCGCGACGTCCACAAACCGGTCGAGCCCCGGATTGTGGGCAGGCGCGGCCTGCTCGACGCCGGCCTCGATCAGTAGTCCGACGGGATGCTCCACTGGCAGCGCGATGAAGGACGGAATCTCGGGCAGGGACAGTGATCGTGCGAGGGCCGCGCAATCGTCCGCGGTCCACACGGCGACGCCCTTGGGTGCCGACTTCAACGCTGCCAGCGCGCGAAACAGCGTGCCGCGCGAGATTTCCGCACCAGCCGGTGCGCGCGCCAGGATGCGACCGGCCTTCCAGTCGACCAGGCTTGCACGTGCCGCACCGGGCAGTCCCTCGATCAGTATCTGCAGGATTGCTACGGCCTGTGCCTCGGCATTGGTCTGCTCGCTGCGCATGGCCGCCAGCATCGGCCTGACGAAATCGGAGTCCGAGCAAGCCGGCGACAAGGTCTGTTCGACCGCCACGGCGGGCAGTCCGTCGCCGCGAACGGTGCCCGCCAGTTGCCCGGTGTACTGCAACGTGACCCGACCCAGCCCGACGATGTCGCCCTCGGACAACACACGCTCGCCCGTCAGGCGCGCGCCATTGATCTCGGTGCCGTTGGCGCTGCCGAGATCGCGCACGATGCAACCATCGCGGGTAAGCAGCAATTCCGCGTGGCGGCGCGAGACGGTGGGATCGTCGATCGCATAGACGACGCCCGGATCGCGCCCGAGGATTCCGTCGCGCTCGATCCTGATCACCCGGCCCTTCTGGTTGCCACTCAACAGCGACAGGAACATCCCGACAGGTTCACACACAGGGGCGACTGGGGATGGACGCTAGCCCGGATGTTTCGTGAAGTCACGCGGATGATCGCGAAGGGCTTTGCGCCGGGATCGAGGGTGAGGAGGAGGAATGACGGTCTCATTGCGGCGACGAGCAACCAAGAGACCGCGCAGAGAGCGAGCGAGGGTCGCATGAGCAAGGAAATGGCACGTCCGATCCGCGAGCGCGAAGCATGGTCGGATTTCCACGTCGCAACAACGAAATCGAACCATTTCCTTGAGACTTCACGAAACCTCCGGGTTCGCACGTCGCGGGTAGCGCGCGCCCGACCGGGGCAGGCGATACTCGGCGCTCCCATCCCTGCGGAGCCGCCGATGACGATCGCCTACTGGTGCGTGCTGATCGCTGCCTTCCTGCCGCTGTTGTCGACCGCGGTCGCCAAGTTCTCCGGACCCGGCTTCAACAACCGCCGCCCACGTCATTTCCAGGAAGGTCTGACGGGCTTTCGCCAACGCGCGCACTGGGCGCACCTGAATGCTTTCGAGGCCTTCCCACCCTTCGCTGTCGCGACCATCATCGGCCACCAGTTGCGGGCAGACCAGGCAAGCCTGGACCTGCTGGCAGCGTGCTTCATCGGCTTCCGCCTGGCCCATCTGGGTTGCTATCTCGCCGACCGCCCAACTTTGCGCAGTCTTGCCTGGGCACTCGCGACCGGCTGCTGGGTAGCAATGTACGCCTACGCTGCGTGAGCCGGCCTCCGATGCTTCAGAGTCGTTTGTGTATTGCGGGGTTGTCGCCTGCGGGCTGCGGAAATAAAAACCCCCGACTGGCAGAGCCAACCGGGGGGCAATGGCGACACGAATCTCAGGGGAGGGGACCGATCGTCGCGTCGCCTCTTGCGCACCCGTCGCCGCAGGGCGACGACGGTGGGGCTCAGCGAGCCTTGGCGGCCTTCGCCTTGCTCACGGTGTCGTTGGCGGCCTCCACGCTGCCGCGGAACAGCTGGCCAAAGGCCTCGCCAGTCCGGGTGAACACGCCGACCACTTCCTGGCTGGTCGCATAGAACTTTTCGGCGGAATCCTTGACCAGACCCACGCTCTTCGGCCACGTGGCGCGGGCGGCTTCGAAATCGCGCACTTCGCCGACCTGGCCCATGAGGTCGGTGGCGACCTTGACCCGGTCCTCGATGGTCTTCAGTTGGATGTCCATCAGCTTCTCGAAGCCATCGACTGCGATCGCATTGGCCTTGATGAAGGACTCGGCGGCCTGCTTGGACAGGGCCAGAAACTGATTGCTCGCTTGCTCGTACATTTCGCTCTCCTCAGGGAACTGCCCATGTTGCGGTGCAGCATACGCTCATTTTTGTTGCAGTGCAACATCGCTCGGGTGCCTATCCGGAACCGCAGTCCGGCGTACCCGCAATTCGCAGCGGAAACGGGCCGCCCGGCCGAAGGCCCGCAAGAAAACCATTCGCATCGCGCCGTGTCATCGCAGCGACCGTTGCCCCGCGCCCGAAAGTCATGGATGCGAACGGTGGCAAGCAGCCACGGGGGCTGCAACAGCGCTCCGCATCCTCGATATTTCCCGTTGCGCCCTTGGCATTCCGTGCATCTCTATCCGACCGACGCGAAAACGACGAACCGGCGAGAAGTCAGACCGAAGCCCGACCGGCCCGAACGAGTCCAATCAGGGCCCTCCAGTCCAAGTCGAGTCCGCCCAATCCCAGGCCCCTGCTCATGAAGGCAACCGATTGCGCGCTCGATCCGAAAGCCGGCAATGCGCGCCCGACGTCTCATCCCTCACGGGCCGGACCCGCCCGGCGCAACACTCATTCATGCTCCGGCAACGTGGTCAGCTTCTTGCGCACGGTCTCGTCTGCCTTCGGGCCCAACCACATCGACAGCAGGCCCCGATTGAAGTCGATGCCGGCGAAGTGTCCGCGACCGCCGCCCTGCACGGTCACAATCATGCCGCCGTCCGGGGAATAGTCGAAAATGATCGTCTGGCCGCGAACCGCCGCCGGCAGCACCGCCAAGAACTTGTCGAGGCGATTGCCGATCGAGCGTCGCGTCTGTTCGCTGGTTGTCTGCCAGAACAACTTGCGGAAATGGTCCACTACCTGATCCTTGGGCAGAGAGTTCGCGTACCACACCAGCGTGATCCGCAGCGGCATCAGACCCTTGCTGATGTCGCCCTCGGACAGCGCATGCGAGGGCGCGTGCATGGCCAGGCCGTAGAAGGGAATGAAGCTGCGATGCACCAGCGCCGAGCCGACCAGCGGCCATGGCCGCGACTGCCCTTCGACGCGCACGAAGGGGGCGATCTCGACACCGGCGTGGTTGATCGCTTGCGCGCTTCCGGCGAGCGACAGCCAGATCGCTGCGAATCCCGCGCACAGTGCCTTGACCATGGCTTCGTTTCTCCGGTTTCACCGCCGATAGCATAGCCGCGCGCGGGCTTCGCCCGTCAGCTTCGCCGACTCCACATTCAGTCCGACTGCGGCCCACGGTAACGCGCGCCAGCCGTGCAAGTTTCGTGGATCACCACCTCGGACAACTGCGGAAGGTGCGGCTTCAATCGATCCCATATCCACTCCGCCAAGCACTCGCTGGTCGGGTTTTCGAGCCCGGGCACCTCGTTGAGATAGTGGTGGTCGATCTGCTCGAAGATCGGCAGGAAGGCCGATTTCACGTCGGCGAAATCCATCACCCAACCCTGCGGCTGCTGCAATTGCCCCACGAGGTGAAGCTCGATGCGGAAGGAATGTCCATGCAGACGCGAACATTTGTGGCTGGCCGGCAGGTTCGGCAGCCGGTGTGCAGCCTCGATGGTGAAGATCTTGAAGATGTTCATTGTCGCCTAACCTGCTGTGCCAGCCAATGGAAACGTCCCGACTCGGCATCCATCGAACGCGCTGCTACTTTCCGATGCAGAAGGAAGCGAAGATCGCTCCCAGCAGCTCGTCCGCACGCATCCGGCCGGTGATCTCGCCGAGGGCCTCGTGTGCGATCCGCAGTTCCTCGGCGGCGAGTTCGCCGTGGCCGTCGGTCAACGCTTGCGCGCGCGCTGTCGCAAGTGCGGCGCGACAGCGCTCGAGCGCATCGACATGCCGGGCGCGGGCACTGAAGTCGCCGGCGCTGCCTTCGGTGAGGCCCGCGTGCTCGCGCAGCACCCGACGCAACAGCGGCAGACCGGCACCGGTCTTTGCCGACAGGTGAACGTGGGTGCCGTCGGCACGACGCTCGATGCGGGCTTCGGCATCGCTCAGGTCGAGCTTGTTGTGGACTGTGATCCGGGAGCTGGCCGCGCCCCGGGCACCGGGTCCCGAGTCCCGGCTCTCGTCGACCACCCATAGCACCAGATCCGCCTTCGCCGCCTCGCGCCTGGCGCGCGCGATGCCTTCGGACTCGACCTCGTCGGTGGTTTCGCGCAGGCCGGCGGTGTCGACGACGGTCACCGGCAGGCCGTCGACATCGAGGTGTTCGAGCAGGACGTCGCGCGTAGTACCGGGGATTGCCGTCACGATCGCTCGATCATGCCCGGCGAGCGCATTCAACAGGCTCGACTTGCCGACGTTCGGCTCGCCGAGAATCGCGACGCGCAGGCCGTCGCGCAGGCGCTGGCCGCGACGCGCGCCGGCGAGCAACTCGTGCAGGATCAAGTCGACCGCGGCGAAACGCGCGCGCAGTTCGTCGCCACGCAAGAAGTCGATCTCCTCCTCGGGAAAATCGATCGCCGCCTCGATGTAGACGCGCAGTTCGACCAATTGCCGGCCGAGCGCATGCACGCGCCGGCTGAACTCGCCGTCGAGCGAGCGCATCGCGGCGCGCGCTGCGGCCTCGGAACCGGCTGCGATCAGGTCGGCGACGGCCTCCGCCTGTGCGAGGTCGAGCTTGCCGTTCAGGAAAGCGCGCTCACTGAACTCGCCAGGCCGCGCATGTCGCGCGCCGAGTTCGATGCAGCGTCGCAGCAGGGCCGCCAGCAGCACGGGTGCGCCGTGAGCTTGCAGTTCGACGACGTCCTCGCCGGTGTAGGAATGCGGCGCCGGGAACGCGAGCAGCAGGCCATCGTCGATGACATCGCCGCCGGCGTCGCGGAAACGGCAGCGGTGCGCATGACGCGGCTTCGCGGGACTGCCCAGGAAGACCCGCGCGATGGCCAGCGCCTGTGGGCCGGAGAGGCGCAGCACCCCGATGCCGCCGGATCCTGCGGGTGTGGCGATGGCGGCGATGGTGTCGGTGACAGGCGACGGCGCGGGCATGGCACTCGCAGCGACGAATGGAGAAAAGCCGAAGAGAACAGCGAACCGAAAAACTGCTTCATTTTCACGGTCCGACTTTCACCGCTGGCGCGTTTTTCTCACTTGCTGGATTCGATGCGTTTGGTGATCACCACCTGCTGCACCAGGCCGAGCAGGCCATTGGACAGCCAGTAGAGCACCAGGCCCGCCGGGAAGAAAGCGAACAGCACGCCGAACACCAACGGCATCGTCTGTAGCACCTTCTTCTGCACCGGGTCCATGCCCGGCGTCGGCGACAGCTTCTGCGTGTACCACATGACCGCGACGTTGAGGATCGGCAAGATGTACAGCGGATCCTTGACGGAGAGGTCGGCGATCCAGCCGAAGAACGGCGCCTGGCGCAGTTCCACCGCCTCGAAGATCACCCAATACAAGGCGAAGAACACCGGCAATTGCAGCAGCAGCGGCAGGCAGCCCCCGATCGGATTGACCTTTTCCTGCTTGAACAGGTCCATCTGCGCCTGCGCCATCTTCTGGCGATCATCGCCAAAGCGTTCCTTCAGTTGCTCCAGGCGCGGTTGCAGCCTGCGCATCTTTGCCATCGAACGGTACTGCGACTCGGACAGTCGGTAGAAGGCGAGCTTGACCAGCAGGGTCAGCAGGATGATCGAAAGTCCCCAGTTGCCGACCAGCTTGTGGATCCAGGACAGGACCCAGAACAGCGGCTGGGCGATGAAGGCGACCATGCCGTAGTCGACCGTGTACTGCAGACCCTCGGCGACCTTCGGCAACTGGCCCTGCAACTTCGGCCCGAGGTAGAGGCGTGCACCAACGCTGCCGCTGGCACCCGGCGCAAGCGTCAACACCGGCGACTTCTGGCGCATCAGGTAACGCGTCGGCAACAAGCCGTTCGGCGGCAGAATCGAGGTCTCGTAGCTGGTCGGCTCGGCAACATCCGGCACCCAGGCGCCCACGAAATAATGCTGTTGCATCGCCGACCAGCCGCCAGCGAAGCTGCGCCGGTAAGGCTCTTCGGCGAAGTCGTCGAACTTGAGCTTCTGGTACTTCTCGTCCGGACTGTAGACCGAGGCGCCGACGTAGGCGTACAGCTCGGGGTTGTTGAAGGCGAATGCGGCTGGCCGCGGCGGCGGCACGCGCTGCATCTGCCGGTACTGGCTGCCACTCCACGGCGCCGCGGACTGGTTCTCGATCTCGTGGCGAACCTGCACCACGAAACTGCCGCGTTCCAGTCGCAGAATCTTGCGCACCACGATTCCCGACGCGTCGCTCCAGCGGAACACCGCCTCGACCGCGTTGGCGTCGTCGGCGAGCTCGAAATGATCGCCGTCGATGGCGTACTCGGCGGTGTGGGTCGGCGCCGGACGGCCGTCGGCCGCGACCAGGCCGGTCTGCGAGACGAAATAGCGCTCGAGTTCCTCATTGAGCAGCTTGATCGGCACATCCCTGCGCTGAAGGCTGATCGGATAGGTCAGCAATTCGGCAATGCGGATCTCGGCGCCGCGCGTGGACACGGTCAGCCGCAGTTTGTCGTTGGCGACGAGGACGCGTCGATCGTGCGCCTCGGCGGCCGTCGGCGCATCGGCGACGACGGGCGGCGCCACGCCCTCGGTCGGTGCGCTCGGCACTTCGCCGTCCGCACCGCCGGAGCCTGGATTCGCAATCGGGACACTGGCGTCGCCGGTGGCAGGCGCGGTTGTCGCGGTTGTCGCGGTTGTCGCTGCAGGCGCCGCAGACTCGGACTTCGGGCCATAGTCGGTCTGCCAGGCCGACCACAACTGCAAACCGACCATGGCCAGTGCGAGCAGCAGGAACAGACGCAAGTTGCTCATCGTGTGTTTTCTCCGCCAGCGGCGGAATCTGGCCGGCGCTCGGGATCGGGGGTGGGCGGCGCGGTAATCAGGCGGTCGAACAGAGCGTCGAGGTCTGCTCGCAGGCTGCGCCGGTCGCCGCGAACCACGTCGCGGCCGGGCACGAGCACCAAGTCGACCTGCGGCATGCGCGCGCGACGCAGACGAAAGCTCTCGCGCGCCAGGCGTTTGACGAGGTTGCGGTCATGCGCCGCCGGCAGGTGCTTCCTGCCGACCGCGAAGCCGATGCGCGCCGCTTCACCGACGCCGACAGCCACCACGCAAACAAAAAAACGGCCGCGCTCGCGCCGGCCGCTCTGGAACACTCTGTCGAACTCGCTCGGCAGCAACAGCCGGGCTGGTCGCGGGAAGCGCGCTCCCGGCATCGACCGCGGTTCAGGGGATCAGCTTGTGTCGGCCCTTGGCGCGACGGCGGTTGAGCACGGCGCGGCCGTTCTTGGTGGCCATCCGTGCACGGAAACCGTGGGTGCGAGCGTGTTTGAGCTTGCTCGGCTGAAAGGTGCGCTTCATGTCGATCTCCGAGGATCTGGCAGAGAAAAGATCGGCATGATAACGCGCCCATGATCAACCTGTCCAGCGCATTGCCGGGCTCTCCTTGCGTTGCCGTCGGCAGGTCTGCTCACCCGCCCGACCCAGATCCGATGCGCGCCTGGGCCGCTTCGATGCGTGCGCGCAGTCGCTCCAGACGGGCATCGGCCGGCGTGATCGCGGCCACGGCTGCTGTCCAGCGACGGGCTTTGGCAAGCGCGATCGGGTCGGCAGCGAGTACCGCAACCTCCACCCAGGAACTGGCCGCCGCCAGCGCCGCGTCGCGATCATAGCGGCGCAGGCCGGCAGCGCGCTCGAAGGCAGACGCCGCCTGCCTCAGGTGCGCGATTTCGTCCGGTGCCGCGAGCGCGGCGGCATAGTCGGCCTGGCCGCGCGCAAAGGAGGTCTCGGCCGCAAGCGCCGGCGCGAGCACCTCGGTCCAGGGCCAGCGTCCATTCACGAACATCGCGACAGAACAGGCCAGGAATGGCAACGCGATCATCCCCGCGGGCAGGCCAGTGCGCGCAACCGGCTGCGCGCGCAGGCCGAGCGCGCAGCCGGCGAGCAGCAGCGCCAGCGCCTGATCGGCATTGAGTGCGAAGGCGAACTGCTGATGCAGCATCCAGGCTCCGAGCGCGACGGCGAGCGCGCGTGCCTCGATCACCTGTCCGGGCTCCGCCAGGGCTCGTCGCAAAGTCGCGACCACGGCGACGAGCAGCCAGCACCAGGCGGCGAGCCCGAAGGCACCCCACTGCAGCAGGCCATCGAGTAGCCATTGGTGTGCCCGGTCGGCGTCCCAGCCGGTGGCCCCGGAACGTACCTGTGTGGCAGCGGCGAGCGCGGCGTCGAGAGGCGCGCGTTGCTGATCCGGTCCGTAGCCCAGCCATCGGCGGGCCGGACGCAAGGCGTCGCCGTTGTCGAAAAGATCGGGCAGAGCGCCCGGCTGGAGCCAGGCCGCGGCCGCCGCGGGCCACAGTCGTGCCCGATCCGCCACCGAGGCCGGTCGCCAGGCGAGCAACAGCGAGCCCACCAGGGCCAGCGCCAGCAGCGGCGCCAGCACGCGGCGCCAGCCGCAGCGGCGCCACAGCAGCCACAAGACCATCGCGACCAATCCGACCCAGGCGCTGCGCGTGCCGCTGGCCAGCAGAGCGGCCAGTTGCAGCCCCGCCAGCGATCCCCAGACCCAACTGCACCGCGCCCAGGCCAACGCGGCACAGAGCGGCAGCGTCAGCAGCAGCCATCCAGCCAGCACACTGGCATTGCCGAGCGTCGCAGCGGGTCGCAGCGGGTCGGCGCCATGCCAGGACCAGGGATCGAGGCCGAAGCGCTGCGCCAGCACGTAACCGGCGACCAGGCCGGCGAGGAGGGAGCAACCCGCATGCAGGCGGGTGCGCTGCGCGTCGGTGAGCCGCGCGGCATGCGTCGCGAGCACCAGCCCCGCGCCGAGGCTGACGAATCCCATCGCGCGCGCCTGGCTGCCGGTGAGCGCAGCCCAGGGCTCGAGAGCGAGGCAAGTGCACGCACATCCCGCGATGGCAAGGGCCGCGAGCGGACGCAGCGCCGCCGCGGTCGGCAGGCCGCACGACAAGAGCAGCAGCGCCGCGACCGCGGCCAGACCGGCAGCCTTGAGCGGTTCCGAACCCTGCGAAAGGACCGCCAGAGTCGACCATGCGATCGCACCGAGGAGCAGGGGAACGGGGGTGCGCGGCGGGTGCTCGGAACGTGCGGTTTCCATCGGCGCGATCATCCGGCGACGCGAGTACGCGCGCCATCCACACGCTGACGGAAAGGAACTGGACCGGAAATAGACGGCCCCGGGCGTTGGGGAGGCGCCCGGGGCCTGGGGAGTAGCGCGGGCTGGGGAGTTCCCGGCACTACCGAAGGTTCACCATTGGGGGAGGAGTGAACCAGAGCCGAGCCTGCTTGGCTCGAACTCATGGATAGGCTGCCGCAATCGAAGTTCCGGCGACAATGCCGATCGTCACCCCATTCATTTAGCTGAAGATAACGCCAGGCTCGCGACCAGATCCTGATCTGCACGCGGTTTGGGCATGTACGTCGTTGATTTTAGGCACATGAAGCCCCCCGCGTATGCGCAACCTGGCGTTTGAACTCACCAGTCCTGCCGCGGCCGCACCTGAACCAACGACAACCGATCATGCCCGCACCCGCATAGGCCATTCGCCGCACACCCAAGGCCATGCGCGGCAGAGCGCAAACCCCGGAAGTGAACTACTTCCGCCAGACGGGGGCTTGGGCTACATTCCGCAGAAGTCTCACGAGGTTTGGCGCTGGCCATGGCGAGCAATCCGCAAACGACCACCCTCACCGGTCTGACTGGCGTCGCACGGCGACTGGTCACGGACGGCGCGCTGTCCGAGGCGGATGCGCGCAAGGCCTCCGAAGCGTCCTCCAAGCAGCGCGTTTCGCTGATCGCCTACCTGATCGAGAACGGCCTCGCCGACCCCAAGGTGACCGCAGCCGCGGCCAGCCAGGAGTTCGGTGTGCCGCTGTTCGACGCCTCGACGATCGATCTCAAGCAGGCGCCGGTCAAGGCGATCGAGCAGTCGCTGATCGAGAAGCACCGCGCGGTGCCGCTGTACAAGCGCGGCAACCGGATGTTCATCGGCATCGCCGACCCGACCAACGACCGCGCCCTCGAAGAGATCAAGTTCCAGTCGAAGACCTTGGTCGAGCCGATCATCGTCGACGACAACACGCTCACTCGGCTGATCGAACAAGCGCTCTCGCAGAGCGACACCGTGACCGAGGGCATGGACGATACCGAGGGCCTGGAAAACCTCGAGACCCAGGGTGGTGACGACGAGGGCGAGGGCGGCGGCAGCGGCGTCGACGTGCAGGGCAACGACGACACCCCGGTGGTGCGCTTCATCAACAAGGTGTTGGTCGACGCGATCAAGCGTGGCGCCTCGGACATCCATTTCGAACCCTACGAGACCGCCTACCGCGTGCGCTTTCGCATGGACGGCATCCTGCGCCAGGTGGCGAGCGCGCCGGTCAAGCTGAGTGCACGCATGGCCGCGCGCCTCAAGGTCATGAGCGCTCTCGACATCGCCGAGCGGCGCGTGCCGCAGGACGGTCGCATCAAACTCAACCTGTCGAAGACCAAGGCGGTGGACTTCCGCGTCAGCACTTGCCCGACGCTGTTCGGCGAAAAGGTGGTGCTGCGCATCCTGGACGGTTCGGCGGCCAAGCTTGGCATCGACAAACTGGGCTATGAGGACGAGCAGAAGAAGCTGTTCCTCGGCGCCATCAACAAACCCTACGGCATGGTGCTGGTGACCGGTCCCACGGGCTCGGGCAAGACCGTCTCGCTGTACACCGCGCTCAACATCCTCAATACCGACGAACGCAACATTTCCACTGCCGAGGATCCGGTCGAAATCCGCGTGCAGGGCATCAATCAGGTGCAGATGAACATCAAGGCCGGCATGACCTTCGCCGCCGCCCTGCGTTCCTTCCTACGCCAGGATCCCGACGTGATCATGGTCGGCGAGATTCGCGACCTGGAAACCGCCGAGATCGCGGTCAAGGCGGCCCAGACCGGCCACATGGTGCTGTCCACGCTGCACACCAACGACGCGCCGCAGACGATCTCGCGCCTGATGAACATGGGCATCGCGCCGTTCAACATCACCTCTTCGGTAACGCTGGTGATTGCCCAGCGCCTGGCGCGCCGTCTGCACGACTGCCGTCGGCCGATTTCCCTGCCCAAGCACGCGCTGCTGGCCGAGGGTTTCACCGAGGAGGACATGGCCACGATGCAACTGTTTGAACCGGTCGGCTGCAGCGGCTGCAACGACGGTTACAAGGGCCGCACCGGCATCTACCAGGTGATGCCGATCACCGAGGACATCGCCCGCATCATCCTGGATGGCGGTAACGCACTCAGCATCGGTGACGCCGCCCGCAAATCGGGTATCAACGACCTGCGCCGCTCGGCCCTGCTGAAAGCCCGCGCTGGTATGATCTCGCTCGCCGAAATGAACCGCGTCACCAAGGATTGAACCATGGCCACCGCGACCGCGACCCGCGCCAAAGCCCCGGTTAACCGCGGCATCGGCCAATTGCAGACCTTCACCTGGGAGGGCACCGACAAGCGCGGCATGAAGCTCAAGGGCGAGGAACTTGGCAAGAACGCCAACCTCGTCAAGGCGGCGCTGCGCAAACAGGGCATCAATGCCACCAAGGTGCAGGAGAAGCGCAGATCCATCTTCGGCGCCTCCGGCTCCGCGATCAAACCGCGCGACATCGCAGTGGTCAGCCGTCAGCTGGCGACGATGATGAAGGCGGGCGTACCGCTGGTGCAGAGCTTCGAGATGATCAGCGGCGGTCAAAACAATCCGCGTCTCAAGGACATGCTGGTTGCGGTCAAGACCGATATCGAGGGCGGTTCCTCGCTGTCCGAAGCGATCAACAAGTTCCCCGCCTACTTCGACGAGCTGTACGTGAATCTGGTGCGCGCCGGCGAATCGGCCGGCGTGCTCGACACCGTGCTCGACACGATCGCCACCTACAAGGAAAACATCGAGACCCTGAAGGGCAAGATCAAGAAGGCGCTGTTCTACCCCGCCGCGGTCATCGCGGTCGCCATCCTGGTTTCGGCCATCATCCTGATCTACGTGGTGCCGCAATTCGAGGCGCTGTTCAAGGGCTTCGGCGCGGACCTGCCGGCCTTCACGAGAATGATCGTCACCGCTTCGGAGTTCATGGTCTCCTGGTGGTGGGCGATGCTGCTGGCTGCGGTGGGCGCCGTGTTCGCCTTCACCACGGCGATGCGGCGTTCGCGAAACTTCGCGAGGCTGATGGATCGCCTGATGCTGCGCCTTCCGATCATCGGCCAGATCATGCACAACTCCGCGGTGGCGCGTTATTGCCGTACGCTCGCGATCACCTTCCGCGCCGGCGTGCCTCTGGTGGAAGCGCTGGAGACCGTCTCAGGCGCGACCGGCAGCATCATCTACGACGAAGCCACCAAGCGCATCAAGGAAGATGTCGCCGTCGGCCACCAGCTCAACCTCGCGATGAAGCAGGTCAACCTGTTCCCGCTGATGGTGGTGCAGATGACCGCGATCGGCGAGGAATCGGGTGCCCTCGACACCATGTTGGTCAAGGCCGCCGAGTTCTACGAGCAGGAAGTCAACAACGCGGTGGATGCGCTCTCCAGCCTGCTCGAGCCTTTCATCATGGTGATCATCGGCACGCTGGTCGGCGGTCTCGTCATCGGCATGTACCTGCCGATCTTCAAGCTCGCGGCGGTGGTCTGAGCGAGCTGCTGACGCTGTTGCAGCAGCAGCCCACCGTGGCGATCGCCGCGGCGGGGTTGCTCGGGCTGGTGGTCGGCAGTTTCCTGAATGTGGTGATCCTGCGTCTGCCGCCGCTGCTGGAATACCAGTGGCGGCTGGACGCCTGCGAGGCCGAGGCCCAGGAATCGACGCCCCCCCCACCTGGCCTGGTGGCCGAGCGCTCGCATTGCCCGCAGTGCCTGACGCCGATCCGCGCCCGGGACAACATTCCGCTGTTGAGCTTCCTGCTCCTGCGGGGGCGTTGTCGCGCCTGTGGGGCACGCATCTCCCTCCAGTATCCGCTGGTCGAGGCGCTGACCGGCATCGTCACCGCGCTGTGCGTGTGGCGTTTCGGGATCGGCTTCGAGGCACTCGCCGCGGTCGGTTTGACCTGGACGCTGGTGGCGCTGACCGGCATCGACGCGCGCACGCAACTGCTGCCGGACAGCCTGACTCTGCCGCTGCTGTGGGCAGGACTGCTGCTTTCGCTGCCGCCGCTGTTCGTCGACGCACGGCAGGCGATCCTCGGCGCGGCGGCGGGCTACCTCAGTCTGTGGACAGTCTACTGGGGCTTCAAGCTGCTGACCGGCAAGGAAGGCATGGGCTATGGCGATTTCAAGCTGCTCGCGGCCCTCGGTGCCTGGTTCGGCACCGGCGCGATCCTGCCGATCGTGCTGATCTCCAGCGTGGTCGGCGCGATCGTCGGCGGCGGCATCCTGCTGCTGCGTGGACAGGACGCGCAGGTGCCGATGGCCTTCGGCCCCTACATCGCCGTCGCCGGCTTCGCCTGGCTGATCTTCGCACCCACGATCAGCGCTTGGCTGCCGGTGTTTTCGGTGTGAGCGCGACGGCGCCGCGTCTCGGACCCTATGTGGTCGGACTGACGGGCGGCATCGCCTCGGGCAAGTCGACGGTGTCGGCGACGCTCGCCGAACTCGGCGCTGCGGTGGTCGATACCGATCTGATCTCGCGCGAACTGGTACGGCCGGGTCAACCGGCGCTACAGGAAATCCGCACGTCCTTCGGCGAGCAGGTGATCGCGTCCGACGGCAGCCTCGACCGTCACGCGTTGCGCGCGATCGTGTTCGCCGACGCTCAGGAGCGGGCGCGTCTGGAGGCGATCCTGCACCCGCGGATCCGCGCCGAGGCGCGCACCCAGGTCGAGCGTGCCCGTGGACCCTACGTGCTGCTGGTGGTGCCGTTGCTGGTGGAAAGCGGCGGCTACGGCTGGGTGGATCGCGTACTCGTCGTCGATGCCTCCCTGCGGGTGCAGGCGCAACTGCTGATGGCGCGCGATGGCATCGAGGCAGAGGCCGCGCGGGCGATGATCGCCACGCAGGCCGATCGGCAAACCCGCCTCACAAACGCCGACGATGTGATCCGCAACAGCGCCGGCCTCGCCGAGCTGCGCATCCAGGCGCAGGCGGTGCATCGACGTTACCATGCGCTTGCCATGGCCTGCCCAGGTTCGCATCGGCCGCGAACGGCGCACGACGAAACCACGGCTGCGCTCTCCTCCGCGATCAATGCACCCCCGACGTGGGTCGGAGTGCGCGAATAGATGCAAGTGCGCTCCGCGCTGAGTGCTTCAGTTTCCCGCGATCATCGTCGGACACGCCACCGGCGCCGGACCGGAATCCTCGGACAGCCCCGGGATCAGCGCCGACAACCGCGCCGGACTGCCGTCGATGCGCCAGTCGTAGAGCACCGAGAATGCAAGCACGCGTGCGATGTACTCGCGGGTCTCCTTGTAGGGCACGGTCTCGATCCACAAGTCCCAGGGCGGCAGCGGGTCGTCGATCCAGCGCCGTACCGCCCCGATGCCGGCATTGTAGGCACCGGTGGCAAGCACCGCGTTGCCACCCAGGCCTTTGACCCGGCGACCGAGATAGGTGGTGCCCAGGCGGATGTTGTGGACAGGATCGGTCAACGGCTCGGCGCGCACGCCCAGGGTTTTCGCGACTGCGACCGCGGTCGCCGGCATCAGTTGCATCAGCCCGCGCGCGCCCACCGGCGAAAGCGCACGCGCATTCCAGGCGCTCTCGGCACGGATCAGACCGTAGACCCAATGCACCGGCAGTCCGGCCACCTGCGCGTACCGAGCCACCGGTTCGGTGTAGAGCAGGGGGAATCGTGCCTCGTACTGACGCAGCAGTGCTTCGGTGTTGAGCGTGAAGATCGCCCATTCGTGCAGACCTTCCCGGCTGAGGATCAGGCCGGCCGTGCGACGCTGGTCGGGGTCGAGCCGGGGCAACTGGTCGAACCATTCGGCGCGTGCGCGCTCGATCTCTCCAAGCGCTTGCCACTCGAGTGCGCGCTGCACGCCACCGAGCCGCAGTACCGCGAGCGCGCGATCTACGTCGAGCAAGCCGTCGGCGGGACAGATCGCATAGGCCGCGTCCAGCCGGTCGGCAGCGAGGAAACCGTGGAAATTGGCTTCGGTTGCAGCGACGGCGAAGTCCGCACGCGCCACCTCGGGACGCCCGAGCAGCTCCAGCACGCGCCCACGGATGTAGCGCCAGCGCGATTGCGCGCGCAAGGTCCGATCCATGCCGTCCAGACCGACGAGCGCCTGCGCGTACTCCAGGCGTCGCAGGTGGTAGCGCACCTGCCATTCGCGCAGATTGTCGTCGAAGGCGGCGGCCGGAACACGCTGTAGCAGCGCAGCCGCCTGCGGCAGGGCTTCGACTGCGGCGTAACGCGCGATCTCGGCCTCGATGCGACCACGTTGCTCCTCGTTGAAGTGCAGGCGCTTGCGCATCGCCTGGTAGCGAGCTTCGGCCGCCGGCGCGTCCTTGCGCGCGTACTGTTGCAAGGCCAGCGCCACTGCCTCGGCGCTGTCCGCGCTGGCCGGCCATTGGACCGCCTCCCGCAGGGCCAGAGCCGCATCGGCGCGGGCGAGCACGCGCCGCTGCATGCCCGGCTGTTCGGCCACCGGCAAGTCCGCGAGCAGCCAGCGTGCAAGCCCGATCTGACCAGCGGCGAGTGCGGTTTCGACGCGTTCGCGCACACGCACGGCGGTCAGATGGCCACCACTGCGCAGGTGCGCGAGCAGCGGACGACAGTCGACGCGCTCGCGGTCGAGTCCCGCGTACAGCTCCAGTGCTTCGACGGTGGCGTCGCCGGGCTGACCGATTGCTCGCCGCGCGGTCCAGGCTTGACAGCGCAGGTTCACGTCGGCCTCATCCGGCACGTAAATGCCGAGGAACTCGGCATGACGGCCGGCACGCCCGAGCCGCTCCAGGCTCGCCGCACGCAGCTTCCGACCGGGCAGCGTGTCGCCATACGCGTTCAGGAAGGCCGCCAGGTGCTCGAAGTCCGCCTTGGCGCCCTGCCGACGCAGGCGTTCCGCCCCCAGGTAGGGAAACAGCGAGTAGGCTTCGAGCCCACGCGCGGCGATCATGGGATCGCCACCGGCCTGCGCGATGCGCCAGGCTATCTGGAACTTCGCCCTCTGCGAGGCCAGGTCCACGGCGCCGCACAGGTTGGCGCACAGCAGCAGGCAGGCGAGGATGGTGCGCAGCATCGCAGCAGGATCGGAAGAATCGACACACGAGTTTACAGCCAGTTCACCGGTATTCCTGAGAGTTTTCCTGAATCCGGCGAACCCTCCACGCCAGATCGCCACGATCCCGTCGGCGATCCATCACCCGACACGGATGGTTCTCGACGAGGTCTCGCCAGGAATGCTCGAAATCCTGACTCTGATGCTGATCGGCGCACTCGCCGGAGTGCTCGCGGGGCTGCTCGGCGTCGGCGGCGGACTGGTCGTGGTTCCGGCGCTCGCCTTCTGGCTGCCGAGCCGCGGGGTCGCCGCCGCGGATGCCTTGCACGCGGCGGTCGCAACCTCGCTGGCCAGCATCTGCGTGACGGCGACGGCCAGCGCCTGGGCGCACCATCGGCGCGGCGCCGTGGACGTGCGGGCGCTCGCCTGGCTGGCGCCGGGCCTGTTGCTCGGCAGCGGCGGCGGTGCCCTGCTGGTCGCGCACGTGCCGGCGACGGCGCTGACCTTGTTCGTCGCCGCTTTTTGTGGATACGCAGCCTGGCAGATGTCGCGCCCGCGCCTCGTGGCGGATGTGGCGGGGGCACCGCTGTCACCGCGTTGGCTCGTTCCCGGCGGACTCGCGATCGGTGCGGTGTCTGCGGCCGTCGGCATCGGCGGCGGCTCGCTGACGGTACCGCTGCTGTACCGTCTGGGCGCATCACTGACCCGCGCCATCGCCACTTCGGCAGCGGCAGGCTTGCCGATTGCGCTCGCCGGCACCCTCGGCTACATGTGCGCGCGCACGCCGCCGACGCTGTCCGGCTGGGCGGTCGGATTGGTCGACTTCAGGCTCGCGCTGATGGTCGGCTCGCTGTCGGTGTTGACCGCGCCGCTCGGCGCCAGCCTCGCGCACCGCTGGCCGGTGAGGCGCCTGCGGGGCGTATTCGCGGCCTGGCTACTGCTGGTAGCGCTGCTGCTGCTCGGCCGCCTGCTGCACGTCTGAGGGTGCGACGACGAGCAGAATCCCGTCCGCACCGCCCGCGGCACACCTGTACGCCCGGTCGGGCAGGATCGTGGCCCGTATCCGTGCGAACGAATCCACCCGACCCGCGAGCTGCTCAGAACTGCGCCAGCACCGCTTTGCAGATCGCACCCTCGCGATTCTCGCGACACACCTCGCGCATGGCGTCGCAGCCGGCCTTGCCGACGGCCTGCCCCATGCCCTGCATCGCGCTCGCCAGCGACTTCTCGATCTCGCTCGCATCCGCATTCGAATCGACCTGCGCACCCGCCTCGACCCGCGCCAGACACTTGCCATAGGCCACCTCGACCGGATCGCGCAGGAAGAACCACCACACTGCGACGGCCACTACCGCCAGCACCAGCACCCACTTGCCCATCGCCACATGTCCCCAAGCATCGACGCCTCCATCGTAGCAGCTTGGACATGGCGACTTGCCAACCACGGTCGGACTCAGGCGGAAGCCGGGCACCACCGCAAACTTGTCGCACCGAGCAGCTCCACACCGGATACCGAACGTCCCACACCCGGCACCTCCAGCAGATCCGCACCCCGCCACAGCAACGGCAGCCGCGCGCGCTCCCAGGGTGGAAGGCCACGCTCCTGCAGCAGCAGGCGCAGATCGCGCCGGTGCGCACCACCCGCCGGGCGCATGCGCTCGCCGCCGCGGCGATTGCGCACCCACAGCCCAGGCGGAGCCGGCAACGACGCGCCGTCTGCGGCAACCAATTCCAGGCGGCCGAGGCCGGCCGGCAGCGACAGCGAAGAGGTGTCCGCCGGCCATTCCAGTTCGTAGTCCGGTGCCGGGCGCACCGCGGCCACCGCCAGCAGGTACAGGCGATCGCGATAGCGGCAGTACACATGGCCCTGCCAGTGCCGCAGCGGGTTCGCATCCGGTGCCGCGCGCAGCACCTCCTCGCGCAGGCATCCGAGTTCGTGGAATCCCGGCGGAGCCAGGCCGCGGCGACGCGCGTGCAGACGCAGCACGGCACCGTAGAGCGCTTCATCCAGACCGAGCAGGCCACGCACGCAGAGCGTGCCCTCGGCATCGCCGAGTTCGGCCAGACGAGCGGCCGCCAGGGATTCCATCTGGTCCGCGACTGCGGCTGCATGCGCCGCCAGCCGCGCGAAGCGTTCGCCGGCCACCGGAAAACGCGATGCCAGCAGCGGCCACACGGCCTGCCGCAGCCAGGAGCGGTCGTGGCGCGGATCGGTGTTCGCAGGATCCTCGATCCATGCGATCCCGAGCTGCGCCGCAGCCGCGCGCAGGCGCGCGCGCGGCTGCATCAGCCACGGCCGCAGCAGCCAGCCTCGGCCGAGCGCGCGGCGCGCGCGCATCGCGCCGAGGCCATCGACCGAGGCCCC
>JABAQR010000037.1 GCA_019187485.1 Lysobacterales bacterium | reverse complement strand
GCTGGCGATGGCGCAGGCGGCGCGCGCGCAGGCGCGCGGCGGCGCCGCCGAGGCGGTCGCGCAGGGCTGCCTGG
This sequence comes from Lysobacterales bacterium, assembly GCA_019187485.1. GTDB lineage: Bacteria > Pseudomonadota > Gammaproteobacteria > Xanthomonadales > SZUA-5 > JADKFD01. The sequence continues at coordinate 94,872 of JABAQR010000037.1, read as the reverse complement.
AGGTCGCCGCATGAGCATCGCCGCGCGCTTCCGCCCCGGCCAGGACCCCATGCGCGCCTTCCGCCGGGTGCACTTCATCGGCATCGGCGGTTCCGGCATGAGCGGCATCGCCGAGGTCATGCACAACCTCGGCTATGAGGTCAGCGGCTCCGACCAGGCCGACAGCGCGGTCACGCGCCGGCTCGCCGGCCTCGGCATCGCGGTGCAGCGCGGCCACGCCGCGGCGCACGTCGCCGAAGTGGACGTCGTGGTGGTCTCGAGCGCGATCCGCGGCGACAACCCGGAGCTCGTCGCCGCGCGCGCGCAGCGCCTGCCGGTGGTGCCGCGCGCGGAGATGCTCGGTGAGCTGATGCGCTTCCGGCGCGGCATCGCGGTCGCCGGCACCCACGGCAAGACCACCACCACCAGCCTGATCGCGAGCGTGCTCGCGCAAGGCCACCTCGACCCGACCTTCGTCATCGGCGGACGCCTCAACAGCGCCGGCACCCACGCCCGCCTCGGCGCCGGCGAGTACCTGGTCGCCGAAGCCGACGAGAGCGATGGCTCCTTCCTGCTGCTGCAGCCGGTGCTGGCGGTGGTCACCAACATCGACGCCGACCACCTCGACAATTTCGACGGCAGCTTCGAACGCCTCAAGCAGGCCTTCGACGAGTTCCTGCACCGCATGCCCTTCTGGGGCCTTGCGGTGCTCTGCGCCGACGACGCCGAAACCTGCGCACTCGCCGCGCGCAGCCCGCGCGCGGTGCGCACCTACGGTTTTGCCGCCGACGCCGACGTACGTGCCAGCGAGGTCCGCCAGCAGGGCCAGCAGATGCACTTCACCTTGCACCTGCCGCAGCAGCCGCCGCTGGCGGCGATGCTGAACCTGCCCGGCCGCCACAACGTGCAGAACGCCTGCGCGGCGGCGGCGATCGCGCTCGAGATCGGGGTCGCTCCGGCGACCATCGTCGACGGTCTCGCACGTTTCGGCGGCGTCGGCCGGCGCTTTTCGATCCACCCGGACCTCGCGCTGGCGCAGGGCAGCGTGATGTTCGTAGACGACTATGGCCACCACCCGCGCGAGCTGCGCGCGGTGATCGAGGCGGCGCGCGGCGGCTGGCCCGGCCGGCGCCTGGTGCTGGCTTTCCAGCCGCACCGCTACACGCGCACGCGCGACCTCTTCGACGACTTCGCCGAGGTGCTGAGCCTCGCCGACGCAGTGGTGCTGAGCGAGGTCTACAGCGCCGGCGAGGCCCCGATCGCCGGCGCCGACGGCCGCGCGCTGGCGCGTGCGGTGCGCAGCCGCGGTCGCGTCGACCCGGTGTTCGTCGCCCACCCGCGCGAACTCGTGCGCGTGCTGCCCGACCTGCTGCGCGACGGCGACCTGCTGTTGCTGCAGGGCGCCGGCGACATCGGCGCGGTGGCCACCGAGCTGGAACAGCGCGGGCATCTGCGCGGGGGTGCGGCGTGAGCGGCCAGATGAACAACCGGGCCCTTGTGGGAGCGGCTTCAGCCGCGATCCTGTGCCGGCCGCACAAAATGATCGCGGCTGAAGCCGCTCCCACAGGCCGATCCGGGTGTGCCGCCGCAGGAGTCGCCCCATGACCTGCATCACCGATCCCGCCGCCTTCGGGCGCGTCGCCGTGGTCATGGGCGGCGACAGCAGCGAACGCGAAGTGTCGCTGAACAGCGGCGGCAACGTGCTCGCGGCGCTGCGCGCGCGCGGTGTGGACGCCACCGCGGTGGACGGCATCCCGGCGCTGATCGCGTGGATCCGCGAAGGCCGCTGTGATCGCGTGTTCAACATCCTGCATGGACGCGGCGGCGAGGACGGCGTGCTCCAGGGCGCGCTCGAGGCCTTGGGCGTGGCGTACACCGGCTCGGGCGTGCTCGGGTCGGCGCTGACCATGGACAAGGTGCGCACCAAGCGCGTCTGGCAGGCGCTCGCCATCCCGACCCCGGCCTTCGCGGTGCTCGCGGCCGGTGCCGACGTCGCGCAGGCGCTGCAGCAGGTGGGCCTGCCGGCGATCGTCAAGCCCTCGCGCGAGGGCTCGAGCGTCGGCGTCACCCGCGTGTTCCGCGCGCAGGACGTCGCCGCCGCGGTCGAACTGGCCGCGCGCTACGACGGCGAGCTGCTGGTCGAACGCCTGATCGAGGGTCCCGAGCTGACCGTCGGCGTCCTCGCCGGGCAAGCCCTGCCGAGCATCCGCATCGTCCCGGCCGGCGAGTTCTACGACTACCACAGCAAGTACATTTCGGACGACACGCGCTACCTCTGTCCCGGACTCGCCGAGCCGGTCGAGGGCAGCCTGAAAGCGCTGTGCGAACGCGCATTCGCGGCAGTCGGCTGCAGCGGCTGGGGCCGCATCGACGTGATGCAGGACGCCGGCGGCGGATTTCACCTGCTGGAGGTCAACACCACCCCCGGCATGACCAGCCACAGCCTGGTCCCGAAGGCCGCCGCCCAGCTCGGCATCGACTTCGAGGAGCTCTGCTGGCGGATCCTCGAGACCAGCTTGCGCGGAGGTGGGCGATGAGCCGCCGTCCCTGGGTGCAGGGTATTTCCGCGCTGATCGCGGTGGCCGCGGTGCTGGTGATCGTGGCCGGTGTCTTGTATGCGCGCAGCGGTGGCGGCCTGCTGCCCTTCCGCTGGGTGGATGTCAGCGCACCCTTCCAACGCGTCAGCGACCAGCAGATCCGCGCCGCACTGGCGCCGGCGGCGGCGCGAGGCTTCCTGTTCGTCGACCTCGCCGAGGTGCGTGCACGCGTGCTCGCCCTGCCGTGGGTGGCGCAGGCGGAAGTGCGCAAGGTTTGGCCGGACACGCTGGTGATCAGCGTCCGCGAACGTGAGGTGCTCGGGCGCCTCGGCAGCGAGCGCCTGGTCGACGTCAACGGCCATGTATTCGCGGCGCGCGGCGCCGGCGACACCCGCGGCCTGCCGTTGCTGGTCGCCGATCCCGCGCAGATGCCGCAACTGGTCGGGTACTTCCGCGTCGCCCAGCACGACATCGAGGCGCTCGGCCGGCACATCGTCGCCGCACGCCTGTCGCCGCGTGGCGCACTCGAGCTGACCCTCGCCGACGGCCTCGCGGTGCAGCTCGGCAGCCGCGAGCAACTGCCGCGCTGGCGCCGTTTCATCGCCAGCCTGCCGCGGCTGGCGGCGCAGGACCCGCGGCCGATCGTCGCGGTCGACCTGCGCTACACCCATGGCTACGCGGTGCGCTACGCCGAGCCGGCGCCCCAACCTTCCACTGCGACTGGAACGAGCAACGACACGTGACGCGCAAATCCGACAAGACCCTGATCGTCGGCCTCGACATCGGCACCTCCAAGGTGGTGGCGATGGTCGGCGAGTACGCGCCCGGCGAGCCGGTCGAGATCATCGGCCTCGGCAGCCAGCCCAGCCGCGGCATCAAGCGCGGCGTGGTGGTCGACATCGAATCCACGGTGCAGTCGATCCAGCGCGCGGTCGAGGAAGCCGAGCAGATGTCCGGCTGCGAGATCCGCTCGGTCTACGCCGGCATCAGCGGCAGCCACGTCAAGAGCCTGAACTCGCACGGGATCGTCGCGATCCGCGACAAGGAAGTGACCGATTTCGATGTCGATCGCGTGCTCGACGCGGCGCGTGCGATGCCGATCCCGGCCGACCAGCGGATCATCCACGTGCTGCCGCAGGAATTCGTCATCGACGAGCAGGAAGGCATCCGCTACCCGATCGGCATGAGCGGGGTGCGCCTGGAGGCGCGCGTGCACCTGGTGACCGCTGCGGCCAGCGCCGCGCAGAACATCACCAAGTGCATCGCCCGCTGCGGCCTGGAAGTGGACGACCTGATCCTGCAGCCGCTCGCGGCCAGCCACGCGGTGCTCACCGACGACGAGCGCGAACTCGGCGTCGCGCTGATCGACATCGGCGCCGGCACCACCGACATCGTGGTGTTCGCGCAGGGTGCGATCCGCCACACCGCGGTGCTGCCGATCGCCGGCGACCAGGTCACCAACGACATCGCGGTGGCCCTGCGCACGCCCACCCAGCACGCCGAGGAGATCAAGCTCAAGTACGCCTGCGCGCTGGCGCAACTGGCGACCGCCGAGGAAAGCATCCAGGTGCCGAGCGTCGGCGACCGCGCACCGCGCCGGCTGGCGCGCCAGACCCTCGCCGAGGTGGTGCAGCCGCGCTACGAGGAGCTGTTCTCGCTGGCGCAGGCGGAGTTGCGCCGCAGCGGCTTCGAGGACCTGATCGCGGCCGGCGTGGTGCTGACCGGCGGTGCCGCGCGCATGGACGGCGCGGTCGAACTGGCCGAGGAGATCTTCCACATGCCGGTGCGCCTGGGGCTGCCGCAGCACGTCAGCGGCCTCGCCGACATCGTCGGCAACCCGATCCACGCGGCCGGTGTCGGCCTGCTGATCCGCGGCATGCAGGCGCGGCCGACCACGCGCGCGCGCCCGGCGAGCGGCGCCCGCAACCTGTGGGAACGGCTCAAGTCCTTCGTCGGCGGGGAGTTCTGATTCGAGCGCCACGCGCGGCCGGGAACGGGCCGGGCGGGGCGCAGCGGGAACGGCGGTCGGGGAGACCGCCGGGGGAACCGGAAAGCGCAGGGATGCGTGGACCGGACAAGAAAACTGGCTGGCACATCTGCGAGGGTCAAGAACATGTTCCAACTGATGGAGAGTGCGACACCCAATGCCGTGATCAAGGTCATCGGCGTCGGCGGCGGCGGCGGCAACGCGATCACCCACATGCTCGGCGGCAGCATCGAGGGCGTGGAGTTCGTCTGCGCGAACACCGACGCGCAGGCGCTCAAACGCTCCGAGGGCGTGACCCTGTTGCAACTCGGCACCAACGTCACCAAGGGCCTCGGCGCCGGCGCCAACCCGGAAGTCGGCCGCCAGGCGGCGATCGAGGACCGCGAGCGCATCAGCGAGGCGCTGCGCGGGGCCGACATGGTGTTCATCACCGCCGGCATGGGCGGCGGCACCGGCACCGGCGCGGCGCCGGTGATCGCGCAAATCGCCAAGGACCTCGACATCCTGACCGTCGCGGTGGTCACCAAGCCCTTCCCCTTCGAGGGCAAGCGACGCATGGCGGTCGCCCAGAAAGGTATCGAGGAACTCGCCCAGCACGTCGATTCGCTGATCACGATCCCGAACGAGAAGCTGCTGACCGTGCTCGGCCGCGAGGTCTCGCTGCTGAACGCTTTCCGCGAGGCCAACGACGTGCTGCTCGGCGCGGTCCAGGGCATCGCCGACCTGATCACCCGCCCGGGCCTGATCAACGTCGACTTCGCCGACGTGCGCACGGTGATGTCGGAGATGGGCCTGGCGATGATGGGATCCGGCAAGGCGCGCGGCGACGACCGTGCGATCGCCGCCACCGAGGCCGCGATCGGCAACCCGCTGCTGGAAGACATCAACCTCAAGGGCGCCTGCGGCATCCTGGTCAACATCACCGCCGGTCCGAACCTGACCATGCGCGAGTACAACGAGGTCGGCCAGACGGTCGCCGAGTTCGCCGCCGACGACGCCAACATCAAGATCGGCACCGTGCTCGACATGGACCTCGAGGACGAGATCCGGGTGACCGTGGTCGCCACCGGCCTCAACCGCCAGGTACAGCGCGCTCCGATCGACAGCTACGCAAGCACGCCGCTGCGCAACAACTTCCGCGTGGTGCGTCCCGAAGCCGAGCCGGCGGCCACTGCCCAGCCGCAAACGACCGCGCGCCCGCAGCAGCCGCCCGTGCGCCGCTTCGGTTCGGCGGCGGTCACGACCACACCGGCGGTGACGTCGGAAAACGAGTTCGAGTACCTCGACATCCCGGCCTTCCTGCGCAGGCAGGCGGACTGAGGCGTCGCGCTTCGGTGTGCCAGCGCCCCCGGGGGTCAGGATGGCCCCCGGGGGTGGCGGATGCCGTTCCTCGAAGCGGTGGATGGTCCTGCGTTGTCGGCAGCAGGATCCGCAGGCTCGCGGTACTTGCCCTTCACCGACAACTTGCTCTGTGGCCCCGGCGCAACACCCTGTTGCGCCCGCCGCCACGGGTGTCTTTGCTGCACCACGGTCGTGTGCTAGAGTCCGCCGGCCGTTTTGCCCGTTCAGCAGCAGAGAACACGCACAATGATTCGTCAGCGCACGTTGAAAAACGTCATCCGTGCTACGGGCGTTGGCATTCATTCCGGTCAGAAGGTGTACATGACGCTGCGTCCCGCGGCGGTCAACACCGGCATCGTGTTCCGTCGCACCGACCTGCCCGAGCCCGTGTGTCTGCATGCGCGCGCCGAGAACGTCGGCGACACCAGCCTGTCGACCGCGCTGGTCAAGGACGGGGTGCGCGTGCAGACCATCGAGCATCTGCTGAGCGCCTTTGCCGGCCTCGGCATCGACAATGCCTACGTCGACCTGTCGGCCCCGGAAGTGCCGATCATGGACGGCAGCGCCGGTCCCTTCGTGTTCCTGCTGCAGAGCGCCGGCATCGAGGAACAGAACGCGCACAAGCGCTTCATCCGCATCCAGAAGGAAGTCGTCGTCCGCGATGGCGACAAGTGGGCCCGCTTCGAACCCTTCGACGGCTTCAAGGTCGGCTTCTCGATCGAATTCGACCATCCTGCCTTCAGCCAGCGCAGTTGCCGCGCCGAGGTCGATTTCTCGACCACCTCCTTCGTCAAGGAAGTCTCGCGCGCCCGCACCTTCGGCTTCATGCGCGATCTCGAAATGCTGCGTGAGCGCAACCTCGTGCTCGGCGGCTCGATGGACAACGCGATCGTGCTCGACGACTACCGCATCCTCAACGAGGACGGCCTGCGCTACGAGGACGAGTTCGTCAAACACAAGATCCTGGATGCGATCGGCGACTTGTACCTGTTGGGACACAGCCTCATCGGTGCGTTCTACGGGCACAAATCCGGTCATTTCCTGAACAACAGACTCTTGCGTGCCCTGGTGGCCGACGAGAGCGCCTGGGAAGAAGTCGTATTCGACCGCCCGGAAGAGGTACCGATCTCCTACGCCCACCCCGCGCAGGCGGTGTAGTCCGGGAGTTCCGTCGGCCATCGCCCCGGCCGACGCACAGAAGAACAAGGCAACAACAAGGATGTCTGTCGGCAGGATGCTGACTCGGCCGTCAGGCCACGACGACCGCCGGTGAGAGCCGGCGGGTCCGCAGCGCGAGTCCACCGGACGAACGCAACGGACAGGGGTCGTACGTGCTTACGCGAACGGGGAATTCGCGTCGGGGCGGGCGACCTTCACGGTGAGTCGCAACTCGTCTACGCCGAGGACCAACCGGGCCTCGTGGAGAAGTTGTCGACTCGAAAGGCGCAGCTTGGACGCCCAATCGGGCGTACGCGCCAGGAACACGAGTTGCCCGCCGCGGCAGTTGGCGAGGCGGCACTCGGCGGCCAGTTTCGGCGGCAGCAATGCCCGCAGGCGCTGGTCGAGCTCGCCGATCCGGCGCGCCTCGGCAACGAGCGCGGCGAGACCGGGGAGATCCTGGAGCGTCTGACCAAGGGCGGGATAGCGGGGCATCGCGATTCTCGTCAGACGCGCACCGGCGAAGGCGAAGGGATCAGACAACGATGAACATCATACTGGTAGGTGGTCCGCGCTCCCGCTCGCGCTCGCTCAACCTCGGCAGCCCGCGCACGCGGGCGCTGCTGTCGGGCTTGGCGATGCTGCTGTTGGCCGCGGTGGTGGGTTGCGGGTTCCTGGTAGGGCGCGGCTTCGGCAAGGTCGAGGGGCTGACGTCCGGAGACGTCGAGACCCTGCGCCAGCAACTGTTCGCGCAACAGTCGCAACTGGACGAGACCGAAGCACGTTCGCGCCGCGATCTCGACGCGCTCGCGATCCAGCTCGGCGAACTTCAGGCCCAGGCGGCGCGCCTGAACGCGCTCGGCTTGCGGCTGACGCGCATGGGCAAGCTCGACGACGGCGAGTTCAACTTCAGCAAGGCGCCGAGCATCGGTGGCCCCGAGGCGCAAGCACCCATCGCCGACGAGCTGTTCGCGCCAAAGCTGTCGGCTTCGGTCGAGCGCTTGCGCGCACAGTTCTCGCGGCAGGCCGAGCAGCTCGGGTTGCTGGAGTCGCTGCTGGTGGACCGCGACCTCGAAGCCGAATTCATGCCCTCGGGCATGCCGGTGCGTTCGGGCTTCATGGCCTCCAACTTCGGCACCCGCATCGACCCCTTCACCGGCGCCCGCGCCATGCACGCCGGCGTCGATTTCGACGGCAACAAGGGCGCCGACATCCTCTCGGTGGCCAGCGGCGTGGTGGTGTTCTCCGGCCGCCACCCGAGCTATGGCAACATGCTCGACATCGATCACGGCAACGGCTACGTGACCCGTTACGCGCACAACGACAGCAACTTGGTGAAGGTCGGCGATGTCATCACCGCCGGCCAGTTGGTGGCGAAGATGGGCGCCACCGGCCGCGCCACCGGCTCGCACCTGCACTTCGAAGTCTGGTACCAGGGCAAGCCGATCAACCCGAAGAAGTTCGTCAGCGTGATCCGCTGATCCATCCCGGATCGCTGCGACCGATCATCGCCGACGATTCCGGCGGCGATCTCGTTTCCGGGCTTCGGGGTTGCGTTGCGCAGGCTCCCGGTGGGGGCGGGTGTGCGCGTTTGGCCCACACCAAATCAGCCTCCAGGTGGAGTGCGATCCCATCGCCAGAACGATGGCCCGCGCACCGCCACTGGCTACACTGCCGAGCCTCGCCGCAGCCCGGCCAGTGCCTTCCGGAGCCTCCGATGAAGCCCCCTTCCCGTCGCCTGCTGGCGGTTGCGCTGTCGCTCGCCGCGGTTCCACCGCTCATCGCGGCTGAACCCGATGCGACGCCAGCGGACGAGGTGGCACGACGCGCCACACGGCTGGACGCGGTGCAGGTCCGAGCCAAGGGAACCGCCGCCGATCTGCCCTCGGCGCTCGCCACCGATGTGATTTCCTGGCAGGAAGCGGTGGCTTCTCCGATCGACTTCCAGGACCTGATCGTGCGCCTGCCGGGCGTTGGCGCCACCGGTCAGAACGGAATATTCGAGACCTTTTCCATCCGCGGCAGTGGCGGCAACGGCATCCTCGTGCTGGTCGGCGGCACCCCGGTGACTGCGCAGCGCCGCGCGGGCGTGCCGGTCGCCTTCGTCGAACCCGCCTTGCTCGGCGAAATCAACCTCACGCGCGGTCCGGCCACGGTGCACTTCGGGCCGGGCGCGCTCGGCGGCGCGATCTCGATAGAGCCGCGCTGGTTCGATGGCGCCCTGGTCTCCACCGGCTACGCGAACTCGGGAGACGAGGCCGCGTTGACGGGCGGTTTCGGCAACGAACATTTCTCTGTAGGGGTTTCCCGTCACCAGTCGAACGACACCCGATCGGCCAACGGCACCCCGCTCAACACCAGCTTCGAGCGCGACAGCGCCAGTCTGCAGTACCGGGCGCAGCTTGGCGATTTCGCCTTCGACGCATTGCTGTTGCCCTCGCGCACGGACGATATCGGCAAATCCAACAGTCGTTATCCCGTGCGCAACACCACCTACCCGGAGGACGATCACACCATCGGCCGCCTGCGTTTGCGCCACGAAAACGGATTCGAGCTCAGCCTGCATGGGCACGAGCAGTCGCTGCTGACCTACAACCGGCGGCCCGGATCGGCGAACACCTACGCCTACGTCGAAAGCCTGGACCTGGGCGGCACGGTCCAGCAGACCTTCACTTCGGGCACGTTCAGTCACAACCTGGGCGTGGAGTTCCTGGGTCGTCGCGACGTCAACGGCTTCGATGCGCGCGGCACGCTGGTCAATCGGGCCTACAGTCTGCGCGACGGCGAAGAGGACTCCTGGTCGGTGTTCGGTCTCAGCGACTGGCGGATTGGCGATGAGTTCGCGCTGGAGGCGGGGGCGCGCTTCAGCCGGGTCAAACAGCAGCAGCGAGGAGCCTCGGCGCGGGATTCGGATCGGGCGTTCACGCTGGGTGCCAACTGGACGCCGGCCGAGCACAGCCGTTTCTCGGCCAACCTGTCCTCCGGTTACCGTTTCGCGACGCTCGAAGAACGCTACTTCACCGGCGTCACCGCGCAAGGCGAAATCGTCGGCTCACCGAACCTGTACTCGGAGTCCTCGCTCGGCCTCGACATCGGCTACGCCTGGCGTTCCGGGCATTGGGCCGCCGAAGTGCACGCGTGGCGTACGCGCGTGGACGATCTGATCCAGCTCTTCGCGATCCAGCCCGGTGTGAACGGCTATACCAACGTCGCCGATGCGCGCCTGCACGGTCTCGAAGGCGTGCTGGGCTGGACGCCCGTCGCCAGCCTGACGCTGACCGCCAGCATGACCCTGGTACGCAGCAAGGACGAGCGCACCGGCGATCCGCTGTACGGATCGCCACCGCTGACCGGATCGCTGGAAGCGCGCTACGACTTCGGCGATTTCACGCTGGGCGCCTTCTGGAGTCATCGCTGGCGCATGGACCGTCCGGGATTCGAGGAAGTCGAACGCGACGCAGTGGATGTGCTCGACCTCGATCTCGGCTGGAACGTGGGTGCCGACTGGCATGCCCGGATTTATGTGCGCAACGCCTTTGACGAGGACTACTTCGCGACCGCGGACGAGCTCTCGGCGTTCGCGCCCGGGCGCTCGGTCGGCTTCGACCTCAGCTGGGCCTTGCACTGATCGGTGCGCGCGGGCCGCCTATACTGGCCCGCATGAAGATGTTCGCGCCGATGCTCGCGGCCTTGCTGGCCGCCTCGCCCGTCCTCGCGCTGGACGGCAAATGGACCCCCGGCCAGGTGCGGGAGATCGATCCGGCCTGGTTGAAGGACCAGGGTCTGGAGCTGCGGCCGGGGCAGTTGTGGGATGCGCAGCGCGGCACCGGCCTGCTCGCGGGTACCGTCAACATCGCCGGCTGCTCGGGCGCTTTCGTCTCGAAGCGTGGGCTGGTCCTCACCAACCACCACTGCCTGTTCCCGATGCTGCAGGAGCACTCGCGGCCCGGGCGCGACCTGATCCGCGACGGCTTCCTCGCGCGCAAGCCCGAAGAGGAACTCGCCAGCGCAAGCGTGCGGGTCGAGGTGCCGCGGCGCTTCCGCGATGTCAGTGCCGAGATCCTCGCGGCGGTGCCCGAAGGCGCCGACGCGGCCGCGCGCTATACCGCCATCGAGGCGCGCAGCCGCGCGCTGGTGGACGCCTGCCAGCAGCGGCCAGGCAGCAAGTGCCGGGTCGCGGTGCACGACGAGGGCGTGCAGTACGTGCTGATCGAGTCCTTCGAACTGCGCGACGTGCGCCTGGTGTACGCGCCGCCGCGCGCGGTCGGCGAGTACGGCGGCGAGGTCGACAACTGGATGTGGCCGCGCCACACCGGCGATTTCGCGATCGCGCGCGCCTGGGCAGGCAGCGACAACGCGCCGGCCGACCACGCCACCGGCAACCGGCCCTACCAGCCCGAGTTCCATTTCCCGATCTCGACCCGCGGCCTCGCCGCAGGCGACTTCCTGATGCTGCTCGGCTATCCCGGCATCACCTGGCGCGCGCTGCTCGCAGAGGAGATGCGCGAACGCCGCGAGCGCTTCTTCCCGCGCCGCGTGGACGTCTTCGGCGAATGGATCGGCATCCTCGAGCAGGCCAGCGCCGGCGATGCCGCCGGCACGATCGCGGTCGCCGCGAACCTCAAGGGCATCGCCAACCGCCACAAGAACGCGCAGGGCCAGATCGCCGGCCTCGACCGCATGGGCACGCTGGCGCGCCAGCAGGCGGCCGATGATGCGGTCGCCGCCTGGGCGCGCGAGCAGGCGCAGCATCAGGGCGCGCTCGCGGCGCGCGAGGCACTGCGCGCGCTGCTGGCAGAACGTGAGGCCGGCTTCGAGCGCGACTTCCTGCTGAACCTGATTCCGCTCGGCACCGAAGCGCCCGCAGGCGGCGTGCCGCCGCTGCCGAAGGCCCTGTACTTCGCCGCCACGCTGGCGCAGAACGCGCGCGAACAGGCCAAGGCGGACGCCGTGCGCGCGGCCGGCTACACCGCCGCGGACGCCGACAAGCTGCGCGCACGCCTGCAGCGCGAGCAGGCCAACTACTTCGCCCCCGCCGACCAGCGCATCTTCGCCGCGCTGGTGCGGCGCGCGCTGGCATTGCCCGAAGGCCTGCGCATCGCCTCGCTGGACGCGCGCTTCGCCGGCAAGGACGCGCAGGCGATCGCTGGCGAGATCGCCGCGCTCTACGCCGGCAGCCGGCTGCTCGACGCGTCTGCGCGCGAGGCCATGCTCGGCGAGAGCGTGGAGGCGCTGCAGGCACGCGAGGATCCCTTGCTGGCGCTCGGCTTCGCCTGGGCGGACGACATCGCCGCGTTGCGCGCGCGCGAGCGCGCCTGGCTGGCGCGCAGCGCGATCCACCGGCCGCTCTGGCGGCGCGCGGTGGCCGCGCACGCCGGCCAGCCGGTCGCTCCGGATGCCAACGGCACGCTGCGCGTCGGCTTCGCCCACGTGCAGGGCTACTCGCCGCGCGATGGCGTGGTCTACACGCCGTTCACGCGCCTGTCCGGTGTGCTCGAGAAACACACCGGCGTCGAGCCGTTCGCGCTGCCGCCTGCGCTGCTCGCGGCGATGCGCGATCCCGGCGAACGCTGGCGCGACCGTGCACTCGCCGATGTGCCGGTCAACTTCCTCGCCGACGGCGACAGCAGCGGCGGCAACTCCGGCAGCCCGATGGTCAACGGCCGCGGCGAACTGGTTGGCATCAATTTCGACCGCGTCTGGGAGAACGTCGCCGGCGACTTCGGTTTCAACCCGGCCTACTCGCGCAACATCAGCGTCGATGTGCGTTATCTGTTGTGGCAGCTCGACCGCGTCGAGGATGCGCAAACATTGCTGAAGGAATTGCGGGTACGCTGAGTGCGCCCGCGACGGCTGCGGCGCGCGAAGGGCCGCCCGCGGCTACTCGGGCGGCGCAAGACCCAGCGCCGCGTAGCGCTTCGCCGCTTCGCCGGCGAACACGTCGGCGGTTTCGGGGTTGCCCTGCGCCTGTGCCAGTCGCGCACGCAGCGTCAGGATCCAGGCGCACTCATCGAGAGCGCCCAGACCCGCCGCCTCCAGTTCACCCTGCGCACCGGCCAGCGCCTGCGCCGTCGCTTCGGGGTTGCCGCCGGCCTGCCAGCGCGCCCACGCGGCGAGCGCGCGCGCGTGCGTGGCGAGCGGGTGGGCGCCGCTGGCAGCGCGGCGCAGGCCCTCGGCGGCCGCCTCCAGAGCCGTGATCGCGTCGGGCCAGCGCCGCATGGCCAGCAGCGCGATCCCCAACTCGTATTCGTAGTCGCTGCGGCGCGCGTCCACCCTGTCGGCCAGCAGCGCCTGTAGTCGGCGCGCCGCGGCTGCGGCATCGCCACCGAGGCGATCGATCACGGCGGCGCCGAACTCGCTGTCGCGCTGGTCTGGATGGCTGGCCGGCAATTGTCGCTGGCGCAGTTCGAGCGCGCGCGCAAGGGCCGTGCGTGCCCGCTCGAACTCGCCGCTGCGCGCCAGCAGCGTGGCGCGACCGCGCTCCACCGCGGCGGCGCGCGCACTGTCGCCCATGCCGCCGAGCGCCAGCAAGGCTAGGCAACGCCCGTAGGCGGCGAGCGCCTCCGGGTAGCGGTCCATGCGCGCGAGCGCGACCGCGAGGTTGTTGTAGTCGGCGGCAAGACCAGGATCGTCGGCACCGAGCAGTTCCATGCGCTCGGCCAGGCGCGCCTGGCCGTTGGCGAGTGCCGCGACCCAGCGGCCGCGCTGGCCGAGCACCGCGTCCAGCACCGTGCGGTTCTGCAATCGCTGCGCGCGGCTGTCGCCGGGCAGCGCATCCAGCATGCGCAACGATTCCTGCGCAGCCGCCTCGGCGCCGGCGAGATCTCCTGCGCGTCGGCGCAGGATCGCGACGCTCGTCAGCGTCTGCGCGACCCGCGCATGCGCCTGCGGGTGCTGCACGCGCATCTGCTGCAACCCGGCTTCGGCGAGCGCGAGGCCTCGCACCTGCTGGCCGAGTTCGAACAGCGACTGACCGATCACCACCCGCAGCTCACCCTGCACCACCGGCTCCGAAGCGAGTTCGGTATCGACGCGCGCGGCCATCGCACCCATCAGCTCGTCCACCGTGATCTGCCGCTGCGCCTGGTGCATGCCGGCCATGTCCAGGCTCTGCACCAGGAAGTCGCGGGTCAGTTCGCTGCGCCGGTACTCCTGTTCGAGCTGCGCGCGCGCGGCCTCGGTTTCGCGCGCCGCCGCGCGCGCAAGGCCCGCCTGCCAAACGGCCGCAGCCAGTCCGGCGAGCAGGCCGGCAAGGCCGAGCCCGGCGGCGAGCACGCCGAGCCGATGGCGGGCGACGAACTTGCGCAAACGGTAACCGCGGCTGTCCGGGCGCGCGCGGATCGGGCGCCCGGACAGGAAATGCTCGATGTCCTCGGCGAGCAGCGCGGCCGAACCGTAGCGACGTTCGGCCTCCGGATGGATCGCCTTCAGGATCAGAGTGTCGAGGTCGCCGCGCAGCCGCTTCGACCAGCCCAGGCGCTCGCAGTTCGCCGGCAGTTCGCCTTCCGCTTCGAGTTCTGCGGCGGCGATCGAGGGCCGCGTCGCGCGCTCGCCGGTGATCTCCTGCGCGAGCATCTCCATGCGCCCGCTGCGACGGTGCGGCAGGCGCCCGACCGCCAACTCGTAGAGCAGCACGCCGAGCCCGTAGACATCCGCAGCCACTCCGACTTCCTCGCCGCGCGCCTGCTCGGGCGCGGCGTAGGCCGGCGACAGCACGCGCACGCCGGTGGCGGTCTGCACGAGCACGTCGGTGTCGTCGCCGAGCACCTTGGCGATGCCGAAATCCAGCAAATGCGGGCGGGCTTCGGCGTCGACCAGCACATTGCTCGGCTTCAGGTCGCGGTGCACCACCAGTTGCCGGTGCGCGTAGTCGACCACGCGCGCGACCTCGGCGAGCAGATGCAGGCGCGCTTCCAGGCCGAGCGCGCGCTCGCGCGCGTGGCGCGTCAGCGGCACGCCGGCGATGTAGTCCATCGCCAGCCAGGGACGGCCGTCGGCGGTGACACCGGCATCCAGCAGCGTCGCGATCGCCGGATGGTTGAGCTTGGCCAGGATCCGCCGTTCCTGCAGGAAGCGCTGCAGCAGCGCCTCCGAATCCATGCCGCGCTTCAGCAGCTTCAGCGCTGCGGTCTGCACCAGATCGCCATTGCGACGCTCGGCCAGCCAGACCTCGCCCATGCCGCCGCGCCCGAGCAGACGCTGCACCCGCCAGGACGACCCGAAATCCGGCTGGGCATCGGCCGCCACCGGTGCGAGCACGTCCTCGCGCTGCTCCAGCAGCCCCTGGGTGCGCGCGTCGGCGACCAGCATCGCGCGCACCTCCTCGGCGAGCGCGGCGTCGCGCTCGGAGAGTTCGTGCAGCGCCAGCTCCTGGGCCGCCGCCGACAGGTCCAGCAACTGGTCGAAGATGCGCGAGACCTCGGCCCAACGCGCGGCGCGTTCGGGACTCATGCGACACCCCCGTGTCCCACGCGCGCGAGAACGCAGCCGAACAGGCCGACCCTATCCTCGGCAGGAAGGACAGGGCGCCCGTCCACGTCAATCCGGCGGCAGCGCGCCACTCTGGGTCAGCGTCTGGTAGAGGAAAGCGCGCGCGCGCCGCCAGTCGCGTTTCAGGGTGCGCTCGGAGACTTCCAGCAGCGGCGCGATCTCGGACAACTCGAGGCCGCCGAAAAAGCGCATTTCGACCACCTGGGCGAGGCGCCCGTCGAGTTCCGCCAAGCGGTCGAGCGCCTGATTCAGCGCCAGCAGCTCCTCGTCGTGGCCTCCGGCCGAGACTTCCAGCGCGACGCCCTCGAGGGTCTGTGCGCGCACGCCGCCGCCGCGACGCTCGGCATGCCGCTCGCGCGCGCGGTCGATCAGGATCTGGCGCATGGCCCGCGCCGCGGTCGCAAAGAAGTGCTGGCGGTCGTTGTATTCGGTGGCGCCGCGCGAGAGCTTGAAGAAGGCCTCGTGCACCAGCGAGGTGGCGCCGCCATGCTCGCGGTCGCCGCGCAACTGGCGCTCGGCCAGTCGATGCAGCTCGCGATACACATGGGCGTACAACCGTTCCTGGGCGACCGCGCTGCCCTTGCGCGCGTCGCCCAGCAACAGCGTGATCTCTTCGGTGTTCTGTTCGCCATCTTCCATGACCGGCATTGTTGCGGATAAAGCGGTCAGTGGTAAGGGGTTAAGGGCTGCGGTATCGCTTGATGCCACTCCGGTCCGGTACGCGATCATCCCGGACCCGACCCGCGTCGAACCCGGAAAGCACCGGACGCACCGAATGCATGCCCCAATCTCCATCGAGGAACTCGCCGCGCTGTGCACTGCGCTGCGTTCGCTGCTCGGCGCGCTGCCGGCGGATGCGCCGCTGCCCACCTACCAACAGGTCGCCTGGCGGTTGGGTCTGGCGCCGCCGTACACCGTCAATCGGGTGATCCAGGCGCTTGAACAACTGATGCGCGAGGACGCCGCCGCCGGCCGGCCGTTGCTTGCCGCGCGGGTGGTCTCGCGCGTGCGCGACGGTTTGCCTGCGCCCGGCTTCTTCGCGCTTGCAACGCGTCTGGGCTACCACGACGGCAGCGAAGTCGGAGCCGTTGCGCGTGCCTTCCACACGGCACAACTGCGGGCTTTGGCGCTCGCCGTCGACCGGGTACCACCGATCGGTTAGGCATGCTTGGCGCAGGGTCGCGGGCGCCGACTGTACGCCCCGCAACGATGCTCGGCGGCGCGCTGTCCCGCTTCCGATGTGGCGCGACGAACGCCTGCTCCGACATCCGGGCCGGGCTCGATCATCGCGATCACGGCCAGGTGACGTCGAAGGCGATTGCACAGTGGTTGCCGTGCGGCGAGGTCCCGGACGGCACGTTCGCGCTGTCCGTCTCGCGCACTTGCGCGCTCCGATGCCGCGTGGAACTCTTGCGCGATGAATCCCATCGTCTATGCCATTCCCGTGTTCTTCGGGCTGATCGCGCTCGAATACGCGATCGCCCGCGCCCGCGGGCGGCACGTCTATCGCCTCGGAGATACCATCAACAGCATCGGTCTGGGCGCAATCTCCCAAATCAGCGGTCTGTACCTGCGCGTGCTGGGTCTCGGCGTCTACACGTTGGCCCACCAGAGCCTTGCGCTCTGGCCGTTGCCGGCGGACGCCTGGTGGGTGTGGGTCTTTGCGCTGCTGTTCTACGACTTCCAGTATTACTGGCACCACCGCATGGGCCACGAGGTGGGCGTGCTGTGGGCCGCCCATGTGGTTCACCACCAGAGCGAGGACTACAACCTCGGCACCGCGCTGCGCCAGTCCAGCACCGGCTTCCTGTTCGGCTGGATTTTTTATCTGCCGCTGGCGATCGCCGGGATTCCGCCGCTGGTATTCGGTGTGGTCGCGCTGATGGATCTGCTCTACCAGTACTGGATCCACACCGAGCAGGTCGGCCGGCTGGGTTGGTTTGATCGGGTGTTCGCCTCGCCTTCCAACCACCGCGTCCACCACGCCGTCAACGACCGTTATGTCGACAAGAACTACGGCGGGATCCTGATCCTCTGGGACCGCATCTTCGGCACCTTCGAGGACGAGCGCGTGGACGACAAGGTGGTGTACGGCACGCGCAAGCCGCTGCGTAGCCACGATCCGCTGTGGGCCAACCTCGAGGTCTACGTCGCGCTCGCGCGCATGAGCTGGCGCACCCGCAATGTGATCGACAAGCTGCGCGTGTGGCTGAAGCCGCCCGGCTGGCAGCCACCCGATCTGGCCGCGAGCGAGCCACACCCGCCCTTCCGCATCGAGGCCTTGCGCAAGTACGACCCGGCGCTCGGGGCCGGTGCTTCCGTTTTCGCGGGCCTGCTGTTCGTGGCCCTGATTGGCGCCGGTACCCACGTGCTGGCATTGAACGCCGGTCCGCCGCTGCCCGGCGTGTCTGGTCACGCCTACGCGGGCTGGGTGGTGACGACGCTGTGGGCGCTGGGGCGCTGGACCGAGGGCTGGCCGCCAGCCGCTGCCTGTCTGGCCGTCGCCCTGCTGCTCGCGGTCGCGACGCTGGTATGGGCCGGTACCTGGTGGCTGGCGCCGCTGCCGGCGCTGTCGGCCGGCGTGGCCTGGCGGCTGGCGCCGCGGCGTTCCGCCGCACGGGTGCAGCGGGCGGGCGTCTGAGCGCTGCGGCGATCAGCGGCGTGCGGATCGTGGATGTCGCCCCGGAACCGCGAGACAAGATCCTGTTCCTCGTGAGCTTCTCACCGGGGCCCCGACCCGCGAAGAAAGAATCCGTTTCTTCCTGGTTCCACGGCCGCGTCCCAACTTCATGAAACATCCGGGCAGTCAGGCCCTGCCGCAGGGTCGAATTCACGCCAGGACCGCGCACTGCGCCTCCAGCGTCAGCAGGTGTTCCTCCCAGAAGCGCGCGTGGGCGGCGTAAGGAAAGGCGCGCGGGAAAGCCGGGTCGTCGTGGCGCGCGGACAGCCAGCCGCCGTGGTGCAGCAGGCGCAGCGCGCGCAGCGCCTCGATCAGTGCGACCTGGCTCCAGTCGAAGGCGCGGAAGTCCTCGTAGCCGCGAACCAGCGCGGCGAGCGCCGCCTGGCGACCGTCGGCATCGCCCGGCAACAGCATCCACAAGTCCTGGATCGCCGGGCCCTCGCAACAGTCGTCGAAGTCCACCAGCAAGGGTCCGGCCTCGCTCCACAGCAGGTTGCCGGCGTGCAAATCGCCGTGCAGGCGCAGCGCGGGCAGGGGTGCGAGCGCGTCGAAGCGTGCCCGCACCGCCGCCAGCAGTTCGTGCCCGCACTGCGCGTAGCGGGCCTGCAGCGATGGCGGCAGCAGGGGTCCGGCGAGGGTGGCCGTGAGGGCGGCATCGCCCAGGCGCGCCACCGACAGCGGCGGACGCCGCCGGAAGCGCGCGCAGGCGCCGACCCGGTGCATGCGCGCGAGCAACCGGCCCAGCCATTCGAGGTGGGTCGCCGATTCCAGCTCCGGCGCGCGCCCGCGCAGGCGCGGGAACAGCGCGACGCGGAAATGCGCGCGGGCGTGCTCGCCGCCGGTGATCGCAAAGTCCAGCAGCGTGCGACCGTCGGCCTGCGCCAGCGGCGGCGCCACCGGCAGTTCGGCGGCGGCCAGCTCGGCCAGGAAGGCGTGTTCCTCGAGGATCTCCGCCTCGCTCAGGCGGCCGGGCCGGTAGAACTTCGCGATCAGCGGCTCGCCACCCTCACGGCCCACCTGGTAGACGCGGTTCTCGAAACTGTTCAACGCGAACAGACGACCGTCGCAGGCGATGCCCATGCCCTCGACCGCGTCGAGCACCTGCTCCGGCCCGAGTGCGTCGAAGGGATGGCCGTTCATGCCTGCGCTTTCGCCGCGACCACCGCCATCGTCAGCCGCGAGATGCAGCTGAGTTCGCCGGCATCGTTCTCGATGCGGATCTCCCAGACGTGGGTCGAGCGACCGATGTGGAGGGCGCGCGCCGTGCCGGTGACCCAGCCCGACCGTACCGCCCGCAGATGGTTGGCGTTGACCTCCAGGCCGACCACGCGCGCGCCACTGTCGGCGACCACGAGACCGGCGGCGATGCTGCCGAGCGATTCTGCGAGCACCACCGAGGCGCCGCCATGCAGCAGGCCATAGGGCTGATGGGTGCGCCGGTCCACCGGCATGCGCCCGCGCACCCAGTCGGATCCGACTTCGAGGATCTCGATGCCGAGCGACTCGTGGATGGTGTCGCGACCCAGCGCCTGCAACGCGGCGATGCTTGCGGGTGCGGCCCACAGCGGCATGCGAACGCTCCAGGTTCCGGGCGCGCCAGCGTAGCACCGTCGGCCTCGGAGGTGCTGCGCGGGCTCCGGCGCAGCGTGCCTCGGGTTATCCTCGTCCGATCGCACCGGAGTCCGCCCATGGAAAAAGGCCAGGCGCTGATCCTCGACGACGAGGCCGACATCCGCGAACTGCTGACGCTGACGCTGACCCGCCTGGGCCTGACGGTGCATGCGGCCGCCACCCTTGGCGAGGCGCGCGCGCTACTCGGTCGGCAAAGCTACGATCTGTGCTTCACCGACATGCGCCTGCCGGACGGCAACGGTCACGAGTTCATCGAACTGATGAGCCGTCAGCATCCGGACACGCCGGTGGCGATGATCACCGCCTACGGCAACGCCGAGGCCGCAGTGCAGGCGCTGCGCGCCGGCGCCTTCGACTGCGTGTCCAAACCGGTCGATCTGAACGTCCTGCGCAACCTCGTGAAGACCGCCCTGCGCCTGCGCGCCGAGCGCGTGCCTGGTGGCGGTGGTGCCGAACCGCGCCTGTTCGGCGATTCGCCGGCCATGCAGCGTGCCCGCGCCACCATTGCCAAGCTCGCGCGCAGCCAGGCGCCCGTGCTGATCTATGGCGAGTCCGGCGTCGGCAAGGAACTGGCGGCGCGTTCGATCCACGAGCAGGGTCCGCGCGCTGCCGCGCCCTTCGTCCCGGTCAACTGCGGCGCGATCCCCACCGAGCTGATGGAGAGCGAGTTCTTCGGCCACAAGAAGGGCAGCTTCACTGGTGCCCACGGGGACAAGGACGGCCTCATCCAGGCGGCGCACGGCGGCACCCTGTTCCTCGACGAGATCGCCGAGCTGCCGCCGCACATGCAGGTCAAGCTGCTGCGCGTGATCCAGGAGAAGACCGTGCGCCCGATCGGTGCGCGCGCCGAGATCCCGGTCGACGTGCGCATCGTCAGCGCCACCCACAAGGACCTCGCGCGCCTGGTCGACCAGGGCGATTTCCGCCAGGACCTGTACTACCGCATCAACGTCATCGAGCTGCGCATGCCGCCCCTGCGCGAGCGCCGCGAGGACATCGCGCCGCTGGCCGAGCGCTACCTCGACAAGCTCGCGCCGGAGTGGTCGATCACACGCCCGCGGCTGGCACCCGACGCGCTCGCGGCGCTCAATGCCTACGACTACCCGGGCAACGTGCGCGAACTGGAGAACATCCTCGAACGCGCAGTCGCGCTGTCGGACGGCGACGTGATCCGTGCCGACGACCTGCAGCTCAGCACGCGCGCGCCGGTCGGCAGCGAATCGCCGCCGCCTGCTGCGGCGAGCGCGCCGCCGCCGGAGGAAGGCGGCGCACTCGCCGGCGCGCAGCGCGTGGGTCTCGAGAATTACATCGATACGCTCGAGCGCGAGGCGATCAACAAGGCCCTCGAAGAGTGCCGCTACAACAAGACCGCGGCGGCCAAGAAACTCGGCATCACCTTCCGCGCACTGCGCTACCGTTTGAAGAAACTGGGCATCGACTGAGCGTGTGCCGACACGTTCGACGGGCCATCCGGCAACCGCGGTTACGCCAGCGTTCGCGGCCTTGAGGCGGCCGCACCCGGGACAAATCTGGAGGGCGACATCATGTTGGGACTCGGCAAGCGCGTGCTTTCCCGCTGGCAGGCCGCCGGCATCCATCTCGGCTGCTCCGCCCTGCTCGCGATCGCGGCCGGGATCCTGTTGTTCGGCGTCTGGTACCCGCAGCCCTACACGGCGGCGGCCGGCGCCGACCGTCTGATCGTGCTGCTGATCGGCATCGATCTCGTGGTCGGGCCCCTGCTGACGCTGATCGTCTATCGCCACGGCAAGCGGGGAATGGCCTTCGACATTGGCTTCATCGCGAGCGTGCAGCTCGCGGCACTGGTCTACGGCCTGCTCGTGATCGCCGATTCCCGCCCGGTCTACGTGGTGGTCGCCAAAGACATGGTGTACCTGACCATGGCCAGTTCGCTGAGCGACGAAGACCTGCGCGCAGCCGGCGATCCGCGCTTCCGGCGCCGCGCCTGGACCGGTCCCGTGCTGGTCGCGGCGCCGCCACCCGAATCGCAGCACGAACGGGAAGTGCTGCTGGAATCCGGTCTGGCCGGCAAGGACATCGATCGCCTGCCCAGGTACTACCGCGATTTCGCGAAGGCGGGGCCGGCGTTGGTGGCTACCGCTCCGAAACTGTCCCTGCTGGGCGAGCACGGCCCCGCGCGCGAGCTGGTCGCACGGTTCGTGCAGTCTCAGGGCAAGCCGATCGAGACCCTGCATTTCCTGCCGTTGCGCGGGCGCAATCCCGAGCAGGACACGGTGATCGTTTTCGCCGTCGACGCCGCAGCGCCGCTCGGCGCCCTGTCGGTGGATCCCTGGCCCGTGATCGAACGATGGAAGCGAGAGGGACAGGATCGGCGGTAACGGCAGCAATCTGGCCCGCTTCTTGCGTCGTTGCGATCCGTCATCAATCGCAGGAGAGGTGCCATGCCGGCCCGCCAATCCGGTTTCACGCTGATCGAACTGATGATCGTGGTCGCGATCATCGCCATCCTCGCCGCAATCGCGATTCCGGCCTATCAGGATTACACGATCCGCGCCCAGGTCTCGGAGGGACTGAGTCTGGCCAGTGGAGCCAAGAGCGCGATTTCCGAGTACTACCAGAATCGTGGTGCATTCCCGGCGACGAACACGCTGGCCAATCTCGCGCTCTCGACGGAAATTCGCGGCAACTTCGTGACTCAGACCGATGTCACGAATGGCGTGATCACGATTGCCTATGGCGATCAGTCGCATTCGAAGATTCTGGCATCGACGCTTCGGTTGAGCCCTACCGATCGCGTCGGCAGCATCGAGTGGGACTGCACCTCGGCCATCGCGGATCGCTACCTGCCGACACAGTGCCGTTGATGCCGGGTGACGCAACGCGGCACCTTGCGACCGGCCGTGATGCCTGAGCGCCGCCTTTCGGGACCCAAGCCATCCCGGAAAACGACTTGGTGAGGCGCATGTGGGGGGTTCCTTGGTGGCACGCAACATGCAAGACTGACGCCCGACGGGCCACGCGCATCCCAGGGAGCGCAAGCTCGTTGGGGGGCTCGTCCAACCTAGGTTTGTCCACTTCGAAGAGGCTTCAACATGAGCAAGATCCAGAAAGGTTTCACCCTGATCGAACTGATGATCGTCGTCGCGATCATCGCCATCCTCGCGGCCATCGCGATTCCGGCCTATCAGGACTACACCATCCGCGCGCAGGTCTCCGACGGCCTCAGTCTCGCGAGCGGCTCCAAGACGGCGGTCTCCGAGTACTATCAGCAGCGTGGCCAGTTCCCGACCACCAATACCTTGGCCGGCGTGTCGCTCTCGTCGTCCATCATCGGCAATTTCGTGACCCAGACCGACATCACCAACGGCAAGATCACCGTCTCCTACGGCACCCAGGCGCACTCGAAGATTACCGCTTCGACCGTCGTCCTGAGCCCGATCGATCGTGGCGGCAGCATGGAGTGGGATTGCACCTCGGGCATCCAGGATCGCTACCTGCCGACGCAGTGCCGCTGATCTGCTGGTTGCAAATCGGTTGTGCAACGAAGGGGGCTTCGGCCCCCTTCGTTTTTTCGAGCATTCCCGGGGCACGGCCTGGCGGCCCCACGACCATGGATGGCCCCGTTGCACGTCGGGCCCCGCGTCGTTCGTCGCCAGGAAGCGGGCGGTCGATGTCGAAGCCGACACGCGTCCTGGCTTTGCATCTGCCAAATCCGCCCGTGCCCGGCATGCGGGTTTGCCAGAGCCGTTCATTTCATTCCTCATCAGTCGGGTGCTGCCGAGGGGAGCCGCGCGCTCTGAAGCCGGAGCCGTCTCGTCGTTGCATGCCCGGCCGGCGCCACGCCCTCCAGCATCCGGCCGCAAGACGTGCAACGCCGCATCCAGTTCGTCCATTTGTGCGGGACCGGGGCGCGGAACATGTGTGACCCTCACCGCCCCGGAGCGTCTGACCGGTCCTGCGGCCCAACGCGCGTCCGCCCGATCACTCGTTCTTGCCTGGCGCGTCTGTGGGGGGATCCCTGTCACCCTCCTCGCTGGCGAGGGATGCCGCCAGGTTCGCCGCGATGTCCAACTGCAACAGCTCGCGCTGACCGAGCGGCAGCGCCTTGTGGTAAGCAGATTGCAATGCCTCCACCTCGTCGCGTCGGCGCGCTCGCGAGGCCCCCGCCATCGCCAGTGCATAGAAGTCGCTCAACGAACCCGGCGAAAGCCTGGCAGCCCCCTGGATCACCGCCGCCGCGCTCGCCAGCAGTTCGGCGCCGCCCTGGTCGACCAGGGCGAGCCTGAAAGTGGCGAGCGCGGCGGCAACGCCCTCCGGCAACCTTCCCTCGCAGTCGATCCAGCCCTGGTCCACCCAGGCACGCCGACCTTCCTCGAGGGTCAGCCGCGACATGCTCACGCGGAACAGGTTCGAGAGTTTGACAATCACATCGTTTTCGACTTCTCCCCGGAAGCATCGGCGCGCGGCTTCGTGAAGGAAAGCCAGGTCGGCCCGATCGCCGATGGACAGTGCATGCAGATCCTCTTGCGTGGGGTCCGCAAGTGCCTGCACCAAGGCGAGCCCACGGCGTCGCGTATGGACGGGCTGATTCAGGGTTGGCGGATCGAGCGTGCTCAGCTCGGTGGTGGCGATTCCTTCGCCTAGAAGGGTCAGCGCGGCGCCAGGTGCAAGGTAAATCAGGGCGCTGGCTTCGGCCGATGTGTTGGCATAGCGCTCGCGCGGTCCCTGGTGGGCCACGGTCGGGAAGAAATCCGAGTTGGCGATCGGCCCGCTCGCCGCGAGCATCGCGCGCACGAGCCTGCGCGAGGCCACCCGGCGAGCAATCAGATCCTCCCCGGTCCGGATGCCGATGCGTGCCGCCAGCTCCTGCGTGCCCGGGTCCTTGAGGAACTCGCCGCGCAGCGACGGCAGCGGCCCGCGCGGGCTGGCGACGATGATGAGATCGAAGTTGTTGCTGGTGTAGATGGCGTAATCGGCGAAGCGGGCGTCCAGGGCCGCGAGGATCGAATGCAGGGTGCGATCGGAAATCTCGTAGGCCTGCACCCACTGGATCAGCAATCCGCCTTCGGCCAGATGCCGCGGCAGGAACTCGTAGAACTCGAGGGAGAAGAGTTTGGCGACGCCATTGACCCACGGATTGGAGGGCTCCGACACGATCAGATCGAAGTCCGAGCGGCGACCCGCGAAGTAGGCGCGCGCGTCGTCGTACACGAAACGCGATCGCGGATCGTCGTAGGCGCGCTGCACCCGGTCCCCGAACAGGCGCGCGGCTTCGATCATGGCCGGTTCGATTTCGATCGTGACGATCTCCTTCGGACGCGGGCTCGATGCCATCGTGTGGGTGGTCAGGCCGGAGCCGAAACCGATGTTGGCCACGCGCTCCGGCCGTGGGTGATAGGCCAGCCCGAGCAGGCCCGCCATGATCATGGTCGGCTCGTCCAGCGTCGGTGGCGCCTTGGGATCCAGCGCCAGCGAGGCGTCGACCTTGCCGTTGGTGGCGATCGAGGCGGTCCCGTTGCGATTGCGCCAGAAGGCGATCGAAGCCGTCTTGCCGTCCCGCAGGTAGCGGATTTCGGTCTTCGCGTCCAGTTGCGATTTACCGCTGCGGTAGACGCCGGAGGCGAGTCGTCGCGGGTCGAAGGGCGAGATCGACAGCACCACGGCGACCGCGAGCACGCAAGCGGCCATGGCCGTCAGTTGCGCGCGCGGCGCGGCGACCTCGCCAATGCTGCGCAGCACGTAGAAGCCGAGCGCGATGTCGATGGCGGCGGCCAGCGTCACCGCGAGCTTGAGTCCCAGGCCCGGCAGTACCCAATGCACCATCAGCAGCACGCCGAGGATGGCGCCCAGCGTATTGGCCGCATACACCCAGCCGATCACGCGCTCGCCCACGCCTCGCTGCAGCAGCGCGAAGGTGATCGTCGGCAGCGTCATGCCGGCGAAGAAGGCCGCTGGCACCATGATCGCGATCGCCACGAGCGCGGTGGCCAGGTTGTAGAGGGTGTAGCCGTTGGAGCTGCGCGCGAGCGCGGCGAGCATCCATTCGACGAATCCGAAGGCGTGGTCGTACAACGGCAGCGTGGCGAGGGCGCACAGACCCATGAGCACTTGCACCCAGCCGAAGCAGGACAGCGGATTGCGCAGGTGGTCGAGCCTGCCGCGGATGTAGAGACCACCGAAGGCCAGGCCGCCGATGAAGGCCGCGAGCATCAGTTCGAAGGCGTGCAGGCTCGAGCCCAGCGTGAGCGAGAGCATGCGCACCCAGCCGATCTCGTACATGAAAGAAGAGGCACCGGTGATCGCGGCCGCCACCAGGCCGACCAGCAGAACGCGCCGTTGACTCTCGGTGATCGCGCCGTGCTCGTCGAGCACGGCGCGCATCGGGGCGCGCGCAGGCACCCGCAGCAGGATCACAACCGCGGCGATCAGCAGGTTCAGGGCACCCGCAAAGGTCATCGCACCCGGCAGACCGGCGGCCGGCACCAATGCGAAGGTCGCCAGCAGAGCACCTCCGGCGGCACCGATGCTGTTGAAGAAATACAGACCGCCGATGACGCGCCCCGAGGTTGCCGGATGCCAGCGGATCAAGCCCGCGCACATCACCGGAAAGGTCATGCCCAGCAGGACCGTCTGCGGCAGGATCAGTCCGATCGCCGTGCAGTAGCGCACCGCGTCCGACAGCCCGGCCGGCAACGACGGCAGCCAATGGTCGAACAGCCACACCGAGACCCAGCCGTAGATCGCGTGGAAACCGATGCCGAACAGGCCGATCGCGGCCTCGAGCAATCCGTACAGGCGCAGCAGGCTCCCGACCCGGTGCAGCAGTCGTCCGGCCCACCAGGCGCCGAGTGCCATGCCGCCCATGAAGGTGGCCAGCACCAGCGATTGCGCATACGCGGCGTGCCCCAGGATCAGACCGAGGTACTGCGACCAGATGGATTGATAGATCAGGCCGCTGACGCCGGAGAGCACGAACAGCACCAGCATGGCCATCAAGGCCAGCCTTGGGGCACCGTTTTCCGACTGCATGGGCCTTGCTCGCGTCGCGTGGGTCGATCGACGATAGCATGCGTCCGTGACGGCCCCGCGCGGGCGGCGGGCAGGGATTCGGACCTCGATGGCGACCAGCGTGTTTCCCCTGCGGCCGACCGAGGACGAGCCGTCGGGAATGTGGCCGATGCTGGCGACAGGCTTGCTGCTGGCGTTGTGCGGAGCGATCTACGTTCCGGGCTTGTCGGGCAGCTTTTTGTTCGACGATCTGGCCAACCTGCCGGTATTGGGTCACTTCGGCCCGATCGACGATCTGCAAAGCCTGTTGCTGTACGTCTTTTCGGGTACGGCCGACGCCACCGGCCGCCCCTTGTCGATGCTGAGCTTCCTGATCGACGCCCGCGACTGGCCGGCGGAACCCTTCGGTTTCAAGCGCACCAATGTGTGCATCCACATCGTCAATGCCTTCCTGCTCGTGGCCGTGCTCGATCGCCTGGGAATGCGCGTCGGGTTGCACGCCCGCCACGCCCGCTCGGCCGCCGTCCTCGCCGGCTTTCTCTGGGCGCTCCACCCCTTGTGGGTGTCCTCGGTGCTGTACATCGTGCAGCGGCATGCATTGCTCGCCGCCACCTTCGTTCTGTGCGGACTGCGGCTGTGGCTGGCGGCCGAGTACGCCTTCGAGTCCGGACGCCCACGCCGCGGGTGGCTGCTGGCCTTCGTGGCAATGTGCGGCTGTGGCCTGGCGGCCGGCCTGAGCAAGCCGAACGGATTCCTGCTGCCGGTGCTCGCGCTCGCCGCGCTGCCACCGCTGGCGCGCGCACAGGTACCTGCGGCGCGCCGGGCGTCGCGTCTGTTGCTGGTTCTTCCGGCGACCCTGCTGGTCGCGGGCCTGGTGTACGCCGGTCTGAGCCTGGACGCGACCGGACGGCCCTGGACGATCGGCGAACGTCTGCTGACGCAGCCGCGGGTCCTGCTCGACTACCTGCACCTGTTGCTGCTCCCCGACGCCTATTCCAGCGGAGTGTTCGCCGACCACTACCGGGTTTCGAGCAGCCTGTGGGAACCGCCTGCGACCCTGCCGGCCGCCGCACTGCTGGTTGCCGGGGCATGCGCGGCGTTCCGATGGCGCCGGTCGCCATGGGCGATCGCTCTGCTGTTCTTCCTGGCCGGACACTTGCTCGAGAGCACGGTGCTGCCGCTGGAGCTGTACTTCGAGCATCGCAACTATCTGCCCGCGGCCTTGCTGTTCTGGCCTGCGGGCATCGTGCTGACGGCGCCGGGAAGGTGGCCTCGCGCACGCTGGGCGAGCGGCGCTGCCCTGATCGCACTGCTGGCTTGCCTGACCTGGATGCGCGCCTCCCTCTGGGGTGATCCACTGGCGCTGGCTCTGAACTGGGCACGCGACTTCCCGCAGTCGGCGCGAGCGCAGGCGCATGCCGCGGGGGAGTTGTCCGCACGCGGGTACGACGATCTCGCATTGGCGCGTTTGCAGCCGCTCTTCGAGCAGGCGCCGCTGGAGACACAGTACGCCCTCGGCATCGCCAATATCCGCTGCCAGCGCGGCGACGTCGATGCGGCTCTGCTCGGGCAGGTCGGGCGAGCGCTGGCCGCCCGAGGGCTCGCCATCGACCTCAACTACCAGTGGTTGCTGGCCCTGACCCGGGACAGTGGGCAGGCGCCTTGCGCGGCCCTGACGGTCGATGCGCTCGGCCGGCTCCTGGATCTCCTGCCGGAAACTCCCGCCGATCCCATGATCGAAGCGCGCTGGCTGCGCCTGCGCGGTCACTACGCGATCCGCCAGGGTCGCTGCGAGGACGCGCTGGCGGCCTTCGACCGGCGGCTCGACATCCAGCGGCGGCCGGAAAACGTGATCGAACAGGTCGGTTTCCTGGCCAGCCTGTGCTCGCCACAGATCGCGTACCGGCACCTGGGCCACTACCGCGCCGGTGCCGCGCGCGGCGATGCGACCTTGCCCTGCTGCGCCCTGCGCGTCCGCGAATGGCTGATGCGACGCAACGGTGATTGGGAGCGCGAGCTTGATCGCCTGGACCGGGCATTGCGGGAGGACCTGGGGCTGCCGCCCGCGTCGCCCTGAGCATCCGCTTCAGGTGCCCGCGTCCTGCGCAGGTGTGCGCGGTGGCAGCCACGCGGCCGCGTACAGGCAGAGATCGGCGGCGATGGCCGTCAGGCGGAACGCGAGCACCGCGCCGACCAGCGCGGTCGACGAGTCCGGAGCAAGCAGTTGCAGCATGACCGCCTCGCGCACACCGATCCCGCCTGGTGCGCCGACGACCACAAAACCGGCGACCCAGGCGATCGAAACGACCGGCAACACCAGGTCAGGCGCGGTGTACGGCGCGCCACCCAGCAGGCTGAACGCACAGCTACTGGCGAGGAAATAGCCAGTCGCCGCCGCGAGGTGGGCTCCGAACCAGGCCAGGCAACGCGCGCCCCGGTAACGTGCGAGCAGGATGGCGGCGATGGACAGGCCGCCGAATCCGATGAGCAGGGGCAGCCAGCGGCTCACGCCGGTGTGGGCGAGCAGTCCCTGCGAGGCGAGGGTACCGCCCAACAGCAGGGCGGTTCCGATCAGCGAGACCGCCTCCAGTGCCGCCGCCGACAACAGCGGTCCATGTTCGCCGCCATCGGCGCGGCCGAGCGCGTGGCGGGCCGCGAAGTGCAGGACGTTGCCGGGAAGGTACTTGGCGGGTTGCGAGATCGCGTAGGCACGGAAGGCCGAGGCGAATCCCGGGCGTCCGCCAGCGGCCCGCAGCAGGGCGTACCAGCCGCAGGCGAGTGCGGCCATGCCCGCGGTGCCGCACAGCAGCGCCAGCGCGACCATATCCGCCGGTGGCCATCGCAGGTGCAGGCCGGGTGCGCCTCGCCAGACGCGATATCCCACGTAGACGCAGCCCACCAGCGCCAGCAAGAGCCCGATGCGGCGCAGCCAGCGATTCAGCGTCGGCGGCACAGCGCCATTGTCCACGGCAGGGGCCGCCTGTGCGCCACGATCTGAAAGCGGGTGGCGAGCAGCTTCAGGAAGCCATCGGCCGACCAGTGATTGACGTGACCGGGGGTGTTGCCGAGATTGGCGAGGTACTTGCCCCGGCAGACATTGAGTACCCGCCACAAGGGCTCCCGCGGCACGCTGACCAGCAGCCAGGGATCGGCGATGCGGGCGAGCGCATCCAGGCCCGCAAGCGGTTCCTCCAGGTGCTCCAGTACCTCGCAGCAGACCACCAGGGGTGCGCGCAGCGCCGCTTCGATCTCGTCGATGCCGGCGCGCGCGAAGTCGATGCGGACGCCGGCCGCGGCGGCGCGCGCACGCGCCTCGACGATCGCGGCCTGGGCAATGTCGAAGCCGCGCATGCGGAATCCGGCACGCGCCAGACGGATGGACAATTCGCCCTCGCCACATCCGATCTCGACGCCGATCCGCGCCGGTTGGCATCCGGCCAATTCGTCGAAGGCGTCGAGGAAGCCGCGCATCAGCCAGCGCGCGACCGGATTGCGGGTGCGGTATTTGTCGTAGTAGTTGCCGGCGGGCTGTTCAGTCATCCGGCCGCATCCCATCCCGGGACTCCAGCCGGCGCAGGCGCCATTCGATCCGCTCGAGCAGACGCCGGTTCACCGAAATCAGGTCCGCGAGGAAACCGAGCACGAAGGTGACCAGTCCGATCGTCACGCAGGCGGCAGCCAGGATCACCGACTGCACATGACCCTCGCCGAAGCCCATGGCCTTGAGGATCAGGTAGCGGATGCCGGCGATCAGGCCGACGCCGGTGAACGCCAGGCTCACCAGCCAGAAAAAGGTCAGGGAGCGGTAGGTGGCGAAGATGCGCACGATGGTCGCCAGCGACCTGCCGACGTAGTCGAACATCCCGCGCACCAGACGCGAGGGGCGCAGGTCCGGATTGGTGCGCACCGGGACCGATAGCACGCGGATGTTGCTGCGACCCGCCTGGATCAGGGTTTCGATGGTGTAGGTGTAGCCGTTGAACACGTTCAGGCGCATCGCCACGTCGCGCGTCATCGCGCGAAATCCACTGGGTGCATCCTCCACGTCGGTGCCCGAGGCCAGCCGCACCACCATGCTGCCGAGCCGTTGCAGCTTTTTCTTCAGCCACGAAAAATGCGCGGTGCTGGCGATCGGGCGGGCGCCGACGACCAGATCGGCTTCGCCGCGGACGATGGGCGCAACCAGCAAGGGAATGTCGCGCGCGTCGTACTGATTGTCCGCGTCGGTGTTGAGCACGATGTCGGCGCCGAGGGCGATCGCCGCCTCGAGTCCGGTCATGAAGGCCGCCGCGAGCCCGCGGTTGCTCTGGTGCCGGACCACATGGTCGACGCCCAGGGCACGCGCCACCGCCGCGGTGTCGTCGCGCGATCCATCGTCGATCACCAGCCATTCGACCAGGTCGCAGCCGGGCACCTCGCGCGGCAACTGCGCCAGCGTGGTCGGCAGGGCGGCGGCTTCGTTGTAGCAGGGGACCTGGATGACGAGTTTCATGCAGGCGCTTGCTTCCGGTCGGTCGCGCAGGCGGAACCTGGGTGGCCGCAGACTACACCGGACCGCCCCGAGATCCCTGCGTGCGCACTCGCCGCAGGGCATGGATGCGGGCGGTATCCTGCCGCGAACGGGGCCAACAGCCGAGAACATGCCGGAACCGCGACATCGCACCTTGCCGTGGCTGTTGGCGATGCTGGCGGCGGCCCTGCTGATCTACTGGCCGGCACTGAGCGGTGGCTTCATCTACGACGATTTCGTGTTCATCGTCGAGAACCCGGCGATCCATGTGCGCTCGCTCGACCTCGGCGAATGGGCGGCGGCCGCGAACGGTTTCCCCGCCGCACACCAGGGTCGCTGGTTGGGCATGCTCAGCTTCGCCGCCAACCACTATGTGCACGGCTTGCATCCTTTCGGCTACAAGCTGGTCAATCTGGCGATCCACCTGCTCAACGGATTGCTCGTGTGGCGCGTCGCCCTCGGCCTGTTGCAACTGCGGGCCACGGTCCAGGCGCGCCCGTTGCTGGTGGGGGAGGAGCAGGCGGCGATCGCACTGGCCGCTCTGTGGCTGATCCTGCCGATCAATCTCACTGGCGCCCAGTACATCGGTCAGCGCCTGGAATCGCTTTCCAACACCTTCGTGCTGTTTGGATTGATCGTCTACCTGCGCCTGCGTCTGCGCGATTGGCAGGGCGAAGACATCGGCGTACGCCTGCCGCTCGCGATCCTGGGGTTCACCGGAGTCGGATTGCTGGTCAAGGAATCCGCCGTGCTTCTGCCCTTGTATGTGGCCTGC
This sequence comes from Lysobacterales bacterium, assembly GCA_019187485.1. Lineage (GTDB taxonomy): Bacteria > Pseudomonadota > Gammaproteobacteria > Xanthomonadales > SZUA-5 > JADKFD01. The sequence continues at coordinate 62,796 of JABAQR010000037.1, read as the reverse complement.
GCGGAATTCGCATTCGCCGGACTGCGGCGGAGGGATGGCAGTTGCAGCCGTCCCATGGTCCACGCGCTCCTGGCCTGCCTGCTGCTGCCCCTGCTCGCCGGGCTGTACTGGTTGTCGAGCTGGATTGGCACCGAGCGCTCCTATTCGCGCAACTACGACTCCATCGAGCGGCTGTTCACCCAGGCGCGCGTGCTGTGGCTCTACGTCCGCTGGACGCTGCTGCCCAATCTCAGCGAACTCACCCTGTACCACGACGACATCGCACCTTCGCGGGGCTGGCTGTCGCCCTGGAGCACATTGCCGGCGGTGGCCGGCATCGGCGCCTCGTTGTTCGCCGCGGTCGCGGCACGCCGGCGCGCGCCGCTGCTCTCGCTCGGCATTTTGTGGTACTTCGCGGGGCACGCGCTGACCGCCACCGTGATTCCGCTGATGCTTGCCTTCGAGCACCGCAACTACTTCGCCAGTTTCGGTCTGCTGCTCGCGGCGTTCGCCTTGCTGGAGTCCACGCGCCTGCGTGCGCGCACACTGGCGCTGGTGATCGTCCCGCTCGCCGGCTTCTACGCCGCGACCACGCACTTGCGGGCGATCGAATGGAGCCATCCGTTGCGGCTTGCGGCCAGCGAGGCCGCCAAGCGTCCCGATTCGATCGATGCGCAGTTCAACTATGCCCATACCTTGCTCATGGGCGCCGGGCCGGATCTGCATGGCGAGTTCGCCGATCGCGCGATCGCGCAACTGGAGGCTCATCGCGAGCTGCCCGGCGCGGGCCTGTTGTTCGACGCGACGCTCATGATCCTGCATGCGCGGCGTCGTGAGCCGATGGAACCGCCTTGGGTAGAAATGATGGCCAGTGCCCGCAACAACGCGCCGCGCATCAGCGACGTCAACAGCCTGGTCTCGATCTTCCAGTGCATGCGGGATGGAGCCTGTGCAGCCGATTACCCCAGACTGCGCGAGCTGATGGAACTCACGCTGGCGCATCCGCAGGTGGATGTGAGCCTGTACGCGGCGTACGCCGAACTCGTCTACGGCCACTTCGGCGATCTGGATGCCGCGCTCGACGCCTATGCTCGCGCGCTGGTCAAGGCGCCCGGCCATGCATCGATCCATTTCAACCGTGGACGGATGCTGGTGGATGCCGGACGCCTGTCGGCGGCCCGGGAGGATCTCGCCGCCTTGCGCGGGCTGGACGTGCTTGGCAGCCAGCGGTCGCTCATCTTGCGCCTGCAGGCGCGTCTGGACGCAGCCGAGGAAGCGGCACGGACGCCGCGCAAGCCCTGAAGTCGCGCCATCCGGAGTCCGGGATCCGGCGGCGGCAGTCGGATCGGTTCATCCCGATCGGGATCCGGGGACGACGTTCGCGCAGTCGTTGCCCTGGACCGCGCGCCAGAGCGACAGCAGACCCGGTTTTTGGATCTCGCCTTCCGATTGCCGGATGCGCAGCAGTCCGTCGACCTTGTCGCCGGCATCCAGGGGCGTGCCCACGGTCGCGGCGAGCGCATTGCGCGCGAGTTCGCCGATCAGTCTGGAGTCGCGCAGGCCGAGCCACACCCGGTGGGCCTCGGCGTGCCGGCACAGGCCCGCCAGGAAGAAGGCCGAGTTGTAGGCGGCGCGGTGGGAGCCCCGGGCCGAGGCTGCGCACCAGGAGAGCGATTCCTCCAGCCAGACACGGGGCGGCCGATCCGCGGTCGGCGCATCCTCCCACGCGTGCAGGCGTGCGGCGCAGATCAGCGCTTCCGCGGCGGTGCGCCGAGGGGTGCGGGCGATCACCTTGCGCGCCCAGTCCTCCGCGGCGCGCCAGTCGCCCGCGTGGAGCGAAGCGCTGGCGAGCAGCACCCAATCCTCCACGACCGTGCCCTCCCGCAGATGCGTGGGCGCCGGAATGCCGGCGACCAGGGCCACGGCGGCGGCGGTGGCCAGCGCCCCCGACAGGCGCCGGACAGCCATCGACGGGGCATTCCGCCAGCGCGCCAGAAGCGGCATCCAGCCTCCCGAAAGCACGCACAGCAGCGGTGCCAGCGGCAGGCGGAAGCGCGCGCTGACGAAATACAACAGCAGGCTCGTGGCGTAAGCGCCGATCACCAGCAGCAGCAGCGCGCGCGCGCGCGCCTGCATCGGCAGCCACAAAGCGCCGGCCGCCAGCGCCAGCAGCAGGGCCCAGCACAACGGATTCCAGCGCAGCCAGGGTGCGCGCGCCTTGTGGAACCAGTAGGTCTTGTTGTTGTACTGCTCGTAGTTGTTGACGAGATACCAGACCTTGCCGGCGAGGATGCCGAGCACTTCCCGTGGATGCGTCATGGCGTGTTCGCGCATGCGTCCGCTCCAGTAAGCCGAGAATTCGTCGATGTCGATCGGACCGGAGCAGGGGCGGTCGCGGCAGTACAGGATTTCGGCCTCGGCGCGGGCCGGATTGCTTCCCGGGGCCAGATCTGGGATTGCCACACTGTGCGAATAGAACAGTCCGTTGGCGCCCGGACCATTGGCATCCCACAGGCCGTGGCTGCCCTGCCAGGGCAACCATCTGAACTCGCCGCCGACCGCCCGGTTGACACCGCCCATGACCAGAAGCACGCACATGGCCCCGGTCGCGGCTGCCGGCAGCAGCCGCCACGCACCCCGTTCGTGCGATCCGATCCAGGCGAGCCACAGCAGCAGGGCGGGGATGCACATCAGGAAGTTCGGGCGCGCCAGCGCGGCCAGCGCGTACAGCGATGCCGCGGCCCAGGCCTGGGCCGCAGACAGGCTGCATGCACTGTTCCAGGCGCACAGGGTCGCCGCCAAGGCCAGCGCCGTGGCCAGCGTGATGTCCAACGGGTCGCCGGCGAAGTGCAGGGCGACGGGGTAGCAGGCGTACAGCAGGCCGGCCAGCAGTCCCGCGCGCAGGTCGGCCCAGGTCCTGCGCGCGAGTTCGAACACCAGCAGGCAGGAACTAAGATGCGCGACGAGGTTCAGGAGTCGCGCGGCGTCCGGCAGGAGGCCGTCGGGCACGCCGAGCCGGATGAAGATCGCCAGCAGCGCCGGGTACAGCGGCGCACGGTAGAAGGGCTCCCGCGCAAGCTCCCCGCTCGCGATGGCGCGCGCCAGCTCCAGCATCTCGCGTCCGTCAAGCACCGGAAAGCCGCCCAACGGGGTGCCGCCATACCACGCGAGGTGCGCCGCGGCGTAGAGTACGGTGGTGCCGAGGATCGCGAGGCGTGCCCGACGCAGGGTCGCGGCATGAGTCATGGCATTTCCTTCGCGATGGGCCGTCCAGCCCGGACGTTCGCGGTGCCAGACTGATACTCGAAGATGGGACAGAGGGCAATTCGCCCGAGGGAGCGAACTTTCGCCGTGCAATCCCGACCCAGGAAATGCGGAACGCCGGCCATGCCCGACAGGCTGGGACATCGAGCGAACAGGGCATCGGTCCGGCGGAGCCGGGCCCGGACCCGTGCTGCGGACTGCCCGGCCGAGGGTGGATCCGTCCGGATCCGCGCGCTTCCTTCCCGCCCATGACGCCTTCGATTTCGATCGTGATGCCGGCCAAGAACGAAGCGCTCGCTCTGCGCGGGCTGCTGCCGCGCGTGCGCGCACTCCTGCCGGAGGCCGAGCTGATCGTGGTCGACGACGGCTCGCGGGACGACACCGCTGCGGTGGCCCGCGATGCCGGCGCGCAGGTCGTGCGCGTGCCCTATTCGATGGGCAACGGCGCCGCCATCAAGCGCGGCGCGCGTGCCGCCAGCGGTCAGATCCTGGTGCTGATGGATGCCGATGGACAGCACGATCCGGCCCTGATCCCGCGCTTGCTGTGCAAGCTCGACGAGGGCTATGACATGGCGGTCGGCGCACGCGACCGCGCCGGGCAGGCGAGCGCGGGACGCAGCCTCGCCAACGGCCTCTACAACCGCATCGCCAGCTGGATGACGGCGTTCCGGATCCAGGATCTCACTTCGGGCTTCCGCGCGGTGCGCGCGCCACAGTTCCGCGAGTTCCTGCACCTGCTGCCCAACGGATTCAGCTATCCCACAACCATCACGATGGCCTTCCTGCGCAGCGCCTACGCGGTCGCCTACGTGCCGGTGCCGGTGGCGCCGAGGATCGGACGCAGCCACATCCGTCCGCTGCGCGATGGCCTGCGATTCCTGCTGATCATCTTCAAGATCGCCACCCTGTATTCGCCGCTCAAGCTGTTCGCGCCGACGGCGCTGGGTTTCCTGCTCGGCGGCCTGGGCTACTATGCGTACACCTACTCCACGACCGGCCGTTTCACGAACATGGGAACGGTGATGCTGACGGTTTCGGTGCTGGTTTTCATGATCGGTCTGGTGGCCGAGCAGATCACCGCGATGACCTATGCCCGCTCCCGCGACTGACATCGCAGGAACGCGCGCCGGCCGGCGCCTGTCGCCCGGCAGGAGCCTGACTCGCAGCCGCGACCGGCAGCGCAAAGCCGCTGCATGACGCATCCGGTCGTCTCCATCTGCATCGCCAACTACAACGGCGAGCGCCTGCTGCAAGACTGCCTCGATTCGGTGTGCTCGCAGCAGGGGGACTTCGAGCTGGAAGTGCTGGTCCACGACGATGCCTCCACCGACCGTTCGCTGGAACTGCTGCGCAGCCGCTATCCGCGGGTGCAGAGGATCGCCAGCACCGGGAACGTCGGCTTCTGCATCGCCAACAACCGCATGGTCGAGCGCGCGCGCGGCGAGTACGTGCTGCTGCTGAACAACGATGCGGCACTTGGACCGGGCGCGATCGCGACGCTGCTGTCGGCCGCGCGCGCACTCGGCGACTGCGTGCTGACATTGCCCCAATACGACTGGGAATCCGGCGAGCTGGTCGACCGCGGCTGCCTGCTCGATCCCCTGCACACGCCGGTGCCGAACCTCGATCCCGCGCGCGTCGACGTGGCCTACGTGGCCGGGGCCTGCCTGTTCACACCGCGCGCGCTCTGGCAGCGGCTTGGCGGGCTGCCGGCGTGGATGGAATCGCTGGCCGAGGATCTCCATTACTGCTGTCGCGCGCGCCTGCGCGGCGTCCCCGTCCGTTGCGTGGGCGGCGGTAGCTACCGGCATCGTCAAGGCGCCAGTTTCGGCGGCAGCCGTCTGTGCGAGGGGCGCCTGGTCAGTCGCTACCGGCGACGCTACCTGAGCGAACGCAACCGCATGGCGGCCGCGCTGGAGTGCACGCCGACCGGAGTCGCCTGGCTGTTGTTCGTGGCGCAAGTGCTGCTGCTCGCGGTCGAGGGCCTGCTCGTATGCGTGGCCGGCCGCTCGACGCAGGCGTGGCGGCGGATCTACGGGCCGGCGTTGTGGCATGTGCTCGGTCGTCTGGGCGAGATCCGCGCTCGCCGGCGGACGACCCAGGCGATGCGTGCGGTTTCGCTGCGCCGGTATTTCGCGCCTTTCGTGCGCCACTCGCGCAAACTGCAGATGCTGCGCCGGCACGGTTGGCCGCGCCTGCGTTGATCAGCCGCGCCGGTACAGGAAGAAGGGTTCGCGCGGATTGACGCCATTGCGGCGCGGATCGTGGTCCGGCAGGAGTTCGGCGTGGGTGCCGATCTGGGCCGTCAGACCGCGTGAGGCGAAGCGCTCGAAGATGTCGCGCCCGTACAGGCGTACATGATCTTCCTGGCCATAGGCTTGCAGGCGCTGCGCCGGGCTTGCGATTCCGGGGTCGCTCCAGGTGTGTGCGAGCGTCCGGCTGTAGGGCGTCTGCAGGATCGCGCGACCGCCGGGGCTGAGCAGGCGGGCGATTTCATCCAGCGCGCGCAGGTCGTCGTCCACATGCTCGAGCACGTGGTTGGCGAGCAGCAGATCCACCGACGCCGTCGGCAGCCCGGTCGCCATGAGATCCATGCGCTCGATGCCGGGCCGCGAGGGATGCAGGTCCACACACAGGTGGCTGGACGGAGCGGCCGCAAGGATCACGCGCGACAGGTGTTTCTCCGGGGCGAAATGCAGCACGTGTGCGCCCCGCAACTGGGTCAGGATGCCGCTCGCCCGCAGGTACAGCAGCAGATGGCGCTCACGGTCGTGGCATCCGCAACGCGGGCACTCGAAGTTCTCGACGTCGCTGCCGATGACGTCCAGCGTGTCCAGCAAGGGGGAAATGCTTGCCCGCCCGTTTCGATAGGGCATGAAGCGATGCACCGCGTGCCCGCAGATCACGCAGCGCAGCCGACCGCCGGGAATCCAGCCGGCCAGTCCGTAGCGGATGATCTTCAGCGACGACATCGGCGGTCCTCGGGTGCAGGCGGGAGGTTCAACGACGATAGAGAATGCGTGGCGCCCGATGGTCGAGCAGGCGCCGCGCGTGCTCGGTGAGCATTCCACACCCCGCGCGCAGGCAGGCGACCGCCGTCAGCCCCAGCAGTTCGGTCGCGTCCACCGGCGCGTGCGCGCGCACGCGTGGCCACCACTGCCTGAGCAAGCCGGGGCGACGCAGCCGCAGCGCCCGCAACACCACCCTGCGCAGGAAATCCGCCAGTCCCCGTGCGAGATCCGCCGGGTCGACGCGATCCGCCGGGATCGCCGTGATCGCGTCGAAGTACAACTCCCGCACGTGATCGTTGGCGGTGTGCACCATCGAGGTCGCCGACTGGTGACGGTAGACGCAGAGCGGCTCTCCGATCTGATGCAGCGGACCATGGGTCGCCGCGTGCAGATGGATGCGGTAATCGATGAAGGACGAGCCATCCGCCACCAGTTCTTCCAACACCTCGCGCCGGACCACCATCGAGCTGGTGTTGAGGCAGTTGCCGTGGCGCAGCAGGGTGGCGAGATCCAGATCGCGGGTTCCGAGATCGTTGAACAGCCCGATCTCCCGTCCCGTCCGGTCGATGACCCGCGCGTTCGCGTACACCGCGACGCAGTCCGGGTGCTGGTGCAAGTGCCGCATCTGCCGTTCGAGTTTGCCCGGCAACCAGTAATCGTCGCCATCCAGATGTGCGATCCAGCGCCCGCGCGCCGCGCGGACCAAACGCCGGTGGTTACGAAATGCACCGACGTTGTGCGTGGACGCGATCAGGCGGATGCGCTGCGGATGCGCGCGCTGATAGCGCTGCGCAATCTCCAGGCTGCGGTCGCGCGAGCCGTCCTCGCCGATCAGCAGTTCCAAGGACATCCCGGGCACTTGCTGGAGCACGCTGTCGATCGCCGCCGCCAGGTAGTCCTCGTGGTTGTATGCGAGCAGCAACACGCTCAGCACCGGTGCGCGCGGCAGCCGTGCCGGATCGCTGGTTTCGATAGGATCGGTGGGCTGCACCTGGCAGCGCTCAGGCCAGCAGGCGGACGATGTCGGCGATCGTCCCGATGCAGGCTTCGGGCAGTTCGGGCCCATTCGGCAGCACGATCACGCGATCGGCGAGTGCCTGCGTGTGCGGGAGCATCAGGCCGGCGTGCGGGTACAAGCCGCGGTAGGGCTGCATCCGGTGGCAGCCTGGCCAGAAATACTTGCGCGCGAGGATGTTCTCGGCGTTCAGCGCGGCCACCACCTGGTCGCGAGGCGTGGCGTAGCCGGGCAGCAGCTCGATCACGATGTATTGGTAGTTCGGCGAGTGCGCCGGGTCGTAGTCCAGCAGCGCCAGTTGCGCGATTCCGTCGAAGGCCCGCTGGTAGCGCTGGTGGTTCGCGCGGTTCGCCGCGACGAACTGCGGCAGGCATTCCAGGTTGACCAGGCCCATGGCCGCGCAGATCTCGGTCATCTTGCCGTTGGTGCCGGGGTAAATCACGTTGTCATAGCCCGAAAAACCGAAGTTGCGCATCAGCCGCACGGTCTGCGCCAGTTCGTCGTCGTTGGTGGCGACTGCGCCGCCCTCGAAGGTGTTGTAGACCTTGGTGGCGTGGAAACTGAAGACTTCGCAACGCCCGAGCCCGCCGATCCGAATACCGTCGAGACTGCCGCCGAAGGCGTGCGCGGCGTCGTAGATCAGTTGCAGGCGATGCTCGCGGGCGATCTCCGCGAGTTCCGCGTGCGGCGCCGGCCGCCCCCACAGATGCACGCCGATGATGCCGCTGGTGCGGGGTGTGATCATTCTGCGCACGGCCGCCGGATCGAGATTGTGGGTGACCGGATCGATGTCGGCGAACACCGGGGTGATGCCCTGCCAGCTGAGCGCGTGGGCGGTGGCGATGAAGGTGTAGGAGGGGACGATCACCTCCCCGCTGAGACCGACCGCGCGGATCGCGATCTCGAGTGCGAGCGTACCGTTGCAGATGCACACGCAGTGACGTACGCCCATCCGCTCGGCCAGCCGTTCCTCCAGTTCGAGTACGTACGGTCCATGATTGGTGACCCAGCGATTCTCGAAAATGCGGGCGACGAGTTCCCCGAAGCGGGCCCGGCTGCCCATGTTCGGGCGGCCCACATGGACGATTTCCGCGAATGCCGGCGGTGCGCCGTGGATGGCGAGGTCGGATGCCGTGCGGATGCTCTTCATGCTCTTCCCATGGTTCGTCCGAGCCCTTCGCCGATTCTCGGCACACCGTGTCGGAATCGATACTACCCCGCGATCCTCAGTGGACCGCGGTGCATGGATGGCCTGCTGCGGACAAGCACCGGCAGGGCTGGCCTTGCGCCCGCCTCTGGCCAAGAATCCCGGCACCGCCGCCTTGCCGTGGCCTGACTTCTCGCCGGAGATCGACGATGCGGCTTGCGATGCTGCGCTTGCGGTCTTGCATCCTTCGTCTCCGGGCAGCGTGCCTTCCCGGACTCGCGTACCGGGCGCTCGCGGAGTCTCTGCAAGCGTGCGGCCGGATCGATCAACGGCGCCCTCTCCCGGCTTCGAGCATGCTCCCGGGTTGCGCGACCTCGCGGCCGGGCTGAACCCTCGCCCGCGTACGGATCGCACCTATGTCGCTACGGCACAATCTGCTGGCGAGCTACCTCGGACAGACCTACGTCGCCCTGGTCGGCGTCCTGTTCATTCCCGTCTACCTCGACCTGATGGGCGCCGAGGCTTATGGCCTGATCGGCTTCCACACGATGTTGCAGGCCTGGTTCAGCCTCATCGATGCCGGCATGTCGCCGGCGGTCGCACGCGAATCCGCACGCTTCCGGGCCGGTGCGCTTGCGGCCCGGCCTTTCCGGCAGTTGCTGCGCACCCTGGAATGGCTGTTTCTGCTTACCGCGACGCTCGCGGGCGTACTTCTCGCGCTGGCGGCCGAGACGCTCGCCTTCCACTGGCTGCAGGCGCAGGCATTGGCCGTTGACCAGATCGCCGGATCCATCCGAATCATGGCCTTGATCGCCGCCTTGCGGGTGTGTGCCGCGCTCTACCGTGGCGTGATCGTCGGATCGGAACGGCTGGTGTGGCTGAATGGCTTCAATGCGGTGATCGCGACGCTGCGCTTCGTCCTGGTGATCCCGGTGCTGTGGCTGGGCGGCGTGTCGCCGGCCACGTTCTTCGCCTGGCAGGGCCTGGTTGCGGCCATCGAGCTGCTTTGCCTGGCGACCTTCGCCTACAGACTGCTGCCACCGCAGCGAGGGCTGCGTGCTGCCTTCGCCAGCGTGCTGCCGGTCCTGCGTTTTTCCGCCGGCATTGCTTTCGCATCGCTGGTGTGGATCGCGTCGACCAACACGGACAAGCTGCTGCTGTCGTCGCTGCTGTCGCTGGCCGAGTACGGGCACTTCATGGTCGCCGTGCTGGCTGCATCCGCGGTGCTCAGCGTGGCGGCTCCGCTCGGCAGCACGGTGCTGCCGCGGATGGCGAGGCTGGAGGCTGCGCGGGAATCCACGCAATTGCAGCTGCTCTACCGTCGGGCGACACAACTGACCACGGTTTCGGCTGGTTCGTTGGCGATCACCATCGCACTCTTCGGTCGCGAGTTGCTGTGGGCCTGGTCAGGCGATGAAGCGCTGGCGCGCGCGGCCGCGCCGATCCTCGGGCCGTATGCGCTCGGGAACTGGCTGCTCGCGCTCGCGGCCTTCGCCTATTACCTGCAATACGCGAAGGGCCGACTGCGGCTGCACCTGATGGGCAGCGGGTTTTCCCTGCTACTGCTGGTGCCCGCCACTGTCTACGCCACCGCGGTCGCAGGGGCACCGGGAGCGGCCTGGGCCTGGCTGATTCTGAATGCGCTGCTGCTGACCGGATGGGTACCCATCGTACATCGCAGCCTGCTGCCGGGGCTGGCTATGGCCTGGCTGTTGCGGGATGTGCTCGCGCCGACGCTGCCAATGCTGCTGTGCGCGTACGGGCTGCGGTGGCTGTGGCCGGCGATGGATGGGCGCGGCACTATTTTCGTCGGATGCGCACTCTTCGCGGGCCTCGTGTTCATGGCCGGCGCGCTTGGCTCCTCGGCCGCACGCGAATATCTGAAGCTACGGTGGGATGTCCGGCCCGGACCCGGCCCACGTCCCTGACGGGGATGAGGCGCAGTGAAAGGCCGGCGCTCGATCGGCCCCGGGATGCGGTAGAGATACTCGCCGTGGCGCGACTCCCCCCGATTCCTCAGCCGCGCCCACGCCCGATCCCCTGGGCCAGCCGCGCCAGCATCGGCGCGATCGCCTGGCGCGTGTTTGGATCGGCGTTGAGATGGGTGAAGCTGACCTGTCCGCTCCAACCCGGCCCAATCTTGCGGCGCGCGCGCATGTCGTAGGCGCCGACTTCCACGCGCGCGGTGTACTGGGTCATCGACTCACCGTAGAAGGTCAGCAACTGCTCGCCCATCGGCACCACGCGGACCACCACGATGTACTCGACGTGGTTGCCGGCGGTCGCTGCCACCCGCATCAGGTCGGCCGCACGGTCCTCGACGCCTGCCAGCGCCGGGTGAAAATCCTCGTCGACGATGTCCAGGCCCAGCTCGCCAAGGCGCTCTTCGATGGCAAGTTCGGCGCTGCCGGCAACCGCCGGGTCGCCGTAGCCGACTACCAGCACGCGTGGCGGGCCCGCGTGCGTCGGTGTGACCGGTGCGGGAACCGCCTTGGCGTATGACGGGCGCGGCGGCGGGTTCTGGAGATGCGCTTCACGACGTTCACGGCGCTCGCGCATTTCCGCCAGGCGCGCACCGATGGTCGCAGATTGCGGCGATGCCTCGACCCGCGGCGCGCTCGCCCGTGGTGCCTGGCCGGATGCGGAAGGCGGGACGGCCTCGGCGGCCAGCGGCCCGGCTTCGGCCGCGCCAGAATCGGTGTGAGCGACACGGCCCGAGTCCGGCACGTCCGACTGCGGTGGTACCGAGGCTGGCGCGTTGCCCGCCACGCCGGCGCTGGCGGCACCGGCCACGGTGGCGGCAGGCATCGGGTCCACGTCGGCGCTGGCGGGTTCTGGCACGCTGGCGACGCGGACGGGCGCCGGAGTCTCCGGGGCGATCGCGGCGGGGGGTTGTGCGGGCGCGGCTGCCGGCGCACTCACGACCGACGCGCTCGCCAGCGTCGCGGGCGGCTCGGCGGGTGCTCGATCGTGCTGGAAGTACCAGGCGGCACCGGCGCCACTGCCGATCAGTGCGAGCACGGCGGCGGCCCACGGCAGCGCCGAGGAGCGCCGTGTGCTGACCACGGCGGGTCGTTGCGGCAATGGCGTCGACGCGGGAGCAGCCTCCACCACCTGCGCGCCAGAAGGCATCGGCGCATGGCCCGACACCGGTGCAGCAGCAGGCATCCCCGCCGCCGGCATCGGCGGACGGCGCAGCTCGGGTGGGGTGGGTGCCACCTGCGTTTCCATCGGCGCCGCGACCGGTTGCGGCCGCACCGGCGTGATCGGCGTCGCGGCGTTGACCCCGATCGCCACCAGATCGGCGATCAGCCGGTGGCAGTCCGGATAGCGCTCGGCCGGATCCTTCGCGACCATCCGCTTCAAGATCTCGGACAGCCGTGCGTCGACTTCGGCGTTGATCCGGCGCACGTCCGGGATCTCGGCCTGCACCACCTCCAGCATCATGCCCAGCGGCGACTCGTCCTTGAACGGCGTCTGTCCGGTCAGCATCTCGAAGAACACGATGCCGAGCGCAAAGATGTCCGAGCGCTGGTCGACCGGCTTGCCCAGGCAAACCTCGGGCGACAGATAGCCTGGCGTACCGACGAACTGGCCGGTACCGGTGAGCTTCTTGTTGAAGTCCGAACTGGCGAGCGCGATGCCGAAATCGGCCACCTTGACCACGCCGCGCCGGGTGATCAGCAGGTTGGCGGGTTTGATGTCGCGATGGACCACGCCGCGATCATGCGCGAGCGCCAAACCCTGCGCGACCTGCAGCAGGATGCGTGCGGCCTCGAAAGGCTCCAGGCGCTGCTCGCGCTTCATGCGCTGGCTGAGGGATTCGCCCTCGACGAACTCCATCGCGAAATAAGGCTGGCCGCCATCTTCGCCGACGAAGTAGATTTGCACGATGTGCGGATCGTTGAGCTGGGCCATGCTGCGTGCTTCGCGGAAGAAGCGCTCGACCACCAGCGGGTCGTCGGCCAGCGCCTCCGAAAGCATCTTGATCGCCACATGGCGTTGCAGCGAGGCCTCGTGACCCTTGTAGACCACGCCCATGCCGCCGCGACCAAGTTCTGCGACGATCTCGTAGTGACCGACCTTGCTACGCTGTGCCATGGCGATTCCGCGGCTCCTGGATTGGGGTGCAGTGTAGCGCCGGTGGGAGAAGGCCACGCTGACCCATTGCGCAATCTGGCGGCGCACCGGGACGCGGGTGGCGTTGTCGCGTTGTCGAACAGGGAACGGAGCGAGGCGCTGCGGGTGCACATGGCGTCGATCCAGCGTTCAGGTGGCGGCAAGGACGCACGCGGTCCGGACAGGTTTCTCGGGCCGACTTCCACTTACCACTTACCAGGCGCCTCAGCGATACCCCGAACTGATCGGAAACCTGCGGTCGCGACCGAAGCTGCGGGCGGTCACCCGTGGGCCGGGAGCGGACTGGCGACGCTTGTACTCGTTGCGCAACACGAGGCCCGTGACCCGCGCAACGGTGGCGGCGTCATGGCCGGCGGCGACGATGGCTGCACGCGGTTGGTCGTGCTCGATGAAACGGCACAGGATGTCGTCGAGTTCCGGGTAGGGCGGCAGCGAATCCTGGTCGGTCTGGTTTTCCCGCAGCTCGGCCGAGGGTGCGCGTTCGATGACCGCCGACGGAATCGCGGGATCGAGCGAGTTGCGCCAGCGCGCGAGCGCATAGACCTGGGTCTTGTAGACGTCCTTGAGCGGCGCGAAGCCGCCGCACATGTCGCCGTAGATGGTCGCGTAGCCGACCGCCATCTCGCTCTTGTTGCCGGTCGAGAGCACGAGGCCGCCAAACTTGTTCGACAGCGCCATCAGCAGCACGCCGCGACAGCGCGACTGCAGGTTCTCTTCGGTGATGTCCGGCGCGCGCCCGGTGAAGAGCGGCGCGAGCGTATCCAGGAAGGCCTGGCAGGGACCCTCGATCGGCAGGGTCTCGATGCGCACGCCCTGCGCGCGCGCCTGCGTTGCGGCCTCGTCGTTGCTGAGGGCACTGGTGTAGCGCGATGGCAGGCGCACCGCGGTCACGGCGTCCGCGCCGAGCGCGTCGACCGCGATCGCCAGGGTCAGCGCCGAATCAATGCCGCCGGAGAGCCCGAGCAGCACCTCACGGAAGCCATTCTTGCGTACATAGTCGGCAGTGGCACGGACCAGCGCGCGGTAGACCTCGGCCTCTGGCGGCTCATGGCGCGACGCCGGCCAGTCCACGGCGTGCAACCGTGTCGGCTCGCCAGGCTCGATATCCACCAGCAGCAGGTGATCGCAAAAAGCCGGCGCGCAGCCGAGCAGCGCACCGTCGGCTCCGAACAGCATGCTCTGGCCGTCGAAGATCAGATCGTCCTGGCCGCCGACGAGGTTGCAATAGACCAGCGGCAGGCCACACTCGAGCGCGCGCGCTCCAAGTACGGCCGCGCGCTCGGCACGCTTGCCCTGGTGGTAGGGTGAGGCATTCAGCACCAGCAGGATCTGCGCGCCCTGGGCGCGCGCGGCGGCCGCCGGTTCTGGAAACCAGGCGTCCTCGCAGATCAGTACGCCGACGCGCAGGCCGCGGTGGTCGACTACGGTGGCGCCCAGGCTCTCGGCGAAATAGCGCTTTTCGTCGAAGACCGTGTAATTGGGCAGACGCTGCTTGCGGGCGAGCGCGCGCACCGCGCCCGTGGCGATGAAACTGGCGCAGTTGTAGAGACGACCGTCCACGCGCGCGGGATGGCCGACCAGCAGGTCGCAGTCGCCCGCGTCGTCGGCGAGGTCGGCGAGCGCACCGTCGATGCGCGCCTGGAAACCGGGGCGATACAGCAAATCCTCGGGTGGATAGCCCGAGAGTGCGAGCTCCGGGGTGAGCAGCAGGCGTGCGCCCAGTCCGGTCGCCTGCTGGCGCAAATCCTTCAGTCGGCGCAGGTTGGCGGCGACCGCACCGACCGGGAAATCGTCTTGGACGAGGGCGATGCGATGCACGGGTGGCATCCCTGCGGGCTACGCCGAATGCGTCTCCCGCAAACAAAAGGGGGCGGCGTTGGCCGCCGCCCCGAATCCGTTCCGTGGCGCCGGAGGACCGTCTCCCGGCGCAGGCTGGGCCTGGATCACTTCTTCGCGGCGGCCTTCTTGGCCGGTGCAGCCTTCTTGGCCGGAGCGGCCTTCGCCGGAGCCGCTTTCTTGGCCGCAGTCGCCTTGGCCGGAGCGGCCTTCTTGGCGGGAGCCGCTTTGGCCGGTGCAGCCTTCTTCGCGGGTGCGGCCTTCTTGGCGGGAGCCGCTTTGGCCGGTGCAGCCTTCTTCGCGGGTGCGGCCTTCTTGGCGGGAGCCGCCTTGGCCGGTGCAGCCTTCTTCGCAGGTGCGGCCTTCTTGGTCGGTGCAGCTTTCGCCGGAGCAGCCTTCTTCGTCGGCGCAGCCTTCTTCGCGGCGGGCTTCGCAGCCGCCTTCTTCGCCGCCGGCTTCTTCGCCGGAGCCGCCGGCGCGGCCGGCACGTCTTGTGTCACAGTCTCGGTTTTCATGATGGCACTCCCCTTCGTGGATGACGATTTTGGTTTGGCGCCGGAAAGGCGCTTCTGAACCGCTTCTCCCAGTTCCGTGGGGGAACGCACCGTCGTCACTCCGGCGCGGTCCAGCGCTTCGAACTTGGCTGCTGCCGTGCCCTTGCCGCCGGCGATGATGGCGCCGGCGTGGCCCATGCGTTTGCCCGCCGGCGCAGCCACGCCGGCAATGTAGGCGACCACGGGTTTGGTCACGTATTCCGCGATGAACTCCGCGGCTTCTTCTTCGGCACTGCCACCGATCTCGCCGACCATGATGATGGCCTCGGTCTGCGGATCGTCCTGGAACAGACGCAGGCAGTCGACGAAGTTCATGCCCTGGATCGGATCGCCACCGATGCCGATGCAGGTGCTCTGACCCAGGCCGACCTTGGTCGTCTGGTACACGGCTTCGTAGGTCAGCGTGCCGGAGCGCGACACGATGCCGACCTTGCCGGGCTTGTGGATGAAGCCCGGCATGATGCCGATCTTGCATTCGCCCGGGGTGATGATGCCCGGACAGTTGGGACCGATCAGGCTGGTCCCCGGATAGCAGCTTTCGAGCACGTGCTTGACGCGTAGCATGTCGAGCACCGGGATGCCCTCGGTGATCGCGACGATCACCTTGATGCCGGCGTCCGCGGCTTCGAGGATCGCATCGGCCGCAAAGGGCGGTGGCACGAAGATCATGCTCGCCTCGGCGCCGGTCTCCTCGACCGCGTCCTGCACGGTGTTGAACACCGGCAGACCGATGTGATCCTTGCCGGCCTTGCCCGGCGTCACGCCACCGACCAGCTTGGTGCCGTAGTCGAGCGCCTGCTCGGAGTGGAAGGTGCCCTGCGTGCCGGTGAAGCCCTGGCAGATCACCCGCGTCTTCTTGTTGACCAAAACAGCCATGTTTGCTCCTCGACGTCCCTGTGATCAGACCTTCGCCGCTGCGGCGACGGCCTTCTGCGCACCGTCGGCCAGATCGCTGGCCGGGATCAGCGACAGGTTGCTTGCCTTCAACAGGTCGCGACCCTTGTCGACGTTGGTACCTTCCAGTCGCACCACCACCGGGATCGAGATGCCCACTTCCTTGACCGCGGCGATGATGCCCTCGGCGATCAGGTCGCAGCGCACGATGCCGCCGAAGATGTTGACCAGGATCGCCTTGACCTTGTCGTTGCCGAGGATCAGCTTGAAGGCCTCGGTGACGCGCTCGGTGGTGGCGCCGCCGCCGACGTCGAGGAAGTTCGCCGGTTCACCACCGTAGAGCTTGATCACGTCCATGGTCGCCATCGCCAGACCCGCGCCGTTGACCATGCAGGCGATGTTGCCGTCGAGCGCGACGTAATTGAGATCGTGCCTGGCGGCCTGCGCTTCCAGCGGATCCTCCTGCGAGACATCCTGCATCGCTTCCAGCTTGGCCTGACGGAACAGTGCGTTGTCGTCGCAGTTGAGCTTGCCGTCGAGCGCGACCAGATCGCCCGCGCTGTTGATCACCAGCGGGTTCAGTTCGATCAGGCTCATGTCGAGCTGATTGAAGAGTGCGAACATCGCCAACATGATCTTCGCGAGTTGCGCGGTCTGCTTGGCGCCGAGACCCATCGCGAAGCCGAGCTTGCGGCATTCGAAAGCCTGCAGGCCCTGCATGAAGTTCACCTCGACGGTGAAGATCTTCTCGGGGTGTTCGTGCGCGACCTGTTCGATGTCGACGCCACCCATCGGCGAGGCGATGAAGGTGACCGCCTTGGCGGTGCGGTCGACCAGCATGGACAGGTACAACTCCTTGCTGATCTCGGTGGCTTCGGTGACCAGCACGGTGTTCACCGGCAACGCGCGCCCGGCGCTCTGGTAAGTCGCCATGCGCGTGCCGAGCATCTTCGCCGCGGCATCGCGCACCTGGGTCAGGGTCTTGGCGAGCTTGACGCCGCCCGCCTTGCCGCGACCACCGGCGTGGATCTGCGCCTTGACCACCCACTGATCGCCGCCGATCTGGCGCGCGCCTTCGACTGCCGCATCGGCGGTGTTCGCGACGATGCCCTGCGGCACCGGGATCCCGAACTGCGCGAACAATTCCTTCGCTTGGTACTCGTGGAAGTTCATCCTGTCTCCTGATCGAAAGCCGCGCGGACCAGGCGCCGGCCCTGCGCAAATTGGCGCGTATTGTGATGAAAGGACTGGTCCGCGCCAAGTACTGTTCGCGCACTAATTGCGTGCACGTTCGTCGCATCCGTCGCGACCTGTGCCAGCATGCACGCGCGACCGCACAAACACCGGTGGAGTTGAGTCCGCGATGAGCGATTCCCCGCAGCCCGCGAATGCGCGTTCGATGCGCGTGATCGGCTCTCGTCGCGGTGCTGCGCCGGCGCCGCCCGAGGCACTGCGCTGGTACGAGCTGCGCCTGTTCAACCTCTATCGCGTACTGGTCGCGGCGGTGTTCTCGCTGCTGCTGCTGTCGGGCCTCGGGCCGCGCTACTTCGAGATCGGCGGCGGTCTGCTGGTCGCCGGCCAGATCGCGGTGGTCGTGTACGCGCTGGCCGCTTCGGCGGTGTTCGCGGCGAGCGAGTCGCGGCGCTTGGGCGTGACCGCGCTGACCCTGATCGGCGTCGGCTGCGATCTGTTGATGGGCGGCATGCTGTTGTTCGTGTTCGGTGGTCTGTCCAGCGGGGTCGGGGTGCTGCTGCTGATCACGGTGGCGATGGCGGCGCTGCTGCTGCCGGCGCGATTGGCCTTGCTGGCCGCAGCAATCGCCAGCGTGACCCTGCTGTCGGAGTCCTTCTATTCGCTCGGCCTGGAGCACGCGAGCGGGCGCAATCTCGCCCAGGCGGCATTGCTTGGCACCGCTTTCTTCCTGACCGTGGCGATTTTCTACTGGCTGGCGCGACTGACGCGCGAAAGCCAGGAGCTGGTCGAACGCCAGGGCGTCGACATCGCCAACCTCGCGCAGATCAACGAGCTGATCATCCAGCGTATGCGCACCGGCATCCTGGTGCTCGACGGCGACGGCCATGTGCGTCGCTTCAACGAATCCGGCTGGTACCTGCTGGGCACGCCTGCGCACACCGAGGCCGAGGTGCGCAGGCTTTCGCCGGATCTGTACGACCGCTGGCGCTACTGGCTCACCACCGGCAAGCACAACAACGTGCCGATCCAGATCGCGCAGGGCGTGCCCGCGGTGGTGCCGCGCTTCACGCGCCTCGGCGGCGAGGACGACGCGGCGACGCTGTGCTTTCTCGAGGACGAGAGCATGGTCTATCGGCGCGCCGAGGAGTTGACGCTGGCCTCCCTGGGGCGGCTCTCGGCGAGCATCGCGCACGAGGTGCGCAACCCACTGGCGGCCATCAGTCACGCCGCGCAACTGCTGAACGAATCGGAACAGATGCCGGACGCGGACCGGCGCCTGATCGAGATCATCATGAACCACTGCGGACGCGTGAATGGCATCGTCGAGAATGTGCTGCAACTTTCGCGTCGCGAGCGCTCGCGCCAGGAGTGTGTGAACCTCGCGCAGTGGGGACACGGGCTGATCCACGACTTCCGGCAGGCGCAGCCGCTTGGCCAGGACCAGTTGAAGCTGGTGGTCGAGAACCGCGAGGCGCGCGCGCTGGTGGATCCCTCGCAACTGACGCAGGCGGTGTGGAACCTCCTGCGCAACGCGATTCGCTACGGTCGTCAGCCGGATCAGCCGGCCGACATCACGCTGCGCATCCGTCAGGCCAATCCCACCCAGGGCGCGTTGATCGAAATCATCGACCGCGGACCCGGCATTCCGGCGCCGCACCAACGTCAGTTGTTCGAACCCTTTTTCACCACCCGCGCCGATGGCACCGGACTCGGCCTGTACATCTGCAAGCAGTTGCTCGGTGCCAACCAGGGCAGCATCGAATACGTCAACGTGCCCGGCGGTGGCAGTTGCTTCCGGATCCAGTTGGCGGTACCGCAGCGCGACCTCGCGCGCGGCGGCGCCTCAGCCTGAGGCGGCGACGAAGGCATCGCTGTAACAGGCGTCCTCGGGCAGGCCGTGCGCGCGCAGCACCGGCAGGATCTGCTGCACCATCTGCATCGAACCGCAGGCGTAGACCTCGCAGGCCGCCAACTGCGGATAGTCCTCCAGCAGCGCCTCGTGCACGAGGCCGGTGCGCCCTTGCCACTCCGGTGCGGATTCCGGCTCGGACACCACCTGCACCACGCTGAAGTTCGGGCGCTCGCGCTGCCAGCGCGACAGCAGTTCGGGCAGATAGAAGTCGCGCGGATGGCGCACGCCCCAGTAGAGCGCGATCTGTCGCTTCACACCACGGGCGAAGGCGTCCTCGATCAGGCTCTTGACCGGTGCGAAGCCGGTCGCGCCAGCGACCATCAGGATCGGTCGCGTGCCCGCGTGCAGGGTGAAATGACCGAGCGGTGCGAGCAGGCGCACGCGCTCGCCTACCTGCATGCGCTCGAACACATGGGTGCTGTAGAGACCGCCCGGTTGCCGCCGAATGTGCAGCTCGATCAACGGACCGGAACCCGGCGCACTGGCGAAAGAGTAGGCGCGACGCGCGCCGTCGGCGAGCAGAATCTCCAGGTACTGGCCGGCCGCGTAGTCGATGGGCGCACCATCCAGGAGCTCCAGTTCGACCTGCATCACGGTCTCGGCGAGGCGCTCCAAGCGCGCCACGCGCGCCACACGTTCGCGTGGGGCCTGCGTCTGGCTCGCGCCCAGATCGGGCACCGGCACGTCCAGTTCGACGTCCTCCAGCGCACAGGCGCAGCACATCAACACCTCGCCGCGCGCGCGCGCTCCCGCGTCCAGCGCCGCCTCCTGGAAAGGACCGGGATCGACGCGCCCGTTCAGCAGCGTGGCCACGCACACGCGGCAACCGCCATTGCGGCAGTCGTAGGGCAGCGCCAGGCCGGCGCGCAGTCCAGCATCGAGCAAGGTCTCGCCCGGCCGCGCCAGCAGGTGCCGCGTGGCCGCCGCGCGCGCGTCCCTGGTCGCCCCCGGGACCGCACTCGCATGCAGGACGACCTGGAAACGCTGTTGCCCCGACGCCGGCCGTCGCAGCCAGGGCAGCACCAGCAACAGCAGCGTCAGTCCGATCACCAGTGCCCACAGCGGCCCTGCACCGATCCGGTACAGCAGCGGGAATGGGCCGAGATAGAACCAGTCCAGCGCCAGACGCATCGGTTCGCTGCCGAGTTCCGCCGGACCTCCTTGGCTGGCCACCGGCAGGACCAGCGAAAGCGCCAGCAACGAAGCCAGCGAGGCGGCGGCGAGTGCGCGTGGCGGCTGGGTGCGCGCCTTCGGTACTCGCTGCACGTGCGCCCACAGCAACAGCAGCGCGAGCAGGGGCACACCGATGTGGATGAACACCAGCAGCGAGAACAGCCGGTCGGTGACGCTGGCGGCGTCGATGGTGTTGCGTCCGAGCACGCCCCCGAACATCGGCAGCCAGTCCAGCCATTCGAAGCCGGCGACGGTGACGAATTGCGCGAGCCGGTCCCAGGGCAGCATGTAGCCATTGACGCCGGCGGCATAGGCCAGTCCGAACAGGATCACGCCGGTCCACCAGGAGTAGGCACGGAAGCCGCGCAGACGATCGTGGGCGTAGTGGCGCCAGGCGTGCACCACCAGCACCACCAGCAGGCCGTCGGCGGCGTAGCGGTGCAGGCTGCGCAATGGGCCGCCAATCCAGGAATCGGTCAGTCCTTGCGCCGAGGCGTGGGCACCGGCGACGCTGGTGTCGAAGAAGGCGTACAGGTACAGGCCGCTGACGGCGACGATCCAGTACAACCACCAGCCCAATGAGCCCAAGTGATACCACGGGTTCAGGCGCTCGCCGAAGGCATGGTTGAACGCCCCCTCGATCCGCAGGAAGGCCGCGCGCAGCGCACGTTGCAGTGGGCCGCTCATGAGTCGTTGCGCATCGATCGCCAGACCACCAGCACGAACAGCAGTCCGCCGATGATCGCGAGCAGGCCGCCCAGCCCCATCACACCCATGCCGGCGACCTCGGCGCCGCTGCGCAGCACCTGCTCCGTGCCGGCGATCTTGCGCTGCACGCCGTAGCCGCCGGACCACACCAGACCGACGATATGCAACAACTGGCCGATTCCGTACACCCACGGCTGCCAGCGCGCCAGCGCGCCCTGCGGTGCGCGCCAGCCCAGTCGCGGCAGCAGCAGATAAACCAGTCCCATCAGCGCCAGCGTCACGCCGACGATGCAGCCGTGGTAGTGCGCGGGAATGCGCACATTGCTGCCGGCGATGAAGACTCCGATCACGCCGCCGGCGGCGAACAGCAGCATCGAAGAGAGCAGCGCTGCGTGCAGCGGCGCCTGGATCGCGTCGCTCGCCGCGCGGCGGCGCAGCAGGGCTTGCACCACGGCCAGCGCCACCGGCGCGATCGCGAGACCACCGCCGATGCGCATGGCCCATGTGTGCAAGGCACGATGCTCGACCGATTCAACCGGGTGTGCCAGGTAGGCCACCGGCGTCGCGAACACCGCCGCCAGCGCCAGCGCGAACAGCAACAGCGCAACCCGCGGCGACAAGGGCACACGCGCGCCGATCGCCGCCGCCAGCCACAACCAGCCGACCAGCATCAGCAGCGTCCAGGCAAATTGCAGCGCGTGCCCTCCGCCCCAGAACAGCAGCTCATAGAAAGTGCGCGCATCCGCCACCCGCGGCGTCAGCCACCATGAGGCGAAGAAAGCGCCGAGCGCGACTGCGGCCGACACTGCCGCGGCGTTGAGCCCGAAATGCAACGCACCCGCGCCATCGACGACCGGACCGATGCGCGGCGCCGCCCACAACGCCTGCGCGACCAGTGCGCACGCGCCGAGTCCGAACAGCAGCAGGCCACCGAGAAATACCGGCCCGTCCAGTACCGGAATGTAGTTGGCCATCACTGGCGTGGCGCTGCCCGACCAGGGCGCCAACAGCATGCCGAGGGCGCCCGCACCGCACAACGCGATCGCCGCGCGCAGCAGCGGCAGCGCGAGGGCGCGGCCGGCCAGTGTCCACAGCAGGCCGGCGAGGGCGACGAACCAGACCAGCACCGAAAGGTCGACGTGCACCACCAGCGCGACCCGGAAGAAATCGGCCACCGGCAGCCAGGCGTTCACGCCGGGCGTGCGTGCCAGCACCAACAGCAGCGAGTAGACACCGGAACCGATCAGTGCGAGCAGGCCCAGCCACAACCAGGCGCGCGCCAGCGCCCGGCGCGCGTCCTGCGGCACCACCAGCAGGAATTCGACGCCGGATGCGGCCTGCGAGCGATGGACCGGTGCATGCGACCACAGCGACCCGGGACCCAACGCGGGCGGGAAAACCGATTCGGATCCCGTTCTCATCGCAACACGATCCTCCGCGTCTCCGCATCGAAGTCGACCACCAGAATCTCGGCCGGGGCGAGCGTCACGTCGGTGTCTAGGCTGTAGCCGAAACCCTCCTCGCCGGCGCGGTCGCGCATGCGCACGCCGATGCGGTGCGCGCCGGCGGCCACTTCCAGGCGTTCGTGGAGCACCGCCGCGCCATCGCGCGCGAGTCCGGAGGGCTGCGCGCTGCGACGGATCGCGGGGGCCCCGTCGATGTCCACCTCGACCGTGACCGGTGCACGCTCACGTGGGCAGCGGGTCGGCGCGCGCATGTTCGGCGGCAGTTGCGCCAGTTCCTCGGGAGTCAGCGCGACGCATTCGCCCAAGCGCTCGCCGTGATGGACCATGCTCAGTTTGACCAGCGCGCGCCCGGGCGCGAGGTGCTGGTAGGGTGGCCACCACGAGCCGATCCCGATCGCCGCCGCGAAGGCCGCATACAGCAGCGTCTGACCAATGAGTGCGCGCCACGAGTACATGCGTGGACTATCCACGAGCGCGCCGCAAGCCGTCGATGACTTCGGTCAATTGCCGCTCCTCACCCTCCGCCGCGCGCACGATGCGCCAGCGTTGCGTCGGTACGCGCGCCCGCAGTCGCGGCTCGCGCAGGCCGGCGAGGCGCTCGCGCGCGTAACGCTCGCCGAGGCGGAACTCGCAGGCCTCGCAGGCGGCGACGACGACGCCGGTCGCACCCTGGCGCAGTGCGTAGTCGACGAAGGCCGGAGGCAACTGGCCGACGCAGGCGAGGGGCAGCCAGACGCAGTCGACGCCGGCGACATCGGTGCTCGGTCCGGCACCGCGTTCGCAGGCGTACACCACCACCGCCGCCGGTCGCGCGGCGAGCTGCGCGCGCAGGCGCAGACGCAGCGCATCCACCGTGGAGCCCGGCAGGTCGATGCCGCTGATCAAGCGCGTGTTGCTGCGAAAAGGGGTCGCGCTTGGACAGGCGCCTGCACACAGCCCGCAGGCGGCGCAGAGATCGGCGTCGACCACCGCAAGCGCATCACCGCCGGTGCGCGTGACCAGACTCACCGCGACATAGGGACAGTCGTCCACGCAACGGCCGCAGCCGTTGCAATTCTCGGCATCGACCACCGCGGCGGACGCGGCCGGTGCGCGCGGCCACAGGGGCGCAAGCGCGAGCAGCGCCAGCATCGCGACGACCGCCAGCCAGGCGAGCGTGGGCGTCGCGTCCGCGAGCGGCAGCAGATGCAGCAGCCACCAGTCGAAGGAGGCAATGAGCGGCGCACTGCCGAGTTCGGCTGGCGGACCGCTGCGCACCGGCCACAGCAGCGCCAGCGCCAGCAGCACGCCGAGCGTGCCCAGCGCGAGCGCGCGCGGCGGCCACAGCGCCGGCCGCGCCAGCCGCTGCAGGTGGAACCACAGCGCGAACACCACCAGCAGCGCCACCCCCGTGTGCACGAACAACAGCAGCGAGAACAGGCGATCCGGGACCTCCAGGTCGAACTGGCGCGCGAAGCCGCCGCCCACCAGCGGCAGCGTGTCCAGCCACTGCGCACTCGCGATCGCGGCGTACTGCGCCAGCCGATCCCAGGCCAGCCAGAAACCGCCGATCGCGACGATGTAGAGGAAGGGCAGCAACGGCAGCCCGGTCCACCAAGTCGCGCGCCGGAACAGGCGATGGCGGCCCAGGGCCCACTCGCGCAGCAGATGCAGCCAGACGAAGATCAGCAGGGCGTCGCCGGCGTAGCGATGCAGTCCGCGCACCAGACCCCCGGCCAACGGCTGTGCGGCGAGCGCCGAAACCGAAGGATGTGCGCCGGCGACCGAGCTGTCGTAGACCGCGAACAACCAGGCACCCGTGGTCAGCAGCAGCGCGAGCGCCAGACAGGCGAGTGCGCCGAGGTGACGCAGCGGGTTGGTGCCTGCCGGAAACCAGCGGTCGAGTGCGTGTTCGAAGGAACGCCAGCTCATGCCGGGACGTGGTGAGTGACGGGTGACAGATGGGTGACCGCGGGGTCCAGTCCGTGCGGGATCAAGCGATCTGCTCCGGTCGGGCCGAGAAACGTCGGAAGCAATGCGCGCCGGAGAAAATCCTGTCGCACCATCGACCCCGACGCGCGCCCAAGGTATCCCGAAGCGACCGTTGCGGCGGCGTGCCTATGCTCGCGGGCGGGCGAACTTGGCACGAGGCTCGCCACTCGTCACGGACCACCCACCGTTTGTCATCCCGGCCGCAGCGCCCGCCGTGCGCGCCATTCGCCGATGACCATCGCCAGCATGAATCCGAGGAAGCTGAGGCCGCCGGCGATCTCGAGCGCGAGGCCCCAGTCGTTGCGGTATTTCCCGGTCGCGGGGTCGTAGACCGAACACAGGATGCGGATCTTGTCCCACAGGTCGGAGAAGCTGCCGGCATCGCCCTCGACGAGGCTGCCCGCGAGCAGTCGCTTCAGCGGCTCGCCGATCGCATCCGGCGGGTAGTCGTCGCCGAGCACCTGTGTGAGGATCCGGCCCTGCGCGTCGAGGATCGATACCTGGAGCGTGTGGTCGTAGCCCATCGGCGAGGCCGCGTACGAGAACCCGTAGGCCCGCGCAAGCGCCGGCACGTCTTCCCGGCGCGGGCTCAGGAAGGCCCAGTTGGGATCGTCGATGCGCTGGCGCGCGGCGAAGTCGCGCAGCGCGAGCGGCGAGTCCTGCGGCTGGTCGAATCCGATGCTGGCGACGTTGAACTGGTTCGGCCCGAAACGCTCGCGCATCGCGTTGACCGCGCGCTTCAGCGCGCGCGAACTGGTCGGGCAGACCGTGTGGCAGCCGGTGTAGATGAAGTTGACCAGCAGCGGCTTGCCGCGAAACGCGCTCAGCGCGAGGGCCTGCCCGTCGCGCTCGCGCAGACGGAAATCCGGCGGCGTGCTGCCGATCGCGGTGCGGCTCGCAGTAGCCGCCGCCTCCGCATCCAATCCGGCGGGCGCCGGCGTGGACAATCCGCACAGCGCCAGCAGAACCGCGAATCGGGGCGCAGGCATGGGCTAACCCACGATCACATCGAGACAGAGCCCGCCGAGCACCAGGCAGAGTTGCAGCAGCGAGGCGAGGAAGCATTTGATCGCACGGTCGCGCGAGGGCGCGAGCTTGAGCAGCCAGGAGCGCCACAGGAACCAGCCGCCGCCGGCGATGACGGCGATCAGGTAGACCACCCCGGCGCCGGCCAGCAGAGGCAACAGCGAGGAAGCCACCAGCGCCAGCGTACTCGCGTGCACGACGCGCGCGGTGCGTTCGGCGCCGATCACGTTCGGCAGCATCGGTACGCCGGCGGCGGCGTAGTCGGCCGCGCCGGCGATCGCCAGACTCCAGAAATGCGGTGGCGTCCACAGCAGCAGCACCAGCGCCAACGCCCACGCCATCGGCGGCAGCAAGGGATCCGAGGCGGCCGCGCCGGCGAGCGCGGCGAAGCTGCCGGCGGCACCGCCGATGACGATGTTCCACGCGGTGCGGCGCTTCAGCCAGACCGTGTAGATCAGGGCGTAGGTGACCGCGCCCGCGAAGACGAAAGCCGCCGCCAGCAGACTCACCGAGACGGCCGCGGCGGCGGTGGAGAGCAGCAGCATCGCCGCAAAGAGGGCGGGCCAGGCGGGGTGCGCCGGCAGCGCGCCGCTGGCGAAGGCGCGCCCGCGCGTGCGCGCCATGCGGCGGTCGGAGTCGCGTTCGAACCACTGGTTGAAGGCGCCCGCAGCGCAGGAGGAAACAAGGGTTGCCAAGGTCAGCGCGAGTACTTGCGCGGCGCTCGCCGCGTGTCCCGGTGTGGCCACGTAACCGACCAGCGCGGTCAGTGTGATCAGCACCCCGATGCGCAGTTTGAACAGCGAGAGCACCAGCAGGGTGCGTTCGAAGGGACGACGGGTGGCGGCAACCTGAGGGCACGAGGGCACGAAGGCAATTGAAGCCGGAGAGCACGAGGGCGCGAGGGCACGAGGGCACGCGAGTAGGGGTTCCGGTGCCTCCGACTCGAATCGCAATTGCATACCCGGTTTCATGCGCAAGACTCCCCAGCCGCCGGTGCACGCTCTTCCCGTGCCCTCGTGCCCTCGTGGTACCTCAGCTCAGTCCCCACAGCGTCGACAGATACTTCCAGTTGATGAAGTAGTAGAGGACGAAGGAGACCAGGAAGATGATCGCGAGCACGAAGGTGCCGGGAGCCGCGAAGCCGAGCGAGCCGTAGCTCTGTACCGCCAGCGTGGGTGCGGTCGGCGGGATCGGTGTCGGCTCGCGGCTCTCGCGGCCGGCGTCCAGGCGCTTGCCCCACAGCAGCGAGCCCACCGTGATCCAGATGTAGATCGCGCCGCCGATGATCGCGCCAAGGCCGGCGATACCGACCAGGCCCATCATCAGGTACGCGGCGCCCGGCCACTCGTAGGCCAGCGCATTGCCGGCAAAGGCCATGTCCCAGTGGCGGCGGGAGACGCCGAGGGTACCGGCGCCCATCATGACCAGGCAGAAGAAGTACATCGACAGGCCGAACAGCCAGGGCTGCCATTGCGCCAGCTTCGGATTGATCATCTCGCGACGGAACAGCACCGGGATCAGATAGAAGGTCAGCGCCATGAAGGACAAGGTGGTGCCGACCACCACCGTGGCGTGGAAATGCCCCGGTACGTAGATCGTGTTGTGGATGATCATGTTGAGCTGCTCGGTACCCATCATCACGCCCGAGATGCCGCCCAGGAAGCCGAAGCCGATCAGGGAGATGAACACGCCGGCAAACACCGGGTTGCCCCAGGGGGCGCGACGCAGCCACTCGAACAGGCCTTTGTCGTAGCCCTTCTGCCGTTGCGCGACTTCCATCGCGCCCGGGATGGTCAATCCATGGATCATCGAGGCGAGTACCGCGAAGTACATGAAGTAGCTGGTGTTGACGACCTTCCACTCGGTGCTCATGCCGGGATCGGCGAGCAGATGGTGGGCGGAAGCGAGCTGCAGGAACAGGATGTACAGCAGGAAGGCGCCGCGTGAGACGCGTTCGGACATCGGCTTGGCGCCGAAGGCGATCGCCGCCACCGCGTACCAGATGGAGATGTGCGCGGCGACGTTGATCTGCTGCGAGGAGTGGCCGAAGGCCCACCAGATGGTGCGGTAGACGAGTGCGTCGACGTGTTCGATCACTCCGACCGACTTCAGGAAGGTCGGGATCAGGATGATCGCGCCGGAAACGATCGTGAACACCGCGATGATGCAGGCGGTGATCGCGCCGAAGGTGACCAGCGGCACCGAACCCTGGTAGGTCTTGTCGCGTTTGGCCACCACCAGCGTACCGAAGAATACGAAGCAGCCGATCAGTGCGCCGACCGCGAACAGGATCAGGCCGAGGTAGAAGGACGGCGCCGCCATCATCGGCACATAGCTGGTCATCATCACCGAGGATCCGCCCTGGTAGACCGCGATGTTGTTGACCACCGCGCCGATCACCATCAGCGCGAAGGCCAGCCACGCGATCTTCGGTGTGGCGAGGCGACAGCGCAGCAGCGTCGACGAGCAGAAGTACAACACCGCGATCTCGAAGAAGATGATCCAGAAGATCAGCATGTCGATGCCGTGCGCGGTCAGCACCTTGTAGAAGGTGTCCGCCTCCAGCCAGTGCACCGCCGGCCAGCGGGTCAGGACCACGCCGATCGCGAGGATGCCGCCGATCAGCAGGAACACCACCGCCGCGACCGCGTTGGCGATCATCAGTTTCTCGGCGTTCGATTCGAATTGCAGCCCGGAGCGCGGGCAGGTGCGATAGATGCTTGCCATGGCTGTCTCCGTCACTTCACGTAGATGCGACCGACCATCATGTGATGGCCGATCCCGCAGAATTCATTGCACACCACCGAGTAGGTGCCACTCTGGTTCGGCGTCACCGTCACCACATGCTCGTAACCGGGCACCACCTGGATGTTGATGTTGGCGGGCTGCAACGAGAAGCCGTGGTTGTAGTCCATGCTGGTCAGGTGCAGGCGGTAGGTCTGGTCCTTCTCCAGTTCCAGGATCGGCCAGAAGTTCCACAGTCGCGCGATCATGTAGATGTCGCTGCCGGCCGGCGGCGCCACCACCGGCGTCTGCATGCTGGTTTCGGTGCGCACCGTGTAGGCGTCGACCATCGCCTGGGCCTTCGCCGAGAACTGTTCCGGCGTGGTCTTGTAGGTCTCGGTGGAGAGGTTCTGGCGGCCGTAGACGTGCCAGTAGACCATCATGAAGAACATCACCATGCACCAGACGAAGGCGATGGCGATCCACGTCCCTTCGACGCGGTCCAGCGGGTGTTTCCACCACAGCCGTTCGGCCGGGGGCAGGATGGCACTCATGGCGAGAATCCTTGATCGAGCGAGGTGGGTGCGAGGGATCCGGTATCGAGGCGGGCCTTCGGCGCCATCGTGTCAGGCGGGTGGATAAGCGCCGCCGCCGGGTCGGGGAAGCCGCGGACGGGCCCGCAGCGGGCGATCGCGCCGCTGGTCTCCCGCGAGTGCATTCACTTGGCTGCCGGGATGGTCAGGATGTCGATCACGCCCCAGAGCGTGTACACCACCATCGGCACCATGACGCCCAGGAACAGCAGCAGGAAGGGGTTGTCCAGCAATTGCTGTATCCAGGGCACTTTTTCGTCCTGCGGGTGTTCACTCATGGCTGTTGTTTCCTGCTTGAGACGGGCGGTCTATTTGTCGCCCGCGGCCACCGAGCTGTAATTGACGCGAGTCAACCGCCTTGCAGGTGACCGGCATTCACGCAGGACCGCTTGCCCGCTCGCCCCGATGCTGGTATCCGGCGGCGCCATGGAGACTTCCGGATGCATGCGATGACGATGACGACGACGGTCGATGGCCATTCGGCCGCTCGCACGCGCGAACGCGCGATCGGGATCTGGTTGCTCGCCTGCTGCGCCGTGCTGTGGGCGCTGGTGATGCTCGGTGGGGCGACCCGGCTGACCGAGTCGGGCCTGTCGATTGTGGATTGGCGACCGGTGACCGGCGTGCTGCCGCCACTGGACGAGGCCGCCTGGCAGGCGGAGTTCGACAAGTACCGACAGAGTCCGCAGTACCTGAAGGTGAACCAGGGAATGACACTCGGTGACTTCCAACTGATCTTCTGGTACGAGTACGGGCACCGCCTGCTCGCGCGCCTGCTGGGTTTCGTATTCGCGCTGCCGCTGGCCTGGTTCTGGCTGCGCGGCGCGATCCCGACGCGGCTGAAACGGCCGCTGATTGGCGTGCTTGCGCTGGGCGCCTTGCAGGGCTGGATGGGCTGGTTCATGGTCCGCAGCGGTCTGGTCGACATCCCGCGGGTTTCGCACTACCGGCTTGCCGCGCACCTGTCGCTGGCGTTGGCGATCTATGCCTGCATGTTCTGGCTGGCGGTGCGCACGCTCGCGCCGGCGCCCGCTGATGCGCCCGTGCGCCCGCGCGCGGGCTGGTGGCTGCTGGCGCTGGCCGCGACGACCATCCTGTGGGGCGCCTTCGTCGCCGGCCTGCGTGCCGGCCACATGTTCAACACTTTCCCGACCATGGGCGGACACTGGATACCGCCCGGACTCGACGCATTCGATCCGTCCTGGCTGAACCTGTTCGAGAACCCGGTCGCGGTGCAGTTCGTCCACCGTCTGCTGGCGCTGACGCTGTTCGGCTGCGTGCTCGTGATGTGGTGGCGCGGAAGGCGCACGGTAGATCGCGTGCTGCGGAGCGCGCAGCACGGATTGCTGGCCGCGGTGCTGTTGCAGGTCGTGCTCGGCATCAGCACTCTGCTGCTGCACGTGCCGGTATGGCTCGGTACTCTGCACCAGGGCGGTGCGGTGCTGCTGCTCAGCGCGGTGCTGTGGTGGCTCGGTCGTGGACGACCGGGAGCGCGCGCCTGACGCCGCGCGCGCAGACGGCTCCCGTTCCGCACGGGGCTTGCGACGGTACCGCCGCCGCCAGGAGGCGCTCAATGGCGATCATGGCGAGGCGGCGACCCGCCCGCGAAGGGGTCGATACATGGACTACGCCGACCTGCCGCATCTGAACGCCGCGCTGAACGCGCTGATCGCCGCGCTGCTGGTCGCCGCGCGCTTGGCGATCGCGCGCCGGCAGGTCGCCCGTCACCGTGCGTTGATGCTGGCCGCGCTGGCGACGTCGGCGGTCTTCCTGGTCTCCTACCTCGCCTATCACGCGGCCGCGCCGATCTTCCGCTACGGTGGCGAGTGGCGGCGGCTTTACTACGCCTTGCTGATCAGTCACGTTCTGTTGGCAGCGCTCTCGCTGCCGCTGATCGCGCGCAGCGCCTGGCTGGGCTGGCAGCGCCGCGAGCAGCGCCATCGTGCGTGGGTGCGCTACACCTGGCCATTGTGGCTGTACGTGTGCCTGTCGGGGCTGGGCGTGTACGGAATGCTGTATGGGTGAAGCGGGGTGGGGAAAGGCTCGCTTCCACCCGAGGCCGGGGCAAGTCCGGCCGGATGAAAACAGCCGCAGCAGCTTCACCCGCCCCTCACGGGTCGGGGCCGCCCACGGCGGGAAACTCAGGCGATCCCGACGACGCGCAGGCGTGGCGTTGGCCCGAAAACCGCCCGGCGTGCGCCCTACCGCTTCAGCTCGTACAACTCCGCGCGTTCGCCGTCGGCATCCAGGATCATGCGCACGCGGCCATCCTTGAGCAGTTCGACGCGGCCGACGCTGGCGTTGGCAAAACCATCGCTTCCGGTGTCTTCGGAATCGAATGGATAGGATCGATAGGGGTCGTCGTTGACCGACCGTCCGCCGAGGAAGACCCACCCCCCCGCAGCATGCGGGTACAGCTGGCCGTGGCGGCGCTGCGAGCCGCTGATCTTGGTGAAGATCAGTACGCCGTCTTCGGTCAGCGCGATCGTGCAGTGGAAGGCGGGATAGACGAACAGTCCGTTCGGTTCCACCTGCAGCGAACGGCAGCGCCAGTCGCCGAGCAACGCTTCGTATTCGACCGCCTTCGGCTCGGCTGCCAGCAGTGCGCGTGCGAGCGTCTGATCGGAGCGGCCATAGGTGTCGTCGGCGAGTCCGTCGAGTGCGCTTGTCGCGCGCTCGACGGCGTGATCGATCATCGGTTCGTGCGTGTCGTGCATGACCGCACGCCAGCCGTCCTCGTCGGCCGTATGGGCGATGGCGGGGAGCAGCAAGGCGAGTGCAACGGCTGGAAGTCGCATGCGACGGGCTCCTGGTTGTCCGGGGTGGAGCGTCGCACATCGCAGGGGGCGCATGCCAGAGAGGGCCATGGCGTGCATGGATCGGCAGTAAGTCGTTGGGTTCGGATGAGCCAGGGAGAAGCGATTCGCCAAATCGAGCGCTTGCGTACTCGATTTGCGGATGGGCCGGCGATGGTCGGTGGAGCATCCCTCGCAGATCGGATCCGATCTGCGGGAAGCCGGTATCGGGCAATCGCCTCCATATCGTGCGGGCGCGAGCGCGACGAACACGGGTCTGACGCGGATCATTCCCCGGCCAGGCTTTTCGGCGGAGCATTCTCCGCGGACCGGTGGCGCTTCCGCGGCGCCGCCATACGGTTTGCCCACCGGCGGTTTCCCCATGCTCGAGATCTATCCTCAGGTCAAGTCCATCCATATCGGGCTGGTGCTCGTCAGCGGCGGCCTGTTCGCGCTGCGCGGGCTGCTGGCGCTTGCCGGGCAACCGCTGGCCAATCACGCCGGTGTGCGCTATCTGAGCTACGGCATCGACACCGCACTGCTGGCCGCCGCCTTCCTGCTGATGACGACACTGCATGCGTACCCGATCACGCACGACTGGCTGACGCTGAAGGTGCTGCTGCTGGTCGTCTATGTGGTCCTCGGCGTG
Organism: Lysobacterales bacterium; assembly: GCA_019187485.1. Taxonomy (GTDB): domain Bacteria; phylum Pseudomonadota; class Gammaproteobacteria; order Xanthomonadales; family SZUA-5; genus JADKFD01. The sequence continues at coordinate 30,745 of JABAQR010000037.1, read as the reverse complement.
CAGGCCTTGCGCCGCGCGCGCACGCAGCGTGCGCGCCTGGGTTGGTACCTCGCCGCGCTGGCGACCTACCTGCTGATGTTCGGCATCGCCCGCGCGCATCACCCGCTGGGCTGGTTGCGCTGGTGGGGATGGGCGTAAGGCACGGGGCACGGAGAAACTCGCGGAAGGGCGCGACTCCTCCAGCAACCACTCGTCGCGATTGCGTGCGCCTTCCGGACGGAATCCAGGAACCAGCACTCCGGTACATCCGGCTTGCCCTCGTGCCCCCATGCCCTCGTGCCATATCCTCCTCCCATGGAAAAGCCCACTACCCATTTCGGCTACCGCGACGTCCCGATCACGGACAAGCAGGGTCTCGTCGGCGCCGTGTTCAGTTCGGTGGCGAGCCGCTACGACCTCATGAACGACCTGATGTCGCTCGGTCTGCACCGACTGTGGAAGCGCCACTTCGTCGCCACCGCCGGGGTGCGCGCAGGTGATCGCGTGCTCGACCTCGCCGGCGGCACCGGCGACATCGCCGCTCTGCTGGCGCCGCGGGTAGGCGACGCGGGCCTGGTGGTGCTGTCCGACATCAATGCGCGGATGCTCGAGCGCGGACGCGACCGCATCCTCGACGAAGGGCATGGCGCACGGGTCGGCTGTGCGCGCCTCAACGCGCAGGCGCTGCCCTTTCCCGATCGCAGTTTCGACGTCGCGACGATTGCCTTCGGGCTGCGCAACGTCACCGACCAGTCCGCCGCGCTGGCCGAAATGCGGCGTGTGCTGCGCCCCGGTGGGCGTGCGCTGGTGCTGGAGTTCTCGGAAGTGCGCCAGCCGGTCCTGAAGCCCTTGTACGATCTGTATTCCTTCAGCGTGCTGCCGCTGCTCGGGCGGGTGGTGGCGAAAGACGAGGCCAGCTATCGTTACCTCGCCGAGTCCATCCGCAAGCATCCGAACCAGGAGCGGCTCGCCGGGCTGATGCGCGAGGCCGGTCTGGAGCGCGTGTCGGTGCGCAATCTGCTGGGCGGCATTGTCGCGATCCATTCGGGCTACGCCGTGTGAGTTGCTCACCGAGGCTCCCGACTCGCACAAGGGATGAAACGCCGGCCATGGAGGACGTGGGCTGGCGAGTCCAGGATGGGCCTCCGTGGGCCGCAGGGCCGCGCCTCCGCAAGGCCTGCTCCACACGATGTTCCATCTTCCGGCAGAACATTCGGCAGTATGCCGGTGCGCGTCATCCGGACCGGCACTATGCTCGTCGGCTCAGCCGTCGCAGCGGCTGCTTGCGCTGCAAGCGCCCCTGGCCGGACCCGTCGTCGTGCACCGCTATCCCCGCCATCACACCCTGTTGCATCTGCTGGACGACTGGCGTGCGCGACCGCGGCCGGCGGTGGCGGCGCTGGTGGTGGCGACCCGGGGGTCGAGCTACCGCAAGCCCGGCGCGCTCGCGCTGATCGATGAGACGGGTCTCGCTGCCGGCTGTATCAGCGGCGGTTGCCTGGAGGTCGCGCTGGTCGCCGACGCACACGCGGTACTGGCCGTTGGGAGCGCACTCCGGCGCAGCTACGACACCCGTGGCGACGACGACCGCTGGTTCGGTTCGCAAAGTGGTTGTCGCGGCACCACGGATCTCCTGCTGTGGCCTGGTGACGCCCACCATCCGCTGCTGACTGCGCTTGCGGCGGCCGATGACGCACATCGCTGGTTGTGGGTGGATGCGGATGCGCTGGAATGCCACGAAACGGCGGCCGCCGGTCGGGTGGCGATCGCACCGCCGCCGCGACTGCTGCTGCTGGGTGGCGGGCCCGAGGCGCCGCCGCTGCTGACACTGGCCGGCACGCTGGGCTGGCGCGTCGACGTGGTCGAGCACCGCGCGCGCTATCTGGCGGACGCCCGTCTGGCGGCTGCCCGGAACTGCATCGCGGCGCGTCCGGCGGCGGTCGTCGACAGTCTGAGGCTTGCGCGGTACGACGCCGCGATCTGCGCCTCGCACCTGTACGACGAGGATCGGTGTTGCCTCGCTGCACTGGCGGACTCTTCGCTCGGCTTCATCGGCCTGCTCGGTCCGCCGTCACGGCGCGACGAGCTGCTGGCCGAACTTGCCGCCCCCGCGCGCGCGCGCCTCGACGGCAGACTCGAAGCACCGGTCGGTCTCGCGCTCGGCGCGCACGGTCCGGAGGCGGTCGCGCTGGCGATGCTGGCGCGACTGACCCAGGTCTTCGCGCGTGGTTGAGGCCGGCCCTACGCACGTCGCGTTGCTGCTCGCGGCGGGTGGCTCGCGTCGACTCGGGCAGGCCAAGCAACGAATCCACATCGATGGCCTTCCGCTGCTGCGGCGAATGGCGCTGGCGGCACTCGCGAGCGCGCCGCGCGAGCTGCTGGTCGCGCTCGGGGCGGCTGCGGACGAATGCCACGCGCTCATCGCGGACCTGCCGTTGCGGGTGATCGAAGTGCCCGACTGGACCCGCGGCATGGGCGCGAGTCTCGCCGCACTCGTGCAGTCAGCGCCTGCCGACTGTGGTCTGCTGGCGCTCGGCGTCGACCAACCGGCGCTGGACGCCGCGCATCTGCGGGCGCTGGTCGCGCGCTGGCGTTGCGATCCACGGCGACCGGTGGCCAGTGGCTATGCCGGCATCGTCGGCACGCCGGCGTTGTTTCCACCCGGGTGGCGCGCGCGACTGGCGGGACTCGACGGTGATGTCGGTGCGCGCATGCTGTTGCGGGCGAGCGACTGCGCAATCCTCGACGCGCCGGCGCTGGCCTTCGACATCGACAGACCCGAGGATTTGAGCTGAGCCCGGTTCGCACGGAGGCCCGTGGCAGTCGCGATGCATGCATCGCTGCTCCAGAATGGTGCCTCTCGCCAGCACCATTCGCGCATGACCCTGCCCGTCGACACCCTGCTCGGCCGCGCCGTCGAGCACCAGCCGTGCTACTCCCCGCAGATCCTGACGCCGATCCCGCGTGCGCCCGGGCGCGCAGCACTCGGCCTGACCGGACCCTGGTCGGGCGCCGGCGGGGATCGCTGGACCGGCTGGGAGCTCGGCTGGCTGGATCCCGATGGCAGGCCACGGATGGCGGTGCTGCGCGCGGAGCTGCCGGCACAGACGCCTTGCCTGGTCGAGTCGAAGAGCTTCAAGCTCTACCTCAACAGCTACGTGCGCGAGCGTCTGGATGGCCTCGCCGCGGTGCGCGAGCGGATCGCCGCGGACCTGATGCGAGCGGCCGGCGCCGCAGTCGCGGTCGAGCTGCTCGAACCATCCGAGTGGTCGCGTCTGGCGCCGCAGGAACTACCGGGCGTGTGCATCGACGCGGTCGACTGCCGTTTCGATGCGGCCGAGAGCGTCGCCGCCGATGCCTTGCATGGCGAGCGTGGACGCATCGTCGTCGAGCGCCTGCATTCGCATCTGCTGCGCTCGAACTGTCCGGTGACCGGTCAACCGGACTGGGCGAGTGTCCTTGTCGATTACCACGGTCCTGCGATCGACCGCGCCGGTCTGTTGCGCTACCTGCTGTCCTTCCGCGAACTGCGTGAGTTCCACGAACAGTGCGTCGAACGGATCTTCCTCGACCTCGCCGCGCGCTGCGCACCGCGGACCTTGCTGGTCGAAGCCCGCTACACCCGCCGCGGCGGTCTGGACATCAACCCCTGGCGCGCCACCCCGGGCCACCCGTCGCCGGTGCAAAAAAGGCACTGGCGACAGTGATCTCGCCGGCCTTCGAGCCCGCTCACGGTAGACACGCGCACGATGACCGCCGCGCGCGCAGTTCCAACCCACGAACACACCCGAAGGCAGCGCAACGTCGTCCCATCAATCCCTGCCTCTTGCCCCCGCTTTTCCCGATTCAGCCCCGCAATACGTATCCGATGGTCACATGGGAGGCGCAGGCTGTTCGCCTGTACCACTCACCGCGGGGAGCGTATGCGCAGATCGTGGATGTTGACGGGATTGCTGACGGGCTCGCTGATCCTGCTGTCGGCCGCCGCACCGGCGGCTGCCGAAGCCCCGCCGGAGGCCTCCGTGGTCGCCGCGCGCATCGTCGATCCGCTGGAACAGCGTCTGGCGATCCTCAAGGGCCTGCGCGCAAACGACCTTGCACGGATCCTCGGCGCACAGGACGAGGAGATGCTGCGCGCTTTCCTTTCCGAGGGCGCCAATGAGGCGGATGTCGTGGCGGCGAAGATCGCCGAAGGCCCGCACAGTGAGAATGACAAGCGCCTGTTGCGCCTGTGGACCACACTCGCCGGGCCCGACGGGGTCGCCCGCGCCAGCACCGAGCTGTACCCGCTGTGGCAGCAGCAACTACCGCAGGCGCTCGCCGGCGTGCAGGCTGGCCTGGCGATGATGGGCCAGGCGATCGCCGAGGATCAGAATTTGGGTGTCGCCGAGCGCGCGCAGATGCTGGAGTTGCAGTTCGCTCTGGCCGGCTGGCTCGCACGCACCGACTTCGGTGATCGCAAGCGCTTCGAGGCGGTGCTCGGGCACGCGCGCGAGTGGATCCTGGCGAGTGGCGTTGCGCACCCGCTGGAACTGTCGTTGACCGGCCCCGAGCTGCGCCTCGAACTCGGCGCGCGCGCGCTGCGCTCGGCCAGGCAGATCGCCGGACTGTACGGACTGGACGCCGAGGCCGCGCTGCGCAGCGTGCGCATCGAGAAGGTCGCCGGAGACGCCGAGCGCATGACCCTGCGCTGGTCGTTGCGGGTACTCGAGGTGCCGCTGGTGTTCGACGAGGAACTGGCGCTGCACGAGGGCATGTGGATGGACGCCGCACATGTGCAGAACTTCCGCGGCCGCGAGGATGAAGCCCCGCCAGCGTCCTTCGGGCTCGATCCGCCGCCGGTTGCAAGCCCGGCCGAGAATGCGGAAATGCCGGGACGCAGCGCGCCGGACTGAGGGCTCCGTGGCGAACCGGGCCGTCCGGAACTGCGACCGTCAGCCCGGTCGCACCGGCGTGGCCGCGCCGGTGCCAACGACGGTGGTCCACGGGCGCACACTCCAGCGTTCGACGAGGCCGTGCGCGACGTAGGGATCGGCCGCGGCGAAGGCCTCGGCCGCGGCCGGCGTCTCGCCCTGGAACAGCAGCAGGGCTCGGTCGGCGGGTTCGGCGAGCGCGCCGCCGAGCAGCAGCTCACCGCGTTCGACCGCCGCCCAGGCCAGCGCCAGGTGCGTGTCGCGGAACTCGCCACGGCGCGCGAGGTAGTCGCGGGAAAGCTCGTAAACCAGCAGGTAGTGCATGCGCGATCATCCTCTCGGCGGGCCGGCGTTCGACCGCCCCCGGATGGCCGACGATACCCGGCGCGACGCGGGTACGGCGAGCCTCGCCTTCCCGACTCGCAGAGGCCGGCGAGGCGGTGGCCGGCACGGACAATGCTCGCGGCTTTGGATGCAGTCGTTTGCGGTGTGACCCGGGAGGCGTCCGTGCACTTGGGTAGAATCCCCCCGTCCGGCCGACCGATTTGCCTGCCCCGATGTCCGCGCGCCGCCATCCTTCGCTGTTGCGCTGCCTGCTTGTGGGCGTGTGGATGGCGTGCGCGGGTCTCGCGTTCGCCAGTGCCGGCGATGCGCCACCGCCGGACACGCTGCCGCGCCATCCGCTCGAAACGCTGGCGCTGACCGATCCCGAGGGCGTGCTGGCCAGACTGCCGGCCGAGCGCGCCGCGGCCGCCGGCGACCCGCGCACGCTGGCGCTGCTGGAACTCGCGCACGCGAACGCCTGCCGGGTGATGGCGGACTGGAACTGCCAGCGCGCCACCGGCGCCACGGCGTCGGCCGCCGCCGAACGCGCCGGTGACCCGGTGTTGCAGGTGCGCGGTCTGATCATCGAGGCGCGCGGTCACATTGCCTTGCAGGACTACACCCGCGGCGAGCAGTTGCTCGCCAGTGCGCAAATGCTGTTGGCGCGCAGCCCGAATGCGGAGCTGGCGGCGGACGTCTTTCTCGCCTACTCCTCGCTCAGCGAGTTCATCGGCAAACACGAGTCCGGACTGCGTTACGCGGGCCTCGGACTGGATGCCCTCGACCAGTTGCCGGCGCCGCTGGTGCGCACTCGTCTGTTGCGCAACCAGGCGCGCGCGCAGACCCGCCTGGGGCAGCTCGCGCAGGCGCGCCAGTCGCTGGCGGACGCGCGTCAGGTCGCGTCCACGGTGGTCGATCCCAAGCTGCACGCCGAGATCGAACTGGAGACCGCGCGCGTCGCGCGCCTCGCCGGCGACGTCGTCGAGCAGGTGCGCGCCGGCGAGCGTGTGCTCGAGCTCGGCCGCCAGTTGCAGAACAGCCAGCTCGGCGGCCTCGGCGAGGAAGTGCTGGGCCTCGCCGCGCTCGATGCCGGCGACCGCCCCGGCGCACGCAAGCGCCTGCAGGCGGCGGCAGCGGCCTTCCGCGCGCTCGGCCTCGACCGCGACGAGCTGCGCGTGACCCGACAACTGCTCGATCGCCTGATCGAAGACGAGGCGAATCCGGCGATCTGGCGCGAGCTCGCGCAGCGTTTCCTGAGCCTGGAACGCGAGATCGCGCAGACCGACCGCGCCAAGGCCGCCGACGACTACGAGGCGCGTTACAAATACGCGCAACAGGAACTCGAGGTGGTGCGCCTGGAGAGCGAGTCCGCGCTCGCCCATGAGCGCGCGCAGTCGCTGGCCCGAAGCAACCGGCTGTCGATCTGGCTCACCGCCTGTGCGCTGCTGCTGGTGGCGGTGCTGGCGGTGTTCTTCGTGCATCAGCGACGCACCACCCGCCGCTTGCAGCGCCTGCTGGCGGAGCGTCGCGAGAGCGAGGCGCGAGCCACGGATCTGCTGCGCCTGTCCAGGGGCATGGTTTTTCTGCACGACCTCGAAGGGCGGCTGGTGATGGTCAACCTCGCCACCGCCGAGGCGCTTGGGGCCTTGCCGGAGAACCTGGTGGGCCGCGCGCTCGCCGAGTACCTCGCGGACGCCTCACGGCGCGAATTCGAGGCTTCGCTGCAGCGCCTCGCGCAGCAACGCAGTGAGGAGGCGACGCTGGTGGTGCGCCGCAGCGATGGCGACGAGCGCCAGTGGCAGTACTCCGGGCGACTGTCGGACAACGGCGGTTATGCGATCGGCCACGCGGTGGACATCACCGAACAGCGCCGCGAGGCCGAGGCGCTGCGCGACGCGAGCCTGCACGACGCGCTCACCGGCGCCTGGAACCGCCGCGGGATCGGCGAGTTCGAGCGGCGCATCGGCACGCGCCGCTGGGCGGTGGTCAATGTCGACCTCGACCAGTTCAAGCAGATCAACGACAGCCGCGGTCACGACGAAGGCGACCGCGTGCTGGTGGCGATGACGCGTTACCTCGAGAACCAGATGCGTCCCGAGGACGCGGTGATCCGTAGCGGCGGCGACGAGTTCCTGCTGCTGCTCGCGGATGGCGACAGCGCCGCTGCCCAGGCGCTGATCGGCCGCCTCAAGGCCGACATGGACGCGGCGCCCTGCCGCTACTCGCTCGGACACGCCGAACGCGAGGGCGACGAGCGTCTGCCCGACACGCTGGCGCGTGCGGACGCCGACATGTACACGCGACGCCGGGCGGCGCGCGAGGGGCGCTGAGCGCGCGGATCGTGCGCCCGCGCAGGCCACGGCATATCGGTCCGGGCAAGGCCGAATCGGGACGGGTGCGCCGACGACAGGCCCGAACCGCCGGCCGGACGAGTCGCGAAAGTCCCGCAGCGGCTATGCTCGCGCGCTTTCCGGTTGCGAGTCCGCCGATGTTCCGTCGCTCCCTGCTCCCGCTCGCGCTGCTGCTCGGCGGCCACGCGTACGCCGACACCTGGCTGCGCATCGACCGCCCCGACGCCGCGCTGCGCGCGCGCCTGCCGGCGAGCGCGATCGACTACGGCGGCTTCGTCTGGTTGCCCGAGCAGGATGCCCCGGAGCTGGCCACGCATGCGCGCGCCCAGCGCGTCGTCGACGCCCACGCGCTGTCGATCGATGGCGCGCGCGTGGACCCGCTGCAGGGCGTCGTCGCCGGTGGCAACCCCTGGTTGCAGCCGGCCAGCCACGGCGGCGCGGACTTCCGCCTGGTGCAACTGTACGGTCCGCCGCGTCCCGAAGACCTTGCCGAGCTGCAGGCCGCGGGCGTGCGCGCGGTGCGTTACCTCGCACCCTTCAGCTACATCGTCTGGGCCGACGCGGAACAACTGGCGACGCTGCAGTCGCGCAGCGCCGCGGTGCGCTGGACCGGGCCCCTGCTGCCGGCGCAGCGGGTGCCGCCGCAGAGCCGCGGCCTCGAGCCGGCGCCGGTGCGCGCGATGGGTCTGGTCGACCGCGCACGCGCCGACCCGGTGCTGCAGGCGCTGGCGACGGCCGGGGGCACGCTCGTGCAGCGCAGCGATTTCATCGACGAACTGACGCTGGTCGAGCTCGACCTCGCCGGCGCCGCCTTCCTCGCCGCCGCGCAGATTCCGGGCGTCTACACGCTGCAGCGCATCGAGCGCAGTGGCGGCGAGCGCAGCGAGATGACCCACCAGTCGATCGTCGGCGGCTACGACGCGGGGTTCGTGATCCAGCCCGGCTACCTGAACTGGCTGACCCCGACCGGCGTCAACGGCGCCGGGGTCCGCGTGGCCATCGTCGACGGCGGCATCCGCACCACGCACGTCGACATCGCCGCCGCGGTGGTGCCCTGCGTCGGCTCCAACGGCGCCTGCACCGCCAGCAACAACGCGCACGGCACCCACGTCGCGGGCGCCGTGGCCGGGCGCGGCAGCTCCGGAATCCTCGACGCCGGCGGCTTCCTGCGCGGCCAGGGCGTGGCCCCGGGCGCGAGCGTGATCCAGTTGCGCTACAACCCATTCCTGAGCGCCGGCGGCCCCGGCGGCATGGTCGCCAACGGCATGATCTCGATCTACCGCGACGCCGCCAGCAGCGGCGCGCAGCTCGCCAACAACTCCTGGGGCCCGACCAGCACGCCGCAGGGCTACGACATTCCGACCATGCAGGTCGACCTGATCGCGCGCGATGCCGATTCCACCGTCGCCGGCAACCAGCCGGTGTTGACCGTGTGGTCGGTCATGAACGGCAATGGCGACCGCAACACCGGCCCCTGCGCGCCGAGTTCGCTCGGCTCCCCGGACGAGGCCAAGAACCTGTTCTCGGTGGGCTCCACGCGCATGCTGAGCGGCAGCAGCCAGCCCGGCGCCGCGATGTTCGACGTCTCCTCCAACAGCGCGCACGGGCCGGCCTGCGACGGGCGCACGGTGCCGCACATCGTCGCCCCCGGCTGCTCCACCGACAGCCTGACCGCCACCAGCGACACCTCCTTCGGCAGCATGTGCGGCACCAGCATGGCCTCACCGGTGGTCTCCGGCGCCAGCGCGCTGTACTGGCAGCGGCATCGCGATGTGCACGGCGAGGATCCGAGTCCGGCGCTGGTCAAGGCGGTCTTCACCGCTGCCGCCGACAACCTGATCGGCCGCCTCGACGCCGATGGCCGCGTGATCCCGCAGCGCCCGAACCGCCTCGCCGGCTGGGGCCGCATCAACCTCGATGCGGTCATCAACCCCGGCGTCGAGGTTTGGCTGCACGACCAGGACACGGTGTTCACCGCCAGCGGCAACGAGTACACGGTGCAGTTGCAGGCCGACGACCCCGCCGAGCCGGTGCGCATCATGCTCGCCTGGACCGACGCGCCCGGCCCCGGCAGCGGCGGCACCACGCCGTCGTGGACCAACGACCTCGACCTCAGCGTCACTGCCGGGGCCACCTACCGCGGCAACGTCATCGATGCCACCAGCGGTTTTTCGGCGAGCGGCGGCAGCGCCGACGCGCGCAACAACCTCGAGGGCGTGTTCCTGTCGCCGGCGCAGCACTCCGGCGCGAGCTTCGAGCTGCGCGTGCTCGCCGCGACCATCGCCGCCGACGCGCTGAGCCCGCATGCCGCGGTCAGTCCGCGCCAGGACTTTGCGCTGGTCTGCTACAACTGCGTCGCTGGCGGCCCGCCGCAGGCGGTGTTCGGCAACGGCTTCGAGAGCGCCAACGACGATCTGTTCACCGACGGTTTCGAGTGATTCTGCGTGGCGCTCAGGCGCCGTGCTCGCTCTTCAATTGTTCGGTCTGGGTCTCGGGTGCCGGCTGACAGCCGTATTGTTGGATCAACAGGTTGTCGACCGCATCGGCCTTGTGGACGAATTTGCGCACGCGTTCGACCAGATGCGCGTGCTCGTCCGGCGCGAACACGTCGGAGATGTGCACCACCAGGTTCAGACGCACGGTGCTGCCGACCAGATCGAAGCCGTAGGGCGCGTGTTCGGCGGACAGCAGGAAACCGAACAGCTCATCCAGACCCTTGTTCGGCGTCTGCGCCATCGGCGAGGAGAAGTTCAGGTGCTCCGAGCAGCAGCACCAGATCTTGATCGGCGCGCTGCCGACATGAAAGCTCCAGTTGTGGCTGCCGTGGCGCGCGAGCACCGGATCGATCTCCGATTCGGCCAGTGCGCGCTCGACGAAGACCGTCAGCGGATGCAGCTCGGGCGCCTCGAAGTAGTCGCCGAAATCGTGGTGGGTTTCGAGGTCGGCGCCGCAGCTCGGGCAGTAGCGCACGGCGCGGTCGATCAGTTCGTCGCAGGTCGGGCAGTGCACGCCGAAGGGCACCACCTGGGCGTGGAACGCCTCGACGAACTGGCGCACGTCGGCGATCGGGATGCCGAAGCCCACCGACTCGGCCGCGTTCAGCTTGCAGGTGGTGACGGCGATGATGCGGCGCTGGTCGTCCAGCATCGGTCCGCCGGAGTTGCCGGGGTTGATCGCGGCATCGGTCTGCAGGAAGAACTGCTCGTCCAGCAACTGGCGTACATGCGAGATCACGCCCTCGGTCAGCGACAGCGGCAGACCGACCGGAAAGCCGAGGATGTGCACCGGCTGCTTGGGCTTCAAGTGGGCGCCATCGGAGAGCGCCAGCACCTCGCCGTCGACCGGGCGCGCCAGTTCCAGGATGGCGAGGTCGCGGTGCGGGTGCACGCGGCGCACGCGGCCGACGATGCGGGTCTTGTCGCGCATCTCCACCGCGACCTCGCGGTAGGGCTGGACCACATGACAGTTGGTCAGCAGATGGGTGGCGTCGATCAGGAAGCCGCTGCCGGTGCCGGTGCCGGTGTAGACCTGATAGACGCCCAGACGCTCGATGTCCTCGAGCGGGTGGGTGGCGTCAGTTGCCATCGTTGTCCTCTTCGTCCCCGCCGGCGCTGCTTCCGAACTGGCGCGCGATTTGATTTGCGTGACTCCACAACGTCGCCGCGACCTCCCGCCAGGGCCTGCCGGACACTTCGGCGAGCGCCGCCTGCAGCTTGTGGTCGATGGTCTCCGGCCAACTGTGGTCGGCCAGCAGGTAGAGGTAGTCGGCGACCAGTTCCAGCGCGGACTCCAGGTAGCGGCCGGCCGCGCGCAACTCGCCGCTGGTCTGCAGGCGCTGGCCGCCGAGCACCGAACTCAGCAGCGAGGGCGTGCCCTCGTGCAGTGGGTTGATCGCATAGCTGGCGTGGCCGAGGCAACGGCGCAACTCCTCCTCACCCACCTGGCGCATCTCGCGGCAGCACCTGGACAGCGCGGTGTCGCGTCGGTTGGGGTTCTCGTCCTTGTCGGTGAACTCGTCGGCCGCTTCGTTGAGAGTGGCGCGCACACTGCCGTGCAGCGGCAGCGCGTAGCGGACCTGGTTGGCGGCCCAGGAACCCAGAGAGTCCAGGAAACGTACCGAGCGCCGCCGGCGCGACTCCAGCAGCAGCCGGTCGACCGCTTCCCAGTGCGCGCGCCAGATCTCGAGCGCGAGCGCCAGCTCGGCCTCCTCGAGCGCGGCCAGCGGCTCGCGATCGGCCGCATCGACGCCGAAGCGCTGCTGCAGCCAGCCGTCGTGATTGTCGGATTCGGTCGGCAGGCGCTGCAGCACCTCGATCAGCTTCAAGGGGTGCAGCAACGACAGGCGGTCGCCAAACTCCAGCGACAGCACGCCTTCCTGCAGCCGCGGCTGGAACAACTGGCCGGTGGCCGACAGCCGCGTCAGCGCGTAGCGCAGCACCGCGGTGGCCTGGGCGCCCTCGCGCATCGCCATCAGCGCGCTCGAAACCACCAGGCGGCCGTCCTCCAGGCGCAGGCGCACGCGCGCCGTGCCCTGCACGAAGCACAGCGGGCCCTGCGCGAGGTCGTGCGGTGACAATGCCGGCAGCAGGTAGCCCAGGGTCTCGTGCACCGCCGCGAGGAGTTCGCCGGCTTCGAACAGCTCGACCGCGCGGTCGCGGCGCTCGTAGTCGCGCGGCGCCACCGTCAGGCGGCGGCGGATCGGCGGCGGGAACTGCAGGGAGGCGATGGCCATCGGCGGGGTGGGTCCGGTCGAGGGCGGAGCATTGCAGCGGCGTGAAAGCCGCGCAAGCGCAGATTCCGGCCGTGCGCGCAGGGGCCGCAAGTGGTGCGCGCGAGAATCGAACGGAGCTGGTCGATATCCGTAAAAACAGGTACTTGTAACTTGACAACGCCATGTCAAGCGCTGGCAACCTGGGGTCAAACGAGGTTTTTGGCGCACGCCGAGACTGCGGCCACCGCGATCCCGGAGACCCGTCGTGCACCTCATCGCCGCTCTCATCCGCCGCCTGCCGGCACTCGCCGGCCTCCTGCTGCTCTGCGCCGGCCCGCTGCGCGCGGCCACCTTCGTGGTCACCAGCCGCGCCGACACCGCTGGCAGCGGCTGCGGTTCGGTGTGCACGCTGCGCCAGGCAATCACCGCCGCCAACGCCACCAGCGCCACCGACACCATCAACTTCGACATCGACACCTTCCCGCCGCGTGGCGACATCCTGATCCAGCCGCTGAGCAACCTGCCACCGGTCACCCAGCCGCTGACGATCAACGGTTACTCGCAGCCCGGTTCGTGCCTGAACGACAGCACCACGGTCAGCAATGCGACGGTGCGCATCCGCATCGACGGTGCTGCCGTGGGAAGCAGCGCCCCGCACGGCCTCGCCATCTGCGCCAGCAACAGCAGCGTGCGCGGCATCGCGGTCACGCGCTTTGCCCAGCACGGCATCATCGTCGGCGACTCGCCCTGCACCGGTGCGGTCAGCAATGTGCAGTTGCACGGCAACTTCATTGGGCTGGCCAACAGCGGCACCGCAAGCGCGGGCAACACCGGGACCGGCATCCGCGTGGCCGCCTCGGTGGTCGACATCGGCAGCAGCGCGGCAGCCGACCGCAACGTCATCTCCGCCAACGGCGTCTTCGGCATCGAGCTGCGCGGCACTTTCAGCGGCTTGAGCGACGTCATCGGCAACCTGATCGGCACCGACCGCGGCGGTTCGCAGGATTTCGGCAATGCCGCTGCCGGCGTGCGCGTCAACGACAGCTACAACAACGCCTTCATCTTCCGCAACACGATCCGCTTCAACGGCACCGGCGTGCACATCAACGGCGGCGTCAACACGCGCGTGTCGCAGAACGCGATCCACGACAACGACGGGCTCGGCGTCGACCTCGGCACGCTCGGGGTCACCCCGAACGATCTGAACGACCTCGACAACGGCCCGAACCAGTTGCAGAACTTCCCGGTCATCAACGGCGCTTCCCGGAACGAAGACGGCATCAGCGCCAGCGGCACCCTCGACGTCGGCCACACCAGCACCGAGTCCTACTTCTTCGAGCTGTACGCCTCACCGGCCTGCGATGCCAGCGGCAACGGCGAGGGTGAACGCTTCCTCGGCGAGTTCCAGCGCGAAGTCAGCAGTCCCAATGACTTCTTCACCGGCAACGTGGTCACCAGCGACCCGCTGCCGACCGGCACTGTGATCACCGCGATCGTGCGCAGCAGCAACGCCGCCGCCGGCAACAGCGAGTTCTCGGCCTGCTTTGCGCTCGATCCGCCGCCGCTGCTGGTCAACAGCGCCGACGACGTCGACGACGGCGTCTGCAACGCCACCCACTGTTCGCTGCGCGAGGCGATCAACAGCGCCAACACCTTCAATGGCGCCGGCCAGCAGTTCATCAACTTCGCGATTCCGCCGCTGACCGGCAGCAGCGAGATCGTGATCGCGCCGGCGACGCCGCTGCCGCGGATCCTGCGCGGATTCCTGATCGACGGCTACTCGCAGCCGGGTTCGCTGGTCAACACCGATCCCGAGTTCAGCAACGCGATCCCGCGCATCCGGCTCGCCGGCAGCGCCAGTGCGCCGGTCGGATTCGACGTCTGCGCCTCCCAGGTGCTCATCCGTGGACTCGCCTTCACCGGCTTCGAGGAGGGCATCGGCTTCAAGCGCGCCGGTTGCGACAACAGTTCCGGCGGCACCGTCGCCGGCAACTTCTTCGGCCTGCGCACCGACGGTGCGACGCCCGGCGCCAACGCACGCCACATCGTGTTCGACGGCACCGGCGGCTCGCCGCTGACGATCGGTGGCCAGGCGATCGGCGATCGCAATGTCTTCGCCGGCGGCACCACCGGTGTCGAGATGAACTCGGCGTCGGCCTTTTCCTCGATCCGCCGCGAGGTCCTCGGCAACCTGTTCGGCAGCGACAAGAGCGGAGGCCTGAATCGCGCTATCGGCACTGCGGTGTCGGTGGTGGATGACAGCGTCAGGGTGTTCATCGGCTCCGCCGACGCGCCCAACCGCTTCCGCTTCAACGGCCGCGCGATCGCGGTCACCGATGGCGCGCGCGAGGTGCAGTTCGGCGACAACCTCTACGCCGATTCCAGCGTGCTGGCGATCGACCTCGGCGCCGACGGGGTCACGCCGAACGACCCCGGCGACGCCGACAGCGGCCCGAACGGACGCATGAACTTCCCGCTGCTGACGCTGGCCGAGCGCAATGTCGCCGGCGCGCGCCTGGTGGGCACGGTCGATGTTCCGGGCACGCCGGCCGCCGGCAGCCTGACGCTGCACTTCCACGCCAGCGCCACCTGCCACCCCAGCGGCAACGGCGAAGGCCAGCAACTGCTGGGCAGCGCCAGTGTCGGCGAAGCCTTCGACGTGATCCTCGCGACCGACGCCGATCTCGTCGCCCTGCCCTTCATCACCGCCATCACCACCCACACCGACGGCAGCAGCGAGTTCTCGGCCTGCCTGCAGGCGACCGATCCGCCGGTCGGCATCGCGGTCGACAGCAACGCCGATTCGCTGACCGTCGACGGCGGCTGCGACATCGTCGCCGACGCCAACCCGTGCACGCTGCGCGAGGCGATCCTGCTGGCGAACAGCCAGTCCGGTTCCGACCGCATCCGCTTCCAGATCCCCGGCAACGGCCCGCACCTGATCAACCCGGTTGCCTTGCTGCCGGTCATCACCGGTGGCCTGACCATCGATGGGTACAGCGAGGACGGCGCCACACCGAACGCCGCCGGCGAGGACGGCTTCGATGCGGTGCTGCGCATCGAACTCAATGCCGCCGGGCTCGCCAACGGCTTGCGCATCTGCACCAGCGAAGCGGTCGAGGTCAGCGGCATCGCCTTCTTCGCCGGCACCGGGCCGATGATCGCCAGCCGCGTCAACGACACCGGCAACTGCGCGCTCAACGGCACCCTGCGCGTGCGCGGCAATCAGTTCGGGATCCGCGCGTCCGGCGCATCCTCCGCGGTGGCGACCGCGATCCAGGCCGGCGGCGGCGCACTGACCGCCGGCGGCCCCGCCGCAGCCGACCGCAACCTGTTCGCACGCGCCACCGGCACCGCGGTGCGCATCTTTGGCGCCACCGCCGGCGGCAGCCAGGTGCAGAACAACCTGTTCGGCCGCGACGGCGACGGCCTCAACCACCCGAACGCGCGCGACATCGACCTCGTCGACGCCTCCAACTGCACGGTCGGCGGCGAGGGCGCGCTCGCCAACCGCTTCTTCGGCTCGGCGGTCGCGATCCTGGTGACCGGCGCCGGCGCCGACGGCAATCGCCTGCACGCGAACCGCTTCGCGCTGCACACCGGCAGCACCGCCATCGACCTCGCCGCGGGCGCGGGCCCGGACGGGATCACGCCGAATGATCTCAACGACGCCGACAGCGGCGCCAACGAAGGCCAGAACACGCCGGTGCTGCAGGCCGGCAGCGCCACCAGCGACAGCATCACGCTGACCGGTACCCTGGACGTGCCGAGCGGCATCGCCAGCCCGGTGGACTACCGCCTGACCTTCTACCGCAGCGCCAGTTGCAACGACAGCGCCGGTACCGGCCGCGAGGGTGAGGTCTACCTCGGTTCGCTGCTGCGCGGCTTCAGCAGCAGCGCCGAGAGCTTCAGCGTGACCCTGGCGGTGGCACCCGAAGCCGGCTTCATCACCGCCACCGCGACCTCGCCGGCGGGCTCGACCAGCGAGTTCGGCAACTGCCTGGCCGCGCCGCGGCCAGACAACCTCCATGCAGACGGCTTCGAGTAGCCGCCGGCCGCCGGCCATGCCCGTACCAGCCACCCGTCGCGCGCCAACCAGCAGGAATCCGATGCCTCGCTCCGCTCCGCTCACACGCCTGCCGCCGCGCATCGCGCTGGATGTCGACGCCGAGCTCGCCGCCTACCTGATCGGCGAACTCGCGCGCCACTGGCCGCAGGCGCGCGTCGGGCGCGCAGGCAACGTCCGCGTTGCCGACCTGTGGGTAGTCGATTGCGAGCCTTCGGGAACGGTCTTGCGGCCGACGTTGTGGCTCGGCGCCATCGACGGCAGCGAAGCTCTGACCTGCCTCGCACCCGGCTACTGGCACGCGGCCATGCCAACCACCGCCACGCGCCTGAAACACACCCTGGAAGCCTGCCTGCGCGAACTGCCACAGGCACCGCAGCGCCCCTGCGCATCCGACGCTCCTTCCTCCGCAACTTCTGGAGACCTGCTGTGATTCGAGTTTCCCGCACTCACCTGCTGCCGCTGCTGGCCTGCGCCATCGGCCTGCTGCCCGCCACGCTGCCGGCCGCCACCTTCATCGTCACCAGCGTCGCGGACACCGCCGGGAGCACCTGCAGCAGTACCTGCACATTGCGCCAGGCGATCAACGCCGCGAACGCGACGCCGACGGCCGACACCATCAACTTCGCGATCACGACTCCGCCGCGCGGCGAACTCTTGATCCAGCCGGCAACCTCGCTGCCGAACATCACGGCGCCGCTGACCATCAACGGCTATTCGCAGAGCGGCACCCGCGTCAACGACGATTCCGAATTCAGCAATGCTGTGCTGCGCGTGCGCCTCGATGGCACCAGCGCGGGCGGCAGCGGCGTCGGACTCGCGGTGTGCGCCGCCGACGTCAGCATTCGCGGCCTTGCCATCACCCGCTTCAACCGCGGCGTCGCGGTCGGCTTCAGCAACAGCAGCGCCGCATGCACCGCCGGCAACACGCAGGTGCATGGCAATTTCCTCGGACTGCCAAGCACCGGCAACTCCGCGCAGGGCAACGCCACCAATCTGATCGCGCGCACGCTGGTCGCGGTCGGCAGCGCGAACCTGGCCGATCGCAACGTGATCGCCGGTACCAACGCCTTCTTCGGTGGCAGCGTGATCCTCAACGGCACCGGTGCCGACGGCTCCAGCATCGACGGCAACTTGTTCGGCATGGGCAAGAACGGCAGCGGTGATCTGGGCGGTGGCACCGCCATCGATGTGGTCGACGCCACCGCGCTGACGCTCGGCAGCGCGCTGGCGAACACGATCCGCCACTACGGGAAGGGCATCGTCGTGCGCGGCAGCGCGCGCAACATCAGCTTCGCCGGCAACCGCATCGGCGCCAGCGACACTCTCGGCATCGACCTCGGCAGCGACGGCATCACCGCCAACGACGCCAACGACCTCGACATCGGCGCCAACGATCTGCAGAACTTCCCGGTGCTCACCAACGCGCAGCGCGTGCCGGGAGGTGTGGCGCTGTCCGGCAGCCTCGATGTCGGCCACCCGGGCAGCATCTCCTACCATTTGCGCGCCTACGCCAGCGCGCAGTGCCACGCCGGCGGCCACGGCGACGGCGAGCGCATCCTCGGCGTGCAGACGCGCACCTTCTCTTCGACCAGCGAATCCTTCAGCTACACCCAGTCGACCACCGATGCGCTGCCGGCCGGCACCGTGATCACGATGACGGCCACGCGCACCGGCGTCGGCACCAGCGAGTTCTCCGCCTGCTTCCCGCTGGACCCGTCGCCACTGGTGGTCAACAACACCGGCGACACCGCCGATGGTTCCTGCAGCGCCACGCACTGCACGCTGCGCGAGGCGATCCTGGATTCCAACAACTTCAGCGGCACCGGCTTGCGCAGCATCCACTTCGCGGTGCCGCCGCTGAGCGGCAGCAGCGAGATCCTGATCCAGCCAGTCTCGCCGCTGCCCCCGGTGACGCGCGGCGTGACCATCGATGGCTACACGCAGCCCGGCAGCGTCGCCAACAGCGATGCGACCGTCAGCAATGCGGTGCCGCGCATCCGCATCGACGGCGTCAACGCCGGCGCCAACGCGACCGGTTTCAACCTGTGCGCGAGCGCGATCGTGGTGCGCGGGCTCTCGGTCACGCGCTTCACGAATGCCTTCAATGGCTGCAACGGCGTCGACAGCGTCATCGCCGGCAACTTCATCGGCCTCGCCGCCGATGGCACGACCGCCGCCGGAAACACCCGCGCGGTCAACAGCGACGGCGTGCGCCTGCGCGTCGGCGGCGAGGCGCCGGCTGACCGCAATGTGATCGCGGACAACGGCACCGCGATCAACTTCGCCGGCGCAGGGATCAGCGGCAGCAGCGTGCTCGGCAACCTGATCGGCAGCGACCGCAGCGGTACCCTGGACCGCGCCAACGGCCAGGGCGTGCAGCTGGCCGCCGGCGCGGCCGGCGTCGTGATCGGCAGCGATGCCGCGCCCAACCATTTCCGCTTCAACTCGGCGCACATCCAGTTGCTCGCCAGCGCCGGAATCGGCAACGTGCTCGCAGCGAACAACTTCGGGCTCAGCAACCTGATTCCGATCGACCTGGGTCTCGACGGGCTGACACCGAATGATCCCGGCGACGGCGACAGTGGCCCGAATGGCCTGCAGAACTTCCCGGTGCTGACCCTTGCCGAGCGCACCGACAGCGGCGTGCGCGTGGTCGGCAGCTTCGATTCCCCGGTCATCGGCTTCGAGCCCTCGACGGTTGCGGTGTACGCGTCCGACCAGTGCCACCCGAATGGCCACGGCCCCGGCACGATCTACCTCGGCAGCTTCGGGATGGCCGGCAACGCCTTCGACGTCGCCGTCCTGAGCGACGTTGACCTGGTGCAGTTCGAGCAGATCACCGCGACGGTCACGCGCGCCGATGGCACCAGCGAGATGGGCGCGTGCATCGCGGCCAGCGATCCGCCGCCCGGCATTGCGGTCGACAGCGCTGCCGACAGCACCAGCACCGATGGCGGCTGCACGCAGAGCGGCGATGCCAACACCTGCACGTTGCGCGAGGCGATCCAGTTGGCAAACGCCCAGGCCGGTGCCGACAACATTCGCTTCGCGATTCCGGGCGACGGCCCGCACCTGATCGGCCTCGCCGCTACGCTGCCGCCGATCACCGGCGCGACCAGCATCGATGGCTACACCCAGCTCGGCGCGGTGCCGAATGCGGACGGTCTGGATTCCAACGCGGTGCTCAAGATCGAACTCGCGGCGACCGGCCTCAGCCATGCGCTGCGCACCTGCACGAGCGGCCAGGTCGAAGTGCGCGGCCTTGCGATCCACGGCGGCAGCAGCGCGACCATCGCCACCCGGGTCAACGACGCCGGCAATTGCAGCGCGAACGGCACCCTGCGCGTGCGCGGCAACTGGATCGGATTCCGCGCCGATGGCGGCGGAATCGGCGGCAGCGTCGGCATTCTCGCCAGCAACACGGTGCTGCAGCTTGGCGGCAACGCGCTGGCAGACCGCAACGTGATCGGCAACTACGCGCAAGCGGGTGTGCGCATTTTCGGCAGCGCCGCCGGCGGCAGCACGGCGACCCTCAACTTGTTCGGACTCTCCCCGGACCGTCAGCAGGCGGCTTCGAACGACCGCAGCGTGGAACTCATCGACGTCAGCGACGTCGCCATCGGCGGGACCCTGCGCAACGACTTCACCGGCGGCAGCGTGTCGATCCTGGTATCGGGCACCGGCAGCGACCGCAACAGCCTGTTCGGCAACCGCTTCCGCGGCCAGACCGGCGCCACCGCGATCGACCTCACCGACACCGGCACCCCGAACGGGATCAACCCGAACGACGTCAACGATGTCGACACTGGCGCCAACGACGGCCAGAACACGCCGCTGCTGACCGACGCATCGGCCGACGCAACCGGCTTCACGATCAACGGCGTGCTCGACGTGCCGGCCGGCATCGTCACGCCGGTGCTGTACCGCCTGACCTTCCATCGCAGCCAGTTGTGCAGCGACACCGGTGGCATCCTCGGCGGTCGCCGCGGCGACCTCCCCCTGAGCTCGGTCCAAGTGCCCCTCAGCAGCACCTCGGAGAACTTCAGTATCGATTTCGACGCGCCGCCGCTGGCGGGCTTTGTCACCGCGACCGCGACTTCGCCGGACGGATCGACCAGCGAAATCTCCAACTGCCTGGTCGCGCCGCTCCCGCAGAACCTGTTCGCGGATGGCTTCGAGTAGTGCATGGAGCGGGCGTTCGGGTCGCGGCGCACGCGCCCCCACTCGCGCGAATCTTCCAGATCCGGCATCGCTTCTGTAATTTCGATCGCCCACGACACGGATGACGTGCATGCGCAACGTGGTCGTCCGCTGCATCGGATCGCTGTGGATCGCCGGCGCTGCCGCCAGCGAGCGCGGCGCGCTGCCGGTCGAGGTCTTCGACGTGCAGGCCATGGAAGGCGCCTCGGTCAGCACCAACATCCTCGAGCAACCCGACGGCCGCCTGCTGGTCGCCAATATGCGCGGCCTGTTCCGCTACGACGGTTCGCGCTGGCAGTTGCACCTGCACCCCGACGCCAAGGGCGGCATGGAGCACCTCGACGTCGACGCCCAAGGGCGTATCCACACCAGCTTCAATGGCGACATCGGCTACTGGCAGGACGATGCCGGCGGTACCTTGCAGTGGCACAGCGTATTCGCGCGCCTGCCGGCGGACTGCAGCGACGTCGCCGCCGAGACCTTGAGCGTGCATGTCGACCCCGTGCGCGGCGGCGTGGTCTACGCGGCGGCGACGCGGATCGCATGGGTGCCGCACGACCCGGCGGTGCCGGTGCGCTGCGCGCCGATGCAGCAACTGGTCGAGACCTTCCTGGTCGACGGCGATCTGCTGGCGGTGCACGGCGCGCCGGCGGTGCTCAGCCGGCTCGACGCGAACTTTGTGGCGACGCCGGTGACGGGCAGCGATGCGCTCGAGGGCGTTGGCATCAGCGCCAGCACACGGGATGCGGATGGCACACTGCTGCTGAACAACAACGGTCAGGTGTTGCGCTATCGCGACGGCGCGCTGCTGCCGTGGTCGGATGCGCTGCAGCGCCTGCACGGCCGCGAAACCACGCGGCCCTTCTACGCGATCGCCGCGCTCGCCGACGGCCGAGTCGCGGTCGCCGGCTTGCTCGACGGGATCCACCTGCTCGGCCGCGACGGCACGCTGGTCGACCACCTGGACGCGCGCGCCGGCGTGCCGGTGCAGCGGCGCACCTCGGACCTGCACCAGGACCGCAACGGCGACCTCTGGCTGGCCCAGGAGCGCAGCTTTGCACGCCTGGGCATCAGCGGCGCGCTGAGCGTGTTCGACGAACGCAACGGCCTGCCGAGTGCGGCCCAGGTGGCGCGCTGGCAGGGCGCGCTGTGGGTGGCCTCACGCAGCGGTCTGTTCCGCCTGCGCGACACGCCGGTCGGCGGCGTGGTCGATGCGCCGGTGCCGGAGTTTCGCGGCCTCTACGGCGTCGCGGCGCTCGGTGCGGACGTGCTGCTGGCCACGCACGGCTCGCTGCGGGTGGTCCGACCGGAGGGCGCCGGCTGGCGGGTCGACGACGTTCCCGGACGGTGGAACCAGATCTCGCTGCTGGAACCCTCTCGCTTCGTGGCGGGGCGCGTCTACGCCGGCTACGCACAGGGCCTGCTGCAGATCGACCTCGCCGCCGACGGCAGCGTGCGCGCCAGCGAGATCGGATCGCTGCGGAACCCGGTGATGCGCATCGCCGAGGAAGACGTGGACACGCTGTGGGTGGCGGACCGCGTCGACGGCGTGCTGCGCATCGAACTCGCCGATCCGGGCGTGCCGCGCCGTTACGGCGCCGCCGATGGCCTGCCGGCCGGCACCGTGCGCATCTACGCCGGGCCGCGCCGGCCGTGGTTCACGACGATGCAGGGCCTGCGCGTGTACGACGCCGCCAGCGACCGTTTCATCGTCCCGCCGGGGCTCCCGCCGGAATTGCAGCAGGACCGCCTGTACAGCGCCTACGAGGACCAAGCGGGCCACCTGTGGGTGCGTGGCGGCGCGATCCTCAACGACGTGTTCTGGCGCGCGGGCGACGGCTGGCGCATCGACCGCGACTTGCTGCACGGTGTCGATCCCTTCCCGACCATCTTCGGCTTCCTGCGTGAAGGCGACATCGTCTGGGCGATCCGCGCCAACGGCCTGCTGCGTTTCGACCTCGCCGCACACCGGCCGACGCCGCCGGCGCCGGCGCCGCTGCTGACGCGGGTGCTCGACACCCGCGCCCGCGCACCCCTGGAGCTCGCCACGCTCGCCGCACTGCCGCCCTCGGTGCGCGATCTGCACATCGATTTCGCCTTGCCCTTCCTGCGTCGCGGCGCCGCCACCGGCTACCGTTCGCGCCTCGCCGGCTTCGAGGACTGGAGCGAGTGGACACTGTCCGGGAAGCAGGCGCGCGTCTACACCAACCTGCCGGATGGCGAGTTCCGTTTCGAGGTCGAGGCGCGCGACGCGCTGCAGCGGGAAGTGCGCATGCCACCGGTCGTCATCGCGACCACGCCGCCGTGGTTCCGCAGCGCGCCGGCGCAGGCCGCCTACGCGGGCAGCGGCATCCTCGCGCTGTGGCTGGCGATGCGTCTCGGCGCGCGCCGGCGCCAGCGGCAGATGCTGGTGCGCCAGCGCGAGCTGGAAGCCACCGTCGCCGCGCGCACCGAGGAGCTGCGCGCCAGCAACGCGCAACTGGTCGCCCAGGCCGAGCGCCTGGCCGAGGTCGACCGCATGAAGACCCGCTTCTTCGTCAACGTCGGCCATGAGTTCCGCACCCCGCTGACGCTGGTACTGGGTCCGCTCGACGATTTGCTGCAGGGCACCCGCGGCCGGCTCGCCGACGGCGTGCGCGCGCACCTGCAACTGGCGCAGCGCAATGCGCGCCGGGTGCTCGACCTGATCGTCGAACTGCTCGACGTCAATCGCCTCGAACAGGGCCGGCTGCCCCTGCGCATCGGCCAGCACGATCTCGCCTCGCTGCTGCGGCGCATCGCCGCCGAAAGTCAGCCGCTGCTCGAGCGCTACGGCCAGCAACTGCAACTGGAGTGCGCGCCGGAGCGAGCGCCGGCGGCCTTCGATCCGGCCCAGGTCGAACGCTGCATCGGCAACCTGCTCGGCAATGCCGCCAAGTTCTCGCCGCGCGGTACCCGGATCGAGCTGGCGCTGGCGCGCGAAGACGGGTGCTGGCGCGTGGACGTGCGCGACCGTGGACGCGGCATCGCGCCGGACGCACTGCCGCACGTGTTCGACCGCTTCTTCCAGGCCGAGGGCAGCGAGGCTGCGAGCGGCTACGGCATCGGCCTCTCGCTGGTGCGCGAGATCGCGCTCGCGCACGGCGGCGACGTGAGCGTGCAGAGCGAACTCGGTGTCGGCAGTTGCTTCACCTTGCGACTGCCGGTGGCGGCAGCGGCCGAGGAATTGGCGGTGCCCGAACCCGAAGCGCTGGCCGAGGAGGCCGCGCCAGCAGCAGCGGCCGACACCGCCGCACCCGCGCGCGGCCGCGAGCGCGTGCTGGTGGTGGACGACCACGAGGACCTGCGGGCGCGCGTGCACGAGCTGCTCGGCCAGCGCTTCGAAGTGATCGAGGCCGCCAACGGCGAGCAAGCCTGGCGGATGGCCTGCGACGAGCTGCCGGACCTGATCGTCAGCGACGTCATGATGCCGGGCTGCGATGGCGTCGAGTTGACCCGGCGGGTGCGCGCGCACGCCGACACCCACGCGATCGGACTGCTGCTGCTGACCGCGAAGGCC
Organism: Lysobacterales bacterium; assembly: GCA_019187485.1. GTDB lineage: Bacteria > Pseudomonadota > Gammaproteobacteria > Xanthomonadales > SZUA-5 > JADKFD01. The sequence goes on along the minus strand of JABAQR010000037.1, from coordinate 6,660 downwards.
GGCAGCGAGCACGCGGTCGCCGGCCTGCAGGCGGGCGCCAACGACTACCTCGCCAAGCCCTTCGACTCGAGCGAACTGCTGGCGCGCTGCGAGGCGATCGTCGCCCACGCACGACGCTTGCAGCACCGCCTCGCGGCGGCCGCCCCGAAACCGGCGCCGGAGCCGGTCGAGGACGGCGACAGCCGCTGGCGTCAACGCCTGGACCGCCAGATCGCGGCGAAGCTGCACGATCCGGCCTTCGGCGTCGAGGAACTGGCGCGCAGCATGCACGCCGACCGTTCGCACCTGTTCCGGCGCTGCAAGGAACTGCTCGGCATGAGCCCCTCCGACTACCTGCGCGAGACTCGCCTGGCGCACGGCCATGGCCTGTTGGAGCGCAACGCCGGCAACATCTCGGAGGTCGCCTACGCAAGCGGTTTCGACAGCCTGTCCAGCTTCACCCGCGCCTTCAAGAACCGCTACGGCGTGGCCCCCAGCCAGGTGCGGGCCAGGGTGGCGTCGTAGCGGCGCCCCTACGACAGTGGTCGCGTTGCTGCTGGACCGGTCGCGCCCCCGAACCGCGCCCAGAGCGCCTCGAACTGCTCGCCGAAGACCTTGAGCTGTTGCGGGTCGTTGGTCGCGACCAGGTTCTCCTCATTCGCCGTGCTCGCGCTGCGGGTCCAGTTGAAGCTGCCGTTGAGCAGCCAGCGGCCGTCGAAGAGGGCGAACTTGTGGTGCATGTGTGCGGCGCTCTCATCGAGTGCGATTGCGACGCCGGCGCTGCGCAGGCGTTCGATGTCGCTGCCGGAGTCGTGGCGCTTGTCGTCGTCGCTGATCACGCGCAGGGCCACGCGCCGGCGATGCGCGGCGAGGATCGCTGCGGTGATCTCGTCGTCGGCAATCGTGAACACGCAGAGGTCGGCATGCCGCCGACAGCCCTCGAGGTGGCTGATGACCGCATCGCGGCATTCCTCGCCGGGGCTGAACCAGACCTCGGTCTCGACCGGCTCGGTATGCAGCGCCTGGTCGAGCAGCTTGACGATGTCGCTCAGCCACTGGACCAGCGCCGGCATCGCCGCGCCGCCTGCGGCCTCGCGCACGCGTTCCAGCACCAGCTCGAAGGCGTGGTTGCGCAACTGCCGTAGCTGGTCCGGCCGCAGCGGCCGCGCGCGCAGGTCCGCCTGCAGCGCGTGCTTCTCGGCGGTGCTGAGGACGACGTCGTCGAGGCTGGCGGCGAGTTGAGCGAGCAGAGCGTCCATGGGGACAGCCTAAGCCAAAATGCACTCGATGGTGGTCGCCTGCAGCAGCGGAGGCGGCCGCCGGGACGGCGACCCTTCAATAGCCGACGCCCGCAGGCTCCGGACGGGCCAGCTTCTGGAGGGCGGCGCTCCTGCGCCGCCGCTCCTTGTGCAAAACTACCACTGCAGCGGATGCACCACCGGCTCCGACAGCGGCACGATCGACACCGGACCGCGCTGCCAGCCGGGTAACTCGACCGCCGCGCTGCCGGCGCGCGCGCCGCTGAAGGCGAAGTCGACGAATCCCGCCGCGCTGGTGGTCGGCGGCGTGTGGGCGCAGTCCGGGCAGAAGCCGCGGAAGCTCTGCATCGGCATGCGCTCGCTGGCGGCATTGCTGGACTGGCCGAGCACCCAGCGCGGCGCGCCGCCGGCGTCGTAGTGGTAGACGATGCCGACGCGGGTATCGCCGCCGGTGTAGATCGACCAGCCCCAGCCGGGCTCACCGGCGTGGTACCAGGTGCCGTTGCGGTTCGGGTTCGAAGGCGTGTACTCGCCGAGCTGGGCGCTGAAGGCTTCGCTGCCGCTGCGGCTGCCGAGGCGCCACTCGAAGCTCGCGTGGCTGGCGTCGCTGAACACCATGCGCAGCTCGCCGACCGTGGTGCCGACCGCCGCGCTGCCGTTCCAGGTGTAGCGCTTCAGTTCGGCCACCCAGGGGTTCGCGCGCGGCGCCACCGCCTGGTACCAGGTGGGGCTGCCATCGTCGGCGTAGGTGTACCAGGTGGCGAACATCGCGGTACCGGCGTGTCCGAGGTCGATGCCGTGGCCGCTGCGCGCCGGGTTGTACCAGAGCCCGCCGATCGCCTTCAGCGTGGTCGACGCGGCGTCCGCCGGATTCGAGCCCTGCTGCACTTCGAGCGCATCGCCGATCCCGTCGCCGTCGCGGTCGATGCCGAGCCGCCGGCCGAGTCCGCGCGGCACGATCGTCAGCGTCAGCGGCGCGCTCGCGCTGATGCGCGCCTGTAGTTCCGGCACCGTCAGCGGCGCGCTGCCGTCGGCCGCCAGGAAGCGGTCGCTGGCGGCCTCGAACACCCAGCCGCTCGTGCCCTGATGCGCGACGAGGTCCACTTTCGTTCCGCGCGCGAGCGCCAGCAACTGGCCGGCGCGCTCACTGCCGGCCGTGGTCAGCGTCTCCTGCTGGCCGACCGCCGCGTGCGCATCCTTCGACAGCGGCGGCGGCGCGCCGAGGTTCGGGTTGACGTTGCCGAAGTCGGAGCCGGCGAAGGCGAGCTGCATCGCGATCAGGTCGGCCACGTCCTGGTCGCTGCGCACGCTGAAGACGCGCGCGCTGAAGAAGCGCGACAGCGAGTCGACCGAACCGTCGTGCAGGAAGCCGAAGCCGGCGAGGTTCTCGACCTGGGTCATCTCGAAACCGACCTTCTCGTGCTGGTTGCGCAACTGCGGCACCTTGATCGAGACATTGGTGGAGCCATCGGTGCTGACGATGCCGAGGTGGTTCTCGCCGAGCGGCCCCGGCGCCATCACGCTGCCGCCGACCGAGAAGTTCAGCGCGCCGAGCATCAGCGGACCGTTGACCGCCATCCCGGTCGGCAGCGTGTGGCAGGAGGCGCAGTGCAGCGGGCCGTCGAGCAGGCCGGTGGTGTACAGCGTGAGCCCGCGCTGGGCGTTGCCATCCGGCAGCGGGATGCCCGCCATCTGGAACCTGCCGCTGGTGTAGTGGCCCGGCAACGGCAGGTTCGCCGGCAGCGAGTTGTCGAGGTTGCGGTACGGGTTCGGCGGGAAGTGGATGGTCGCCAGGAAGTCCTCGAAGGCCTGCATCTCGGCGCCGGTCAGTTGCGCATCGTCGCCGAGCAGGCTCTCGAAGGCGGGGTTGAAGGCCTCGATGCCGAGGCGGTCGCCGCGCCAGTGGTGCGGTTCGTGGCCGATGATGTCCTGCAGCGTCTGGGTGGTCATCGGGCCCTTCATCGCGTGCCAGTCCTCGCAGCGCGGCGAGCCGATCACGGTGATGCAGTTCTGGTCGAAGCGCTGCACCGGCGCGCTCGGGTCGCCGAGGTCCCAGGCGAGCCGGTCCATGCGCGCGTCGATGTGGCAGGACGCGCAGGAGACCTGGCCGAGGCCGCTGCTGCGGTGGGTGTCGTAGAGGAAGGGCCGGCCGGCGCGGATCGCCGCCGGCAGCGGGTTGAACAGCGCGCTGCGCGAGAGCTCGCGCGCGGCGGCGGTGTCGATCACCGACAGCGAGGCCTCGAAGTGATTCCACACGTACAGGCGGGCGCGCGCCTCGTCGAGCGCGAGGCCGACCGGGCCCTGGCCGACGGCGATCGGTGCACCGACGCGCGCGCCGTTCGCGTCGATTGCGATGACGTTGTCCGAGCCCATGCCGGCGACCCAGCCGCGCGCGCCGTCGCTGCGCCAGACGATCGCGCGCGGGTCGCCGAGGCTGGCATCGCGCTGCGCCTGTGGCAGCGTGTGCTGGGTGTAGGACAGGTGCGGGTTGAGGTCGACGATCGCCTTGCTGCCATCGGCGTCGACGCGCGCCAGGTGCACGCGCACGAAGGTGCCGTTGACCTTGGGTTCGAAGCGGATCTCGTTGCGCGCCTCGGTGCCGACCAGGGTCGCGGCGCCGCTGGCGGGATTCACCGCGAGCGCCATGCCGATATTCATCAGCCCGGTCGTGTAGCGCGGCTGCAGCGTGTTCGTGTCGATCGCCACGAGGTCGTGGTCGAGGAGGGTCCAGCCGGCGCGCCGGCCGGAGGCGTTCGCGAGGCTGCCGGAGACGAACTCGGTCCAGTCGCCGGTGTTGTCGTCGCGCCAGCGGCCTTGTTCGTTGCGGCGCACGATCAGGCCCACGCGCGGCGGCGTCGCGCCGGCCGCGATCGGCGGGTCGAAGGCGCTGCCGGCATTCGGCGGCGGGTTGACGCCGGCGTAAGGGCCGCGCGCGTCGTTGACGACGTTGAAGAGGTTGGCGACGCCGTTGTTGAGGCCGCCCGACAGAATCGTGGTGGCATTGCCGGATTCGAAGATCGCCGCGTACACCGTGCGTCCATCCGGACTGACCGCGAGCGCGCGCGGATCCTCGCCGCGGATCGGGACGACGGCCGGCGCCGCGGCCAGATTGGCCACGTCGTAGACCAGCAACTGATTGGCCTGCGAGCAGGAGACGAAGGCCTTGCCGGCGGCGAACACCAGGTCGAAGGGCTCGTCCGCGGTGCGCAGGGTCGCGCGCACGCGGCGCGCGGCGACGTCGACGACGCTGACCGAATCGGAGACGTGGTTGACCACCCACAGCTCGCCATCGCTGCGGAAGCGCACCGCCACCGGGTCGTAGCCGACCACCACATGCCCGACCGGCACCGGCTCGTCCTGCGAGACGTCGATCAGTTGCACGCGCGCGTCGGCGGTGTGCGCGACCGCCAGCAGCCGCCGGTCCGGGCTCAGGTCGAGCGCGTGCACCGGGTGGTTCTCGAAATTGACGAAGGGCAGGTCCTGCGCCGACGCCAGCGCCGGCAGCAGCAACAGCGGCAAGGCACGCAGCATGGGTCGTTCCACGACGGCGAAGCGGCCAGTGTAAGCCCGTGCGCGCGCACGGATGTCAGCGAATGGCAACGGCGCTTCAGCCGCGCGGCCGACCCTGTGCATGGAAGATGCCGGCTCAGCCGACCGGCTGCGCGACGCAACGGCACAGGCCAGGTTGTCCGCAAAGCGGACTACGGGACGAAGAGGCCCGCGGGTCACGCAGTCCGCGGCGCGGCCAACATGACCTGCAAGCACTCAAGTGGTCCTTCGCGTCCTTTCCTTTCCCCTTTGCGTCCTTTGCGTCCAACGCTGCTCCACCCTTGGGCGGAGCGACCTCGTTTCATCCCTCGCGGGTCGAGCCGCCCCGGTGCGAAGCTCACTCCTCGAGCAGGCTGCGCAGCATCCACGCGGTCTTCTCGTGGACTTCGAGGCGCTGCGTCAGCAGGTCGGCGGTCGGCTGGTCGTTGGCGGCGTTGACGGTGGCGAACAGCGAGCGCGCGGTGCGCGCGGTGGCCTCGTGGGCGCCGATCAGGTGGCGCACCATGTCGTTCGCCTTCGGCACGCCCTCGACCTCCTGGATCGAGGCGAGCGCGACGAACTCCCGGTAGGTGCCCGGTGCCGGGAAGCCGAGCGCGCGGATGCGTTCGGCGATCTGGTCGAGCGCAGTCCACTGCTCGGTGTACTGGGTCATGAACATCGCGTGCAGGCTGTTGAACTGCGGCCCGGTCACATTCCAGTGGAAGTTGTGGGTCATCAGGTACAGGGTGTAGCTGTCGGCGAGCAGCGCCGACAGTCCCTGCGCGATCTTGCGGCGGTCGCTGCCGGCGATGCCGATGTCCATCTGCGTCTCGGCGGATTTGTGCTTCTTGCCCATGGTCGGGACCTCGCTGCGTTGCGGTATGCCGGAGTTTGGGGCGCGCCGGCGAATTTCACGTTGAGCGCGGTCATGGCCGCGTGCAGGGCATGATCGGGCGCTGAGACCCGGAGCCCGACATGAGCCTCGACCTTGCACGCGTGCGCATCGTGCTCTGCGACGCCGCCGAACCCGCCAACATCGGCGCCGCCGCGCGCGCGCTGCGCACCATGGGCCTGAGCGACCTGCGCCTGGTGCGCCCGCGCGCCTTCCCGCACGCGAGCGCGAGCCGGCTGGCGGCGAACGCGATCGAGGTGCTCGACAGCGCGCGCGTCGCCAGCCGGCTGGAGGTCGCGGTGGCCGGCTGTGCGGCGGTGTTCGGAGTCAGCGCGCGCGAACGGCGGGTGCCGTTGCGACGGCTGTGGCCGCGCGAGGCCGCGCAGGAGCTGCTCGCCGTCGCAGGCGAGGTGGCGCTGGTCTTCGGCGGCGAGGATGCCGGGCTCGCAAACGCCGACCTGGATCTGTGCAGCGTGCGCGTCGAGATTCCGAGCGATCCGGATTGCCGATCGCTGAACCTCGCCGCCGCCGTGCAACTGCTGTGCTGGGAGCTGCGGCTGGCGGCGCTCGACGCGGCACGGCCGCCACCGCGGCCGCTGGCCTCGCCGGCGCAGGCCGAAGCGCTGCTGGCGGCACTCGACGCTGCGCTCGACGCGGCCGGCTGGTATGCCAACAAGAACCGCGCGCTGGCGCTGGAAAAGCTGCGCCGGCTGCTGCAGCGCGCGCGACCGGAGCGCGGCGAGCTGCAGATGCTGCACGGCATCCTGGCCCGCCTCGGCAGGGACTCAGGCCAGCCAGAGCGCTAGTTGTTCGCGCACCTCGGCGCGTGCGAGCAGATCGAAGTGGTTGCATTCGGGCACCAGCAACTGGTGTTCCGGCGGGAAGGCCAGCGTGCGCTGCGGCAGGCGGTGGTGGCCCAGTGCGCTCGCGACCGACACCAGGCCGTCGCCGGCCGGGCGCGGCGCGCCGGGCGGGCTGCGCGTGGCGGCCACCGTGTGGCAG